>NZ_JAXAVU010000009.1:0-882764 GCF_033949975.1 Lentzea sokolovensis
GGACCGCACGGTAAGGACGGCTCGCCTCCGGCATCGCTGCGGGCGTGGGCTTGCCGTGGCTTCGCGGGTGGTGGCTAGGCCTTCTTCAGCGGGCGGGCGCCCAGTTCGTCGGCCAGGAGTTGGAGCAGTACCGACTCCGGGTCCTTGGCCTGGACCTCGTTCACCGTGCCTGGATCTACCGGGCGGGCGGCCTCGGCCAGCATTGCTTCTTCGTCGTCCGGTTCCGGCGGGAGCGGGTCGTCGGGCTCCGGGGGCTCCGGCGGAGGTGGGACGTCGTCCACCGGCGGGCGGGGGGCCTGGCTTTGTTGTGGTTCCGGCTGGGGGCGGGACTGTTGGTTCTGCGCCTGGCTCGGGCGGGTGGGGGCCGGGCGGGCCGCCTTGGCCGGGGTTGATTGTTGTGCGGCTGCGCCCGGGGTGCCGTGGGTGCAGCGGACCTGCCAGGTGCCGCCGAGCACTGAGGAGAGGGCCGTGGCGATGGCCTCGGTGTTGCGGGACTCGGCCAGGCGGCGGGCCAGGGGGGCCGATGTGTGGGTGATCGTGACGACGTTGCCGTCCACCTCGCTGACCATGGCGTTGGTCAGCATCGCCTCGGTGCTTCGGCTGGTCGCGCGGACCGCGGCGAGCAGTTCTGACCAGATTCGGCGGACCGCCGTCGCGTCCATGGTGCCGCCGCCGGCCGTTGAGGCTGCGGGCTGTGGCGGTGCGACGGGTGCCGTGACTGCGGCTGCGGGCGCGGGCTGTGCCACAGCGGGAACCGGTGACGGAGTGGGCGCGGCTACCGCGGCCGGTGCCGGAGTGGGGGCGACGGCGGCTGCGGGCTGAGCCTGAACCGGGGCCGCTCGGGGCGGTTCCTGTTGCCTTGGCTGTTCGGGCTCCGCGGGTTCTGCCGGTTGCTGGGACCTGCGGGTGAAGACCGGGGCGCCTGCTTGAGGCGGGGCTTCGCCCGAGGCCGCTGCGATCGCTGCCGGGGGGCGGCGTTCCAGCTGTTCCAGGCGTTGGAGGAGAGCGGCTTCCGACTGGCTCACCGACGGCAGGAGCATGCGGGAGACGAGCAGCTCCAGCAGGAGGCGGGGGGCGGTGGCGCCGCGCATGTCGACGAGGCCGGCGTGGACGATCTCGGCGTAGCGGGTCAGGGCCGCCGGGCCGATTCGTTCTGCCTGGGCCGCCATGATGGCCACTTCGTCGTCCGGGGCGCTCACCAGGTTGCGTTCGGCCGCGTCCGGGACGGCGCAGAGCAGGACCAGGTCGCGGAGGCGGTCGAGCAGGTCCGAGGCGAAGCGGCGGGGGTCGTGGCCTGCGTCCACGAGGCGGTCGATGGTGCCGTAGACGGCGGCGCCGTCGCCTGCGGAGAGGCCGTCCACCACGTCGTTGATCAGGGCCGAGTCGGTGACGCCCAGGAGTGAGATGGCCCGCTCGTACTTGACGCCGTCCGAGCCCGCGCCGGAGAGCAGCTGGTCCATGACGGACTGGGTGTCTCGGGCCGAGCCGCCGCCCGCGCGGATCACCAGCGGGAAGACGGAGGGTTCTACGGCCACGCCTTCCGCGGCGCAGTTGCGTTCCAGCAGCGAGCGCATGACGCCGGGCGGGATCAGGCGGAACGGGTAGTGGTGCGTGCGCGAGCGGATGGTCGGGAGGACCTTGTCCGGCTCGGTCGTCGCGAAGATGAAGATCAGGTGCTCTGGAGGCTCTTCCACGATCTTCAGCAGGGCGTTGAAGCCCTGCGTGGTGACCATGTGCGCCTCGTCGATGATGAAGACGCGGTACTTGGACTCCGCCGGGGCGTAGAAGGCCTTGTCGCGGAGATCACGGGCGTCTTCCACACCGCCGTGCGAGGCCGCGTCCAGTTCCACGACGTCGACGCTGCCGGTGCCGTTCGGCGCGAGGCCGATGCAGCTGTTGCACTCGCCGCACGGGTCGGGCGTCGGGCCCTTCACGCAGTTCAGCGAGCGGGCGAGGATGCGGGCCGACGACGTCTTGCCGCAGCCGCGGGGGCCACTGAACAGGTACGCGTGGTTCACCCGGCCTGCCGACAGAGCGACGCGCAGCGGATCGGTCACGTGCTCCTGGCCAACGACCTCGGAGAACGTGGCCGGACGGTACTTGCGATACAGAGCGAGCGCCACGCCCGGAACAGTACCGGTGGCCACCGACACAAAAAGGGGACCCCGTGCACCCACCAGAGCCCGCTTATCCTTGCTGCCTTCCGGCCCTGGGGAGGTTCGCGAGATGTGTGCCGCACGAGGTCCGACGCAAGTGTAGCGAAGGGTCCTGATCGAACAAACGTTCGAGTTGCCCACAGTGTTGTCCCCAGCTGTGGACAACTGGGCACACACTTACCCGACCTCCCTCCTGCACACTGATCGGCATGCGCAGAACGGGCCTCGTGGTGGCCGTGATCGTGGTGGCCGCGACCGTCGTCGCCGGAGTTCTGGTCTACCGCACCAAGGGTGACGACGCGGTTCCGAACCGTGCGACCGACGTGATGGTGTGGCCGACGCCGCACACGCTCGAACGTGTGACGGAGGACGTGCCGATCCCCGCCTCGGTGACCATCGAGGGCGATGTCGAGGCGAGCACGAGGCAGGTCGTCGAGAAGGCGCTCGCGGGTGGTACCGGCAGCGCCGCGCTGAAGATCCGGTTCAGCACCGACAAGGGACTCTCGGCGGAGGCCTACCGGATCACGGTCGGGTCCACCGAGGTGAGCGTGGCGAGCGCGGACCCCGCGGGTGCGTTCTACGCCGCGCAGACCCTCCGCCAGCTGGTGCGGCAGGGCAAGCTCGCGGGCGTCAAGATCGACGACCGGCCGTCGCTGCCGCAGCGCGGGATCGTCGAGGGCTTCTACGGACGGCAGTGGACCTACGCCGAGCAGCAGGCCCAGCTCGACTTCGCCGCCACGGTCAAGTTCAACTCCTACGTCTACGCGCCGAAGGACGACCCGTTCCACCGCGAACGCTGGCGCGACCCCTACCCTGAGGATCGCCTCGCCCAGATCGCTGAGCTGGCGAAACGCGCCGCCGCCGGGCACGTGAAGTTCACCTACTCGCTCGCTCCGGGCCTGTCGATGTGCTATTCGAAGGACGCCGACCGCGACGCCGTCCAGGCCAAGCTGACCCAGCTGCACAGCGCGGGCATCAGATCGTTCGCGCTGCTGCTGGACGACATCGACTACGGCAAGTGGAACTGCCAGGAGGACCGCGACGCGTACGGCCCGCCCAACCAGGAGAACGCGGCACGCGCGCAGAACGACCTGCTCAACGACACCGCGCTGACCGTGCGGAACCAGCTGCCGGACTCCGGGCCGCTGATCACCGTCCTCACCGAGTACGGCGACATCAACCAGACCCCCTACAAGAGCGTCTTCCGCGACAACCTCGACAAGTCCGTCGTGGTCATGTGGACCGGCACGGCGGTCGTACCCACGACGATCACCAAGGCCCACTCCACGCGCGCCGAGCAGCTGTGGGGCCGCAAGACCCTGATCTGGGACAACTACCCCGTCGCCGACTTCCCGGACGCGAAGGGACGGCTGCTGCTCGGCTCGTACTCCGGCCGCGAACCGGGGCTCAGCGTCGTCGGCCTGCTCTCCAACCCGATGAGCCAGGCCTACGCGAGCCGCGTCGCGATGTTCGAGATGGCCGACTACGCCTGGAACGTCGGCATGTACGACGAGGACGCGGCGGAGCTCGGCTACGCGAACCTCCTCGCCGGCGGTGACGAGCAGGTGCGGACGGCTCTGCTCGCGTTCTTCGACATGAGCTCGTGGACGGCGCCACGCCTCGCCGCCGAGCTCAGGGAGTTCCAGGACAGGTGGAAGGCCGGGGACAAGAAGGCCGCCGTCGCCGACCTGCGCGCCTACGCCGACGTGCTCGCCGGGGCACCGAAGACGATCAGGGAGCGCGTGGACAAGGGCTTCGCCACCGACTCCGAGCCCTGGCTCGCCCAGACCGAGCTGTACGGCAGGGCGTTGCAGGCCACGGCGGACGGACTGGGCGGCAGGCGCGATGGCTTCACCGAGTCGTCCGAGCTCGTGAAGAAGCTGAGCAAGGACCTGAAACTGGGCGACGGAACGCTCGACAAGTTCCTCACCCAGGCCCCCAGGCTCTAGATCGAACGTGTGTTCGAGTTGTCCACCGGCTTGTCCCCAGCTGTGGACAACTTGCGTCCCGTGGCGAGCATCAGCAGGTCAGGGGCGGGCAGGTCCGGAATCCCGGACTCGCGGAAACGCTTGCGCGCGCCCCAGAACGGACTCTTCAGCACGTGCTCCAACGCGGCCTGGGCCGGTTCGAGCGGCATCTCCCGGACGCGTCCCAACGGCCGCGCGATGTCCTGACCGTGCACGAGGAAGTCGACCAACGGATCGATCGGCGCGGCCATGGGCGCACGCTTCGGTGAGCCGGCCGTCTCGCGGATCTGCGCGATCAACTCCGATCGAGTGAACTTCGCCGCGATCGTGCGGGCCTTGTCGTCCTCCATGCGCTCCCAGTCGAACCGCGCCTTCACCACGCCGGTGAGCACGTCCCGCCAGCCGGTGCGCGTCGACGTGGTCAGGTGCGCGGCCATCTCCTGCATGGTCCAGCCGGTGCAGAGGGTCTCGCGCCGCCACTCGTCGTCGGTCAGGTCCTCCAGGAGATCGGCGACGCTCAGCCGTTCCGCCTCCAGCCACTTCATGATCATGATTGCCCCTCGATGACGGCCAGCCTGCGGCGCAGGAAGTCCTGTTCGGATTCGGTGCCCGCGAGCGCGATGGCCTCGCGGTAGGCCTGGACGGCCTCGTCGTCACGGCCCAGGCGGTGCAGCAGATCCGCGCGAGCCGCCCGGTACGGGTGGTAGTCGCGCAGCTTGGGCACGCCGGCGAGTTCGTCGAGCAACGCGAGCCCGGCCGCCGCCCCGTCGCGCATGGCGATCGCGGCGGCCCTGTTCAGCGAGACCACCGGGGACGGGCTGAGCTTCCCGAGCACGTCGTAGAGCGCGACGATCTGCGGCCAGTCGGTGCTCGCGAAGTCCGGCGCCTCGTCGTGCAGCGCGTTGATCGCCGCCTGGACCCCGTACGGGCCGTGTCCGCCGGTCAGCGCCCGTTCCGCGAGCGCGCTGCCCTCGTCGATCAGGTCGCGGTCCCAGAGCGCGCGGTCCTGGTCCTCCAGCAGTTCGGCGCGGGCGTCGCGGCGGGCGTGGATCAGCAGCATCAACGCGAGCAGCCCCGTGACCTCGCGTTCGGGCAGCAACCGGTGCAGGATCCTGGCGAGCCTGATCGCTTCCTCCGCGAGATCGGCGCGCTGGGCCGCGTACCCCTCGGTGAAGATCGAGTAGACGGCCTGCAGCACGCCCGGCAGGCGTTCCGGCAGTTCGTGCGGATCCGGCACGCGGAACGGGATGCGCGCCTCCTTGATCTTCTTCTTGGCGCGCACGATCCGTTGCTGCATGGTCGGGACCGGCACCAGGTAGGCCCGCGCGACCTCCGGTGTCGTGAAACCGGCCAGGCAGCGCAACGTCAGCGCTCCCCTGTCCTCCTCGGGCAACGCGGGGTGCGCGCACGTGAAGAACAGCTCCAGCCGCTCGTCCGGCATCGGATCGGTCGCGGGCGGATCGGCCCGGTCGACCTCCACCTGCAGCAACGCCAGCCGCGCCGCGTGGACCTGGTCGCGGCGCAGGCGGTCGACGGCCTTGCGGCGCGCGGTCGTGAGCAACCACGCGCCGGGCCGGTCCGGCACCCCGTCCACCGGCCAGTGCTTCAGCGCCGCCTCGATCGCGTCGGAGGTGACCTCCTCCGCCAGGTCGAGGTCACCGAACCGCTTGACCAGGGTGGCGAGCAGCCTGCCGCGCTCCTCCCGGAACACCTGCTCGACGTTCATCGGATCAGAAGTCGAACTCGGCGATCGGCCGGACGACGACGGCACCGCCGTCGCGCGAGCCGGGACACTTCGCGGCCCACTCCAGCGCGGCGTCGAGGTCCGGCACGTCGATGATGTCGTAGCCGCCCAGCACCTCACGGGTCTCGGCGAACGGCCCGTCGGTGACGGTGCGCTTCCCGTCCTGTCCCACCTGGACGGTGGTCGCCGTGACCAGGTCGGCCAGCGAGTGGCCGGAGACGAGGACGCCCGCGTCCTTCATCTCCTTCTCGTAGGCGATCCAGTCCTGGACGGTGCAGCTCGCCTGCTGGTCAGAGGCCGCGTAGATCAACAGCATGTACTTCACGAATGCCCTCCTCGGTCCGGTCTTACGGGATCACGACGAGCGGGCAGGCGCCAGATCGACACAGGCCCCGGACTTTTTTCGGCGACCCCCGTTTTGGGCCCCGGAACACCCGTCCGGTAAGGTTCTCGACGGAGGATTCGCATAGCGGCCTAGTGCGCACGACTGGAAATCGTGTTGGGTTCACCCCCTCACGGGTTCAAATCCCGTATCCTCCGCTCTCGCCACGAAGGGCGCCGAACTTCAACGTTCGGCGCCCTTCGCGCGTTAACGTTGCATGATGCTGCCCGAAGACCTGATGCTGCTGTTCCTCGACGAGGAAGACGGCCGCGTGCTCGTGGACTCGACGGCGATCCACAACGCTCTCGCCGGCGCCGTCCTGCTGGAGCTGGTCAAGTCCGGGCGGGTCGCGTTCGAGCCGGACGGCAGGAAGCTCGCCGTGGTCGACCCGGCGCCGTTGACCAACGCATTCCTGCAGGAGTCGTTGACGCGCCTCAACAAGCCCATGAAACCGCAGCGGGCGGTGGAGCGGTTGCGGACGCACGTGCGGGACAACGTGATGGCCCAGCTCGAAGCCCAGGGCGTGCTGACGGTCGAGAAGACCAAGGTGCTCGGGATCTTCCCCACCAAGAGCTACGTGATCCAGGACCACCAGGCGGTCAGCGAGATTCGCGATCTCGTGGGCAACGTGGCGCTGGGGCATGCGGCGCCGGACGAGCGCACGGGCGCGCTGATCTCCTTGCTGTACGCGGTGAAGGGACTGCACAAGGTCTTCAACGGCGACAAGCGCGAGATGAACGCACGTGCCAAGGAGATCTCCGCGGGGAACTGGGCCGGTGTCGCCGTGAAGAAGGCGATGGAGGCGGTTCAGGCCGCGGTCATGGCGACGATGGTGGCCTCGACGGTGGCGGCCACGTCGGTCGGAGGAGGTTCCAGCTGATGCTGCACGAAGACCTGATGCTGCTGTTCATCAACGAGCAGAACGGAAAACTGCGCGCCGACTCGTCCTCGGTGGAGAACGCGCTCGCCGGTGCCGTGCTCATCGAGCTGGCGAACTCGGGCCGCGTCGCGTTCGATCCCAACGGCAAGAAGCTCCAGATCGTCGATCCGACACCGCTGAAGGACCCGGTGCTGCAGGAGTCGGTGACGCGGATCGACAAGCCGATGAAGCCGCAGCGCGCGGTCGAGCGCATCCGGAAGCAGTTGCGGGACAACGTGGGCGCGCAGCTGGAGAGCCGTGGCGTCGTGCGGGTGGAGCCGCGGAAGGTGATGGGGATCTTCCCGGCGAAGAGCTACGTGATCACCAAAGAGGCCGCGCAGAACGACGTGCGCAAGGCGGTCGCCGAGGTCGCGCACGGCTACCGGGGCGCGGATGCGCGCACCGGGTCGTTGATCACGCTGCTGTACGCGGTGAATTCCGTGCACAAGGTCGTCGAGGGCGACAAGCGCGACATGAACAAGCGCGCCAAGGACATCGCCGCCGGCAACTGGGCGGGCGACGCCGTGCGCAGGGCGATCGAGGCGATCCAGGCCGGCGTGGGTGCCGCAACGGCAGCTGCCGCCGCCGCGTCGGGTGGATGACGCGGCGACGGCAGCAGTAGCGGCGGTTACTTCTTCAGGCAGTCGAGAACGTCTTCCAGCGCGAACACGATCCTGTCGACGTTCGCGTCACCCGTGGACGGGCGGGCGCGGACGATCTGCGGGTCGTGGTCGCTCGCCTGGTCGGCGAACTCGGCGTTGATGTGGACCACGTCGTAGCTGAAGCGCGTGATGTTCTTGCTCATCACGAGGTGGTCGAGCGTCTGCGAGTTGCCCTCGAAGACGTAGCTGTACCGCTCGTTCGCGGGCAGCGTGTCGATCAGCGCCTTGAGGTTGCCGTCGCCGGTGAGGGCCTTGACGGCGGGCGAGAACTGGTAGTCGTTCAGGTCGCCCGCGAGCACCACGTTGGCGCCCTTGTCGATCGCGCGGATCTGCTCCGTGAACGTCTTCAGCGCGGCGGCCTGCTTGCCGCGCTGCACCTCGGACGTGCGGTTCGGCGGCTGGTTGCGGCCGTGGATGGCCTCGTCGCCGCCCTTGGAGTTGAAGTGGTTCGCGACGACGAAGACCGTGCGGCCGCGGAACTTGAACTCACCGGCGAGCGGCTTGCGGCTGCTGGCCCACGCGTCGTTGAGCGGGTCGATCCGGCCCGGTGACACGGAAAGCGCCGCGCGGCCGTTCTTCTTCACGACCTGGACGGGCGTCTTGAAGTCGCCGCCGGGACGGTCCACGAAGGACACTCGCTGCGGGTTGAAGAAGAAGCCGACGCGGATGTTGCCGCCGGGCTCGCCGCCGTCCTTGAGGTTCTCCGGGTCGATCTGCCGCCACTGGTAGCGCGGGCCGCCCTTGGCGACGATCGTGTCGGAGAACTTCTGCAGCGTCTGGTCCGCCGCGACGACGCCGTCGTTGGTCGCGCCGTTGTTGTCCTGGATCTCTTCCAGCACAACGACGTCCGGGCTGCGCAGGTTCGTCGTGACGCCCTCGGCGAGCCGGTCGAACTTCTCCTGCGGGTCGGACGGGTCGAGGTTCTCGACGTTGTAGGTCGCGACCGAGAGCTCGGACTCCTTCTGCTGCGCGGTGATCTCGCGCTGCAGGTTGGACGACGCGTGGGCGCCGAGGTTCAGCGCCGCCAGCGTGTAGCCGCCGAAGTTCGTGTACTCGATGGCGCCGACGGTCGCGCCGGCGAACACGTCACCGACGTTCGAGGCGGGCAGCGTCCCCGCGGTCTTGATCTTCAGTCGGCCGCTGTTGGCCTGGTCGTAGCTCGTGTAGGTGGTGCCGCCGCGCAGGTTCTTGTTCTGGTCGGGGTTGACCGTCACCCAGACCTCGCCGAACGTGTTGCTCGGGCCCACGACGCGGGCGTCGTCGACCTGGACGAGCGTGCCCTCGAGCGACTCGAAGTAGTCGAGGCCGTACTTCGCGGGCTCCAGCGGGAGCTGCTCGATGCTGCCGCCCGGAGCGGGCAGGTAGCCGGTCGGGATGTTCTTCACGACGACCGGCGCCGGGACGGGGTTGCCCTTGGAGACCGTGATCGTGGTGGGCGCGGTGATCTCGGTGAGGGTCTGGTTGGAACCCGTCTCACCGCCCGGCCGGTACTCCGCGATCGTGCCGCTGACCACCACGCTGTCGCCGACGGCCACGGTCGGCGCGCTGCCTGCCGTGTAGACGAAGACGCCCTCGCTGGTGCGCGGGTCGTTGTCCGGGGCCGTGTCCTGGATCCAGAAGCCGCGGTCACCCGAGGCGCGCGTGCCGGTGACGACACCGGGGACGTTGGTGACCTTCTGGCCGACCAGCGGCGAGATGCGCGTGACGCCCTGGATGTCGTGGACGCGCTTGTCGCCGGGGGTGGGGTCCTCCGGGTCGGGATCCGGGTCGCCGCCGCCCGGGGTCTCGCCCTTGGAGTTGGTCGGGGTGGGGTCGCCGACGGTGAAGTCCGCGGAGTTGTCGTCCGTGTCGGGGAGACCCGTCTTGCGCGACGCCGAGGTGGTGTTGCTCAGCGCGTTCGTCGCGGTGGCCTCGCGCACCACGGCCGTGCCGAAGCCGACGAGGTCCTTGATCCGCGTGTCGGCCGCGCAGTCGGCGACCGTCTTGCACGTCAGCGCCGCGGTGCCGTTGACCAGCGCGATGGTGCCGCCGGTGGCGCTCATGGCGATCGTGCCGGTGGCGTCCGGGGCCGGCAGGTCGACGGTGCCGCCGGTGCCCTTGGCCTGCGCGACGAGGAACGTCTTGCCGGGCGCGATCGAACCGGTCAGCGGGGTGACGCCCCACTGCGTGCTCGCGCCGGGGGTCGCCGAGATGTACTGGACGCTGAAGCCGTCGAGCGCGATCGGGGTGGTGCCCTTGTTCGCGAGCTCGACGAAGTCCTGCTTGAGGGTGGCGCCGGAGTTGCCGCCGCCTCCGTAGACCTCGGAGATCAACGCGTCTGTGCTGGGTGCGGCGACGGCGGGGACGGCGGCGAGCACGAGTGCCGCCACCGCTGTCCCGACGACGGGCAGGGTGGGTCTCAAAACTTCCTCCAGGGGATGCGGCGGACCGACGCATCTTTCCCCGATCGGGTGAGCTTTGGTAGCCGTTGTTACTAACGGTTAACCGGTTGGCCCATCAATGATCACTCGAACAAGTGTTCGATCATGGTGTATGCTCCATTTCGGAACGCCGGCCCGTGGGCCCCTCCCAGGCACCGGCCGGCGTCCCTACATTTGGTACGTGGGGATTCCGAGCTACGAGCGCCGCTGCGCCGAGATCATCAACCAGACCGAACTGCTGGTCGCCTCCCTGGACGACGCTGACCTGGGCATTCAGGTCCCGTCGGCTCCAGACTGGACCCTCAACCAACTGCTCCGCCACGTAGGCCACGCCCACCGTTGGGCAGACTCGATGCTCCGCGACAGGCTGCCGGAGATCGACTTCTCCCGCAACGGCGCGCAGCTCCTGGACTCGTATGTGGGTGAGTCGCCGTCCGTGCTGATCCCGTGGCTGCGGGAGGGCGCCGCGTCTTTGTCCGAGGTGCTCAGGGAGGTCGACCCGGACGAGATGATCGCGCCGCTGGGCGGCTTCCCCGGCCCGCGCGTGTGGTCGCGCCGGATGACGCACGAGACCGTGATCCACAGGTGGGACGTGGCCAACGCCCTGGGTCTGCCGTACGCGCTGGACCCGGAGCTCGCTCAGGACACGCTGCGCGAGTGGACCGGTCTCGCACTTCCGTACGCGTTCCAGCGGTGGCCTGAGGAGACCGCTCCTCTTGCCGGTTCCGGAACCGTGCACCTGCACGCCACGGACGTCGAGGCGGAGTTCGTGATCGATCTCACCGGTCCCGCGCCGGTGGTCGAGGAGGGACACGCGAAGGCCGACGTGGCGTTGCGCGGACCCGTCGTCGATCTGGTGCTGGCTGTTTATCGGCGTCGGTCGGTCGAGGGGCTGGAGGTGTTCGGGAACGCGGACCTGCTCTCGCTGGTCCTGGAGCGCGTACGTTTTTGACCATGGGGTCGCTGAGCTACGAGGAACGCCTGGCCATCATCGTCTCCGAGACGTCGCTGCTGGTCACGGGGATCGAGGGCGCCGATCTCTCGATCCCGGTGCCGGCCACTCCGAACTGGACGCTCAACCAGTTGCTGCGCCATCTCGGCCACGCGCACCGGTGGATCGCGCAGATGGTCGGGGAACGGTTCCCGGAGGTCGACAGGTCACTCAGCAAGGCGCACTCGGTCTCCGAGTACACCGGCGAGACCGCCGCGGAGCTGGGCCCGTGGCTGATCGAGGGCGCGTCGCTGATCTCGGACACGATGCTGCCCGTCGACCGGCGGGCGATGATCGCGGTGCTGCGGCCCGGCGAGCCGGGGCCGGACTTCTGGTCGAGGCGGATGGCGCACGAGACGGTCATGCACCGCTGGGACGCCTTCGACGCGCTCGGCCTGCCGTTCGAAGTCGACGAACGCGTGGCCTACGACACCTTGTACGAGTGGATCACCGCGATCTCGCAGATCATCTTCGACCTTCGGCCGGCCGTATCCGAGCTGCTCGGCTCCGGCGCCCTGCACTTCGAGACGACGGACACCGCGCAGATGTGGACGGTCGACTTCAGCGGAACCGAGCCGAGGCTGACGGAGGACGAGGAGAATTGGTCGGTCGCGGTGCGCGGACCGGTCATGGACATCCTGCTGGCGCTGTACCGGCGGCGCGGGGCGGAAGGTCTCGAGGTGACCGGAGACGCCGGGCTGCTGGCCAAGTTCCTGGACGCGATGAGGTTCTGAAGACGCAAGAAGGGCCCCGGATCGCTCCGGGGCCCTTCAACAGCGGTGGCGGTGGGATTTGAACCCACGGAGGCTTTCACCTCACACGCTTTCGAGGCGTGCTCCTTCGGCCGCTCGGACACGCCACCGATAAGAACAATACACAGCCCGCGCGACTGGCTTAACGCTGGGTCCGGAAGAAGCGTTCGAGCAGGTCAGCGCACTCCTGTTCCAGCACGCCGCCCTGCACCTCCGGCCGGTGGTTGAGCCGGCGGTCGCGCACGACGTCCCACAACGACGCCACGGCCCCGGTTTTGGGCTCCCAGGCGCCGAAGACGAGACGGGAAACACGGGCGAGCACCAGGGCGCCCGCGCACATCGTGCAGGGTTCCAGCGTCACCGCGAGCGTGCAGCCGTCGAGCCGCCAGCCGTCGCCGTACTTCGCGGCGGCGGCACGCAACGCCAGGATCTCGGCGTGCGCGGTCGGGTCGCCGAGCGCTTCGCGTGCGTTGCAGGCCTCGGACAGCACGGAACCGTCCGGCGCGAAGACGACGGCGCCGATCGGGACGTCCGCGCCTGCGTGCGAGGCCGCTTTCAGGGCGGCCCGGACCATCTCTTCGGAAGTGATCACGCTTGGATCGTGTCGAGCAGTTTCGTGAGCTCGTCGATGAAGCCGATGCGCTGGGCGATCATCTGGAGCTGCTCGTCCGGGTAGAGGTCGACCTCGTCGACGATGATCTGGAGTTCGTGCGAGGGCATGCCCAGGTCGGTCAGGACGCCCAGGTCGCCTTCCGGCCAGAGTTCGTTGTCCTCTTCGTCCGGTGGGTCGACACGGAGGAGATCGAGAACGTCGGCCGCGATGTCGTAGTCGAGCGCGGCGGCCGCGTCGGACAGCAGCAGCGCTACGCCACCCGGCACAGGACGCAGGATGATGAAGAACTCGTCGTCGACGGCGAGGAGACCGAACACAGCTCCTGTCGACCTCAGTTGGCGCAGCTCCGTGATCGCCGCGTCCAGCTCCGACAGCGCGGAGCTGTCCATCCTGCTGCACCGCCAGCGGCCGTCCTCTCGGACGACCGCGACCGCGAAGCCGTTGACCGGCTCCTGCTGTGTCATGTGCACACCGTAGGGCCCAGACGACCTTCCCGGTAGCCGAGGTGGTGGCACCATCGGTAGATGAGCACAACTACGCCGGACCCCCGTCTCGCCGGATTGCTCGAAGGGGCTCGTTCGCTCCAGCCCCGCACGGTGGCGCTGCGCCGTCAGATCCACCGGCACCCTGAACAGGGACTTCACCTCCCCAAGACGCAGGCCGCCGTCCTGCACGCGCTGGAGGGGTTGCCTGTCAAGGTCACGAAGGGCGAGTCGTCGACCTCGGTCGTGGCGGTGCTCGAGGGCGAGCGGCCGGGGCCGACGGTGCTGTTGCGCGGCGACATGGACGGCCTGCCGCTCCAGGAGGCGACGGGTCTGCCGTTCGCGTCCGAAGTGGACGGCAACATGCACGCCTGCGGCCACGACACGCACGTGGCGATGCTGGCCGCCTCCGCGCGGCTGCTGGCGGACCGGCGTGACGCTTTGAAAGGCCGCGTCCTGTTCATGTTCCAGCCGGGCGAGGAAGGCCATCACGGCGCCCGGCACATGATCGAGGAGGGCCTGCTCGACGA
The DNA here is from genome assembly GCF_033949975.1 of Lentzea sokolovensis. Lineage (NCBI taxonomy): Bacteria > Bacillati > Actinomycetota > Actinomycetes > Pseudonocardiales > Pseudonocardiaceae > Lentzea > Lentzea sokolovensis. Next base: position 13,619 of record NZ_JAXAVU010000009.1, read on the forward strand.
CGGCGTGGAGAAGGCGTTCGCGCTGCACATCACGTCCACGATGAAGTCGGGCGTGGTGACGTGCCGGCCGGGGCCGATGATGGCGTCCGCGGACTCGTTCCACGTGCACGTGAAGGGTCGCGGCGGTCACGGTGCGATGCCGCACAACGCGCTGGACCCGGTGCCCGCCGCGGCCGCGATGGTCGGGGCGATCCAGACGATGCTCGGGCGGCGGGTGAGCGTTCACCAGCCCGCCGTGGTGACCGTGGCGCAGATCCACGCCGGCACGACGACGAACATCATCCCCGAGGTCGCGACCCTCGACGGGACGATCAGGACGTTGTCGGAGGAGACGCGCACGCTCGTGCACAAGGAGCTCAAGCAGGCCATCAAGCACACGGCCGCCGCCTACGGGTGCCATGCCGAGGTCAGCATCGTGCCGGGCTACCCGGTGACGGTGAACGACGACGTCGTCGGGCAGCACGTGGTGGATCTGGCGGCCGCGGCGATGGGTGCCTCCTGGAGCGAGCCGATGCAGGATCCGCTGATGGGAGCGGAGGACTTCTCCTACGTGCTGCAGCGGGTTCCAGGGGCGTTGGCGTTCCTCGGGGCCTGCCCGCGGGGCGTCGACCTGGAGGATGCCGCACCGAACCACTCGAACCGGGTGCTGTTCGACGAGGCCGCCATGGAGCACGGGGTGGCGATGTACGCGGCGTTCGCGCTGGACGCCCTCCGCTAGATCGCAGCGAGTGCGAACGGTTGTCCACCGCGACGACGGGCGCGGGGCAACCGTTCGCACTCCCGCCATTTCACGCAAATTTGCAAGCTCGCGCAAATTTGCACCAGCTCGCGCAAATTTGCACACCCTACTGATTCATTAACCACAGTTCGACCAAACGCCCCAACGGATCCCTACCTGCGGATACAGACACATCAAAGCCTTCTTCTTGCCCTTCTTCGGCCGCCGTGCAAGTATCTGCGCACCCAATTTCGCAACCCCAAATGGAGTTGTGCAGTGACGCAACCAATCACTCCTGCTCACGCTTTGATCGTCGCGGCGACCTTCGGCTTCATGGGCTGGTTGATCACGCGGGGTCAGGATCCTTGGTCCGCGCTGCTGATCACCCTCGCCGCTCTGGCAGGCACCGTGGTCGTGACCAGGGCCAGCTGGCAGGGCGCTCTGGCCGTGCTGCGCCGCCTCGCCGGCAGCGCCTGACCAGGCGTGCTTAGTCCGCGTACGCGTCGCACGGAATGATGGGCGCCGTGCGAGACGTGTGCGTGATCGGACTGGGACTGATCGGCGGCTCCGTGCTGCGGGCCGCCAAGGCTGCCGGGCGCACGGTGTGGGGTGCGACGGCGAGCAAAGAGGACGCGGACAACGCGCGCGCCGAGGGCTTCGACATCGTGAGCGTGGACGAGGCCCTCAGCCGGAACGCCGAGGCGCTCGTGGTCCTCGCCGTGCCGATGCCCGCGCTGCCGGACCTGCTCCGCAAGATCCCCGCCGGCACTCGGCTCACGGACGTGACCAGCGTCAAGGGGCCCGTGCACGACGCCGTGCACCGGTACGCGAAGGGCGTCCGCTTCGTCGGCGGGCACCCGATGGCCGGCACCAGCAAGAGCGGGTGGAGTGCCGGCGGCAAGACCCTCTTCCAGGGTGCCGCGTGGGTCGTCACGCCTGAGGAGGCCGACGACCACCTCAACGACGTCATTCAGCTCGCGCTCGACCTCGGCGCGCACGTGGTGCCGACGACGCCGGAGGAGCACGACGAGGCGGTGGCGCGGATCAGCCACCTGCCGCACATCATGGCGGCGATCCTGGCCGCGGTCGGGGCGGACGGCGGGCCGCTCGCCATGGCGCTCGCGGCGGGCAGTTTCGGGGACGGCACGCGGGTCGCGGGCAGCAGGCCGGAACTCGTCAGGGCCATGTGCGAGGGGAACCGGGACGCGCTGCTGATGGCCGTGGACGACGCACTGGGACGGCTCGGCGCGGCGAGGGGTTCGCTGGCGTCCACCGGTGGTCTGGCGAAGACCATCGAGGCCGGGCACGACGGCCGGAACGTGCTGGTCAACCAGCCGCAGCGCACCAAGATCACGATCGATCTGACCAAGCCGGGAGCACTCGCGGCGCTGCGGAATCTTGGGTCTCGCGGCGGACGTGTGGTTGGGCTGAACGGCAGCACCGCGCAAGCGGAAACGTCGTAGGGTCGCCGAGTGGATCGACGGACGCTCGCCGGCGGACTCGGTGGACTCGCGCTCGTCGTGGCCGCCGTCGTGGTGCTCCGGGCCGGTGACGCGCCGGACACCCTCAAGAAGGAAACGGCGGACGGCGTCGAGGTCGTCGCGCTCCAGGAACCGATGAAACCCTCCAACGCCAGGGCTCAGGCGCTGGACGTGGACGCGCTGCAGATCGCGTGGAACGGCTCGGCGTCGGCCTACGAGGTGCGCTGGAACGGCAACGAGCAGCTCGTGCCCGGTCCCGAGGTCGAGCTGCCGAACCTGAGCCCCGACACCCAGACCGAGGTCGAGATCCGGGCGGTCAGCGCGACCGGCAGGCGCAGTGAGCCGCTCAGGATCGCCGCGACGCCCAAGGACGTCTACAACGGCAAGTGGGAGGACCAGCTCGTCGGCCAGGCGGACAGGTTCGACGGCCCGGAGGCGCTCGATCCGCGGAAGTGGCGGGTCGAGGCGGAACCGGAGTGCCTGGGGCTCAGGCAGTTCGGGCAGAGCAAGCGCATCGACGTCGACTGCCCGATGGCCGCTTTCCAGAGCAACACTCCGATCAGGTTCGGAGTGCCTGCGAGCGACGGCGCGACCGGCCGGGCGATCATCAGCGTCGCGGGCGCGGTCGAGTCGAGTCACGTGCGGCTGACGTTGCTGCCCGATCCGTGGCAGTACCTCAAGGAGACCGACGCGCAGCCGAAGGGCGCGGTCAGCCTCGACATCACGACGCAGGGCACGCGGATCGTCGCCGACCCCGATCTTCCCCGCACCGGCAAGCAGATCGACCTGGGCGACGCGCCGATGACCGGGCTCGTCGCGGGCGTGCGGCACCGCTGGGAGATGCGGGTGCTGCCCGAGGCCGTGGTCGCGTTGCGGGACGGCGTCGTGGTCGCCTACGAGCCCGTCGCGATCAGGGAACGGCTGGTGCACCCCCGGATCCGCATCGACGGCGGCGGTTTCCTGGACGCGTTCGGCGTCGGAGGCGTGCCGGAACGCGTCGTGCCCACCGAGGTCATCACGCTGGACCGCGACGTCGACCTACCGCAGGACGTCGTGGCCGCGAAGCTCGTCAAACCGGACGCGGGCCAGGTCACGGTCACCGAACTGCCGCTCAGCGCAGGCAAAGTCGCTGCCCAGGAAGCCCAGCTCGTCGTCATCCGCAAACCCGAGAGCCGCCCCGGCACGCTCCCCCGGCTCGCGGACCGGCCCGGCGGCATCAAGACCGGCGCGCCGCGGCTGCACGTCATGCACGAGGACGGCACCAAGCCCCCGCAACCGTTGCCCGGCAAGGGACGCGTCCTGATCACGGCCGAGGTCAACGCCATCGGGCACCGCGGCATCGAGCTCGAACTCGACGGCAGGCGGATCGTCTCGCTGCCCACCAACGAGCAGGGCCCCGGCGTTCCCGGCAGGCACGAGTTCTGGCTCGACACCACGAAGCTGACCCCTTCGGCACACGCTCGGCTCAAGCTCAGCGTCCTTCCGGCGGACGGTGGCGAACCCGTTATCGCGGAAACCGTGTTCGAGCTGGGGTGAACGCCTTAGCGTGACCGCTATGAAGCGGGTCGCCTTCGTCGTCGTGGGCCTCGCGCTGGTGGCGGGCGTGATCGTCCTGCGCGACACCGGCGGGAGCGACTCGGGCCTGCCGGTCGCGCCCCCGGCGCCGACGAAGCTCAAGCCGTACGTGGCGGAGCAGGTGCTGGTGCCGGGCCCCCAGGGTCGTCCGGCCACACCGGCAGGCGTCGTCGCACGCGCGGGCCACCACAAGATCCAGCTCAGCTGGACCGGCGACGCGCCCGCGTACGAGGTGCGGTGGGGCGACAAGGTCAAGCTCGTCACGCGCCCCGGCACGCAGCTCAACGGCCTGGAGAACGAACGCGAGCAGCAGATCGACATCCGCGCCGTCGACTCGTTCGGTCAGCGTTCGCAGCCCGCCCACGCCAAGGCGACCCCGCGCGCCGACAACGCCCCGTACACGTTCGTCGACCGCTTCGACTCTTCCGACGAGCCCGACCTCCAACTTTGGAGGCTCTCCAAGCGCACCGACTGCGCCCGCGCCACCAGCGGCGACGAGAACGACCACGACCGGCTCGTGATCAGCAGCAGCTGCGGCACCCGCGCGGTGACGCTGAGGTCGCGCACGCCGTTCGTCCGCGGCGACGACGAGAGCCGGCTCGTGATCGAGACCGACGCCCCCGGCACCGGCGGCAAGCTGCTGCTCGACCTCGTGCCGGGCCCGGTCAGCGTGCAGGGCGAACCGGTGCCACCGAACACCGTCCGCGCCACGGTCTCCACCGACAACTCCGGCAACTCGATCGTCGAACTCGTCCCGAACGGCACCGCGGTCAAGCCCGTCCCCGCCGCACTGCCCGGCGTGACCGTGCGCTGGGAACTCGTGCTGACCCCGGCCGGCGTCCAGGTCGTGCGCGACGGAGACGTCGTCGCCACCTCGCCGTTCGTGCCGCAGTGGCGCGAGGCCACCGCGCTGGTCGGCGTGGCGGCACTGGCGGGCGACCGGATCCGCGCCGGCGTCGACCTGATCGGCTACCGCACCGCCAAGGCCGACGCGCCGCTCGCGGGCCCGACGCCTCAGGTCCGCGTGGACGGTCCGGCGAGCACGAGCGCCAACCCCATCGCGGACGTCACCTCGGGTCAGCTGCGCATCGCTCTCATTCCGTCGCGCGAGAGCGAGCCGGTCACCGCCGTCAAGGTCAACGGCGTCCAGGTACCGCTCCGGCCGGCGATCGAGGGCACGCCGTGGAAGCCCGGCGCGGAGTACCCGGCCGTCGCCGACCTGCCCAAAGAGGCCTTCACCGACAACCTGAACGTGCAGCTCGTCACCCAGGAGCGCATCCAGGTCACCCACACCGACGTCGAACTGACCGGCCCGAAGAAGGAACCGCGCCGCCAGCCCGGCACTCCCCTGGTGGAGGCCAGGCCGACGCTCGCCGACCCGATCCCCGAGGTCCTGGACGCGAGCGGCCAGCCCATCGAGAACGGCGCCGCCTTCAACCGCGGCCGGGTCGTTCTGGAGGTCCGGGTCAACGCCCTCGACGCGGCCGTGGCGGGCCTCGCCGGGTTCGAGATCAGGCTCGACGGCAACCACGTCGCCACCGTGCCGACTACGGCCGACGGACCCGCCGCCGCGGGCCGGTGGCGGATTTCACTCAAGACGGGGGCGATGACCGCCGGGGCGCACGCCATCGAGGTGAAGGCGTTCAGCACTGATTCAGAGGTGCACCCGGAGACGGGTTACGTTCCTTTTTTGCTCAAGCCGTGAATGCCGCAAGATGGACGTATGGCACGCGCACTGATCATCGACGCCGCCCGCACGCCGTTCGGGAAGTACCGGGGAGGTCTGTCCGGCATCCGGGTGGACGACCTCGCGGCGCTGCCCATCGTCGACCTGCTGCGCCGCTACCCGTCGCTCGACCTGGCGCGCATCGACGACGTGCTGCTGGGTGACGCGAACGGCGCCGGCGAGGACAACCGCAACGTCGCCCGCATGGCCTCGTTGCTGGCGGGCCTGCCGGTCTCCGTGCCGGGCGTGACGCTGAACCGGCTGTGCGCCTCGGGTGGCGAGTCGATCATCCAGGGCGCGCGGGCGTTGATCACCGGCGACGCTGATCTGATCGTCGCCGGCGGTGTCGAGGGGATGTCGCGGGCGCCGTTCGTGACGGCCCGCCCGGACAAGGCCTTCCCGGATCGGCTGGAGACCGTGTCGACGGCGCTGGGCTGGCGGCTGGTGAACCCGCGGATGCCCAAGCACTACACCGTGCCGCTGGGCCTGGCCGCCGAGAACGTGGCCCACGAACTCGGGATCACCCGCGACCAGATGGACAACTTCGCCCTCCGCTCACACCGTCGCGCCGCCGCGGCGTGGGATGCCGGTGTGCACGAGGGTTTCGCGTTCCCCGTCCAGTTGCCGGACGGGACGGCGATCCGGCGCGACGAGAACGTCCGCGCCGACACCAGCATCGAGAAGCTCGCGAAGCTCAAGCCCGCGTTCTCCGAGCAGGGTTCGGTGACGGCGGGCAACGCGTCGCCTCTGAACGACGGCGCGCTGGCTGCTTTGCTCGGCACCGAAGCGATCGCGTCCGAGTTGGGCGTCGAGCCGCTCGGCGAGGTGCTCGGGTCGGCGACCACCGGTGAGGAGCCGCACCGGTTCACCGTCGCGCCCGTGTCAGCGATCCGGAAACTGTTGAAGCGCCTGCACATCGAGGCCGAACAGGTCGACCTGTGGGAGATCAACGAGGCCTTCGCCGCGATGGCTCTCTCGGTGGTGCACCACCTTCCCGAGATCGACAAGGAGAAGGTCAACGTCCACGGCGGCGCGATCGCCTACGGCCACCCACTCGGCGCCTCGATGCCGCGCGTGATCGTCGACGTGTGCCGCCACCTGCGGCAGCGTGGCGGCGGCATCGGCATCGCGGCGGCCTGCGTCGGCGTGGGTCAGGGCGTGGCCGTGGCGGTGCGCGTCTAGTCCTTGGGGTGCAGGATGTCGCGCGCCTGCTCGGCCGCGCGGACGATGCTCTCGCTGACGAAGTCCAGGAACCGCGCGATGTTCTCCAGCCGCGTGGAGGCCGGGGTGCCGGCGCCGAGGACGCCGGAACCCTGCCGCGCGGCCTCGGCGAGCTTCGTCGTGCCGGCGGCACTCGCGATCATCGACTGGTACCAGATGTCGCCTTCGTCGACGACGTACCGCTCGCGACGGCGCTCGTCGCGCTCGCGCGCGATCAGGCCCTGACTTTCCAGGAAGGACATGGCCTTCGAGACCGACGCCGGACTGACCTGCAGGTGTCCCACCAGTTCTGACGCGGTCAGGCTGCCGGAGTCGGTCGTGTACAGGCTCGCGAGCGCCCTCGCCGGCATCTTCGACAGCCCTTGGCCCATGAAGATGCCCGAGAACAACTCCTCGAACTCCCGCACCGCCTCCAAGTCGCGTCCGTCCGCGCGCTCGGCCGCTGGTCGGCGAGGTGCAGCCTGCTTGCGCCGTTGCGCACGGCGTTCCGTTGCGAGGTGGGCGATGTCGGCCTTGTACCCGGCCGGTCCTCCGTTGCGCATCACCTCGCGCGTGATCGTCGAGGTGGGCCGGTCGAGGTTCCTCGCTATCTCCGCGTACGCGAGGCCGTCGGACAGGCCGATGGCGATCTGACGGCGTTCCTGCTGGGTGAGTCGACCTCCTGGCATGCCCAGACCATAGCTTTCACCTTCATCTCATTGCAACAGTCGTTGCATTAGATCTACATCCCGTTGCAACGATCCTGTGGCTTTGAGCTGCTGTGATGCATTTCCATCGCAACGAACTTGTTGCCGCAATCTGGAAACGCAACGTAGCTTTTCGCTCATCAGAAACAACGAGCCGCAGGAGCCAGAGATGCAGACCTTCACCACCCCCGCCCCCATCGCCGCCATCCTCGACATCCCCGCCGGGCGCGTTCAGTTCATCGCCGCCGACCGCGCCGACACCGCCGTCGAGGTCCTGCCGGCCAACGCCGGACAGAGCCGCGACGTGAAGGCCGCCGAGAAGATCAAGGTCGACTTCGCCGACGGCGTTCTGCGCATCACGGCCGAGACGGGCAACAAGATCCTCGGCTCGTCCGGGGCCGTCGAGGTCACCGTCCAGCTGCCCGCCGGTTCGCGGGTCGAGGCCAAGGCGGCCAGCGCCGAGTTCCGCGGCGTCGGCCGGCTCGGCGACATCGCCTTCGAGGCGGCGCAGAGCGACATCAAGATCGACGAGGCCGCGCACGTCCGCCTCGTGACGCAGGCCGGTGACGTCACGGTCGGCCGTCTCAACGGTTCCGCCGAGATCACCACCCAGAAGGGCGACATCAACGTCAGCGTCGCCGCCGGACTCTCGGCCGCACTGGACGCCGGCACCTCGTACGGCCGCGTCACCAACGCGCTGCGCAACGCCGACGCGCCGGACCTCACCATCCGCGCCACCACGTCGTACGGCGACATCACCGCCCGCAGCCTCTGAACCACTAGCGCACTGGGGAGAAAGACCATGAGCACCACCGCCAACTACCAAGCCGCAGAACAACTCCTCCGCCGCCCCGCCGCCCCCGGCGAACTGGTCGTCGGCGACAAGGTCCGTCCACAGTGGATCGAAGACGGCCACCGCTTCTGGTACCAGCTCCGCGACGGCGCCGACCGCCAGTTCGTCGTGGTCGACCCGGCGGCGGGCACCCGCACCCCCGGCTTCGACCCGATGCCGTTCGTCGCGGTGCGGGGCAACCCGCTGGAGGTCTCCTCCCCCGACGGCAAGGTCGCGGTCTCGCGGCGCGGCCACGACCTGTGGGCGCGCTCGGGTGAGCGCGAGTGGGCGCTGACTTCGGACGGCGTTCCGGGCCAGGGCTACGGCTACGGCCCGGACGCCATGAGCTACGGCACGCTGATGCGCAAGTTCGGCCTGCCGCACATGCCACCGGCCCTGGCCTGGTCACCCGACTCGTCCAAGGTGCTCGCCCACCGCACCGACCAGCGTCTGGTTCGGAAGACCCACCTCATCGAATCGCGCCCGGCCGACGGCGGCGCCCCCGTCACCCACACCCAGCACTACGCCTACCCCGGCGACGCGGACATGCCGCTGGCCGAGTTGGTCGTGTTCGACGTGGAATCGGGAACGACGGTCTTCGCCCAGTGCGCACCGCTGCTCATGCCGGAGTTCTCCCCGATCATGGCCGGCTGGGCGTGGTGGTCCGAGGACAGCACGGCGGTCTACTTCCTCTCCCGTACCCGCGACCAGCACACCCTGACCCTGAACCGGATGGACGCCTCGTCGGGCGAGGTCACCGTCGTGGTCAGCGAGACGGGCTCCAACCGCGTCGGCCCCAACCAGCTGATCTACGGCGCGCCCATCGTCCGCGTGCTGGCCGACGAGGTGCTGTGGTTCTCGCAGCGCGACGGCTGGGGCCACCTCTACCGCTACGACCTGCACACCGGCGAGCTGCTGAACCAGGTCACCACCGGCCAGTGGCTGGTCCGCGAGATCCTGCACGTTGACGAGACGAGACGTCTCGTCTCGTTCACGGCCTCCGGGCTGGTCACCGAAGACCCGTATCGGCGCACGGTGTGCCGGGTCGGGTTGGACGGCACCGAGTTCACGGTCGTCACGGACGACTCGCTGGACCACGTCGTCACGGTGTCGCCGAACGGAAACTACTTCGTCGACTCGGCGTCCACTGTGGACACGCCGCCGGTGACGACCGTGCGTTCCTGGACCGGTGAGGTGCTGGTCTCGTTGGAGCAGGCCGACATCAGCCGGTTGCAAGCCACGGGCTGGACGGCCCCGGAACGCTTCCGCGTCAAGGCAGCCGACGGCACCACCGACATCTACGGCGTGCTCTACAAGCCGCGCGACTTCGACCCGACCGCCAGCTACGCGGTGGTGGACAACGTCTACCCAGGCCCGCAGGTCACCCGCGTCGAACCGTGTTTCGACCCCGGCGGCATGGGCCTGGACGCGGAACCGTTGGCAGCACTCGGTTTCGTGGTGATCGCCCTGGACGGGCGCGGCACGCCGGGCCGTTCGAAGGCCTTCCACGACGTCTCGTACGGCAACCTGGCCGCCGCGGGCAGCCTGGAGGACCACGTGGCGGCACTGCACCAGCTGGCCGAGTCGCGGCCGTGGATGGATCTGGGGCGAGTCGGCGTGATGGGCCACTCCGGCGGCGGATTCGCTGCGGGACGGGCGATGCTCGCCTACCCGGAGACCTACCGCGCCGGCGTCGCGCTGTCGGGTTCGCACGACGCCCGGTACATCGGACTGGGCTGGACCGAGACCGTCGACGGCCCGGACAACCCCGAGGCTTGGCTCCGCGCCTCGAACGTCGAGATCGCGGACCAGCTCGAAGGCAAGCTGCTGCTGATCCACGGCGAGCTCGACGACACCGTCCACCCGGACCACTCGCTCCGGATGGCGGACGCGCTCATCGCCGCGGGCAAGGAGTTCGAGCTGGTGATCGTGCCCGGGGCCGAGCACCTGTTCATCGACCGGATGGCTTACGTGCGCACGAAGTCCTGGGACTTCCTGGTGCGTTCGCTGATGGGGGTCGAGCCGCCGGCCTACCGTCCGGCGCCGATCGTCATCGACCCGGAGGTGCTGGGCGAGATGGTCTAGCGACCGGTCTTGACCTCGGTGAGGAACGCCGACCACGCCTTGTCCGACACGGGCAGGTGAGTGGTCGGCGCCTTGCTGTCCCGGATACCGACACCACGTCCGACCTCGACACAGTCATTCACAGGGCTGTAGCTGCTCTTGCGCCACGTCGACATGCCGAGGACCTCCTCAAGCCAGAATGCTGGTGATCAGCCCCTTCGATTCTTCCGCATCCAACGCCTGGTGGTCGAGCAGCTTGATCACCTCGGTGTACGTGGTGAGGGATGCCTTGTCCTCGACGAAAAGACTGGTGTTCTCGGTTTCGGTGAAGACGACTGGCTCGTACTTCTCGTAGCTCAGGTGGTAGAAGGAGCCCGACAGACCTGCGTGCGCTCCGAACTCGACCGGCACGACCCGGACGGTGATGTAGTTCCTGTTGTTCATCGCCAGAACGTGAAGCAGCTGGTCTTGCATCAGCCCGGGACTTCCCACCGGCAGTCGCAGTGCCTGTTCGTGGATGTAGAAGACGAACTGCCTGCTGTGGTGGAAGATCGCTTGCCGCGCTGTCTTCGCGGCAAGGACCTCGGGGATGTTGATGGTCTTCGCACGGGCGGAGCGCTCGATGAGAGCGGTGACGTACCCCGGAACCTGAAGGGGGCCGGGAATCAGGTTCATCGACCACATGGTGATCTTGTTGGCGAGGCGCTCCTGGTCGATCAGGGAGCGCACCTGGTCCGGGATCCCGTCCTCGGGGAAGACGAGGAAGCCCTTCTCCCGCGACTCCCTGAACAGCGCGAGCAGGTAGCGAGCGTCCTCCGCGGGAACCCGGCAGAGGCCGAGGAGCATCGCGAGCTCGACCTCTGTGACCCCGCCCTTGCCCCTGACCAGGTCGGAGACCTTGGCCTCTTCCCAGTCGAGCAGCTCGGCGATCTGCCGCTGCGTCATCCCGGTGGACTGGATGGCGTCACGGACGCCATCACCGAACGAGCGACCGACCACGCTCGAAAATCGTTTCGGCATGGTCGGAAGCTAGAACCCCAGAACCCCGCTCCTCCATCGTTCGGATGCGACTCGCCACGAAGGAAGTACTTCTTGGAGCGGTTCTAAATCCGCTTCGAGATCAGCGGGTACTCGACCACCAGGCCGTTGGGGTCGACCTTGATGTTCTGCTCGAACCCGCCGCTCTTGAACCGCACCACCGAGACGTCGTCCGCGACGGACACCGTCTTGTAGGTCTGGGTCACGACCTTCACAGTCAGATCAGGCAGCGACACCCGCACGACGGGCAGCGCGTGCTCGCCCGGCTCGCGGTGCAGACCGAGGCGCCGGATCGGGATGGCGTTGAACAGCACGGCGAACTGGACGTCGACGTCCAGCGCGTCGTTGAACGTCTCGCGCTTGCTGCCCTGGCCGTGGTCGACCAGCCAGGCGCCGTCCTCGGTGCGCGAAAGGGAGCACTGGCGCTCCTCTAGGACCGTGGCGGTGCGCAGCAGCAGGCGGTTCACCTGGCCGCTCTCGCCCACGGACACCTCGAAGGAGGCGTTGAACTGCTCGTCGGGGCCTGCGGCGACCAGACGACCCGACGCGCGCAGGCGCTGGTCGCTCGAGAGGAGCAGGCGTACCTGCTCCAGCCGCGGCTCGTGGATGCCCTGCCAGGTGATCATCTCGGGCCTGCGGGCAGAAGGAGAGCGGGTCTCTCCGGTAGAGGTGACCCGCCCCGCGTCAGTGGCGTTGAAGGAGTTCACTCATCCACCTGGAAGGATGTCCTTGATCTTCTCGGCTACCGAGTCGACCTGCTCTTCGTGACCGAACTTGCCTGCGACGAAGCCTGCCGCGGCATCGATGCCCTGGTCGACCTTCTCGTGGTTCTGCTCGGCCAGGTCCAGGGCCTTGTTCTTGATCTCGTCGAAGTTCATGTGATGCTCCTTCGTCCCTGACGCAGGGTACCCGAGTAGGGCCCGCGTGTTGATAGTCGGCGATCACGCTAACTCCGCCTGGACAAGTCGGCTGGGTGACAACGAAGATGTCGCTACCGCCGCCTGGTCGGCCGCCGTCGCGGTCAGAACCAGGAGGAAGTTGCATGACACGGCTCCTGCGTGGAGTTATGTCCGCAGTACTGCTGTTGCCGCTCGTCGCGGTCCCCTCGGCCAACGCCACGGCCGACGTTCAGGGGAAAGCGAAGTTCACGGTGACGACCACGGCCACGAACGTCGCGGCCCGCAGTGACCGGCGTCCGGTCGCCGGTGGGGTCTACGACAAGAAGGCCGGCAAGACGTTCATCTCGTGGGCGGGCCAGTACGAGGACAGCTACGTTCAGGCGTACGACCACCGCAAGTCCACGTGGTCCACGCCCAACCGGGTCGCGGACGGCGACTCGGACGCGCACAACTACCCGACCATGGTTCAGGCCAGGGACGGGCACCTGCTCATCTTCCGCGGCATGCACAACATCGAGTTGCGCATGTCCCGTTCGCCCCAGCCCAACTCGGTCGACGGTGTCTGGGAAGAGACGCTGATCTCGAAGAACGCGGCCACGTACCCGATGCCGTTCGTCACGCGCGACGGCACGATCTACGTCTTCTACCGCGAGACGACCCGCGATCTCGACGGCACGACGCCCACGGACACACGGCCGATGCTCTACGTGGTGTCCAAGGACAACGGCAAGACGTGGAAGACCTCCACGGAACTGACCGGGGACCGGTTCGCGATCGGCTCGACCGCCCGCGCGGACAACATGAACGAGATCTACATCGGTCAGCTCCGCCAGGAGGACAACGGCCGCGTGCGGATCGTCTACACGCTCGCGGGCGGTGGCCCCGAGGGCAACAAGCACGACCGCTACCACCGCAACATCTACTACACGTGGTTCGACCCGCAGAACCGGCACTTCTACTCGGCGTCCGGCAAGGACCTGGGCACCCAGATCGACGACGCCGACCAGGAGAAGCACCTGAAGGTCGCGGAGACCCCGCTGACCCTGCCGAACAACGTGAAGTCGCCCGACTACATCCAGCAGGTGGGCACGACCCTGGGGCAGCCGTTCCTGTTGTGGTTCATGGGCGACGAGGCCGGCGGCCCGCTGCGCAACTACCTGTCCACCTGGAACGGTCGCAGCTGGGAGACGAAGGAAGTGGCTCGGGGACTGCGCACCCGTGAGGTCGAGAAGGTCGACCTGTTCACGTGGCGCGTGTACGCGACCGAGGACGGCAAGCCGAACGTGAACACCTACCTGGTGCGGCTCGGTCGTTTCTGGTCACCGGAGATCGTCATCCCGACGGCCAAGCCGGTGCAGCGCGTCGAGATCGTGGAGAACTTCCGCGATCCCGCCCGCGCGATCTTCTCGGGGGCGTCGTCCAACCGGGACGTCGCGATCGCCGACGGCGACATCTACGTGGCTGGCATCAGCCGCCGGTAATCCCTTGGGAAATGGCAAACGCCCCCTGCTCCGGCGCGGAACCAGGGGGCGTTCGTCTAGGGGGCTGGCTGCCTCAGATCAGGCGCCGGCCTTCTTGCGACGGACCACGAACAGCGCACCGACACCGGCGCCGACGAGGACCAGACCGCCGAGCAGCGGCCACAGGATCGACGCACCGGTCGACGCGAGGTCGTCCTCGCCGCCACCCGGAGCCGGGTTGGCCGGGGTGGTGGAGGTGGCCGGAGTCGTGGTCTCGGGCGACGTGGTGGTCGTCGTGGTGGCAGGCGTCGTGGTCGTGGTGGTCGGCACAACGCCGGCCTTCCAGTCGGCCTTGGCCTCCTTCTCGACCTTGACCTGCTGCGGCTGCGCGACGACGAGCGACTGGGCGACACCGTCCTTGCCGGCCGAAGCCTTGTCCTTCGCGACGAACAGGCGACCCTCGGACAGCGTGGCCTCGGCGGAGAGCTTGAACGTCGCGTTGCCGTCCTTCGTGCCTTCCGGGACGTTCACGAAGAACTCGGAGACCTTGTCGCCCGTGCCCTGGACGGCGAGCTTGTCGTCCTTCTTCTGCACGGCGAGCGGCTTGCCGTCGGCGTCGACGATGGTGACGCCCTCGGGCAGGTTCGCGGTCAGCTTGACCTCGGAGGCCGTGGTCGTGACCTTGAACGGGCCGATCTTCTGGCCGGGCTTGCCGGACTGGGACTCGGGCTCGATCACCAGGGTCGGCTTCGGCTCGGCCTCCGGCGTGGCCTCAGCGACGAAGCGCTTGTAGAGCTCGACCATCTCGCCGTCGTTCTGCTTGGTGTCGGCGAGCTCGGCACCGTCGGAGAAGTGCCAGATCGCGGCCTGCGTGGCGGCGATGATGTCCTTCTTGTCCAAGTTCTTGATCTTGAACGCGTCCTTGACCTTCTCCACCGACTGGCTCGGGTAGGAGCGCTTCAGGATCCAGAGAACCTTGCCGGAGTTCTCCTTGAACTTGGTGTTCGGGTTCGGGTGCTTGTCCCACGGCACCTCCTTGAGGACGTCGCCGTCCACGAGGGGGGTCGGCAGCTCGACGCAGTACGCGAAGACGTTGGTGCGGTCCTTCTCGTCATCGATGCGGAGCTTGATGATCGAGGTGTCCTGCTTCTGCGGTTCCTCGCCCGCCTTACCGGGCTTGAGGAACACGTTGTGGCCCTGCTCCGAACCACCGCGGTCCGGCGTGATCTTCACCTCGGCGTGAGCGGGAAGGGCCGAGAACGCGAGGGCGGCCGTCGCGCCGAGCAGCGCCGTGCCGATCCTGAACCGGGAAGCCATGGGTCTCCTTGCTCGCTGAAATTAACCCGAACGCGGCGGGAAGTCAGTCATCCGTCGGGACGGTCGGCACGTCGTCATCGACACTGAACCGACAGGAAGCGAGCGGGACGTTAGCCGATGGGGTGACACACGTATGAGTGAGGTAAGGCGACCAGGACATACAGCCAGTGAGCAGCGGAAACACACTCACGGTGTCCACAGTGGATAGGCCTGCGATGCATTCATTCCGTCAGGTGACGTTAAATTCGTTGCCGAACAGTTATCAATAGCGGCGTCCCGCTACGGATGATCACCCAGGTCGGTTCAGAGACCTAGGCCACCATTTCGGTAACTTCTGCCGGACGAATGTCGCCGGGACGCAGCGAAGTGCCGCGCAGGCACATCTCCTTGGGCTCCGGGCGGCGGCCGGTGAGAATCCAGCGGGTCAACCCGGCCAACTGGTAGGCGATCAGCGGCGGAACAGCGTCTCCCACGTGCCGGTACGCGTTCCCGAGAATCGAGACGTCGAAGCGGAACTGGCGCGGAAACCCTTGCAGGAGCGCCATCTCGCGGACCGTGCAGAGGCGGTGCTGGACAGGGTGGGCATAACGCCCGTTGCCGACGTGGCCGCATTCCCGCTTGATGGTGCGGGCAGGTTCGTCCCACCACAACCGGCCGTAGACATCGGGGTGCGAACCCCAGTTCTGCTGTTCGACGATCTTGCGTTGTGCAGGATTCAACAACTCCGCGGTCTCCGGCGAACGGAGCAGATCGGCCCACGATCCGCCGTTCGCGGGAATTGCACGCATTCTTTCGAGACTGCGGTCCTGGGAAAAGGTCGGCGAGACGTGAATGGGGTCTTCCAGGTCGGCCACGCCCGCCGCGACGACGGGCAGCTTGCTGATCGCGCGCCGGACCGTGATGGCGGAGGGGCGGATGATCCGGCCGGCCCACAGGTCGTCCAGCGTGAGCAACGGCAGGCCGGCGTCCACGGCGACCATCAGCGTCCGCTCGCGCAGCTGCGGCAGGCCGAACTTCGACAGCATGTGCGTGCCGCCCCAGACCGAGTACCCGAGCCGGGTGAGCTCCTCGGCGAGGCTGTCGAAGTGGTGGCGCTGCTTGCCCTTGACGAGCTCGCGGGCGTTCTCCATCAGCACGACCTTCGGGCGCAGCTCCTCCGCGTACACCGCGATGCGGCCGACCAGGGAGTTGCGCGGGTCGTCGCGCAGGTGGTTCTGCGAGGTGATGCGGCTGAATCCCGAACACGGCGGGCACGCGAGCAGCACGTCCAGTTCGCCGCGCTTGAGGCCCCAGACCTCGCGCAACGCCGCCGGCGAGACCTTCGCGAGGTCGACCTCCAGCGGGTCGACGCCGATGTTCGCGCGGTAGGTGTCGTTGCAGCGCAACGAGCCCAACTTCGAACTCGGCTTGCCGATCTGCGCGTCGGCGGCGCCCACGACCCGGAAGTCGCGGTGGGCGTGGAAGCCGAAGCTCATGCCGCCCGCACCCGAGAAGATGTCGGCCACCGAGAAGGACACGGCGAGATCGTACGGGCGAGGCGCCGAGGACCTTTCCGTGACATCCCGTACCTTTCCCGCCTATGGAGCTGCCGCGCGCCTGGCAACGGCCTGACCCGTTGCGCGGACTCGACAGGATTTCCTGGACCGAGGTCTACGACGGCCGGGGTGGCGCCGGTCGCGTGCCCCGTCTGCTGCGCTCCCTGATGGACCCCAGCGAGGACGTTCGGCAGAACGCGCTCTCCTCGCTCGCTGACCGGCTGCTGACCGGCGACACGGTGTCCGAGGCCTCGTTCTGCGCCGTGCCGTTCCTGGTGGAGCTGGGGGCGTCCTACAAGGTCGCCGGTGACGTGCGGGACCGGGTGATCTTCCTGCTGGCCGCCATGGCGTTGGCGGGCAAGGGGTTCACCGAGGACGGACGCCGCACGCACCGCAGGTGGAACGCTCTCGGCCGCGAACTGCCCCGCACGGCCCCGGACTGGCTGACGCAGACCCGGCACGCCGTCGCCCAGGGCGCGCCGAAGATCTTCGAGGCGCTCGCGTCCGAACGGGTCGCGTGCCTGGTCGCGCTGGCCTGCGCGGTGCCGGAGAAGCTGCCCGCGTTCGTGCACGGGCTGATCACGGACATGATCGACCTGCCGGGCGAGGAGATGCTCGCGGACGCCGCCGAGATCGGTGTGGCGCTGCTGAAGGACTCGCCCGAGTTACTGGGCGTGGACCAGCCGAAGGTGCTGGGCGAGGGGCTCGTGCGTCCGGTGCACCAGCCGCCCGAGGTCGCCGCCGCCCTGATGGGCTACCAGTTCGCCCTCGTCTCCGCGTACGGGGACGAGGGCGCCTGGTGAACGTTCCTACGCGGTGACGGCCTCTTCGATGGCCTGCTCGACCTGAGCCTCGTCCTCGACCGCGACGGCGGGTTCCAGGGCACCGAGGCCCGTCCCCCACTCCTGGTCCGCCAGCGCGAACGCCGCGACCGTCAGCGCCGCCACGGGCGCGCCCACGGGCATGTTCTCGCGGTGCAGATCAAGATCGAGGCGGCCGCCGATCGGTGACGGGCTCAGCCGCAGCGTCGCGTGCGCGGCCTCCTCGGGGTGCGCGAGCCGGCACGCCCAGCCGGTGAAGATCACTCGGCGTTCGTCGACCTCGGTCGGCTGCACGGCCCGCACGTTGGCGCCCACGGCACCGGCGCGGTGGTTGTCCGCGGCCTGCAGCACGAGCTCCTCGAACTCCATCGAGGAGATGCCCAGGTTCCAGCCGGCGACCAGGGCGACCTGCACCAGCGCGAGCGGCAACGTCGGGACGGCGTCCTCGAAGCACACCATCGCGCCACCGTAGCGGGTGTTGATCTCGGTCGGCAGGAAGCCGTCCTCGGTCGCGATGCCGTCCAGCGTGAACGTGCCGCGGTAGCCGACGGTCTCGCGCAGGTGCTCGCCGACGCGGCGGGCCAGGTTGCGCATCTCGTCGCGGATCCACACAGGCGGGTCGTAGTACGACGCGCAGCCCGCGTAGAGGAACTTGGCCTGGCCCTGGCGGCGCGGCACGACCATCTCGATCGGACGCAGCACCGCGGTGCCGTCCGGGAAGACGATGCCGTGCACGCTGACCGGAATGCCTTCCAGGAACGGCATCACACGGACCTGGTCGCACTTGGGCGCGAGCACGTCGAAGGCTTCCTTGGCCTCCTCGTACGACCGCACGCGGCGCACGAAGTTGGCGCCGCCGTTGATCGCGGGGCCGTCACCGGACCAGACGACGCCGGCGCCGCGGTCCAGGATCTCCGAGGCACCCCAGAGACGTTCGAAGTCGAGGTCGAACACCATCGCGGGCGCGCGGCGGGCGGACAGCTCGTCCCACAGCGCGTCGATGGTGGTCTTGTTCTCCAGCGCGACCCACTCGGGCTCCCGCGCGTTGAGCACGGGACGACCCTGGAACGAGCTGATCTCGTTGTAGGGCGTGCTGATCACGACCGCTTCGCTGCCGGGGTCGAAGTCGCGCAGGATCGCCTTGACCTCGTTGCCCGGCTTCGTGAGCAGCTTGCCGAGACGGCGCTGCTCGACGGCGACCAGGCTGCCCTTGATGCCCAGGGACACCCAGCGGGCGATCACGGAATCATGAAGCGGGGCATGATCGTCGGTATCGAGCACGAGCGTATGGCGAGCGCCGAGCGTATGCAGCTCATGCGCGCGCTTTGCCAGACGCGTGCCGCCGGCCAGAACTACCAGCCGGTCACCGAACAACCTGCCGAGGCGCTCGTTGAGCGCTGAGAGGACATGATTCATCGCCGAAAACTCGCTTAAGAGAAGCGGAGGACGTGACCGGCGATCGCCGGGTGACGCGTAGCGTAGAGCCACCCGGTATGTGTGTCGAAGCACGGTCCGGCAACGGCCGGATGAATCTTGCGACGGGCCCGTCGGCGCGGGCCCGGCAAGGTGTGGATCAGCTGATGATCTCGCTGCTCAGAGCGAACGTGCCGCGTCCCGAAGGACCTGGTCAACGCGGGCGAGGAAGCTGCGCTTGGGGTTGATCGACGGCAACGGCGCCGTGAGCTCTGCGGGACCGGGCGCGGGTGCGGCTCCCACGATCTCGGCCACGTTGCGCAGGAACTCCTGCCGCTTGAACTCGTGCACGGCGTGATCGTGCAGAAGTCCGGCGATGCTCGTGTGCACAGCGCGATGGGGGTAACTCACTCGTGTGTTATCGGCGCAGTCTCCGTCGACCTTTAGGGTCAACTCGTGCGAGTTCTAGTGACCGGTGCCACTGGGTACGTCGGCAGGGCCGTGGTGCGTGAGCTGCGAGTTCATGGTCATGAACCGGTTTCGTCCCGCCAGCGCCTGTCAGAGCCGTTCGAGTTGGCCGACGTGGACGCCGTCATCCACCTGGCCGCGATCGCTCGCGTCCGGGAGTCGTTTCTTGATCCACTCCCGTACTACGAGACGAACGTGGGCGGGACGCTGAATCTGCTCAAAGCCCTGAAGGGCCAACGATTCCTGCTCGCTTCGACTGGCACGGTGTACCGGCCTTCGGACGCCGTCCTGACCGAGGAATCGGTCCGGGAACCCTCCTCTCCGTACGCCGCCTCCAAGGCCGCCGCGGAGGACCTCGTGGCGTGGGCCGCGCAGTCCGGACAGATCGGGGCGACCACTCTCCGTTTGTTCAACGTCGCTGGAGGTGGTGACACGGACACCAGTCGGGTGATCACCCGGGCTGTCGCGTGCGCCGCCGGAACCGTGCCTGGAATGGACGTCTACGGCGACGGTGGGGCCGTGCGCGACTTCGTGCACGTACGCGACGTTGCCGCTGCCTTCGTCGTGGCGTTGGAGGCTTGTTCCGTGGGCACGTCGGCGGTCTACAACGTCGGGGCGACCGCCGCTTCGGTGCGCGACGTGCTGGACGCCGTCTTGGAGGTCACTGGACGGGCCGTGGACGTGACCTGGAAGCCCGCGAACGCCGGTGAGATTCGATCACTGCGGGCCGACTCGTCGCGGCTGCGTGCGCTGGGCTGGGAGCCGCGTTCGTCGGCGTTGGCGGAGATCGTCAGGGACCAGTGGCTCGCTTCGGCACCGGCACCCGGTCCAGGTCCTTCGCGATGACGATCTCGCCGTCGAACTCCGCGGCCGCCTCGGCGTGGAACTCGGCGGGATCCTCGTAGCGCTGGGAGAAGTGCGTGAGGACGAGCTTGCGGACGCGGCAGTCCTGCGCGACGCGGGCGGCCTGCTGGGCGGTGAGGTGGCCGTGGTCGCCGGCGAGCTTGGTGTCGCGGGCGAGGTAGGTCGACTCGATCACGAGCATGTCGGCGTTGTCGGCGAGTTCGAAGACGTTGTCGCAGAGCCTGGTGTCCATGACGAACGCGAACCGCTGGCCTTTGCGGGGTTCGCTGACGTCTTCGAGCCGGATGCCGTCGAGCTCGCCCTGGACTTGGAGGGTGCGCACCCGCGGGCCCTGGATGCCGTGCTCCTTGAGCTTCTCGGGGAGCATCCGGTGGCCGTCCGGTTCGATCAGGCGGTAGCCGACGCTGTCGATGCCGTGGTCGAGGCGGTAGGCCTCCAGCGTGCCGAACTTCCCGTTGGCGATCTCGCCGTCGTCGACCACCGGGACCTCCTTGATGTCCGCGGCGTCGTAGAACGCGCTGGCGTAGCGGAGGCGTTCGAAGAAGTGGGCGCCCGACTGCGGGTAGTGCGCGTGGACGGTGTGCGGGACGCGGTCCAGGGACAGCCTCTGGACGATGCCGGGAACGCCCAGGCAGTGGTCGCCGTGGAAGTGCGTGATGCAGATCCGGGTGATGTCGCTCGCAGCGGCGCCTGAGCGCAGGAGTTGCCTCTGGCTGCCGTCGCCCGGGTCGAAGAGGAAGCCCTCGCCGTCCCACCTGAGCAGATAGCCGTTGTGGTTGCGCTGGCGCGTGGGAACCTGGCTGGCCGTTCCCAGGACGATCAGTTCCCGGACTGTCACACCCTGACGTTAACGTCTGTCCCATGCGGAGCGTGGAAGTGGCGGCGTCGTGGCCTGTCGAGAACGTGGCGGTGGCCGTGGTGGCCCCTGAAGGCGTGATCGGCTCGCTGGGAGATCAACAGCGCGTGTTCCCGCTCGCGTCGGTGACGAAGCTGCTGACCTCGTACGCCGTGCTGGTGGCCGTCGAGGAGGGCGCGGTCGAGTGGGACCAGCCGGCGGGTCCTGAGGGCTCGACCGTGCGGCATCTGATCTCGCACACCGCGGGATATGCGTTCGACAAGGCCGAGGTGCAGGCCGCTCCCGGCACCCGCCGGATCTACTCGAACGCCGGGTTCGACGTGCTGGCTTCTTTTGTGGGTTCGGCGTGCGAGATGCCGTTCGCGACCTATTTGCACGAGGCTGTTTTCGCGCCGTTGGGGATGAATTCCTCGGCTTTGACCGGCTCTGCCGGTGCCGGAGCGGAGTCCTGTGCCGCTGACCTGGCGTTGTTCGCTTCGGAACTGCTGTCGCCGCGGTTGGTGTCCGCCGATCTGGTGCGGGAGGCGACTTCGGTCGTGTTCCCCGGCCTGAACGGTGTGCTGCCCGGTTATGGCATGCAGAAGCCGAACGACTGGGGCCTCGGCTTCGAAATCCGCGATTCGAAGTCGCCGCACTGGACCGGGACTTCTTTTTCCGCGCGGACTTTCGGCCACTTCGGGCAGTCCGGCACGTTCCTGTGGGTCGACCCGGAGATCTCCGCGGCCTGCGTCGCGTTGACGGACCTGCGTTTCGGGCCGTGGGCGGTCGAGGCGTGGACGCCGTTCTCCGACGGCGTCCGCGCGGAACTGGTCAGTCGGCGAGCCTGATCGCGAGCTGACGCAGGATCTCCTGCACGTCGGCTTCCTCGTAGTCGTTCTCGTAGGCCTGCGCGACACCGTGGAAGGCGTAGAGCAGTCCGGCGGTGAACCAGCCGAACTGCGACAGCACCTGGTCCATGGCCTGCTTGAGTGCCTGCTGGCCGGCCTCGTTCAGCTCGCCGTCGACCTTGACCTCGTAGCTGAACACGCCTTCCTGCAACGACTTGAGCGCCATGCGCAGGTAGTCGTTGGATCCGGCGCCGTCGTAGGTGAGCGTCAGGACGCCGAGCGCCCGCTGCATGATCTCCCGCTGCTCCACGCCGCCACTCTGCCTGGTGATCAGGCGTGCGTCACCTTCCGACACCCCAACGGACCCAGGCGGGGTCCTCGGGTTCGAGCCGCTGCTCGAAGGCCTCGGCGATCGCGTCGACGTCCCACGCGGCGTTTTCGAGGACGGGTTCCTTCGGCGACGTCTGCACCATGACGTGCAACTGCCCGTTGGCGAACCGGATGAGCTGCCCGGTGACCTTCGCGGCGCGGTCGCTCAGCAGGTACGTGACCAGCGGCGCGATCGTCTCCGGCGGCCCGCTGGGCTTCGCCCTGGTGTCGGCGGCGGCCATGCGCGTCCAGGCGACCGGGCACACGGCGTTGACTCTGATGCCGCGCTCGTGGAGTTCCGCCGCCGCCCCGGCCGTGATGCTCGCCACCGCCCCTTTGGAGGCGCTGTAGGTGAGGGCCGTCGGCTGCCCGGCCATCGCGACCGAGCCGAGGTTGACGATCGACCCTCCGCGCATGCTCCTGACCGCGGCGTTGGTGCAGTAGAGGGTGCCGAGCACGTTGATCTCGATGAGCTCGCGCATGCTCGCGGGATCGTCCTGGCCGATCTCGGCCTGGTAGCGGATGCCGGCGTTGTTGACGAGCCCGTCGATCCTGCCGAACGCCGCCGTGCAGGTGTCGACCACGGCCTCGGCCTGATCGGGGTCCGAGACGCTGCCGGCGCTGACGACGGCCTTGCCGCCCTGGAGCGTGATGAGGTCGGCGACCTGTTTGGCGAGCGGCTCGTTCACGTCGTTGATCACCACCGCGGCTCCCTCAGCCGCCGCATGAGTGGCGAACGCCCGCCCCAAGCCCTGTCCGGCGCCGGTGATGACCACGGCCTTGCCCGCCAGAATCGCCATGCTTCGAGTGTGGCCATGCGAGGCACCGCGCGCCCGTCACAGCCGCTGCCCGCGCCGAACGGCATGCGTGGAGCGGCGACCGGTCGCAGTTCGTTCAGGCCCGGCATGCCTGCGCGTGCCGGGCCTGTCAGTCGTCAGCCAGGTTTGCGCGCGACCCACCGCGCGACCGAGAAGACCCCGGCGGCACGAGCGGCGTCGAGCACGCGCTTCCCGTCGTGGATCACGGAGTCGTTCTCGCCGGCCGTGTACTCGCCCCAGCCCTGCCCGTCGTCCGGCGGCGTGCTGCCCCAGCACTCGACGTCCGGGTAGAGATCCTCGGCGGCCTCGATGACGAACCCGGAGGCCGACATCATCTCGCGGTACTCGTCCAGCGTGCCGAGCTCCGGAATGGAGATGACCTCCTGCACCGGCCCGATGAACGGCGCGATCTGCTCCTCGGACTGGTACTCACCGAACGGCCGCCGAATCCAGTCGACCCCGACCAGGCAGGCACCAGGCTTGAGGGTGCGGAACGCCGCGGCGAAGAAGGCGGCCTTGTCCGGCAGGTGACACACAGACTCGTAGAAGCTGACCATGTCCAGCGACCCGTCCGGCCACGCGATCAGCGACTTGTAGTCCTCATCGCCCACGGTCAGGAACGCGGCCCGCTCACTCATCCCCTGCTCGGCCGCGTACTCACGAGCCCGCGCGGAGAGCCACTCGTTGTTGGAGATGCCGACGACGTTCGCCCCGGAGATCTCCGCCATGTAGACCGTCGTCCCCCCGACACCGCTGCCGAAGTCCAGCCCGGTCCCGCCAGGACGCAGCCCCGCGGCGTCGATCTGCTTGCGCGCCAACGCCTTCGCCGCGTCCTCTGGCGACAGGCCGGCCCGTTCGGCCTCCAGGTCCCCGTGGTGCCAGAACTGCCCCATGAGCGCGTGGTAGGCGGGTCCAGCGTGGTCGTAGTACTCGCGGACCTGTTGCTCGACAGTGGTGTTCACCAAACCCGGCCTTTCGTGATCAGCCTGTCCGGACATGGATTCGCCGGTGCGAGAAGCCCCGCACCGGCGAATCCCAACGTAGTGTCCGCTCGTCGGCGTTGTCCACGATCACGGTCGGCACCCGGAACGAGCCAGATCGCCGCACCACAGCCAGAAATGCGTCAGGGCCCTGTGGAAAACTTCTCCACAGGGCCCTGAGTCAGTGCGCTCGGCAGGATTCGAACCTGCAACCTTCTGATCCGTAGTCAGATGCTCTATCCGTTGAGCTACGAGCGCGTGTATTCAATTATAACCGATCCCCTAGAGGCTCGGCCTTGCGGAGGCTCCGGGATTTGAACCCGGGATGGGGGGTTACCCCAAACCGCATTAGCAGTGCGGCGCCATAGACCAGACTAGGCGAAGCCTCCCGGGACCATCCTCGGCCACGGGACATAGGTTACACAGGTCGTCATCCGAGTTGCAAAACGCCCCCCTCCTAACCCTGAACCTGCTGGTCAGAGCACGTTCAGAGGGTCGAAGAGGGGCGTTAAACGCCTGGTCACCGCGGACGAAGTGACCTAGATCATTCCGCGGCCAGTTCCAGGAACGGTTGGAGGGACTCGGGATTGCGGAGTGCGCCTCGGCTGACGGCTCGGTCCGGGTCCATGCCGGCGAGGATCTTCTTGACCGGGACCTCGCACTTCTTGCCGTTCAGGGTCCTCGGGATCTCGGCCACCGCGACGAAACGGTTCGGGACGTGGCGGGGTGAGAGGGATGCTCGCAATTCGCGGCGCAGCAACGGTTCCACGTCGGCCAGCGTGACGCCGTCCAGGACGACGAAGCAGAGGAGTTCGCCTTCCGTGACGCCCGAGGTGTCGATGACCAGGGAGTCGACGATGCCGTCGATGGACTCCACGACGCGGTAGAACTCCGAGGTGCCCATGCGGACGCCGCCTCGGTTCAGGGTCGAGTCGGAGCGGCCGTAGATCACCGCCGAGCCTCGTGGGGTGATGCGGATCCAGTCGCCGTGGCGCCAGATTCCCGGATAAGTGTCGAAGTACGCGTCGCGCAGCTTCGAGCCGTCTTCGTCGCCCCAGAAGAAGACCGGCATGGACGGCATCGGCTTGGTGATCACCAGCTCGCCGACCTCGTTTTCCAGGGCGTTGCCGGCCTCGTCGTAGGCGTGGACCGCGGCGCCCAGGGAGCGGCAGGAGAGTTCGCCGAGCCAGACCGGGCGGTCCGGGGAGGCTGCCACGAACGCGGTGCAGACGTCGGTGCCGCCCGAGACCGAGGCGATCTGGACGTCCTTGCCCACGGCGGAAGCGATCCAGCGGAAGCCTTCCGGGGTGAGCGGTGCGCCGGTCGAGCCGACTACGCGCAGGCCCGTCAGGTCGTAGCGGGACGACGGGTCGAGGCCTTCCTTCAGGCACGACTGGACGTACGGGGCCGAGGTGCCGAAGTAGGTGACGCGGTGTTGTTCGGCCAAGTGCCACAACGTGTTCAGCGACGGGAACGCCGGGCTGCCGTCGTACAGGACGATGGTGGTGCCGACCATGAGGGCGCCCACCAGGTAGTTCCACATCATCCAGCCCGTGGTGGTGAACCAGAAGAAGCGGTCGCCGGGGCCGAGGTCGCTGTGCAGGCCGAGCATCTTGAGGTGTTCCAGGACGATGCCGCCGTGGCCCTGGACGATGCCCTTGGGCAGGCCCGTGGTGCCGGACGAGTAGAGCACCCAGAGCGGGTGGTCGAACGGCACCGGCGTGAACTCCAGCGCGGCACCCTCATGCGCAGACACCAGCTCGGAGAACGACAGCGTGTCCGGCAGAGAGGCGCCGTTGTCCAGGTAGTCGATCAGGACCGTGGCGCGCAGGCCGGGCAGTTGCGCGCGGATCTCCTCGACCACCGGGCGGCAGTCGAAGGACCGTCCGTTGTAGACGTAGCCGGAGACCGCGACGAACACCGCGGGCTCGATCTGGGTGAAGCGGTCGGCGACGGCACGGGCGCCGAAGTCCGGGGAGCAGGACGACCACGTGGCGCCGAGCGAGGCGGCCGCCAGGAAGGCGATGAGGGCTTCGGGGGCGTTCGGGACGAGCGCGACCACCCGGTCGCCCGCGGAGACGCCCAGAGAGGCCAATGCGGCCCGGAAAGCGGCCACGCGGGAACGAAGCACCCGGAACGTCAAAGAAGAAGCGACGCCGTCTTCGCGATGGAAGATCACGGCCAGGTCGTCGTCGGCACCGCGGCGCAGCGCGTGCTCGGCGTAGTTCAGCGTCGCGCCGGGGAACCACTCGGCGCCGGGCATCTCCGTGGACCCCAGGACGCGTTCGGGCGCCGTGTGGAACTGGACGTCGAAGTACGAAGCTATGGCGCCCCAGAACCCTTCGAGGTCTGAGACTGACCACTCCCACAGCGACTCGTAGTCGGGGAAGTCGTGTCCGTGGCCGGAGAGCCACGTCCGGAAAGCGGACATCCCGTTGTCCCTCGTGGGGTCCGGGCGCCACAGCAGTTCGACGTCGGTGTCGGTCATGCCCCATGTCTAACTGAGGCACAACCGAACGTCCATGTGTGATTGGCGGACTTGCGGTAGCCCACCGGTGTGGAACTATCCCGCCGCGATCAGTTCGTCGACGGCGCTGGTCAGGCGGGAGGCGTCGGCGGGAGCCAGCACCAGCCAGCCGTCCTGCTTGCGCAGGAGGTAGCGGCCCTCGCGCGTGTCGAGCCACGAGACCGAACGGCCGGTAGGGCGGGGCACGCCGTCGCGGTTGCGGGCGGTCAGGCCCAGTTCGCCGCCCCCGATGCGGGACGTGACGATGCGCATCAGGTTGTGCGCCTCGGGCTCGCGGACGCCGACGCCCCGCAGGACGTCCAGGAACGCTTCCTTGCCCTCCTGCTCACCCGCCTGACCTGCACGGACGTAGTCGTCCCAGCGCACGTTCACGGAACGCCCCACGCCCGGCGCGAGGCCTGGCAACGATGACACCGTGGCCGAGGCCAGCGACGTCGGGTGGAACGGGTACAGGTGCACCTCGCCGTTCACGCGGGCGGCGAAGGAGCCTCCCCAGCCCGCGCAGGCGATGCCGCGAGCCAGTTCGGTGCCCTTGAAGTACGCGATCTCCAGCGCTCGGTCGAACTCGCCGAGGCCGCTGACCAACGCGCGGAGGTCGGGATCCGGACGTTGCACAGTGCCCAACCGACGAGCCAGCAACGTCTGCGAGCTTTCTTCGACGAGACGCTGCCGCGCCGCTCGGGTGGCCCCGAAGTGGGGCGTTCCGAGCGGCACGACGCGGTCCTCGCCGTGCACGGCTTGCCACAGCAGGAAGAACTCCTGCGAGCTCACCGTGAACTGGCGTTCTCTCACTGACCGATCACCGGCGGGGCCGCCTTGCGGTCCAGGCCGAAGACGTTGTCGTCCTCTTCCAGGTAGCTCGCCGTCTTGTGTTCCTTCGAGTCGTTCTGGCCGCCGCCCGCCACGGGGGCACCGGCCATCGGCGCACCGCCCATCGCAAGCGGGTTCTGGAACGCCTTGGTCGTGTTGCCGGGCGTCGCAGAGGCAGCCGCCGCACCACCGACGCCACCACCGCGCGAGCCCTCGCTCACGCCGGCCGAACCACCCGCGGACGCGGCGGCGCCACCAGCGCCACCGCCGCCGGAGCCCTGGTTGCCGGAGTTGGAGCCGAACGGACGGGCCATGCCGCCGCCGAAGCCACCGAACCCACCGGCGCCACCACGACCGCCCGCACCGCCACCGCCGCTTCCGCCGCGCGACGCGTTCGTGGTGCCGCGGCTCTGGTTCTGCGTGCCGGTCGCGACGGGACCACCGGCGCCACCCGCGGTGGTGCCCTCCGCCCCCGTGTGCGAGCGGTTGGTGAGATCCGGGCCGGTCGGCGTCGGGTTGATCGGGTTCACCGGAGGCGTGAACTGCGATGGCACGGTCTGGTCGACCGCGGCCGAGTTGCGCTGGAACGCCGCCATCACGTCCGCCGCGAGGCGGTGCTGGGCGTCGTTGGCCGCGAGGGTCTCGACGGGGCTGGCGCCGACGGTCTCGAAGCCCGCGAACGCACTCGGGTTCTTGGCGATCAGGGCCGAGTTCTGCAGGCTCGTCGCGCTGAAGCCGTCGACCTGGTCGGCCATCACGAACCGGTCCTGCTGGTTCAGGATCGGCGTGGGCAGCTTCGTGTCCGCGGGCACCGGTGCCGCGGGCGCCTGGGGAGGCGGCGGCATCGCGGCACGCGCGGCCTCGACGTTGCTGGTCTCGGTCGTGATCGCGACCGACACCTTCGTCGCGTAGTTCGCGGTGTCGTCGACCCAGTTGGTGACCTCGGTCAGGCCGTCGCGTGCGAGCCGCGCGGACTCGCTGTCCCAGCCGACGGACGAGTCCTCGACGGCCTTGAGCAGGCTCGTCCGGACACCGGCGATGTCCTCGCCGATCTTCTGCCAGTTGGTGGCGGCGGCCTGCGCACCGGCGAGGTTCACGCCCGTGTGCACCATGTTGTAGAGCTGCTCGTGCGTGTACGTCATCCAGTCGACCGGCTCGTGCAGGTCGCTGCGGTCGTACTTGTCATCGTCATCGTGGTGGTTCGACGACTTGTTGTCCTTGTCGCCGTTGCCCTTGTTGTCGTGCGATCCGTGACTCACCAGGACCCCCCGGCGTTCTTCATCGACTTCTCGGCTTCTTCGTCGGCATCGCGGATGGTGTCGCGGTTGCGGCTCAGGGCGTTGCTGATGTCGTCGAGGACCTTGAAGAGGTCCAGCAACGCCTTCGCGGCACCCGAGTCCTCACCGACCGCCAGGTCGGAGAACCGCGCGCTGATCGCCTTCGCGACCGGGTTCTCCCCCAGCTGCAACGGTGTGGCGAGTTGATCGGTCGCGCGCTTCCACAGGTCCATCACCTGGTCCCGGGCCGCATCGACGGCCTTGATCAACGCGTCCGCGGCGTCGACGTCGAGCGTCAGCTTGCCGCTGTCCGCCGCCGCGTCGAGCTTGGCCGCGGCGTTGCTCGCCTCCGCCTTGTCCACCAGCAGACCCTGCTGGAGAACAGGTTTCGCCGCCGCCAGCTGTTCAGCCGTGATCGGCGCGGTGACCGACGTCGTGACGTCGGGTGTCACCGGCGGGGTGTCCGCGCCAGTCGTTCCGGTGGTCCCTGTCCCAGTGCCTTCAGCCATCCGTCATAACCCCCTGCACTGCATATAACTCGTCACCGCAGCACTGGGCGTTACTCACTGCTACACCCAGTCAGCCGTCCGAAGCACTCCTTAGATGTACCCGGACGACGGTTCGGTTCCAATCCGCCGTAAAGACCCTTACCTCATGTGTGCGTCGAACCAGTTCAACGCACGAACCCACGCTTCGTCACTGGAAACGTTGAAACGGACCAGATCGGACGCGGTTTCGGAGCTGATCACAGCATCGCGAAGCTTGCTCACTTCTTCCGAGTCCTCGTCGCTGAAGATTCCAAGCCACGGGCACGTGAGGTCGCCGGCCACGTCCACCAGCGCGGGAAGGCCGTCGGAGAGCGGTTCGAGGATGCCGGGCGCCTGCACCGTGACCGCGGCGCCGATCGTGCGACTGGCGGCGACCACCATGGCGACGGTGCCACCGATGTCGAACCCGACCACACCCATCTGGTCGGCGCTGACGCCCTGCTGGCCCAGCCAGACGAACGCGACGTCGGTGTCCGCGAGCAGCCGGTCACCGGAGAGCTTGCTGACCTGGTCCTTGATGTCGTCGCCGTGCACGCGGTCCTCGTTGTAGAGGTGCGGCGCGATCGCGAGCCAGCCCTCGTCGGCGAGGCTGCTGACGAGCGTGCGCACGCCCGCGGTGATGCCACGCGCCTCGTGCAGCACCACGAGGCCGCCCCGCACGGCGGAGTCGGGTTCGGCGATCGTCACCCGCAGCTCACGGCCGTCGGTGAGGGAAAGCGTCTCGATGCGGGTACTCGTCATCGTCCTACCCTTCCACGACGGGGTGAACTCCAGTCAACGTGACCAATCGGACGGAGCAATGCGAGGATCGGGGACATGACCGTGCGAACCCGCGCTGACCTGGCGTCCCTGCCGTCCTACGTGCCCGGCAAGAGCATCCCCGGCGCCATCAAGCTCGCGAGCAACGAGGTGTCCGCCGGCCCGCTGCCGAGCGTCGTCA
Source organism: Lentzea sokolovensis (assembly GCF_033949975.1). NCBI lineage: Bacteria > Bacillati > Actinomycetota > Actinomycetes > Pseudonocardiales > Pseudonocardiaceae > Lentzea > Lentzea sokolovensis. The sequence goes on from NZ_JAXAVU010000009.1 coordinate 43,689, forward strand.
AAGCGATCTCCGAGGCGGCCGCCAGCATCAACAGGTACCCCGACTCGGGCGCCGTCGAACTCACGGGGCGGCTGGCCGACAAACTCGGCGTGCCGGCCGACCACCTGGCGATCGGCTGCGGCTCGGTGACCCTGTGCCAGCAGCTCGTCCAGGCCACCTGCGCCGACGGCGAGGAGGTGCTGTTCGCGTGGAGGTCGTTCGAGGCCTACCCGATCGTCACGCACGTGGCGGGCGCACGGCAGATCCGCGTGCCGTTGAACTCGGAGCACACGCACGACCTGGACGCGATGCTCGCGGCGATCACGCCGAACACGCGGATGGTCTTCGTCTGCAACCCGAACAACCCGACGGGCACCGCGCTGCGCACCGAGGAGATCGAGGCGTTCATCGCGAAGGTGCCGCGCGATGTGCTCGTGGTGCTCGACGAGGCCTACAAGGAGTTCGTCGACGACGCGCACGTCCCGGACGGCGTCGAGCTCGCGAAGCAGCAGTGGGCCGCGGGCCACAACAACGTCGCGGTGCTGCGGACGTTCTCCAAGGCGTACGGCCTCGCGGGGCTGCGGATCGGCTACGCGGTCGCGCCGCCGGTCGTCGCCGACGTGCTGCGCAAGGTCTACGTGCCGTTCTCCGTGAACGCGTTGGCACAGGTGGCCGCGATGGCCTCGCTGGACGCCGAGGACGAGCTGATGGTCCGCTGCCGCGCGATCGTGGCCGAACGGGGTCGCGTGCGCGGCGAACTGCTCGCGATGGGCTTCGAGGTGCCGGAGACTCAGGCGAACTTCGTGTGGCTGCCGCTGGGCGAGCGCACGGCCGCGTTCAACGAGCACTGCCTGGCGCACAAGATCGTCGTGCGCGCCTTCGTCGGCGAGGGTGCCCGCGTGACGATCGGCGAGCCGGACGAGAACGACGCCTTCCTGGCCGCCGCCCGCGCGTTCACTTCATGAGCAGCTGAACGATCGCCGCGACTCCCACCACCACGATGACGCCGCGCAACACGGCGGGTGGGAGTTTGCGGCCGATCTTGGCGCCGATCTGGCCGCCGACCACGGACCCGACGGCGAGCAGCAGCACTGCCAGCCACGCCACGTCGGCGATGAAGATGAACATGACGCCCGCGACGAGGTTCACGAACGCGGTCAGCACGTTCTTCAGCGCGTTCATCCGCTGCAGGTGCTCGCTGACGAGCACGCCCATGATCCCCATGACCAGCACGCCCTGCGCGGCACCGAAGTAGCCGCCGTAGATGCCCGCGGCGAAGACGCCGAACCACAGCAACACGCCACCGTCGTTCTCGCTGCGGCGGTGCGAGAGCTTGCGGTTGAGCCAAGGCTGGATGACCACGAGCACCAGCGCGATCACGATCAGCACCGGCACGATCGCGGTGAACGCCTTGGCGGGCAACGTGACCAGCAGAATCGCGCCGATGATGCCACCGAGGATCGACGCGGGCAGCAACCGCTTGACGCGGTCCGCCTGCCCCTTGAGCTCCTCGCGGTAGCCCCACGCGCCGGACAGCGAGCCGGGCACGAGGCCGAGGCTGTTGGACACGTTCGCGACCACAGGCGGATAACCGACGGCGAGCAACACGGGGAACGTCACGAGCGTGCCGCTGCCGACGACGGTGTTGATGCCGCCTGCGAACACACCCGCGATCACCACCGCGACTGCTTCCCAGACCGTCATGTCCACCCCCGTACCCACTGGTTAGCGACGCTAACACTCCACTCGGGACGACAGAGTGTGGCGCTTATGACAACAGGCCCGGCACTCAGCGTGAGCACCGGGCCTGTCGGGGGATCGTCGGCTAGGCGATCTTGCGCCTCATCGCCACGCCCGTCATCACGAGCAACGCGCCGAAGAGCACGAGTCCGAGCACGCCCACGCCGGTGTTCGCCAGCGCGTCCGTGTTCCTGGTCGCCGGCGCCAGGATCGCGCCACCGTTCCCGCCCGCGCCGCCGGGAGTGGCGACGGTCGGATCGGCGACCTCGGGGCCGCGCTCGACCCAGACGTACGACGGCCACTCGCGACCCCGGACGTTGCCGAAGGGCTCACCCTCACCGAGGTCGACGACCTTCCACGGGCCCACCACCAGCGGGACGTACTCGCCGACCGGCAGGTCCGGGAACGTCCAGGCGCCCTGGGCGTCCGTGGTCGTGCTCGCGACCGGCTTGCGGGTGTGCGGGTCGAGCAGCACGAGCTTGACGTTCGGCACCCTCTCCGGCGCCATCCAGTCGCCGGTGACCACGAAGCCGGTGAACGTCTCCGTCGCACCGGGCACCTTGCTCGTGGCGGAGGCGTGCGGGTTGCCGCTGCCGTTCTCCGGCCCGAACGAGCAGCCGACCGTGACGTAGCCCCAGTCGGGCGACGACGCGGGCAGCGCGGTGCTGAAGCGGACCTCGAACGTCTGGCCCGCCGCGATCTGCACACCGGCGGCGGCCCTGCCCAGCTGACCCCATTCCGGGAGGTCGTTGCCGAGGTAGGGGCCGTAGCTGCCGCCACCGCACTCCGCCTTGACCTGCAACGACTTCGTGGTGCCGTTGGTGATCGACACGGTGACGCCGACGGCGTCACCGGCCTGGTACTCCGGCTTGTCGAACTTGATCGACGCCTTCAGTTCGTCCGACAGCGGCCGGACCAGCCGCACCCGTGCGGTGCCGACGTCGCCGGGGTTCACCACGGCGACGCGATCGGCTTCGGGGGTGTCCTGGAGCCAGCCGGACTCCCGGTCGTACTCGTCCGAGGCGGAGTACGTGCCCGCGGGCAGGTCGGTGAGGTGGACCCGGCCGGAAGCGTCGGTCGTCGCCTCCCTGTTCACGTGGGGCTTGCCGCCGCCAACCCGAACTTTGCGGTTCGCGAGTTCTTCGCCCGCGTCCGGCTGCCCGTTCAGGTTGCGGTCGCCGTACACGACGACCAGGACGGAACCGGTGCCCCAGTTGACGTCCGCCCGTGCCTCGGCCTTGTTGTTGTCGCGGTTCGGGTCGTCGGACTGGGTGCCGGCCTCGGCCACGTAGCTCACCTTGCGGAGCTTTTCGGGGTCGATGCCCCCGTCCCTGATCCGGCCGGTGAACGTGGCCTGCTTGCTCTCACCGGGGTAGAGCACGATCTGGGGATCCAGGAACCTGCGGAGCTCCGCGTAGTCGAAGTAGGGCTCCTGCTCGTTGTACGGGGTCCCGTGCCAGCTGCCCCGTCCCGGGTCGACGCCGGTGCCGATGTTCTCGACCTTGATCGTCATGCGCACCAGGTCGGAGATGTCGTAGCTCTGCTTGTCGAACGAGACGGAGACCTTCAGGTCCGGCGCGAAGACGGTCGGGTCCTTCACGAAGGGACCGTTCACCACGTCGAGATCGGCGACGACCTCCTGCTCGGCGATGACGTCGACGAGCCGGTGCGCGCTGCCGTCCTCGAGCTTCCAGCCGCCGACGACCTGGAGGGCGACCTTGCCGCGCGGCAGCTTCTGGATCCGCCACGCGCCGTTCCAGTCGGTCGACGCCTGCCCGATGATGCGGTTGTTCGCGGGGTTGATCGCGACGATCTTGGTCGAGGTGATGGGGATGCCGCTGCCGGCGGCGAGGAGGCGGCCGGACACGGTGCCGTGGATGCCGGCGATGTCCGCGCCGACGGTGAGTCCGGGGTTCGCGGAGCCGTAACCGGCGCCGGGACCATCGGCGTTGCGGCCGTCGACGCTGAAGGTGCAGGCGAAGTAGACCTTGCCGGTCGGGAAGTCGACGTCGGGCACGGTGTCGGTGACCGTGAACGTCTTCGTCTCGCCCACGCCGATCGTGACGCCTCCGCGGTCCGGTCGCAGGTCGCCCCAGCCGTCGGCGGTGCCGTCGAGCGTCGCCGGGTCGTTCTCCGGGTCGCAGACGGTGACGAGGTTGGTGATCGGCTCCTTGCCGTTGTTGCGCAGGATGACGCTCACCGAGATCGGGTCGCCCTTGGCGTAGCTCGGCTTGTCGAACGAGTGGCCGGCGATCCACAGCGAACGCGAGAGCGTCGGGACGGCCTGCAGCGAGACCTGGGTGGTCTCGCCCTGCTTCACGGTGATGAACTGCCCGGCCTTGACCGTCAGGGAGTCGCCGCCGGCGCCGCTGCTGCCGGTCCACCGCACCTGATAGGTGCCAGGCGGAACGTCACGCATCGTGAACTGGCCGCCGTTGTAGGTCTGGGTGGAGTTCGGGAACGCCGGACCACCGCTCAGCCTCAACGTCTGCCAGTCGATGCCTTCACCGGGGCTCGCGACACCGTTGCCGTCGCGGTCCTCGAACAGCACACCGCTCACTTGGCCGCCGTTGTTGACGATCTTCGTCTCGGCTCGCGACAGGTTGTCGTTCGGCGTCTTGTCGGTCACGCCCTCGGCCCAGGTGCGAACCGTGAGCGCCACGCTCGGAACGCCCCACTGGGCCGTGGCACCGAGCTTGATCACCTTCACCTCGCCGGGAGCCAGGCTCGGGCGGGAGACCAGGTCGTCGACGCCCGTGGTCAGGTTCAGCGACAGGACCTCGCTGGCGAACCGGACCTGGTTCGCGGCCACGTCACCCTCGTTGCGAACGGTCAGCGTGACGCCCAGCGGCTCGCCCATGGAGTACTCGGCGCGGTCGAACTTCACGGAGATCTTGAGGTCCGGTGCGGCCTGCTGCTGCGTCGCCTGCTTGGGCTCTTCCGCCTTCGCGGGCTCGCTGGTCGGCGTGACCGGCGTGCTCGGGACGGGCGTGTCGCCGGGCGGGTTCTCCTGCGGAGGCGTCGAGGTCGACGGCGGAGCGGGGTCACCGGACGGCGGCGGGACCGAGGGGTCGCTCGACGCGGGCGGCGGAGTGGACGGCGGAGTGCTCGGTTCGGTCGTCTGCGTCGGTTCGACGGCCGACGTCGGTGCTTCCGGCTCCTGCGCCTGCGCACCGCTGGTGGCGGTGCCGAACGCGAGGAGGACAGCGGTGGTCAAGGCCCCGAATCTGAGCAGGGCACGGCTGACCGATCTCTCGGACACTAGGAATCCCCCAAAGACCCCGTAGGAATGGTCCGCCTGAGCATCAAGCCCCCGCACGTGCCCGACAGACTCGGGCAAAGTACCGGATCAAGGGCATTTCCGGAAATGATTCATGTCTCAGGACGTCCTGCGGCGACCGGCGACACGAATCCCGAAGCCGAACGCCACGAGAAGCGCGGCCAGCAGGCCCAGTCCGAGCACGCTGGCGCCGGTCTTGGCGAGCGCGCCACGGGTGCCACCGGTGGAATGCTGCTGGGCGGGCGGTGGTGCGGCTTGCGGCACGGGCACCACGAAGAGGTCTCGTTCGGTCACGGCGTCGGCCCTGATGTCGACCTTGCCGTTGTCGCCCTCGAACTGCCACGGTCCGTCGACCCACGCCCAGAACTCACCTGGTGGCGCCTGGTCGAAGCGGGTGTTGCCCTCGGCGTCCGAAGTGGAGTCCGCGAGCTGGTACCCGTTCTCCTTGTCGGTCATCAACAGGACGCGGGCGCCGGGGACCGCCTCGCCGGGGTCGACGACGTGGTTGTTGTTGCGGTCGTGCGCGAGCCTGCCCTTCACCGAGCCGACTCCGCCGGGAACGCTCGCCCAGTCGAACGAGAACGGGCCGTCGGTGTTGAATCCGGGCTCGGGTGCGAAGTCGCACGCCACCAGGGCGATCCGCTTGAGACGGGCACCGTGCGGGACCTTCTCCGTGACGACGATCTTCTTCGTCTCGTGGGCGGCGAGCGTCACTCCCGGCTCGTAGTAGTTCAGATCGCCCCACCCCGCGGGAAAGGGATCCTTGCTGGTGCCGCCGAAGTGGTTCGAGTCGCCGACGCGGTTGCATCCGTGCTTGATGCCGCGGATCTCGCGATCGGCGTTGTTGGTGAGCGTGACGGTGATCCTGGCGTCCTCGCCGAGCACGTAGCCCTGCTTGTCGAGCTCCACCGTCGCCTTGAGCAGCTCGGAGTACGGGCGGTCGGCGCGGGTGGTCAGATCGAGCGGTGTCCCCGGCTGCACCCAGATCTGCGGAGTTCCCGTCTCGATGTGCACGATCCAGCCGCCCGCGAGCGTGTAGCTGATCCAGTACTCGCCGGACGGGACGTCCGTGAGCGAGAACCTGCCCTCGGCGTCCGACGTGGTCTTGCGGTACGTGAGCGGAGCGCCTCCGCTGATCTCCACCACGGCGTCCGGCGCGGCCTCGCCCGCGTCCGGCCGGCCGTTGCGGTTCGCGTCCTCGTAGACGAGCCCGGTGACGGAACCGCTGGTCGGGATGATGTCGGCCGTGCCGTCGAAGTCGTGGAAGTAGCGGTCGGGCCTGCCGACGAACTTGATGAACCCGTTGAGCGTGAGCTTGCCCCCGGAGAATTGGCGGATCTTGCCCGAGTAGCTGAACGTGCGTGACTCCCCGGCGGGAATCCGCACGCCGCGGCCGTTCCAGCCGAAGTCTCCCCACTGCTCGTTGGGGATCAACAGCGAATACAACGAGTTGTCGAGTTTCACGCCCTCGGCGGTCTGGCCGCCGTTGTTCTTGACGGTGAACTCCACGGTCACGGTCTCGTGCGACTCGTAGCGCGGCTTGTCGAACTTCATCGTGGTGCGCACGTCCGCCGGCGTCGCGAACTTCAGGAAGCGGTGGTCGGCGCCGCCCTTCCCGGTGATGGTCAGCAGTTCCTGGGCGGGGTCGGTGAAAGCCCACCACCCGACGAGCACGACCCGGTACTCGCCGACCGGCAGCCCGGAGAACTCGACCTTGCCGTCCGCCGCGGTGGTCCGCTCCACGACCTGCTCGCCGGTCCGCGGGTCGATCAGGACGACCTTGAGACCCCGGGCGGCTTCCTGCTCGTCGATGCGGGAGTCAGCGTTCCTGTCCTCGCCTAGCACCAACGTGTAGGTGCCGGCGCCGCCACTCGCCTTGGCCTCGGCGTGCACGGACGGGCCGTCTCCGTTCCAGCCGGGGTTCGGCGCGAAGCTGCAGTCGAGCGTGACCACCCCGCCCAGGCTCGCCTCCTCCGGGATCTCCTCGACGATCGACATCTCGCGCTTGGCGCCCGCTTCGAGCGAGAGGCCGTTCGCCACGAGCGCGTCCCAGTTCTTGCCGCTGCCAAGGCCGTTCGGCCTGCTGTCGCACCGCGGTTTGATGCCGTTGATCTTGCGGTTGGTGGTGTTGGTGATCGTCAGCTTGATCGTCGCGGACGCCGGGAGGCGATAGCTCTCGCGGTCGAACGTCGCGGTGGCGGTGAGCTGTTCCCGGAACGGGCGCTCGGCGCGCACCGAGATCTCGGTCGTCTCGTTCGCCTTCACCGTGAACAGGTCGCCGCCGGCGTTGGCGTGGTGCACGGTCCAGCCGTCTTCGAGCTGGTAAGTCGGGTGGTACGTGCCGGGCGCGAGGCCGCTAAAGGCGAACCTCCCGTCGTCACCGCTGATCGTCGAGTGATAGGCGCTTTCGTCGGCACCGCCGAGGATGTCGATCTTGCCGCCGGAGATCTCCTCGCCGGGATCCCGCTGGCCGTTGGTGTTCTTGTCGGCGTACAGGACGCCGGAAATGCTTTCCGGCTGCTCTGCCTGGGCCGGCGGCGGTGCGACCGGAGCGGACGACGGTGGTGCTGACGTCTCGACGGGCGCCGGCGGTGTGCTCGCCGGGTCGTCCTGCGCGAACGCGGCAGTGCTGAACGTCAGCACCGCGACGGTGGTCAGAGCTCCGAACCTGAGCACGGCACGGCTGATCGATCTACCGGACAACGGAATCCCCCCGAGTCCCCAGTGAAAGGCGCCCGGAAAGTACCGCAGGCTCGTGACCTCGCGAAAGAGGCAATGGGATGGCGAAAAGACGCGCAAGATTCTTTTCGAACGAGGGCAACCGGCGGCATTGGGAAAGCGTGAGCATCGCGGGGACTCGTCTGCGCTCACGCCGGTGGCATGCTGTCGTGCGTGACGCCGGAAGACTTCGCACACCTGCGCCGGGCGCGTGACCTGATGGACCGCGAGTACGCGCGGCCGTTGGACGTGCCCGCGATGGCCCGTGCCGCGCTGATGTCACCGTCGCACTTCGCCCGCCAGTTCCGCGCGGCCTACGGCGAGACGCCGTACGGGTATCTGATGACGCGGCGGATCGAGCGGGCCAAGGCGTTGCTGCGGCTCGGAACGCTGTCGGTGACCGAGGTCTGCGTCGAGGTCGGGTGCACCTCGCTCGGCTCGTTCTCCGCGCGGTTCACCGAACTGGTCGGGGAAACGCCGTCTGCCTACCGGGCGCGTGCCCATGATTCGCTGGCCGCGGTGCCCGGATGTCATTTGATGGGGTTGACGAGACCGAGCAGATTTCGAGAAGCGACGCGTTCGCGGCGTGCCTAGGGTTTCGCCCATGAAGCTCTCGCACACGTTCCTCTTCGTCCACGACCAGGACGCCGCGCTGAAGTTCTACCGCGACGTCGTCGGGCTCGAGGTGCGCACCGACGAGTCCGTCGAGGACTACCGCTGGCTCACCGTCGGGCCCGCAGGCCAGCCCGACGTCGAGATCGGCCTGTCGCGCATCGGGCCGCCCGTCCCGCCGACCGACCACGAGGCGCTGCACGCGTTGCTGGCCAAGGGGTCGCTGCACGGCGTCATCTTCGAGCTCGACGACGTGGACGCGAAGTTCGAGCAGGTCCGCGCGGCCGGCGCCGAGGTGCTGCAGGAGCCGGTCGACCAGTTCTACGGCGTGCGCGACTGCGCGTTCCGCGACCCGTCCGGCAACATGATCCGCTTCTCGACGCCGCGGTCCGTCCAGTCGTAAAAGCACTTCCGGTTCTCACGCTGGGCGTGCTTCAGTAGTGCCTTCAGGTGTTCTCAGAGACAAGGTCGATGCCATGGGCAGCCCCGGACACACCGGGTGCCTTCGCAGTACCCGGTGACTCTCGCGTTCTGTTTCTCGCGATCACCAGGAGCACCACCTTGACTTGGTACACCTCGTTCTTCACCGATCTCGCCAACACCTTCTGGCGTGGCGCGGTGCCACCTTCCGTCACCTCCGCCGAGATCGACTTCATCACCGGTTTCAGCGCGGGTCCGCGGGTGCTGGACGCACCGTGCGGCAGCGGCAGGCACAGCATCGAACTGGCCCGCCGCGGCTACACGATCACCGGCATCGACATCTCCGCCGAGGCCATCTCGCACGCCCGTGCGCTGGCTCCCGAGCTCGACTGGCGGCAGGGCGACCTGGCGGCGCTGGGCTCGTTCGGCGTGACCGCCGATCTGGCTCTGTGCCTGGGCAACAGCTTCGGCTATCTGTCACACGCCGGTTCGCAGCGGTTCCTGGCCGACCTGGCCGCCGCCGCACCGGTTCTCGTCATCGACTACGGCTGCACGGCCGAGTCGTTGCTGCCTTCGCTGCCGGGCGAGCTGCGCATGTCGTTCGGGGGCGTGGACTGCGTCGCCGTGAACGACTACGACGTCGCCTCGGGGCGGCTGCTGATCGACTTCACGTTCACGGACGGGGAGCGGACGCAGCGGTCGACCTGCGAGCAGCACGTCTACACGGCCGCTGAGCTGACCCGGATGCTGAACGCCGCCGGGTTCTCGTCGGTCGAACTGTTCGGCGACGTCGACGGAAGCGCTTTCCGCGTGGGCGACCACCGGTTGCTGGCCGTGGCACGCCGCTGACGACAGGTGGCGCACCGATCCGGTGCGCCACCTGTGTCATCTAGCCGAGGTTGTTCGTGTCGAACGTGTTGCAGCGGGCGGGGTCGCCCGTCTCCAACCCGGTCGTGAACCACTTCTGCCGCTGCGCCGAGCTGCCGTGGCTGAACTGGGTCGTGTCGACCCGGCCGCCGCCGAGCTCGCTCTGGATGAAGTCGTCACCGATGCGCGCCGCCGCGTCGAGAGCGGCGTTCACGTCCTCCTGGGTGATGTTCGAGATGAGGGGCTGACCGTTGGCGCTCGGCACCGTCGTCGCGGCCTTGCCCCAGGCGCCCGCGTAGCAGTCGGCCTGCAGTTCGAGGCGCACCGAGCCCGAGGTGGGTCCGGTCTCCCTGCCGACCCGGTCCGAGGTGCCGAGCAGGTTCTGCACGTGGTGGCCGTACTCGTGGGCGAGCACGTAGGCCTCGACGAACGGGCCGCCGGTCGCGCCGAACTTGGTCCGCAGCTCGTTGAAGAAGTCCAGGTCGATGTACACCTGGGAGTCCGCGGGGCAGTAGAACGGGCCGACCGCGGAGGTGGCGTTGCCGCAGCGGGTGTTCACGCTGTTGCGGAAGAAGTTGGTCTTGGTGACCTGGTAGGTGTTGCCCGAGCGGGCGAACTGGTCGGTCCAGAAGCCCTGGATCGAGTTGATCGTCGCCACGACCCGGCAGTCGCTGTCGCGGTTCGCGTCAGCGCCGGTCTTGCACTTCTCGAGCAGCTGACCGGACTCGACCTGGGTGTTGTTGCCCATGCCCTCGAGCCCGCCTGCCGGCAGCTGGATGCCGGTGAACTGCTGGATCAGGAAGTAGATGATGAGGCCGACCACGCCGAGGCCACCGCCGACGCCGGCCACGCGGCCGCCCACGCCTCGTTGGTCCGACACCTGCGAGAGGTCGAGTTCCGCGCCTTCGTTGAACTGCACCGCATCCTCCTGCCAAGGACCCCATGGGTGCCGCAAACGATAAAGCACGAAACATGCCTTGGTGCGGAGCCCGACGTCGGGGCACCGCACCAAGGCTTTCCCATTTGGAAGTGACGACTACGGCCCACGAAGGTTGGCGTGGCGCTCAGCCGGTGACGCCATGAGACGACACCGAAGCCGAGCTCAACAGCGTCGAAGTGCGCCGAGCGACGCCTGATGGCGCCTGGGCACCCGAAACCTCGTGTCCGTCGCTACGCAGTCGCGACCGGACCGGTCACGTCCAGTCCACTCGCGGGGATGCGACAGACCGCGTTTCGCCACAGCGAGGAGATACCTGCACAGCACCACCTACCCCTTCTGGGCGTGGCCTCCGGGTGGTCTTGTTCATTCACCTGCCGGTTGCCAGCTCGTTATCGACTATGCGCTTGATCGCCGCATTTCTCAACACCTCACGCGAAACCTGAATTGGTGAAGTCGGACGGGTGACCTGCGGAGATCGACACTGCAGACAGCAATCGCCCGGCGAGAGAATCTCTCGCCGGGCGATTGGGGAAAACGATCAGATATTGATCAGGATCAGGCCTGGGTGATTCGGCGCGCACCGCGGCGGGCCATCACGCCCGCGGTCATCAGGCCGAGACCCACCAGCAGGAACTCGAGCGGGTCGGCGCCCGTCTTCGACAGGTTCGGGATGAGCGCCGAGGCGCGCTGCGAGGCCTTGTCGCCGCTCTGCGGGGTGCCGGCGCCGGAGTCGTCGCCCGTGTTGCCGCTGCCGTTGTTGTCGCCGTTGTTGCCGCCGTTGTCGTTGCCGCCACCGGGGTTGCCGTTGCCGGGGTTCTCGTTGCCCGGGTTCTCGGGGTTCTCGCCCGGCTGCTCGGGCTGCTCCGGCTGTTCGGGCTGCTCCGGCTGCTCCGGCTGCTCGGGGGTCTCGGTCTTGCCGCAGTCGCCGCTCGCGGTGCCGAGCACCGCCGCGCTGGTGCCGCAGACCGTCACGGGAGCCTCGACGGTGCCGTTGGGCTCCTGCGGCTTGGTCTCGCCGCAGCTGCCGGTGCCGCCGCCGGCGACGCCGACCGAGTTGCCGCACACCGTGACGGGCGCGGAGACCAGGGCCTTGTCGGCCTGGGTGCGCGCGGCGGGCTTCTCCTCGCAGGTGGCGTCGCTGTCGCCCAGGACGTTGATCGCGTTGCCGCAGACCTTGACCGGGACGCTCACGAGGTTGCCGACGCGGACCTCGTCGTCGATGTTGAGCGGCACGGGGATGGCCTGGGCCCATCCGGCGGACGCGACCATCAGGCCACCGGTCAGCAGAGCCGCGGACATGGTGCGGTTGAGGTTCTTGCGCATGACTGTTCTCCCTGGAATGTGGTGACGGATCCCTGTGCTGGTGCGGCACGTGGGATCAGTCGGGAGAGAACGTCGGTTCCTCCGCGCGCACGGTGCGCGGCACGTCCTGCTGCTCGGTGCTGACGAGAGACGCCGTGGTGGCGGGCGGCCGCATCGCGTGCGGCAGCGTGCCCGCCGGGATCTGGGTGCTCGTGGCCGAACCCGCGCCGCTCTGCGGGAGCGTGCCGGGCATCGGCTGCTCGGCCTGCGGTTGCGGCTGCTGCGGGACGGGCACGGGGTTCGTGGGGCGCGTCGTCAGCGTCGTGGGCGGCGGCTGCGGTGTTGTCTGCTGCTGGAGCACTTCGGCCTGAACGGGCGCTTCGACTGGACGCGCCGAGGTCGGCGGTGCCGCAGGTGGTTCCGGTGCCTCGACGCGCGGGTCCGGCTTCGGCGGTGCGGGCTCGTCCGGTTGCCGCTGGGTCTCGATCTTGAGGCCGATGTCTGCGACGGGGAGCTTCACCTCGACCTTGAGCTGGTCGATCTCGACCCGGACGTCGGCGTTCGCCTCACCGGCGGCGCCCAGCAGCCAGGCGCCGGTCACCAGACCGGCGAGCAGCAGGAGCCGACGCAACCACGACATCGGCCCTCACCCTAGATCAAATGGAGCAATCAGGCACACGAAAAGGCCATCCCGGCGACTTCCGTCGCCGGGATGGCCTTCAGCTGCGTTCTGCGGTTACGGCAGCTGCGTGATCCGGCCGGTAGCCGGGGGCAGCTGGCCGGGGTGCGTCGCGAGGTACGCGGCGAACCCGTCGAGGTCGATGCCACCACCGGTGATCTCGGTGCCCTTGGTGAACTCGGCGAAACCGTCACCGCCGCCCTGCAGGAAGCTGTTGATCGTCACCCGGTAGTTCGCGTTCGGATCGACAGGGGTTCCGTTGAGCGTGATGCCGGAGATCTTCGAGCCGATCGGCGCGGACAGCGACCAGCTGTAGGTGAAGCCGGACGAGGGCTGCAGGATCGTGGTCTTGCCCACGACGAACTGCTGCTCCAGCGCGGTCTTGATCTGCGCGCCGGTCAGCGTGACCGTCTGCAGGATGTTGCTGAACGGCTGAACGCTGAACGCCTCGTCGTACGTCACCACACCAGGGCCCTCGGTGCCCTTCGGCGCGTAGGTGAGGTCGGCGCGCACGCCACCGGGGTTCATCAGCGCGATCACGGCACCGTTGGACTTGGTGGCCTCGAGCTGGGAGTCGGCGATCAGGTTGCCCAGCGGCGAGTCACCGGAGGCGGCCGCGGCCCGGACGATGTCCGCGCCGATCGAGCCGATCGGCCGGTTCGCGATCGGGCCGGACTTCGTCTTGGCCAGGTCGATCACGGACTGGATCACCGGGTCCGGCGCGACCGTGCGCGTGACGATCTTGTTGTCGGCCTTCGTCTCGCCGCGGACGACGTCGCGCGTCCGGCGGTCGATCTTGAGGTCGACGACGCTCAGCTCACGCCCGAAGGCCAGGCCCTCGATGAACGGCCGCGGGTTGCCGGCCGGGTCCTTGACCACGCAGTTGTAGTGCTGGTGGCTGTGGCCGGAGAAGACCGCGTCGATCTTCGGGCTGACGTTCGTCGCGATGTAGCTGCCGGGGTTCTCCGGAGCCACGTTGCACGCGTTGGGGCCGCCACCCGTGGACGTGACCTGGTCACCCTGGTGCACGAGCAGCACGATCGACTTCACGCCGATGGCGTCGAGGAGGTTGGCGTACTTGTTGGCCGCCTTCACCTCGTCGCCGAACTTGATCTCCTTGATGCCGTTCGGGTCGACCAGGATCGGCACGTCCTTGAGCGGCATGCCGATGAAGCCGATCGGGATCCCGTCACGGATCTCCACCCAGAACGGCGGCAGAGCAGGCAGCCCGGACTTGGCGTGCGTGACGTTCGCACCGAGGATCGGGAAGTTCGCGCCCTTGTACTTGTCGCGGAACTGGCAGCCGTCCACCGGGTGGCAGCCACCGCGCTGCATGCGCAGGAGCTCCTTGTAGCCCTCGTCGAACTCGTGGTTGCCCGCCGCGGTCGCGTCCATGCCGACCTCGTTGAGCACCTCGATCGTCGGCTCGTCGTGGAACAGCGCCGACACCAGCGGCGATCCACCGATCAGGTCGCCCTGCCCGACGATGACGGAGTTCTTGACCTCCTTCTGGAGGTTCTTGATGTGCGTCGCGTTGAAGGCGGCGCCACCGGCGTCGACGGTCGTGCCGTCCGGCAGGATGACGCGCCCGGACGAGCCGGTGGGCGGCTCGAGGTTGCCGTGCAGGTCGTTGATACCGATCAGGCGCACGTCAACCGTGCCCCGACCGCGCAGTGACTGGGCATCGGCCTGGGCTGCCCCGGTAGAGCTGATGACAGTGGCCGCGGCGGCGGTGATCGCCAGAACGGAAAGCCGTCTGAACGAACTCATGCAAGGAGCCTTTCGATGGCGTGGTTAACGCGCGTGTACGGCGCAGGAGTCTGCCTTCCGAAGGCCACGTTTTCCAGAGCAATGACTGGATCGTCATGCTCAGGACTAACCTTGTTCCCGTGACACCAAGTGAGCAGGAGCCGCACTGGCTCGACGAGGGCGAGATGCGCGCGTGGCGCACCTACGTGAACGGTTCGTCCATGCTCATGGACCGCCTGCACCGAGAGCTGCAGGACACCCACGGAGTGTCACTGGCGGACTACGAGATTCTGGTCAGGCTCTCCGAACAACCGAACCGGCGCATGCGAATGACGCAGCTCGCCGAAGACGTCGCCTCCTCGAAGTCACGCGTCTCCCACCAGGTGGCGCGCATGGAGAAGGCCGGCCTCGTCTCCCGCCGCGAGTGCACAGAGGACGGACGAGGCGTGCTAGCCGAACTGACCGCCGCCGGCATGGCGCAGCTGGTCGCGGCCGCCCCCACGCACCTGAGCGGGGTCCGGGAGCACATCGTCGACCTGATCACGCCCGAGGAGGGTGAGGTGCTGGCCAAGGTGTTCGACCGGGTCATGACACACCTGCGGGAGTCGAACGGCTAGGCTTTGGCGCTGACACCGGTGGTGTCGGGGAAGCGTGGCAGAGCGGCCGAATGCACCCGCCTTGAAAGCGGGAGACGGGCAACCGTCCGGGGGTTCAAATCCCTCCGCTTCCGCAGTTCAGAGGGGGTGTGACCGGCCGTTGAGGCTGGTCACACCCCCTCTGGTGTAGCAACGGGTGTAGCAACGACCTCAGCCCAGCTCGTCCGTGAGCCGTTTCAAGGCCTCCCGCTTGTCCTCAAGGGAGACGGCCGCGTAGATCATCATCGTCACTTCAATGTTCGAGTGGCCGACGATGTCCCGGACGATGTGCGGCGGTACGCCGAGCCTCAGCAGCAGCGTCACGCACGAATGCCGGATGTCGTGAAAGCGCACGTTGTCCAGGCCCGCGCGCTTCCGGATCGGATACCAACTCGACCTCAGGTAGGTCGGATCGATCGGCCCGCCGGTGACCGTGGCGAAGATCAACCCCGACTCCTCCCACTTGTCGCCGGCCGCCTCCGCTTCGTCGTCCTGTAGGTCCCAGTGGTCGACCAGCGCCCAGGCCACGAGGAGCGGCAGGGGCATCACCCGCTCTGACCGGTCCGTCTTCGGCGGGACGAACACGAGCTTGGTGCCGACCCGCTGAAGGGTCTGCCGGATCTGCAATGTCGGGAAGTGCTGCCCCGCGCAGTCCTCACAGAAGTCGTCTCCGTGTTCTGCGCATGGCTCGTCCCACTTGTCCCAGTCGATGTCCTTCCACCGAAGGCCGAGCAACTCACCGCGCCGCATTCCGAGGTAGAGCGCCAGGACGTACAGCGCCTTCAGCCGATCGTTTTCCGCAGCCTTTAGTAGCGCCTTTGCTTGATCGGCGTCCAGACCTCGGTTCACGTCATACCGAGGCGACCTGACCTGAACGAGCCTGGCGACGTTGCGCGGCACGACCTCCTCCCGCATTGCGTGCGCCAGCGCATTCCTCAGAACAGCATGGATCTGCTGAATGGTCCGGTCGGAAAGAACCGTCTTGCAGCACTTCCCCTTGGCACAGCAACGCCGTGCATCCTTCGGCCGGTTGGCGTCGATCTTCTCCGCACAGCACCGGCAGTCGTTCCGCAGCCGCGTGATGAACGTCCGGACGTCCTGGGCCGACAACCGATGGAGCTTCTTCGCCCCGAGGTTGGGCACCAGGTGCCGCCGCACGACCACGCCGTACCCCTCGACCGTCCGAGGCCTCTTCGTCGCGGCCACAGTGGACAGCCAGTACTTGAGATAGCTCTCCAACGTCCACGTCTCCGCCGCTACCGGGATGCCGGCATCGGAGTCCGTGATCTTCTTCCTGAGCTTCTTCCAGGCCTCCGACTCCGTGGTTGCCGAAACAGTGACGCGCTTGCGGTGCCCGGTCGTGGTGAGCACGTAGGCCGCGCCGACCCACAGCCCATCCTTGCGCTGGTAGACGGAGCCCTCACCGTTGGACCGCTTGCCGCCCGCCATTACGCAGCCTCCGCGATCAGCCGAGACAGGTACGCCTGCACCGACGAGGCCGGAACCCGACGACTCCCGCCGATCTTGACAGACACCAGCTCACCGGCCCTGATCAAGTCGAACACCTTTGTCCGCCCCACCCGAAGGGCCCGAGCGACTTCCTCAACGCGATACGCGATGTCGTTCATGTCTTCCCCCTTGGTTGATCAGGCCGCAGTTGCCGAAAGATCTGGAGGCCCAGCCGCGAGTAGCGCGCGGTCGTACTCGGCCTTCCACGTCACGCGTTGAGCGATCGCATGCATGAGCAGATGCGCCCGTGGCGGCACGTTCGGGTCACCAGGCCGAACCTTGTGCCAGACGAGCCGAGCCGGGTCCTTTTCCGGCTTCTCGATCCCCACGGCCTTGAGCGCCTGGACCACGAACCGCTTCCGATCGGCCTTGTGATCCGCGAGCGTCTTCCCCGACCACTTGCGGGACACCAGAACCCGCCGCCCAGGCAGTCCGAGCGTGGCCCTGCGGTGAGCCCTTCCCTTGCACCGTCCTGGGCTCATGCGGGAGTTCGCTCCGCGAGGCTGGACGCCGTAGAGGAGCCAGTTCGCGCACCTGTCCGAGCAGGGCGTGACGGCCAACTCATCGGCCAAGCGGTCCGCATGCCGGCGTTGTCGCTCGGTGTCCTGCTCGACCACCTCACCGATGGACTTCGTGAGGTACTTCGTCAGGTAGCCGATGTGCCGCCCAGCTTCCTCAGAGCCGCCGAGGATGCCCTTGGAGTGCACCTGTCGCCCGAACTTCGCGACGTGCGCCGGTTCCTCGACCTCCGCGTCTTCCCAGGTGGTCAAGGCCCTTCGGGTGTCGGGGTCGATGAACGCCTTGGCGTCGAAGTCCCAGACCGGCAGCCGGTCCACGTAGACGCGTTCGTCGTGGTTGGGCCACCACACCTGGTGGTAGGTGGCCGCCGTGACCAGGCGAATCAGCTCGTGAGGGATTGAACCGCGGAGTGCTGCGTGCAGGTGCGGAGCAGCGCGTTTCTGGGGCTCGACCGTGGCGAAGTACTGGACGTCCCAGCCAGCCACGCGCCGCAGGTTCTGCCACCACCGGTCAATGAGGCTTGCGAAGTGGACCGCATCCCTTGCCGCACGGCGGTAGTCGTAGCTGTCCGGGTCAACGGGCGTGCCGTCGTCGCGCACCTTGCCGTAGGTGTCCAGCGTGAGCGTCACGAACATCGAGGGACGGAAGGCTCCCGCGAACTCCCGTCCAACCGTTCGCTTTTCAACCCGCCGCCGAGGCAGGTCCGGCGCATCCTGCCGACGCTTCGTCGAGCGCTTCACGGGCCGCTTGCCGGGATCGTCCGGCGAAGGCAGGCGACCACGGACGCCGAGTTGCCGAAGTTCGTCGTCGACGCTGTGGATCTCCTCCCGCAGCTCGTCCGCTTCAGCCGAGTTGCCTTCCTCCTTGAAGGCCTTCATGAGGTCAGCGCGGTACTCCAGCAGCTCCGTCTGGTCCTTTGTGGGCGGTTCCGGGGTGAAGTCGGGCTCCACTTCCATGTGCCAGCCTTCGCGGCACTGAGCCATCCGCAAGGCCTTGGCCTTCTTGGCGCAGGGCTTGCAGACGCTCTCGATCGTCGAGCCACACGGCACCGCGACGTAGCGAACCTCGTAGGACTCGTGGTCTTCGACTTCCATCGTGAACGGCCGCACGCACACGCCGTGCTGTTCAGCGGCAGCCTTGGTGACGTCGAGCGCGGCCGGTTGCCTCATCCGTTCCGCGCGCGTCTGGCCTGCAACATCGCCGGGAAACGTGGTGACGTTCGTGCTCATGCCGCCTCCCTCTGGTCGTGGCTTGCAGGGAACTCGTGGACGGTCGCCGGGGCGAGGAACAGCCCGAGCTCAACCAGGTCCGCATCCGTGACGTGAAAGGCCCGAGCCCGGTCCGGTTCGCGCTGTCCGTCTTCCTTGAGCCACGCGACGCCGGGCGTGTTCTCGCTGATCTCGTGAGCTGCCGCGCCGCGTTGCCGAACGCCATCGCCAAGCACCATGTCGACCTGGATCGGCTCGTCGAGACGCAGCGCCACGCGAGTCGTGAACAGGTGCCGGAAGCTCACGATCTCCTTGCGCGGGTCCTGCACCAGGGCCACCGTCGCGACACCGGGAGCGCGTCCCTGCGAGCTGATCGTCTGGACCGCACGAGATGCACGCTCCCGAAGCTGCTTGTCCTGCTGGTAGGCGATCAGGTCCGCCAGCTCGTCCACCACCAGGACCGTGAACGGCTCACCGGCGCTACGCGTCCACAGGCGACGAACACCCCGGTACCGCGAAGCCCGCGCCTTGACCTCCGCCGCGATCTCTTCCAGCAGCTCGACCGCGTCCGGCCCGTTGTCGTAGACGACCTTGTCGAAGGCGTCCGGACACTGGCCCAGCTCCATCCCGCCCTTGGGATCAATGCCGACGAGACGAACCAGGCCGGCACGAATCGCGGGAGCGAGCTGCCAGACGATCGACCAGAGCACCGAGCCCTTGCCCGCACCGGGCACGCCGACCACGAGGACCTGCGAGCCGAGGAGCTTGAGCCGCCAGGGCTTACCGGTCTCCGTGCGTCCGACCACCAGCTTCTTGAGGTCGACGTCCGCGGAGTCATCGAGCCGCGGGACGGGTACTGGTCGGGCGAGCGGGTCAGCGTGGATGAAGTCGAGTTCGAGCAGCCGAGGCTTCAGCACCCTCACACGGCACGACCGAGCGTTGAAGGAATGCGCCAGGTTGTCCCGCCGCGCTTCCCACTGCTCTGGAGACTGCGCCGGAATCATCCGCACCCGGACCTTGTCCCGCCAGCCCTCAGCACGAACGCGCCGCAGAGCAGGCCGGTACTCCTTGCCCCGGTGTTCCTTAGCGAGGTCCGCCAGCCGCATCACGGTGCGCCACTTCGGCACGTAGACCGTTGCTCGCCGCCATTCGGTGACGACGCGGTACCAGCAGTGCCGCAGGTACGACCGCCGATGAAGCCCGTACCAGACCAGCAGCCCAGCCACGAGCGTGAGCAGCGCCAGCACGAGCGGCGAGAGCCCGAACCTTCGGTACGCGGCGAGCCCGAGGAAAGCCACGCCGGCCGCGACCGGGTAGCGCAGTCCGACGAGGACCAGGCGGACACCGAGCCACACCGCGAACCCCGTCAGCACGAACGGTGCGGCAATGACCTTCGCCCACCGGGGAAGCCAAATCCACCAGGGAAAGCGAGGCCGAGCCCCCTCGAACGGAGCCGGATCAACCCACTTCGTGCCGCTCATCGCGCACCGCCTGAGCACGCGACGCACTCAAAGACGGTGCCCACACTCGGGATGCGGCCGACCGGCCGGAACGCTCCCTGACCGGTCTCACACTCACGCTTGCACGACAGGCACTCAAGCCCTTCTGCCTGCGCCTGAGTCAGGTCGAGGCTGACGAGTTCTCCGTTCTCAAGCATCACGGCGAACGTCGACACGGTCTGCTTGCTGGCGATCAGCCGATCCCAGCGTTGTTGTTTCAGGGCCTTGTCTGGCGCACAGGTACGCCCAGGCTCTACGCTCATCGTTGTTCACTCCCACGTTGGAGGGACAAGCGCAGGAGCGGCGTGGTTGGTAGCCGGTTTCCGCTTCTGCGCCTACGTTTCCCTTACGCCGCAAGAAGACATGCGGCATCGCCGCGTGACCTGACAAGATCACACGCTCCGTCTAAAAAGGACTAACTAGGCCTTCGCGGACTTCTTCCCGGCGAGTTCACGGTCGATCGCTTCAGCCTTCTCCCGCTCGCGAGTGGCCCAATAGAGGGCTTCGTGGTGGTGCGCCCGATCGATCTCAGCGATCCGTGCGTACACAGCCGCGGAACGGACGTAGAAGTCCCGCATCACCTTGGGCGCAGAGTTCGGCGCGGGCATCAACTTGCCCACAACGTCGTGCGCCTCCATCAGCGTGCGAGCCTCCTGCGCAGGCACCCACTGCTCCGGCTTCGACATGCTCATTCCTCGTCCTGATCAGCCAGGGCAACCCGCGCCTGCTCAATGCGCGCCCGGCGGTCGAATTCCTCTGCCGCAATGGAGCAGGCATGCCGAGCCCACAAGGGCACCGCTAGATCGGCGGCCAAGATCCGCCATGCCTGCGCCACTGCCGAATAACCGAGAGCGAGACGGACCACCGCCCGCGCATCCCCGATGCTGGAAGCGGCGAACAGCGCCGCCGTCTGCTCCGCGTACGCGGTGTTCCAGCGGGCGACCGCCTCACGCGACGGCCGCGCCACCGTCAGGCCGCCGTCTTCTGCTCGCTCTGGCCCTGCTGACCAGCAGGCTTGCTCTCGCGCTTCGGCGGAGTTCCGACCTGGAGCGAAGCAATGCCCGTCGCCCGGATGATGAAGCCCTGGTACTTGAACCGGTCGCCCATGACGCGCGGCTCGACCGTCAGCCCCTCGAACGCGACCGGCCTCACCTCGACGCCGGGCATGACCTGCACGGCCTGCGGCGGGACGGGCTGAACGTCCGCGAGCACGGTGATCGTGACCGATGCGTCCCGCTCCTTCTCTGCCGACGGGTCGGTGACGACGACCTTCCACTGCCGCTTGCCGGAGCGTTCGTCGATCTTCTGCTTGGCCTGCTTACCGCGGGCCTTGTCCTCCTGGCTCATGTACTCCATGTCCGGAGCGACCTCACCGACCATCAGCGCACCCATCGGAAAGACCTGGTCAAACGCCGCTTCGAATCGCGTGCCGTACGGAACCGCCATGACAACCTCCGTAGCTTGCTAGGTCGCCTGTCCGACCTAGACAAGTTACAAGCTAGCTAGGTTGTCTAGCCAAGTCAAGCAAGTCAGTCTGCAACTGAGTGAGCTAGCTCCCTAGGCGGGCTAGACAGGATCTCCGCACCCTTGGAGACTTGGTTCGTAACCGCAGGCCTGGTTCGTAACCACGCGCGCGGTACGTACCAAGTAGTGGTTGGCAAACCGGCAAGCAACGCTAGGCAGAAGAGGAACCCGATGGCTCTCGACCCGGATGACCCGCGACCGCCTTACGTGCAGGTGGCGAACGCTCTACGGGCTGCCATCCTCACCAAGGTCTTCAAGGCAGGGGACAAGCTGCCATCGCGCGCCGAGCTGGCGAAGAAGTACGAAGTCGCGCCGATGACCGTGCAGAACGCGCTGCGCGAGCTGCGCGACGAAGGCCTGATCGTCTCCCGACAGGGCAGCGGCGTCTTCGTCCGCGAGCGCACCGAACGCCCGGTAGGACTCCGGCCGCACATCGAGCGCGCCTTCGAGGCCGAGCACGTCACCATCGACTTCTCCGGTTTCTCCGGCGAGACCCTGCAAGGCGTCATGCAGGAGCCACTGGACAAGATCCGAATCGGCCGGCTGACACCCACCTCGATCAACATCCGGATGCTCGTCCCGGATACATCTCAGCCGTGGGCGATCCCGTGCCAGGTCGAGGACTTGCAGGACAGCCCAGGCTTCCGCAAGCGCATGGACGAGATCATGCGCCGCCACACCCTCGCGATCGTGGACAACGTCGAGGAACTCGGAGACCTCGGCCTGGTCAAGGACGTCTCCGTCGAGATCAAGGTCCACCGAGCGGCACCGCTGTTCAAGCTCTACCTGCTCAACAACGAGGAAGCCTTCTTCGGCTTCTACCCGGTTCGAGAGCACGTCATCCGCTTCGACGGCGACCCGAAGCCGATCTACGACCTGGTCGGCAAGGAAGCCATCCTCTTCCACCACAGCGTCACTGACGACGACACGAGTACCGGCAGCCAGTACGTAGAGCAGGCTCGTATGTGGTTCGACTCCATGTGGGGAACAGTCTCCACGGAGTACAAGCGGTGAAGGATAACCGCGTTCGTCTGAACGATATCGAAGCGCTACGCAAGCTCTTTATCGGCACCAAAGCCCTGCTTCTGGACTTCGACGGTCCTATCTGCGACGTATTCGCAGGGTTTCCCGCCTCAGTAGTGGCTGACCAACTACGTGGCATTCTGGCAGATGAAGGGCACGGCGAACTGCCATCTGACATTCGGACAACTCGTGATCCGTTCGACGTACTTAAGTGCGCTTCGCGGATAGGAAGGGATGAAGCCAGGTATGTAGAGGCAGCACTTCGCGCACACGAGGTCGAAGCAGCAAGAAGCGCCAAGCCGACGCCAGGAGCGCATGAGCTAATTCGAGCGTTCAGAAAGACAGGGCGCACGATCGCCGTCGTAAGCAATAACTCTGCCGCGGCCATCGAGGCGTATCTAGGGATATGGGACCTTCAGCGAGAAGTGAACCTAGTCAGCGCTCGCACTCAGCCAGAGCCAGACCTTCTCAAGCCAAGCCCACACCTACTGATTGAGGCAGTGGCAGGAATCAGTGCTGATGTCCGTGCGTGCACATTCATTGGCGATTCCGTGACGGACATCCAGGCAGCAAACAGCATCAGCATGCCCGTGGTTGGGTTCGCAAATAAAATCGGAAAGCTCGAAGAGTTCCGCGCTTTGCACCCAGCAGCGATCGTTACCCAAATTGAAACTTTGACCGATCTGGCGCGTTAGGCATCATTTCGAAGAAGCACTACACTCTCCCGCAGGTGATCAGAAGTGTGGCCGCGGCGACGAAGGTTTCTCGCCACCCGTATTTCTTCAACGGTCCAGCCGGCGATCTCGCCCAGGCGAGCCAGCATCACATCTGCGGCGATAACTAGGCTGCTCTCTTCCGAGCCGTGAACAGAGTTTCCAACCACAAGTGCGCACCGTCCACCTGCGGCACTGATGTTTCGTAGACCGAGCAGGACCTGCAGCATGTCATCTGCGTAACCGGCGACGACCTGCCTCCTGCCTACGGCGTAACGATCGTCAGCGATCGCATCCAGGATAGGATCCACTAGCCCATCAACGGCCTGCTTCAGTGGAGAATCTTGATAGGCGTATTTGTCAGGGAATCGAATACTCGGGTGGCTTCGGAGAGTGCCAAGCCGTTGGGAGCGCATATCATCCAAGTTTTGGTACACCTCGAGTGCCCAAGACTCGGTCTTATAAACCTCCGTATAGTCGATGTTGTTCGGGTATGGAGGAGAGCATATTATCCAGTCAAACTTACTTGACGACGCGTGAGACTCTACGTCTCGAGCGTCACCGAGAACCGCATTGGCCTCGATATCACATTCCGAGGGAGAAAGTGACGCCAGATCCTCGAGACACTTCGTCATAGCTTGACGGAATGCGCTAGTTGGATCAATCGGCGTTCGGCCTGGAGCAAAACGTAGGGCGCGACCGTCTCGTCTCAGCATCCCTGATGGTTCTACAGCAGCCGCAATACACCCCTTATAGATGCATCGGACCACATCGTCTTCGATGCTATCCGCTGCGCGGTTCATGGCGATCAAAGCGCGTACATGATTAGGCGGAAAATAAGCTTCGTTGTTCAGAGTTGTCGAAATCGTGGCGAGAGATCGCCAGCTACGACGAAAGTCTTTGTATCGGTTCCAGAACATCGGCTCGTGGAGCGTCACGTCCGCGCCAAGAGATCGACCGATACTAATTCCAGCTACCTTAGCGGACGCGATAGTATGGATAGCCGGATTTCGTTCCACTCCCAAACATCGAGCTGGCAAGCCTAGCTCACGAGCAAACTTTAGAGCGCTGACAAGAGTGGTCCCGCTTCCGAGGAACGGGTCGCAGATCGATAGCTGATCTGTAGGAGAGTAAGCGGCATCCTTGAAGAGCCTTGCCAGTAGCGCCCACGAGTAGCCTTCTTTGAAATGAAACCATCTATGAAACGGTTCATCGGCGTTCCCTGTGGGGGTTACCAGGGGGCCGTAATCCGCCTGGCGCTCGCTGATCGTCCACTTTGACTCAAGTGAACGGTAGTGGGCCGACAGCTCTTCTCCGGCCACGTCAGACACGTCGGCAGACCCTCCACAGTCTCACAAAATTGATGGATCACGATACCTTAGCACGTCGGTATGCCTTTGAAGACGCGAAGATATGCCATGACCTCAGTTCAACGCTGAGCCGGGCGGCGAGGTCTCTGACGTTATCAAAGCAGCTATCACCGGTGTATTCGACACGCATGTCAAAGCAACAAAGAGCAGCCAATCGTGTACCTCGCTCATCCCGGTACGTGGCCGCCTGCTCAACACCGCTCCTTGTCCAGTCATCATTCTCGCGATCGCTAACGCTTGCCCCGGTTGACCCAAAGTCGCGAAGAACCTTTAGCTCCAAAACGACGTGACGTGTTATCTGTGATCGATCGAACGGCGACGCTTCTTCGATCTCGATGTCAAGCCGACCGGACGCCTGCGGCTGCTCGGCCTTAACGTCGCAGCCAGGAAAGTGGCCAGTAAGCCCTGCTCGCAACACGCCCTGAATCAGGTCTTCGGCCTTACTTGAGGTGAAGTGCTTGTCAGCCTTCTCCCACAGCGCCATTGCCTTTTGCTGAACGTTCGGTGTGCACAATTGCTGTTCATACAACCGGTCGATGACAACGAATACTTCTTCTAGCGTTATCAGGTTGCCGAAGACCTTAATGAAGCGGAAGTTGTCAGCGTTGGCCAAACCTTCCGGATAGTACCTTGTTTCAGGTGTAGGTGTACGAGCGTCAAACACGACCGCGGGCACGTGACCGGCCTCGAGCTCGTTGACCGCTAGCTGAAGCAACTGCTCGTCATCCTCGTCTGGATCAAGGTGAACTGCAGTGCCATTGCTTGCTGTCTTGTTTACAAACCACATACGGCCAGATACTCCACGTAGACCGTTGTCAAGCATCCATACTTGGCTGGTCTCGCGGCTACCTGACAAGTCGAGAGGTTGAGGATGCAAAAAGAATATTGCTGGAGACTGCTCAGATACCTCACCTTGATCGATTCGCTTTCGAATCAATTGAGTGACGCTAGTTAGAAACCGAACATCGTCCGGCAGGTCGGTATTTCGCCCGACACCGAGGAAGTTCTTCAAGGTTTGTTCGAGTTTAGAGTCGGCCCAGGGACCAGATGTGTCGCTAGAGCGCATCATCATCAGCCCCAATCAGACCATACAAGTGGCGCACGTACAGATGAGTCAGCTCCGCGTCACTGAGAGCCCGCTCTGATGCCATCAGCTGCGTGAAACGCTGACTCACCTGAACAGTTCGCGTCGGCTGGGCGTCCTCAGGGGACAGGTCAACGACACTACCGAAATCCACAAGCGGGTCTGAATATGTGGCATCAACGAGGACAGCTTGATTCATTCCCGAAATTCCGAGGCCAGAAAGTGCGAGCGTAACTTCGAGTACAAAACTGAGTTCCCTCGAGAACTGCTCGTCTGAAGATATAGCCGCGAGAATCCTGGCCGAGAACGTCGGATTGAGTGCATACTTTGCATCGATTCGTCGACCGCTTGATACCGTCAAATAGTGGACCGAAGACGGCATGAGCACGCCCCGACCGACTAGCGAGTCGATGTCAGCCTGTATCTCAGGATTGGATGGAACATCGACCTTTTTGAGCAGTCGACTTTCGAGAACCGGTATGTTCCAGATGGGCGCTAGCGCATCCGCAAAGTAGGCGACAGTGTGCACCACCTGCAGGGGGACAGGTGAAATACCGGTCCGGGCACATGCATGAACGATTGCCACGAGCCGTACAGCGATTCTGGCGTGTTGGGCGAGGTTGCGATCTAATTTTGTGATCACAGATCCCCTCCGTCGAACAAGTCCATCAGCGCTTCGTCGTATTCTGCGCGGAGGTGTGTTAGCGCGGCCGTCGGAGAGGCTATTTCAAAAAGATTGATAAGCCTGGAGTCTTCTCTTGAAACTATTCCAGAGGACCGCAGGAGAGTGGGAATCAACTTGCCCTCGACGAGATTTGAGGTTAGGATAACCCGATTCTGCTGAGGCGGTGCACAGAACTGAGCGAGAACCTTAGCTGCCCTCGGAGCGAAAACCGCATCCAAGGACGATTCAGGGGCATCCATAACAAGCGTGCCAGTTCCGCCTTCGCCGGCGACAGCGATCAATGCCATTCTGAAAGCCAGGTCGATAAACTCTCTCTGGCTTTCTGAAACTTGCTCAGCTCCTCGCCGTCGCACAGGAGAGTTGAAGTCGCTTCCTGTCATGTCTACTTCAAATACGGCAAACTCTACCGGGCTTCCCTGCTGGCCCACTTTTTCTTTGCGAATACCCCAAGCCAGCTCGCACGTCTCGAGTAGGAATTCCACCGCGTGGCTATCGAAGGCAGCCTTAACCTCTTCTTGGCGCGTCGAAAACTTGTGATTTGCAGCGTCAATCAGATCGGTGTACGACGCCCGGATAACTTGCAGTTCGGCTGTGAGCTCCCGTTGCTGCGATCGAAGTGAATTTAGCTCGGATCGCCGTTCCCGGATCTTGTGCTCCGATTGCGGGAGCTGACTAACAAGTGCGTCTATTTGGGTTTCTCGACGCGCGAGAGACGCCCGCAGTTCCTGCGCGGTCCTGACGGACCGCTTGTATTGCTCTTGAGCTTCCTCCGTAGCCGCGCGCGTCAGGTCGCGATGCTCGTCAGCGTTCTTGAGCATGTTAACCGCGCGGGTCATATCGAACTCATCGGTTGCGATTGACAACGGCTCGATAGGTGTTGAGCACACCACGCATTTCGAGTGATCTAGCCGGCTTCGGAGTTCTTCCGCGAAAGATGGAACCTCGGTTGAACAGGCAATACATGTGTCCGCAGACAACAACTGACTCAAAATATAGGCACTGCTCTCCGCTGTGGACGGAAAGGATCTATGTATCTGTTCTAGACGTTTGTATTCGACGTTGCGGTACGCCGACTCTCGTTCCTCGGCTGCGCGGAGAGCTGCAAGCTTCGCGGATTGCAGCTCAGAGTCCAGAAGGTTTAGCTCTGATTCCAGTCGCTCCAGCTGTCCTTCTTCGGCGTCCTGCTGTGCAGCGAGATCATTAATTGCTTGCTCAAGTGCCGATCTTGAGGCGCTCGTCTTTTCTAGGTTCTTGAGTGCCGACTCTTGCTTGAATAGAGTTGCCGAAAGGTTTCTAACGGTGCTGTCTTTGCTCAGCAGCTCTGCCTCGAGCTTGAGGTACGTTTCTGTTTCTGCAGGAGAAAGAAACAGAAGGCGCAGAATCTGACGCTGCGCGGTAGTATCCCAAACGAGCGACCTTCGATCTTCGAAGTAGAAGACGAGGTATCGAAGTATCAAGATCCAGTCCTCGAACCCGTGTACGCCTGCCGCCTCGGTGATGGCCCTTTTGTACTCGTCTTCCGTCGGGGAAAGGGGTTGCCCGTCGACCATAAGAGTCAGCAGAGTTAGGTTACTCAGATCGCGTTCTACGAGAAGCTCAGTTTCGCCGAGACGAAACTGAAGAGTCGCCGTCGCGCCTGCAGCCCCATCGTGAACCCTGGCAGCGAAGGTCTTTCGATCTGCGCGAGGTATGCCGCTGGTGTCGAGCTGTCGAGACCCCAGCTCCGGGCGAGAGGCTACGCCGGCGATGTCGGTTGTGCCGGAACACAGCCTGTACAAGAGCAACACAAGCGTGCTCTTCCCAAGGCCGTTTGCTCCGAGTACCAACGTGAGGCCAGGCTCGAACTCTGCGGTTAGTCCAGGACGTTGGTCAGTGCCTGGATACAGGCCGTATCGATCCACGGAGAGGCGTTCGAAAATCGGAAACCTGATCATGGCTACCTCAGTTGGGACGGACTGCCGGCCAGTGCCTCGACCTTAGCTAGGTGTGTGTCGGGCTGTGGCAGCTTCGCGTTACGCCGATAGGGTCGAATCTGCGTCTGGTTCCCGAAGGACGGGATACGACGCATGCCGCAGGACATCGACGTTTCCGGAAGACTGAGTGCTCGTTTAGTGCACATGGCCTGGCCCGATCGTTACTGGAGCGGGGAAGTAGCGCTGTGCGGCTTATGGAAGCGCGGCGATCGAAAGAGAAGCGTGGTGTTCATAGGTATTGACTGTTGCTGAACTTGGCTCTATGGGATCAAGGCGCGCCGCCGTCGGCGGCGCGCGCGGGGCCTGTCACGTTGGCACCGGCTCCCCATCCATCCCGGCACGCCGGGCTCCCGCTTCGCTCCGCCCGTCGGCCGTGCGGCGCGGCCGGCGTCCATCCACGGCAGCGCGCCACCGACGGCGACGCGCAGGAGCTCCCAGCACCCAGGCGTCAGGACGATCGCGCGATCCAAGACCTGACCGAGCCGGGCACGGCGATCGACGCCCGCCAACGCTCCGCGTCATCGGCCACCGGACATGCCAAAGCCGCCCCACCGAGGACCAGCGGGACGGGACAGGTACCAGGCAAGCCCCAGGACGAGGTATAGCTACGGGTGTAGCAACGGTCCGGGACGGGTTGGGACGGGACAGCACCCCTGACCAGGCAACACCGACAACTGCGGACTAGCCCGAACAAGCCTGGACAGCCAGATGCAGCCTTGAAAGCGGGAGACGGGCAACCGTCCGGGGGTTCAAATCCCTCCGCTTCCGCAAGTGATCGTTTGGTATTAGTCGCGGCATGCAGACGCAGACACAGGTGTGGCCCGCGATCCTTTCTCTGGTCGGAGTGCTGTTCGGCGGTGGTCTGTCCTTTCTGGTGCAGACGACCGTGCAGCGTCGCGTCGAACGCAACGAACAAAGCAAACTGGCCGCTGAGCGTGCCGATGCGCGGCGGGTGGAGCAGCTGGAGCTGTTACGGCAGTTCATCCGGGCCGGGCAGCAGGCCGAGCGTGCGGCTGAGGATCGGGACGACACGGCTGTCTGGAGGACGGCGGCCCTGGATGTCGTCGACGAGCTGTGGGTGTGCGAGCGGATGATCCACGTGCTGTTCGCCTCGTCGCTGCACGAGTTGGCGCGTGCGTACGTCAAGGCTCTCGATCACGTTCTGTGGCAGGAGCCCGTCAGCGGCTCGCTGTGGGACCACCTCAAGGGGCCCAAGGTCGCGTTTCTCGCCGCGGCGCGGGACGAGATGAGCCGCTGAACGAAACGGCGGCGGTACCCGAAGGCACCGCCGCCGTCCTGGAGCTGATCAGCGGGCTACGAGACGGCCAGGTGCGTGTGGTCGTCGTGCGACGCGGTCTTCATGAGCGCCGCGGACTTGCGGGCTTCGGCGCGCTTCGCACGTGGTGGCACGCCGTTGACGTCCTCGGTCGAGACGCCGTAGGCCGCGGTCACGAACGCGATGGCGCCCGCGTTGCGGCCGAGGGCGACTCGGTCGATGTTGCCGAGGTTGTCGCACTTCGAGTGGTAGCACGGGTCGTAGGCGATGCCTGCCGTGCCGCCCCACTTGGCTGCCTGTGCGGCGGTCTTGACGCCTTCGGCGCCGGTGAAGAGGCCGCCGGCCGGGATGCCCTGCGCGATGAACTCGCCGTAGTCGGAGCGGCCCGAGAAGTCGGTGCCTTCGGTGGGGACGCCCTTGGCGGCGAAGTAGTCGGCGAAGGCCTTTTCGATCTGGGCCGAGCCGTACGGGCCGGGGCCCGCGCCCGTGGCGTCGGAGTCGTCGCCGTCGTAGATGAAGTACGCGGCGTTCGGGGAGCCGACCATGTCGAAGTTCAGGTACAGCGCGATGTCGAGCTGCTGTTCGAACGTCTGCTGGCGGACCCATTCCTCGGAGCCGATCAGGCCGCGCTCTTCAGCACCCCACCAGGCGAACCGGATGGCGTTGTCGACCTTCGGGCGGGAGCCGAGCTGCAGGGCGGTTTCGAGCAGTGCCGCGGAGCCGGAGCCGTTGTCGTTGATGCCGGCGCCCAGTTCGACGCTGTCGAGGTGCGAGCCGGCCATGACGACGTTGTTCTTGCGGCCGGTGCGGGTCTCGGCGATGACGTTGCGCTCGGTGCGGGACTCGGTGTGCGAGCGCATGTCGACGGTGACGGACGCGCCGGCCTTACCGGCGAGCGTGGTGCCGTCTGCCTGGGAGATGCCGCCGGTCGGGATCTTGCCGGGGTTGGTCAGCGTCACGTTCGACAGCGGGCCGGCGGTGTTGTTCGCGACCAGCACGGCGATGGCGCCGGCGGCGAACGCGTTGAGGTGCTTCTGCTCGAACGTGCACGCGCCTCGGCGGATCAGGGCCACCGAGCCGGTGAAGTCCTGGCCGGCGAAGTCGCTGGCCTCGCAGCCGGGGGTGGCGTCCTCCGGGACCACTCGCAGCGGGCCGGTCACGCCGCCGACCGGGGTCTGCGGCGACTGGACCAGGATCAGCGACTGGTAGTTCACGCCGTCCACCCGGGCCGTCTCGGCGTCGTTGACGTTGATGTCGTACGTGAACGTCGGCGTCGTGACGATGAAGCCCTCGTCGCGGAGCTTGCCCGCCACGTAGTCGACGCTGGCGTTGTAGCCGGGCGTCAGGGCGGCGCGGTTGCCGCCGTTGCGGTCGGCGAGACGCTGGAACGCGATCAGGTGCCGGTTGACACCCTCGACGGTCACCTTCTTCGCGAGCTTCTTGGCGAGTGCGGGGCCTGCCGGTTCGGCGGCGGACGCCGTGGCGGTAGGGGCTGCGACTAGTGCCGAGATGGCAAGCACAGTCGCCAGCTTGGTTCTGCCGGACATGAACGTTCCCCTTCGTTCGAGATGGCTGAACCCTCACAAAAGGGAGACCCACGACACAATCCGTCGGTCGGCGGGAGTTCAGCTGGTGATCAGCTGAACACACTCCGCTAGCCCGTCGACGGTGACCTTCCACTCCGGCCGCACGAAGTTCGCCTCGTCCAGACGCAATCGCACGTGCTCAAGGCGTTCGCCGCGCGGTGCTGCGCCGATCGTGCCGTCGTGCACGTAACCGAGCTTGGCGCTCACACGGTTGGACGCGTGGTTTCCCTGCCAAGCCGCCGAACGAGCGATGTGCGCGCCCAGGTGGTCGAACGCGAACTGCAGCACGGCGACACGCATCTCAGTGCCGAAACCGTTGCCCTGGAACTCCCTGCCGAGCCACGAGCCGGTGCCCACCTCGCGCAGCACGCCGAAGTCGCGCGCGCCGACGTCCTGCACGCCGATCGCCCTGCCCTCGTGCCGGACGATGAAGCTGATCACCCAGTCGTTCGCGGCGAACTTCGCGCGCTGCCCCCAGAAGTGCTGGAGCAGGCCGAACCCGCGGTCGTCTGGAAGCGTGTCGGTCCACGGCACGTAGAACGGCATCTCGGCCGGGTCGTGCACGCCCGCGAGCGCCACGTCGATGAGTTCGAACAGCCCGGAGTCGTCGTCCGGGCGCAGCTCCAGGCGCGGGGTGCGGAGGACCAGATGTCGTAGCGGCCAGGCGTCCATGATCCGATGGTGCCGGACGTGTCGAACGGTATTACGGTCGACTGTATGCGTGCCATCACTGTTCGCGAACCCGGCGGCCCGGACGTGCTCGAGTGGACCGAGGTCGCAGACCCGGTGCCCGGCCAGGGCGAAGTGCTGATCGACGTCGCCGCGAGCGCGGTCAACCGCGCGGATCTGTTGCAGCGGCAGGGTTTCTACCCGCCGCCGCCCGGTGCGTCGGACATCATCGGACTGGAGTGCTCCGGCACGATCTCCCAGCTCGGCGAGGGCGTGACCGGCTGGAACGTCGGCGACGAGGTGTGCGCGCTGCTCGCCGGCGGTGGCTACGCGGAGAAGGTCGTGGTGCCCGCGGCCCAGCTGCTGCCCGTCCCCCAGGGCGTCGACGTCGTCACCGCCGCCGCGCTGCCCGAGGTCGCGTGCACGGTCTGGTCGAACGTCGTGATGGACGGCCGGCTCAAGCTCGGCGAGACGTTCCTGGTGCACGGCGGCGCGGGCGGCATCGGCACGCACGCCATCCAGGTCGCCAAGGCGCTGGGCGCGACCGTCGCGGTCACCGCGGGATCGGACGAACGGCTGCGCAAGTGCACCGAGCTCGGCGCGGACATCACGGTCAACTACAAGACCCAGGACTTCGTGGCCGAGGTCAAGAGCGCGGACGTCGTCCTCGACAACATGGGCGCCTCCTACCTCCCCCGCAACATCGACGTCCTCGCCCCCGACGGCCGGTTGATGATCATCGGCATGCAGGGTGGCGTGAAGGGTGAACTGCCGATCGGCAAGCTGCTCGCGAAACGGGCGTCGGTGATGGCGACCGGGTTGCGCGGCCGCAGCGTCGACAGCAAGGGCGCGATCGTGGCGCAGGTCCGCGAGCACCTGTGGCCGTTGATCGAGAGCGGTGCGGTCAAGCCGATCGTCGGCCAGGTCGTGCCGATGTCGGACGCCGCGCAGGCGCATCGCCTGCTGGAGGCCAGCGACGTCTTCGGGAAGGTCCTGCTCAAGCGGGAACGGTAGCCATGGCCAGCGAGGTCCGGGGAGCCGTGCGGAACTCCAGCCCGAACTCCTCGGACCACCGCGCCAGCACCGCCTGTTCGTCCGGCCGGTCGACGTCGTCGGCCAGCACCGTCGCCCCCGGCGCCAGCACGGCGCGCAGCACGGGCAACGCCGGATAGCGCGAGTCACCGAACCCCGGCCCGTCGACCAGGAGCAGGTCCACCAGACCGAACCGCTCGACGTACCCGAGCACTTCGTCGTGCACCTGCTTCGGCGCGTACCACTGGCCGTGCCGCGACAGCGCCGCCGGATGCCGTGACAACGGCGCGTGCACGACACGGGCGACCGAGCCCAGACCTTCACGTCGTAGTTGCGAGGCAACGAAAGCAGCCATGCGTTCGTCGTGCTCGATCGACAACAGGTGCCCGAAACCGCGCTGCTGCAACAAACGCGCCAGCAGAACCGAAGAAGAGCCGCAGCCCAGTTCGACCAGGACGGTCCGCGCGCCGAGCACGATCTCGTCCATCACCGCGACGAGCGCGGCCGGGCGCAGATCGCCGGACAGGACCGGCAGGTACTCGGTGTTCAGCGAACCGATGCGGTGCAGGGCCGAGAGATCAGCGAGCTCGCGGGCGAGCGAGTCGTCCAAGAATGATCTCCAAGCTCTCAGCCCAGTTCGGCCACCGCCCGCACCAGGTCGTCCATCTCGACGGCGTTCGTGTAGTGCGCGAGCCCGATGCGGATGGCGCCGCCGATCTCGCCGACACCCAGCACCGAGAACACCCCGTACTGGCCGGGATCGGCGAACGCGCAGACGCCCCGCGAAGCGAGGTGTTCGACGCCGTCCTCCGCCTTGACCCCGGCGATCGAGAACGCCAGCGCGGGCACCCGCCGCATGGCGTCGCCGATCACCATCACGTGTCGCAGCGAACGCAGTTCGTTGATGAGATTAGCGAGCAGCCCGGCCTGGTAGGCCTTCACCGATCCCAGCGACGTGAGCAACCGCTCACGGCGCGTGCCGGACGCCGCGTCGTCGAGGTCCGCGAGGTACTCGACGGATGCAACGAGACCGGCGAGCATCGGGTACGCGTGCGGACCGAGCTCCAGCCGTTCCGGGCCACGCGCCATCGGGTCGACCGAGACCGACGGCAGCCGTTCCAGCACCGACGGGTCGCGGAACACGAGCGCGCCGACCGGCGGACCGCCCCACTGGCCGGCGGAGAGAGCCACGACGTCAGCGCCCATGCCAACGATGTCCAACGGCACGAAAGGCGCCGCGGCGGACGCGTCGACCACCATCAACGACCCGTGCGCGCGAGCCACCGCGGAGATCTTGGCGAGGTCAGGGCGGGTGCCGACCACGCCGGACGCCGCCGTGATGGCGATCAGCTTCGTGCGGTCGGTGACCAGCTCGTCGAACTGCCAGCTCGGCAGTTCGCAGGTCTCGATGTCGATCTCCGCCCATTTGACCGCGCTGCCGGTGCGCTGGGTCGCCCGCAGCCACGGCGCGATGTTCGCCGGATGGTCCAAACGGGAAACCAGGACCTCGTCACCCATGAACCAGTCATCGGTCATCGCGTCCGCGAGGCGTTGCAGCAGCACAGCGGAGGAGGGCCCGAGCACGACACCGGCGGGATCAGCGCCGACGAGGTCCGCGACGGACCTGCGGGCGGCGTCCACGATGCCCTGGGCCCGCTGGGAGGCCGGGAAGATGCCACCGGGTCCGGAGACCGGGGCGCGCAGCGCGGTGGAGACGGCGGTGGCGACCTGTTCGGGCACCTGCATGCCGGCCGGTGCGTCGAGATGGACCCAGCCGTCGCCGAGCGCGGGGAAGAGCCCTCGTACCCGTGCGACGTCGAACGCCATGACACACACCGTACGTATGCGAGCAAACACAGCAACGACCAGCCCCACCCGCTTTAGGGTCGAAACGCGAATCACGCGAGGATGGAGACCATGAACCAGGAGCAGCCCGTCGTAATCGTCGGCGGACAGGACGGCGACATCGCCGACCTCGTCGAACAGCCGGCCAAGGTCATGCGG
Source organism: Lentzea sokolovensis (assembly GCF_033949975.1). Taxonomy (NCBI): domain Bacteria; kingdom Bacillati; phylum Actinomycetota; class Actinomycetes; order Pseudonocardiales; family Pseudonocardiaceae; genus Lentzea; species Lentzea sokolovensis. Next base: position 78,284 of record NZ_JAXAVU010000009.1, read on the forward strand.
ATCGGCACGATGATCAAGCAGCTGCTGGAGGAGGTCCGGGCGGCGCCTCTGGACGAGGCCAGCCGCAACCGTCTCAAGGAGATCCACAAGCGGTCCATCGAGGAGCTCGAGGACGGCCTGGCGCCGGAGCTGCGCGAGGAGCTGGAGCGGCTGTCGCTGCCGTTCACCGAGGACGGCACCCCGTCCGACGCGGAGCTGCGGATCGCGCAGGCTCAGCTCGTCGGCTGGCTGGAGGGCCTGTTCCACGGCATCCAGACGGCGCTGTTCGCCCAGCAGATGGCGGCCCGCGCCCAGCTGGAGCAGATGCGCGGCCGTGCCCTGCCCGCCGGCAGCGGTGGCGAGGGCGCCGAGGGTGGCATCACGGGCAAAGGCACCGGCCAGTACCTCTAGCCGGGACACCCGGGGGTGGTTCTACGATGCGCTGAACTTCCTGGAGAGGAGCCATCGTGCTCGAGCAGGTGCGCCGTGCCCTGTCGGCGAAGCAACTGCGCCACAAGATGCGTGTGAAGGCGATCGAGATCGTGGCGGACGCCGTGGCCCCCATCCGCGCGCAGGTCGACGAGCTGCAACGCCAGGTGGACGACCTGGGCAAGCAGGTGCGCGACGAGATCCGGCACCAAGGCGACCGGGCCGTCGACCAGGCCCGTCAGCTGGAGATCCGCACTCGCCGCGACCTGGTGTTCGCGGGTGAGCAGGAGGCGGCGCTGCAAAGCGCCAGGTTCGTGCGCGACAACATGCCGCACGCCCCTCAGTTCGGCCACCCGCACGAGACGCTGGAGCACGCGCTGACGCTTGCCCCCGAGGGCGGGCTCGCGCTGGAGTTCGGCGTCTACCAGGGCACCACGCTGAAGATCATCGCTACCGCGCGCGGCGGTGAGGGCGTCTTCGGCTTCGACTCGTTCGAGGGCCTGCCGGAGAACTGGCGCAACGGCTTCCCCGCCGGCGCGTTCAACGTCGACGGCCTGCCGGAGGTACCCGGTGCCGAGCTCGTCGTCGGCTGGTTCGACGAGGTGCTGCCGGAGTTCCTGGAGTCCAACGAGGGCCCGGTCACGTTCCTGCACGTGGACTGCGACCTCTACTCCTCGACGAAGACCGTGCTGGAGCTGGTCGGCCCGCGCCTGGTCGAGGGCAGCGTCGTCCACTTCGACGAGTACTTCAACTTCCCAGGCTGGATGGAACACGAGCACAAGGCGTGGACCGAGTACGTCGAGCAGACCGGGATCGAGTTCAGCTACGAAGCGTTCACCTACGACAACGAGCAGGTGACCATGCGGGTGACCAAGATCCCCGCTCGTTGACCACTCCGTGACGTACCGGCGTCCAGGTCCGATCTGAGACGCCGGTACGCTCAGTCCTCGTGCAAGCCACCAGTACCCTCGACCACCCCGAGGCGCCGCCTGCCATCAAGTCGCGCAGCTTCAAGCGCGCGTTCGCCGATGTGCGTGAGGCGTGGGACCACCGCGAGCTGTGGGGCCACCTCGGCTGGCAGGACATCAAGCAGCGCTATCGCCGATCGGTCATAGGTCCGTTGTGGATCACGATCTCGATGGGCACGACCGCTCTCGCGCTCGGCTTGCTGTACTCCGTGCTGTTCGACACGAACGTTCCGACGTTCCTCCCGTACGTCACGGTCGGCTTCATCGTCTGGAACTTCATCCTCGGCTGCATCACCGAGGGCACCGACGTGTTCATCGCGAACGAGGGGCTCATCAAGCACCTCCCCGCGCCGATCACCGTCCACGTGATGCGCATGGTGTGGCGCCAGGTGCTCTTCCTGCTGCACAACCTCGCGGTCTACGCGATCGTGCTGGCGATCTTCTTCACCTCGCTCAACCACCAGTACACGATCAGCGAGGGCGGCCCCGTCCATCCGGGTCTGAGCTGGACCATCGTGCTCGCGATCCCCGGTTTCGCACTGCTCGCGATCAACGCGGTGTGGGTCGCGCTGGCGTTCGGCGTCATCAGCACCCGCTTCCGCGACATCCCGCCGGTCGTGACCAGCTTCATCAACCTGGTCTTCTTCATGACGCCGATCGTCTGGGACGCGGGCGTGCTGCAGAAGGTCACCGGCGGCGGCAGCAACGACTGGCGCATCCTGATCGCCGAGCTCAACCCCGTGTACCACTTCGTCGAGGTCGTCCGCGCCCCGCTGCTCGGCCACGAGGTCGACTGGCACCACTGGGCGATCGTCGGCGGCTTCACCGTGGTCGGCTGGGCGCTCGCGATGGTCATCCTGCGCAACTACCGCGCCCGCGTTTCCTACTGGGTCTAAAGGAGGTCGGCTAAACCATGGTCAGCATCGACGTCTGGAACGCATCGGTCGACTTCCCGATCTTCGACGCCAAGTCGAGGTCGCTGAAGAAACTCGCGTTCGGCAAGGTCGGCGGCAAGATCGGCTCCGAGGGCCGTGTCCCGATCATCGAGGCGCTGCACGACATCTCGTTGTCGCTCAAGGACGGCGCGCGCGTCGGCCTGGTCGGCCACAACGGCGCCGGCAAGTCCACGCTGCTGCGCCTGCTGGCGGGCATCTACGAGCCGACGCGCGGTCAGTCGCGCATCGTCGGCAAGGTGGCGCCGGTCTTCGACCTCGGCGTCGGCATGGACCCGGAGATCTCCGGCTACGAGAACATCATGATCCGGGGCCTGTTCCTCGGCATGACCCGCAAGCAGATGGAAAAGCGCGTCGACGACATCTCGGAGTTCACCGAGCTCGGTGACTACCTGCAGATGCCGCTGCGCACCTACTCGACCGGCATGCGCGTGCGGCTCGCGCTCGGCGTGGTCACCTCGATCGACCCCGAGATCCTGCTGCTCGACGAGGGCATCGGCGCGGTCGACGCGGCGTTCATGGCGAAGGCCCGCGACCGCCTCAAGGACCTCGTGGCCCGCTCCGGTCTGCTGGTGTTCGCGAACCACTCCGACGAAACGCTGCTGGACTTCTGCGACAGCGCGATCTGGATGGACGAAGGCCGTGTCAAAATGCACGGCGGTCTCCGCGAGGTGCTCACCGAGTACAAGGGCTTCGACCCGTTCGAGCGGATGAGCACCGACCAGCTGGCCAGGCTCGGCTACTCCACTCCCGTCCTCAGCGGAAACGGCGGCGAATAGACAGTGAACCTCGAGGCACTGCCCAAGGGCTCCGTCGTCGCGGTGGTGGTCACCCGCCACCGCAGGGAGCTGCTGGCCGAGTCGCTGAAGGCGCTGGCCACCCAGACTCGCGTCCCCGACCACCTCGTCGTGGTCGACAACGGCCCTGACCAGCCGGTCAACGACCTGGTCGAGCAGTGCCCGCTGCCCACTACGTACCTCGCGTCGCACCGCAACCTCGGTGGCGCGGGCGGTTTCGCGCTCGGCATCCTGCACGCGCTCTCGTTGGGCGCGGACTGGGTGTGGCTGGCCGACGACGACGGCCGCCCGGCCGACGAGAACGTGCTGGCCGTCCTGCTCGAAGAGGCCGAGCGCCGCAACCTCGCCGAGATCTCGCCGGTCGTCACGAACATCGAGAACCCGGACAAGCTCGCGTTCCCGATGCGCCGCGGCCTCACGTGGAAGCGCTCGGCCGCCGACCTCGGCACCGACTTCCTGCCGGGCATCGCCTCGCTGTTCAACGGCGCCCTGTTCCGCGCCACGACGCTCGACGTCGTCGGCGTGCCGGACTACCGCCTGTTCTTCCGCGGCGACGAGGTCGAGGTCCACCGCCGCCTGGTGCGCAGCGGGCTGCCGTTCGGCACCTCGCTCAAGGTGGCCTACGTGCACCCGGACGGCTCGGACGAGTTCAAGCCGATGCTGGGTGGCCGGTTCCACGCGCAGGACCCGGAGAACCAGATCAAGCGGTACTACACCTATCGCAACCGCGGGTACCTGCTGTCGCAGCCGGGCATGCGCAAGCTGGGCGCCCTAGAGGTGTTCCGCTTCGGCCTGTACTTCCTCGCGGTGAAGAAGGACCCGAAGGCGTTCGTCGAGTGGTTGAAGCTCGTGCGCCTCGGTCAGCGGGAGCGCTTCTTCCGCAAGTGACGTGATCTGCCGAGGGCGGAATCGCTGCGAGCGGAACCGCCCTCGGCACGGCACCGGAACGCGGTTTGCTGAACGCATGAGCCGACTCGTGCTGTTCCTCGCCGCCAATCCGAACCCCATCAGCCTCACGGTCACCGACGAGACGCGCGACGACCTCGCGCCCCGGTTGACGCAGATCGTCCGCAACGGCCACACGCAGCCGATCCCGGCACCGGACGGCCGTGAGTACGTCGTGAACTTCTCCAACGTCGTGGTAGCGCACTTCGAGTAACCGGTCGCGCACGCGAGGTGATCGGAGTAAGACGAGATGAGTGATCTCCCGACGCAGACTTCTCTCCCTGGCCGGCGCGAGCGCACTGCTCGCGGCGTGCGGTTCGAACACCGGCAGGGACGGCAACGGCCAGGCCCTCAAGCAGTGGTACCACGCGTACGGCGAGCCCGGCGTCCAGCAGGCGGTGGAGCGCTACGCCAAGGCGTTCACCAAGACGCCGGTCGACGTGCAGTGGAACCCCGGCGACTACGACTCCAAGCTCGCGACGAGCCTGCTGTCCGGCGACGGACCGGACGTCTTCGAGTCCACCCCGCAGATCAGCTCGGTCCGGGCGGGTCAGCTCGTGCCGCTCGACGACGTCTTCGGCGACGCCAGGAACGACTTCACCGACTCGATTCTCGCGACGCACACCGTCGACGGGAAGCTCTACGGCGTTCCGCAGGCCGTGGACATGCAGATGCTGTTCTACCGCAAGAGCTTCCTGCAACAGGCCGGGGTTCAGCCACCGTCCACTGTGGATGAACTGATCGACGCGTCCCGGCGCCTCACGAAGGACGGTGTCAAGGGACTCTTCGCCGGCAACGACGGTGGCGGCGGCGTGCTCGGCGGGCCCGCGCTGTGGTCGGCGGGGTTGGACTACGTGCGCGACCACCAGGTCGGGTTCGACGATCCCGTTGCGGCGCAGGCGATCGGCAAGCTGCGCGAGCTCTACTCCAGCGGCGGCCTGCTGCTCGGCGCGGTGAAGGACTGGGCGGAACCGGACGCGTTCACGCAGGGGCTGGTCGCCATGCAGTGGACCGGGTTGTGGACCGTGCCCGCGATCCAGAAGGCGCTGGGCGACGACTTCGGCGTGCTGCCGTTCCCGAAGTTCTCGTCGTCCGGCAAGGCCAGCGTTCCGGTCGGGGCGTTCGGCGCGATGATCAACGCCAAGTCGAAGCGGATCGACGAGGCCAAGGAGTTCGTGAAGTGGCTGTGGATCGAGCGGACCGACTACCAGGAGGACTTCAACCTCAGCTACGGCTTCCACATCCCGCCGCGCAGGAGCATCTCGGAGAAAGCCTCGAAGCTGACCACGGGTGCGGCGGCTGACGCGGTGAAGTTCGTGCGGGACAACGCGAAGGCGTCCAACCCGCCGGACTGGACCTCGGTCATGCGGACCGCGTTCAACGACGCCGTGTCGCGGGTCGTGCGGGACGGCGCTCCGGCCGACGCCGAGCTCAAGGCCGCCGCGGACAAGGCACGGGACGAGCTGAAGCGCCTGTACGGATGAGGCACGGACGCGCGTTCTGGTTGTTCGTCGGGCCGTTCGCTTTGGGGCTGCTCGTGTTCGTGTACGTGCCGATCGGGTGGAGCCTGCTGCTGTCGTTCTTCGACGCCCGCAACACGGTGACGCCCACATCGTTCGTCGGCCTGCGCAACTACGCGGACATGCTGACCGACGAGCCTTTTCTGCGCAGTCTCGGCACGTTCAGCGTGTTCGCGGTGTTCATCGTGCCGCTGACCTTTGTGCTGGCGCTGGCGCTGGCGTTGCTGGTGAACCAGATCAGCTTCATGAAGGCGTTCTTCCGGTCGGTGTTCTTCCTGCCGACGGCCTGCTCGTACGTCGTGGCGTCGCTGGTGTGGAAGCTGTCGATCTTCAACGGCGTGCGCTTCGGCCTCGCGAACACGGTGCTGGGGTGGTTCGGCGCCGAGCCGATCGCGTGGACGGTGTCGACGTCGCCGCCCTGGTACTGGCTGGTGCTCGTGACGTTGCGGCTGTGGCTGCAGCTCGGGTTCTACCTGATCCTGTTCATCGCCGGCCTGCAACGGATTCCGCAACACCTCTACGAGGCCGCGTGGATCGACGGCGCGTCACGTGGCTGGCAGACCCTGCGGTACATCACGCTGCCGCAGCTGCGCACGACGTCGATCGCGGTGCTGTTGCTGCTGCTCATCGCGGCGTACCAGGCGTTCGACGAGTTCTACAACGTGCTGGGCACCGACCGCGGCTACCCGCCGTTCGCGCGGCCACCGTTGATCTACCTCTACTACACGGCGCTCGGGTCCGGCGGGCAGGACTTCGGACACGGCAGCGCGGGCGCGGTGATCCTGACCTTGCTGATCGCGGGCGTGACGTTGTTGCAGGGCAGGGTGATCACCCGATGAAAGCCGTCCGGTACCTGGCGCTGTCGCTGGCGGCGGTGCTGTTCCTGATCCCGTTCTACCTGGTGCTGCGCAACGGTTTGGCGACCGAGCAGGAGATCACCGCGCCGGCGTGGACGTTCTGGCCCAGCGAGATCCACTGGGAGAACTTCGCCGCGCTGTTCTCGAACCCGGCCGTGCCGATGGTGCGCAGCATGGTCAACTCGCTGGTCGTCGCGGTGCTGCAGACGGCAGGGCAACTGCTGCTGTGCGGGCTGGCGGGATACGGGCTCGCGCGGATTCCGTACCGGTACTCGAATTTCGTGCTGTACCTGGTGATCGCGACGCTGATGATCCCGGCCGCGGTCACGTTCGTGCCGACGTTCGTGGTCGTCTCGACGCTGGGCTGGGTGTCCGACCTGCGCGGGCTGGTGATCCCGGGGCTGTTCAGCGGGTTCACCACCTTCCTGTTCCGGCAGTACTTCCTGAACTTCCCTCGCGAGCTCGAAGAGGCGGCGCGGATCGACGGGCTCGGCCACTGGGGCACCTACTGGCGGGTCGTCGTCCCGAACTCGAAGGGGTTCTTCGCGGCGCTCGGCGTGATCGCGTTCGTGACCAGCTGGAACCAGTTCCTCTGGCCGTTGGTGATCGCGCAGGACCAGGACTCGTGGACAGTGCAGGTGGCGCTGTCCACGTTCCTGACCTCGCAGTCGATCGACGTGACGCAGCTGTTTCTGGCGGCCGCCGTCTCGATCACGCCGTTGGTGGTGGTTTTCGTTGCGTTGCAACGGTTCCTGGTGCGCGGCGTGACGGAGACGGGGATCAAGGACTGATCAGTGGGTGACCAGAAGGAAGATGCTCGGCCCGAACCTCATCCTGGCCAGTGCGGGCTGGGCCGCCTTCTCGATGCCGAGCAGCACCCGGTGCGGCACGACCCTCTTCAACGCGCCTGAGCGCAGGTTCGACACCGAGAGCGAACGTTCCACCCGCAGTCCGGCCTCGGAGAGCTGCCTGGTCACGGTGTCGAGGTTGTGGTTGACGAACGGGATCTCGTCGTCGTGCCGGTTCTCCGGTGACCGGATGTCCACGGGCTCGGTGGGGATGCCCCTGCCGAGCCGGCGCAGGCGGTTGCGGGCGTGCCCGAGGTTGGCGACCTCGATGACGGCGGTGCCCTTCGGGGTAAGGATCCTGGCGATCTCGGCCAGTTCCGCCGCCGGGTCGGGCAGGTGGTGCATGACGCGGATCATCGTCACCAGCTCGATCGAGCCGGTCGCGAACGGCAGCCGCGCGGCCTGCGCCTGAACCCGCTCGATCCCCTTGTCGAGGAACCTCGCCGCGATGTCGAGCTGGCGGCTGCTCGGCTCGGCCAGCGTCACGTGGTCCGCGTACCTCGGCAGCAACGCGGTGATGCGGCCGTAGCCCCCGCCCACGTCCACCGCATTCGCGAAGTGCCGGCCGGTCAGCAGCCGGTCGATCGCGATGCGCTCCGCGGCGTGCTCGTAGTCACGGCCCTTCCAATAGCCCAGGTAGTCGTGGGCAGGTCCGTCGTAGAAATCTGCTCTCTTGATGTCCCCCATGCATCCCGGACGTCCGACCACGAGGTGAGGTTGCGCAGCAAAAAGGCCCCCGAAAGTTCGGGGGCCTTTTCGCACAACCAGAAGATCAGCTGTTGGCTTCGAACACCTTGCGCCACGACTCGACCGAGGTCAGCTCGGGCAGCGCGTCGCGGTACACCTTCTGCATGCGCGGCCACTCGGCCGACAGGCGGCGGTAGTTGCGGACCGCGCGCTTCATCAGCTGGCGGAACTCCTTGGGGTCGCGCTTGCGGAACGCGACGCCGCTGCCGTCGGCGTTGGACACGGTGGCGCTGTCCAGGTTGCCGAGGAGGAACCAGCGGGCGTTGGACGCCGGCACGTTGATCTGCGGACGCTCCGCCGTTGCCGCCTGGGGCTCACGCAGGTTGTGCATGAGCGCCTTGGCCGCCTCGGACGCGATGGTGACCGGGTTCGTGGGCGGCGTCAGCATCTGCTCGGCGCGGACCATGTCGAACGTCGGCGCCGGGAACTCGCGCGCGGACGGGAGGACCTGGGCGTCCGAGTAGTGCTTGCGGAGCTCGCGGATCTCCGGCAGGGCCGTGCGCAGCGAGTCGAACAGCTTCGACGGGCCGGCCAGGAAGTCCTCGATCGCCTTCTGCTGGATGGCGACCGTCGAGTACTCCATCGAGAGCAGGTGCCGCAGCGACAGCTTCAGGCCCTGCTTGAGCAGCGTGGAGCGGACGTCGTACGGGCTGTGCAGCGCGGCGAGGACGAGCCGGTTGCGGGTGTGGAAGTACGCCTGCCAGTCGGTGGCGTCGTTCTTGTCCGTCCACGGCATGTGCCACACGGCCGAGCCGGGCAGCGAGACCGTCGGGTAGCCGCGCTCCAGGGCGCGCAGCGAGTACTCCGCGTCGTCCCACTTGATGAACAGCGGCAGCGGGTAGCCGGTGCGCTGGACGACCTCACGCGGGAACAGGCACATCCACCAGCCGTTGTAGGTGGAGTCGATGCGGGCGTGCAGTTCCTCGGTCTCGCGCAGCGACTCGGTGCCGAAGTCGTGGTCGGTGAGCGCGCCGGGCGCCGCGCGCCAGTAGCAGGTGCCCAGGTCGACGACCTCGCCCATGCTGTGCAGGCGGGAGCGGGCCTGGAGGTTCAGCATGTGCGAACCGACGATGACCGGCTGGGCGGCGGCGCGCGCGAACGCGTTCGAGCGCAGGACGGCGTCCGGCTCCAGGCGGATGTCGTCGTCCATCAGCATGATCTGGTCGGCGTCGGTGTGCTCGATCGCCTCGTACAGACCGCGGGTGAAGCCGCCGGAGCCACCGAGGTTGTCCTGCTCGATGATCTCCAGCTTGTCGCCGAGGGCCTTGACGGCCTCGTCGTAGCCGGGGGTGTCGCGCACCTTGACGGAACCCTGGTCGGCGACGAAGACCTTCTTCAGCACCGCGAAGACGGCCGGGTCCTCACCGAGGGCGCGCAGCGCGATGACCGCGTCGACCGGGCGCATCGTCGTCATGCCGATGGCGACGGTCTGCGCCGGCAGCGGCTGCTCGGTGGTCCACGCGGCGTCGTCGATCTCCATCGTGGTGTCGTCGGTGAAGACGTCGAACCAGATCCAGCCGCCGTCCTCGAACGGCTTGAGCGACACCGTCAGCGCGACGTCGAACCACGCCTTCGGGCTGCGGATGACCTGGCCGTCGAGGTGGATGATGTCGCCGTTGGGCTTCGAGCGGTAGACGTCGATGCGACCGGCGCCGCGCACGCGCATGCGCAGCACGACTTCCTCGACGATCGTCCAGCGCTTCCAGTAGCTGGCGGGGAACGCGTTGAAGTACGAAGCGAACGACACCTTGGCCGAGGTCTGAACCGTCACCGCGCGGCGGCCCGAGACGTGGCTGTGCACGTTGGTCGGCTCGTCGAGGTAGAGCGGACGCACGTCCAGCGGGTCCTCGTCCCGCGGCATGATCACCCGCTGCAGGACCTGGGTCGGGTTGATCTTGGTAGCGCTTGCGGCTTTGGCCTGCTCGGTCACGTGCTTCCTCCGGCGAACCGAATTCGGGCGGTTCGGGTCAGCTTCATGGATGGCTACCGCCACAGAGAGTGTCGTGGCGCGGCGCGTCAAGCGCCCATAGTACTCATTGTTCAATGACGAACGCCCGGCCGCACAGGTTGTACGGCCGGGCGAAATGCGTCTAAACCGACATCAGTCGAGATCGCCGTTGATGGCGGAACCCTCGGTCAGGTGAGGCGCGATCTTGTTGTCGAACGCGCTGAGAGCGGCGCCGATCGCCATGTGCATGTCGAGGTACTTGTAGGTGCCCAGACGACCGCCGAACAGCACGTTCTTCTCGGCGGCTTCCTTCTTCGCCAGCACGCGGTACCGCTCGAGCTTCTCGCGGTCCTCCGCGGTGTTGATCGGGTAGTACGGCTCGTCGTCCTTCTCCGCGGCACGGGAGAACTCGCGGACGATGACCGTCTTGTCCTTCGGGTAGTCCCGCTCCGGGTGGAAGTGGCGGAACTCGTGGATGCGGGTGAAGGGGACGTCCGCGTCGTTGTAGTTCATGACCGGCGTGCCCTGGTAGTCGCCCGTCTGGACGACCTCCTGCTCGAAGTCGAGCGTGCGCCAGCCGAGCCAGCCCTCGGAGTAGTCGAAGTAGCGGTCGACCGGACCGGTGTAGACGATCGGCGTGCCCGCCGGGATCTCGTCCTTCACGTCGAAGAAGTCCGTGTCGAGGCGGACCTCGATGTTCTCGTGCTCCGCCATCTTCTCGAGCCACGCGGTGTAGCCGTCGACCGGCAGGCCCTCGTAGGTGTCGTTGAAGTAGCGGTTGTCGAAGTTGTAGCGGACCGGGAGGCGGCTGATGACCGCGGCCGGCAGCTCCTTCGGGTCGGTCTGCCACTGCTTCGCGGTGTAGTCGCGGATGAAGGCCTCGTACAGGGGACGGCCGACCAGCGAGATCGCCTTCTCCTCGAGGTTCTTCGCGTCCTTGCTGTCGATCTCGGACGCCTGCTCCGCGACCCACGCGCGAGCCTCGTCCGGGGACAGGTAGCGGCCGACGAACTGGGTGATCAGTCCGAGGCCCATCGGGAACTGGTACGCCGTGCCGTCGTGCATCGCGAAGACGCGGTGCTGGTAGCCGGTGAACTCGGTGAACTGGTTGCAGTACTCCCAGACCCTCTTGTTCGAGGTGTGGAAGAGGTGCGCGCCGTAGCGGTGCACCTCGATTCCTGTCTCGGGCTCAGCCTCCGAGTACGCGTTGCCACCGATGTGGGAACGACGTTCCAGAACGAGCACCCGCTTGTTCAGCTGGGAGGCGGTGCGCTCGGCAACGGTCAGCCCGTAGAAACCGGAACCGACGACGATGAGGTCAAAACCAGCGAAGCTCACGAACGTGGAGGGTACCGGCCCTCCCAGGCGTGTTCCCAACACCCCCTCCGCGAACCGCACTGCCCTTGATCAGCTAAAACGCGTGCGACAGGCCGTCGGCGGGCGATCAGCCCGTTCGGGATAGCCTTGCCGGTGTCATTCGCGGGGGCATCCCGCACATCCACTTGCTGAGCAACCATGGGTGGTCTTGTGCCGACCGAAGCGAGCACGTTGCTGACCGTGGCGACGATCGGGACGTATCTCGCCGTCCTGTGGTTGCCGGGCGGACTCGCCGCCGCGGCCGCGGGTGTGCGCGGGTGGGCGCTCGCCGCCAGCGCGCCCGTGTTCACCTACCTGATCGCGGGCCTGGCCGGTCCGTGGCTGTGGAAGATCGGGATCCCGTTCAACGTCTGGACGTTCCTGGTCACCACGGTGGTCGTGGTCCTGCTGTTCGCCGCCGCGCGCTGGTTCGTGGTGCGCCGCAGCGGCCCGATCGAGCGCACGCCGTCGCCGTGGAACCGAAGCGCGCACGTCGCGGTGGCCGTGACGCTGCTGGCCGCCGCCGTCGTCGGGTTCGCCGTGCTGATGGCCGCGATGCGCTGGGACCTCAACTCGATCCCGCAGGACTGGGACGCCGCCTACCACGCGAACGGCATCCGCTACATCGCCGAGACCGGCGAGGGCAGCCTCTACGCGACCGGCAAGGTCAACTGGTACGAGCTGCCCGACGGCGTCTTCTACCCGAACGCCTACCACCTGGTCGGCGCGCTCGTGTTCAAGCTGACCGGTGCCGCCGTGCCGGCCGTGCTGAACGCCAGCACGATCATGTTCCCCGGCATCCTCGCGCTGACCCTGGTCGCGATGATCCGGCACTTCAACGGGCGCGCGGTCACCGCCGCGTTCACCGCGCTCGTCACCGTCGCCTGCACCAGCGCCACCTACGACAACCTGTGGCGCGGCCCGCTGCTGACGTTCACGCTCGGCATCGCGGTCATGCCGGTGCTGGCCATCGCGATGGACGCGTACCTCAAGCGGGCGGCACTGGACACCGGCATCTTCTTCGGCGGTGTCGCGGTCGGCCTGCTCGCGATCCACTCCAGCACGTTGTTCGGCGGCATCCTGTTCGTGCTGCCGCTGTTCATCCAGCGCTGGTGGGGCCACCTCGGACTGATCTGGCGGGACGCGCTCAAGCTGATCGTCCCGGCGGTCGTGGCGATCGTCGTGACGCTGCCGCACCTGCTCGGCGCGCTCGCGGTCGGCGGCAAGATCGCGATCGTGGACTGGCCGTCGACGTTCCCGGTGAGCCAGTCGGTCGGCTCGCTGCTCACGTTCCAGCACGTCATCGCGCTGCCGCAGTACTGGCTGGCGCTCGCGCTGTGGGTCGGCCTGGTCTTCGCCTCGCGCCTCGGCGAGCTGCGCTGGCTGCTCGGTTCGGCGGCGTTCTTCGGCGGGGTGTGGGTGCTGACCGCGTCCTACTCGCAGCCGTGGGTCGCGAAGCTGACCAGCCCGTGGTGGAACGACCAGTGGCGCCTCATCGCGCTGGCGTGCGTGCCGCTCGTCGTCGTGGCCGGGCACGGCCTCGCGCAGGTGTACGACTTCGCGAAGGTCGGCGCGGCGCGTGTGAAGGTGCCCGCCGGCATCGGTTCGTACGTCGCGGGCGGCCTGGTCATCGCGGTTTTCGCGCTGGTCAGTCAGGGTCTGTACTTCAACCTCAACGCGAACCAGGTCAAGCAGGGCTACGGCAACCAGCCCGGCGCCGACCGGCACAACATGGTGGTCAGCCCGACCGAGGTGCTCGCGTTCCAGGAACTGGCCAAGCTGGTCAAGCCGGGCGAGCGGGTGCTCAACGACCGCAGGGACGGCACGGTCTGGATGTACGCGCTCGCGGGCGTGCAGCCGGTCGTCGGCCACTACGACGGCTCTGCCGAGTCGCCGGCGGTGCACACGCTGCAGGCCGAGTTCAACGACTACGCGAACGACCCCGCCGTGCGTGACGCGGTGAAGCACCTCAACGTCCGCTACATCATCGTCGACGTCGGCTACGTGCACGGCGGCAAGGATCGTGTGGACGGCCTGGAGAACCTCGACGGCAAGCCGTTCGTGCAGAAGGTCTTCTCGAACCAGGACTCGACGATCTACAAGCTGGTGCCGGAGCCGGGCGCTCCCGTCAGTCCCTGAACTCGAAGTCGACGAGGCCGGGGAGGACGTCCCCGGCCACCTGCTCCAGCACGGTCTCGTGGCCGAAGTAGACGCCCTCGCTGCGCGGCCAGTGCACGATCAGATCGGTGAACCCGAGGTCGCGGGCCCTGCCGGCGGCGTCCTGGAACGCCTCGACGCTCGTCAGCGAGTACACCGGCGCCGAGTCGAGGTTCAGGTACCTGTCGATGGTGCCCTTGGCCCGGTTGATCGAGGCGAGCTCCTCGTCGAACCGCTTGGTCACCTTCGCGACGCCCCGCCACCAGGTCTCGTAGTCGGGGCTGTCGAGCTGCCGCGAGCCGGTGGTGATCCAGCCGGTGCCGTAGCGGGCCGCGATCCCCATGGCCTTGGGCCCGTCGGCGGCGATGACGAACGGGACGCGCGGCCGCTGCACGCAGCCGGGGTGCCCGCGGGCCTCGTCCGCGGTGAAGAACTCGCCCTTCCAGGTCGTCTTGTCCCTGGTCAGCAGCAGGTCGAGCAGCTCGACGAACTCGCCGAACCGCTGCGTGCGCTGCGGGGCCGTGAGCTCGGGGGCGCCGATGGCGTCGGTGTCGTAGCTGCCCGTGCCGCCGGAGCCGATGCCGACGTTCAGGCGGCCATCCGACAGATCGTCAAGAGTCAAGATCTCGCGCGCGAACGGCACCGGGTGCCGGAAGACAGGTGAGGCGACGAGCGTGCCCAGCCGGATCTTCGACGTGACCATCGCCGCGGCGGTGAGCGTGGGCACCGCGGAGAACCACGGGCCGTCGACGAGCGTGCGCCACCCCAGGTGGTCGTACGTCCACGCGTGGGAAAAGCCCAGCTCCTCGGCCGCACGCCACTTCGGTTCCGCCACCCACCAGCGGTACTCGGGGAGGATCACCACACCAACTCGCACCGGCTGACATTAGCGAACGAGTTACGTCGACCGGCGAATCCGCCATCAGCGAGGATGGACGTCGTGGAGAAACCGGCACTGGTGGCATCGGACGTCGACGGAACGATTCTCGGCACGAACGAGCAGGTGAGCGAGTACACGGCCGGGGTGGTGGGCAGGGTGCTCGCGACCGGCACGCCGTTCGTGCTGGTCAGCGGCCGTCCGCCGAGGTGGATGCCGCGCATCGCGAACGCACTGGGAGCCAACGGCTACGCGGTCTGCGCGAACGGCGCGGTGCTCTACGACGTCGGCGAGGACCGCGTGATCTGGCAGCGCGGCATCAGCCCGGTGCGGCTGATCGACCTGGTCCACGCCCTCGACACGGCCATCCCGGGGTGCGCGGTGGCCGCGGAACGGGTCGGCGAGCGGGCCGCGGACGTCCAGACGTTCGTCGCGGAGAAGGAGTACCGGCACGCCTGGCCGGAGGCGCACGACCTCGCCCCCCGGGCCGAGGTGCTCGGGCACCCGGCGATCAAACTGCTGGTCAGGCGCGTGGAGATGACCAGCGCCGAGATGGCGTCCGCGGCGACGGCCGTGCTGGGTGACGAGTTCGCCATCACGTACTCGACCAACGCGGGCCTGATCGAGGTGTCCGAGAAGGACGTGACCAAGGCCACTGGCCTGGCCGATGTCTGCGCACGGCTGGAGGTCGCGGCTGAGGACGTCATCGCGTTCGGGGACATGCCGAACGACATCCCCATGCTGCGGTGGGCCGGACACGGCGTCGCCATGGCCAACGCACACCACGAACTGCTCAAGGTGGCCGACGAGGTCACCGGTACCAACGACCAGAACGGCGTGGCCCAGGTCCTGGAGCGCTGGTTCTAGATGCAGAAAAGCGCCGCACCCGGTGAGGTGCGGCGCTTCTCGTCTTGTTCGCTCAGTCCTCGGCGGGAACCGGCACCGGAACGCCGCGGCGCTTCTGCACGTAGGCCACGAGCGTGGCCGAACCGGCCGCGGCCAGGTCGGCGATGGTGAACATGAGGCGCGAGACCAGGGCCAGCGCGATGGCCTGCGGCAGGGGCAGCACGGTGGCGATGGTGCCGGTGATGACGAGCTCACGGGCGCCGATGCCCGACGGCAGGAAGAACGCGAGCAGGCCCGCGGTCATCGACAGCGCCATGGCGCCGGTGGACAGGATCAGCGTGTCCCAGCGCGGCGAGCCGAGCGAGTTGACCAGCAGCCACAGGTGCACGCCGTAGCAGAGGTAGATGGCGACGGCCGTGCCCAGCGCCTTGAGGATCTCGATGCCGGTGAAGCGGCGCTCGATGGGCGCCTTGCGCAGGACCTTCAGCACCAGGTTGACCGACCACGTCAGCAGGCGCGGGTGCAGGAACGGCAGGCCGACGAGCAGCAGCAGGAACAGCCACAGCAGCTGGTTCGCCTCTGGACGGCCGGACAGCATCACGGGCAGCGCGGCGAGGCCGGCGATCAGCGACGCGAGCACGCCCATGCCCGTCGCGACCAGGCCCGCGGTGAAGCTGCGCGCGCGGTTGACGCCCGCCTCACGGGCGAGCTCCATCGAGAGCAGAACGGCCCAGACGGCGCCGGGGACGTACTTGCCCAGCTGGCCGACGAGGTAGAACTTCGACGCGTCGGCGAACCGGACCGGAGCGCCCAGGTCGGACAGCACGATCTTCCAGACCAGCGGGCCGAGGAAGATGCCGACGAACACCGCGACCAGCGACAGCACGACCGACTGCCACGGCAGCTTGACCAGTTCGGGGTAGACCTTGTCCCACTGGGAGTAGACCGACCACGCGGCGGCGGCGAGCACGGCCACGATGAGCACGCGCTTGGCCCAGGCGATGACGACTGTCTTGCGGGTGGTGGCCGGAGCCGGAGGTTCGACCTTCTCAGCGTCGGTGGCAGCCACGTCGGGCTCGACGGTCATCGGTTCTCCGCTTCCTGCTTCGCTTCCCAGCGACGAGCCGGGCACGGCGGGCTGGGCGTCCATGAGGGGGGTCGTACTTCCTACGACGCGGATCCACAACGGACCCTGAAAAGGATCACTCCATCAGGCAGGTAGCCTGTGGTCCGCGCCTGGTCTGCACCTGGCAGTAACACCGGGGTAACTGTACCGGACGCATCCAACCGTCTCCGGAAGTGGAAAGTCTGCTGCATGATTCCGATTACCGTCGTCGACGTCCAGGACGCCGAGCCGCTCGTGCTGGAAGTGCTCCGCTCCGGTGTCATCGCACAGGGACCGATGGTCAAGCGGTTCGAGGATGCTTTCGCCTCCGTTGCGGGTGTGCCTCACGCGGTCGCCGTGAACAACGGCACGACCGCGCTGGTCGCGTCCATCCAGGCGCTCGACCTGCAGCCCGGTGATGAGGTCATCACCACGCCGTTCACCTTCGTGGCCACGCTGAACGCGATCCTCGAAGCCGGCGCCACCGCCCGGTTCGCCGACATCAGCGCGGTCGACTTCAACCTCGACCCGGAGAAGGTCAGCGGCGCGGTCACCGACCGCACCAAGGTCCTCATGCCGGTCCACCTGTACGGCCAGATGGCCGACATGGGTCGTCTCGTGCCGCTCGCGCAGCAGCACGGTCTGACGATCGTCGAGGACTCGGCGCAGGCGGTCGGCGCGACCTTCGAGGGCAAGCCCGCCGGCTCGTTCGGCATCGGCTGCTTCTCGCTGTACGCCACCAAGAACATCACCACCGCCGAGGGCGGCGTCATCACGACGTCGGACGACGCGCTGGCGGACAAGCTGCGCGTCATGCGCAACCAGGGCATGCGCGCCCGCTACCAGTACGAGATGGCGGGCCACAACTACCGCCTCACGGACCTGCACGCGGCGCTGGGCATCCCGCAGCTGGAGAAGCTGCAGCAGCTCACCGACGCGCGCCGGCACAACGCCGAGGCGCTGTCCAAGGGCCTCGACGGCGTGACGGGTCTCACCGTCCCCGCCGTGCTGCCGGGCCGTGAGCACGTGTGGCACCAGTACACGATCCTGGTCGGCGACGACGCCCCGGTGACCCGCGACGAGCTCGCGGCGAAGCTCACCGAGAAGGGCATCGGCAACGGCATCTACTACCCGAAGCTCGTGTTCGACTACGACTGCTACCGGGACAACCCTCAGGTCATCGCCTCCGACGTGCCGGTCGCGCAGAAGGTCGCCGAGCAGGCGCTCTCGCTGCCGGTGCACCCGAAGCTGACCGACGCAGAGCTCGAGACCATCGTCTCGTCCGTCCGGGAGGTGTTCGGCGCGTGACCGCCCGTCCCAAGGTCGCCCTCGTCGGCGCCGGCACGATGGGCTCGCTGCACGCCCGCGTGCTGTCGCAGTCCGACCGCGTCGACTTCAAGTTCGTCGTGGAGCAGAACGCCCAGACCGGTCAGGCCATCGCCGACCGCTTCGGCATCGAGCACACCAGCTCGCTGGACGGGCTGAAGGACGTCGACGCCGTCGTCATCGCGGCCGCCACCGAGGCGCACTACGCCATCGCCAAGCAGGCGCTGGAGCTCGGCAAGCCGCTGCTCATCGAGAAGCCGCTGGCCGCGACGTACGCGCAGTCGGAGGAGCTCGTCGCCGAGTCGGAGAAGCGCGGCCTGCCGCTCGTCTGCGGCTTCCTCGAGCGCTTCAACCCGGCGATCCTCACCGCGAAGCAGTTCGTGGGCGAGGTCGTGCAGATCAACGCGATGCGGCACTCGCCGTTCGTGCCGCGGATCAAGACCGGTGTCGCGGGCGACCTGCTCATCCACGACGTCGACCTCGCGATCCGCTTCGTGGGCAACGCCCCGGCCGCGGTGAAGGGCTCGTTCGGCTTCTTCCACAAGCAGTCGCAGGACAACGGCTCCGAGGACTCCGCGGACGCGACCATGTCGTTCGAGAGCGGTGCGCTCGCCACGATCTCGGCGTCGCGGATCAGCCAGCGCAAGGTGCGACAGATCTCGGTGCTGGAGATCGACCGCCTGATCGAGATCGACCTGCTGCGCCGGGACATCACGATCTACAAGCACGTGGCGGACTCGCCCGCGGCGGACGGTGTCGGCTACCAGTCGCAGACCGTCATCGAGCTGCCGACGATCCTGCAGAGCGCCGAGCCGCTGGCCGCGCAGCTGAACCACTTCCTGAACCTGCTCGAGCTGGGCGCCGGTTCGGACGAGGTGACCGCTGAGCGCAACGCGATCCTCCCGGCGCACAAGGTCGTGCACGAGGCGACCCTCTCGGCCACCAACGGGAAGGCCTGACGCGATGCGCATCGCGATCATCAACAACTTCTTCCCGCCCCGGATGGGCGGCAGCGCCTACGTGTCGGACACGCTGGCGCGGTACTACGCGGCGCAGGGCCACGAGGTCCTGGTCATCACCGCCGCGTACGGCGGCGCGCTGCCGGTGGAGGAGCGCGACGGCATCAAGATCGTGCGTCTGCCGTCCTGGACGCTGCCGGAGACCCGCATCTCGTTCAACTTCGACATCACGTTCGCGTTGAAGTGGGGCAACCGCAAGAAGGTCTTCAAGCTGCTGGACGGCTTCAAGCCGGACGTCGTCCACCAGCACGGTCAGTTCTTCGACCTGACCTGGCAGAGCGGTCTGTGGGCGCGCAAGCGCAACGTGCCGTCGGTGCTGACGCTGCACACGCGTCTGCAGAGCCCGATGAAGCCGATCCACGCGATCTTCCGCATGCTCGACGCGATCGTCGTCAAGCCGATCACGTCGTACAACAAGCCGACCAAGCTCGTCGCGATCGACACGATCTTCTACGAGTACATCAAGAAGCGTTACAAGACGCCGGACGAGCGCATCGAGAAGCTGGCCGTCGGTGTCGAGCTCGACCGCTTCCACGACCTCGACCACGCCACCGAGCGCGCGAAGATGCGCGAGCGGTTCCCGGAGGTCGGGGACGGCCCGGTCATCGCGTCGCTCGGCCACGTGATCCCGGTCCGCGACCGGATCAACCTGGTCAAAGCGCTGCCCGAGGTGCTCAAGAAGCACCCGGACACCAAGGTCCTGGTCATCGGCGGTCTGTACAACACGCAGTTCCTGGACATCGCCAAGCAGCTGGGTGTCGAGCACGCGGTGATCTGCACGGGCACGCTGCCGAAGGCGGAGATCCCGGGTCTGCTCGCGGGCGCCGACATGGAGGTCCACGACCTGCAGGGCTTCGGCATCGGCATCGCGTCGCTGGAGGCGATGGCTGCGGGCGTCCCGACCGTCATGGCCGAGCGGGCCGACTACTTCCCGAACGCCGTGATCACCAACGGCACGGAGTCGCTGCTCACCAAGCCGGGCGACCACTCCGCGCTGGCCGAGTCGATCAACCGGCTCATCGAGGACGAGGGCGTCGCCAAGAAGATCGGCGAGGCCGGCCGTCAGTGGGTCTTCGACAACTTCGACATGCCGAAGATCTGCGAAGCCAACCTCGACATCCTCAAGAAGATCTCGGGTAAGGCCTGACGTGAGTCACGTCGTCGTGATCGGCGGAGGGATCCTCGGACTCTCCGCCGCTCACGAACTTCTCCGGCGCGGTCACGACGTGACCGTGCTGGAGAAGGAGTCGCACTGGGCGGCGCACCAGACCGGGCACAACAGCAACGTCGTGCACGCCGGTCTGTACTACAAGCCCGGTTCGCTCAAGGCCCGCATGTCGGTGGCGGGCAACGCTTCCATGGTGGCCTTCGCCAAGGAGCACGGCGTCCCCGTCGACGTCTGCGGCAAGCTGGTCGTGGCTACTTCGACCGACGAACTGCCCCGTCTGAACGCCCTGGCCGAACGTGCTGAAGCGAACGGCGTTCCCGCCAGGCTGATCTCCCCCGCCGAGGCTCGTGAGTACGAGCCGGAGGTGTCCGCCGTCTCCGCCCTGCGCGTCGAGTCCACGGCGATCATCGACTTCCCGGCCGTCTGCCGGGTGCTCGTCGGCCTGCTGTCCGGTGCCGACCTCCGCCTGAACTCCCCCGCGCTCGCCATCCGCTCCACGGACACCGGTGTCGCGGTGGCCACGCCGCAGGGCATCGTCCGCGCCGACGCGCTGGTGAACTGCGCCGGCCTGCACAGCGACCGCGTGGCCAGGCTCGCCGGGCTGCGTCCCAAGGCGACGATCGTCCCGTTCCGCGGCGAGTACTACGAGCTGCGTCCCGAACGGCGTGAGCTGGTGCGCGGCCTGATCTACCCGGTACCGGACCCCGCGCTGCCGTTCCTGGGCGTCCACCTGACCCGGATGCTGGACGGTTCCGTGCACGCGGGCCCGAACGCGGTCCTGGCGCTGCGCCGCGAGGGCTACCGCTGGGCCCAGGTCAACCCGCGTGACGTGTTCGACGTGCTGCGCTTCCCCGGCACCTGGAAGCTGGCCGCCCGGTTCGGCCGGACCGGCCTGGACGAGGTGCTCAGGTCGTTCTCCCGCAAGCGTTTCGCGGCGAGCCTGGCCCGCCTGGTGCCGGCCGTCGGTGAGGACGACATCGTGCGCGCCGAGGCGGGTGTCCGCGCCCAGGCGATGCTGCCGGACGGCTCGCTGGTCGACGACTTCCTGATCGAGTCCGCACCGCGCCAGGTGCACGTGCTGAACGCGCCCTCCCCCGCCGCGACCAGCGCGCTGGAGATCGGCCGGCACATCGCCGACGAGACCGTCGCCACGCTCGTTTGACCTGGTCAACACACCTGTAAAGGTCCTGTAGGCCGCCTGTAGATCCTGTCGCAGCCAACTTGCAGATGACTTGCAGGCGCTGCCCGCAGAGTTCGTGCTGTCAACAGAACAGCCCGAAATTCTGGGGGGGCGAACGAAATGCGACTGCGACGGATGGCGACCCTGCTCGCTCTGGTTGCGACGGCGGTGACGTTGCTGGGGCCGATCGCCGGACAGGCGGCACCGGAGCCCGGCACGCTGGTCACCGATGGCGGGTACGCCAAGCAGGGCAAGGAACCCGAGCCCGGCTTGCGGATGGCCGCGAACAACCCGATCGCGAGATCGGAGGTCATGAAACGGGCCGAGACCTGGCTCAAGGCGCGGGTCCCGTACAGCCAGACCTCCTGGTACGCCAACGAGTACGGCAGCTACCGCGCGGACTGCTCCGGCTTCACGTCGATGGCGTGGGGCATGGACAACAGCTACACGACCTACTCGCTGCAGCCGTTCATGCACTCGATCGCCAAGTCGGAGCTGAAGCCCGGCGATGTGCTGTGGAAGCACAACAGCGACCAGCAGCACATCGCGATCTTCGTCCGCTGGGCTGACGGCGCGCAGACCCAGGCAGTGGTCTGGGAGGAGTGGGACTTCGGCCAGGTCGCCGAGCAGCGCACCTGGAGCGCCTCCTACACGGCCTCCTACGCGGCCAAGCGCTACAACAACATCGTCGAGGACTCGGTGGGTCAGACCGGTTCGTCCTTCTCCGGTGACGCGAAGACCGACGTCGGGTTCATCTCCGCGGACGGCAACGTGAAGATCTGGCGCAACGGTCGTGGCTTCGCGGAGAACCCGTGGGACGCCGACGCCGTCGTGGCCTCCGGTTTCACCGACGAGAACGCCCACTTCGCCGACCTCGACGGCGACGGTGACAAGGAGATCATCACCGTCCTGCCCGACGGCCAGGTCAAGGCCTGGCGCAACGGCCGCGGTGTCACGGCGTCCCCGTGGGACGGCGAGGCGATCATCGCGTCCGGCTTCACGAACCAGTCGCTGCACTTCGCCGACCTCGACGGCGACCGCAAAGCCGAGATCATCACGGTTCTCCCCGACGGCCAGGTCAAGGCGTGGCACAACTACCACGGCTTCACGAACAGCCCGTGGGACAACGAGGCCATCATCGCCTCCGGCTTCACCAACGACTCGCTGCACTTCGCGGACCTGAACGCGGACGGCAAGGCCGAGATCGTCACGGTCCTGCCCGACGGCCAGGTCAAGGCGTGGCGCAACTACTGGGGCTTCAAGGCGAACCCCTGGGACAACGAGGCCATCATCGCCACCGGGTTCACCAACCAGTCGCTGCACTTCGCCGACCTCGACGGCGACGGCAAGGCCGAGATCGCCACTGTCCTCCCCGACGGCCGTGCGAAGGCCTGGCACAACTACCACGGCTTCGCGAACAGCCCGTGGGACAACGAGGTCATCTTCGCCACCGGCTTCACCAACGCCAACCTGCACCTGATCTAGCCCGACGCGAGTCCGGAAAGGACAGTCATGAAGAAGCTGACCGCAACCCTGCTCGCCACGGCGTTCGCAGGTCTGGTGACCGGCACCGCCTACGCCGCACCGCCGGAAGCCGAGTCACAGCAAGAAAACCGGGACAGTGCCCTGAACACGATGGTCGCCGCGGGGCTCCAGGACGACTACATCAACGTCGCCGGCCCGGCCGCTCAGGCCGTGCAGGCCGAGTTCCGGATCCCGGCCTCGGTGACCACCTCGCAGTCGATTCTCGAATCCGACTGGGGCCGCAGCAGCCTCTCCACCAACGACAAGAACTACTTCGGCTTCAAGTGCGTGAACTCGTCTAGCCCAGGCCCGATCGCGATCGGCTGCCACGCCTACCAGACCACGGAGTGCACGCCGACCTGTCATCCCGAGACCGCGTACTTCCGGGTCTACCGCTCGATGACCGACTCGTTCCGCGACTACGGCCGGCTGATCACCACGAGCGGCATCTACGACAGCGCCCTGCCGTACCGGGAGAGCAACCCCGACCAGTTCATCCGCGAGGTCGCGAAGAGGTACGCGACGGACCCGAACTACGCGAGCAAGAACATCTCGTTGATGCAGAACTACAACCTCTACCGCTTCAACACGGGTGGGCCGACCGCGACGGCGGGGTCCTCGTTCTCGGGTGACGCCAAGACCGACATCGCGTTCATCTCCGCCGACGGCAACGTGAAGGTGTGGCGCAACGGCCGCGGCTTCGCCCAGAACCCGTGGGACGCCGACGCCGTCGTCGCCAGCGGTTTCACCGACGAGAACGCCCACTTCGCCGACCTGGACGGCGACGGTGACAAGGAGATCATCACCGTTCTGCCCGACGGGGCCGTGAAGGCGTGGCGCAACAACGGCACGTTCGGCCCGAGCCCGTGGGACGCCGACGCCATCATCGCCACCGGCTTCACGAATCAGTCGCTGCACTTCGCCGACCTCGACGGGGACCGCAAAGCCGAGATCATCACCGTCCTGCCGGACGGCCAGGTCAAGGCGTGGCACAACTACCACGGCTTCACGAACAGCCCGTGGGACAACGAGGCCATCATCGCCTCCGGCTTCACCAACGACTCGCTGCACTTCGCCGACCTGAACGCGGACGGCAAGGCCGAGATCGTCACGGTCCTGCCCGACGGCGGAGTGAAGGCGTGGCGCAACTACTGGGGCTTCAAGGCGAACCCCTGGGACAACGAGGCCATCATCGGCTCCGGGTTCACCAACGAGGGCCTGCACTTCGCCGACCTCGACGGTGACGGCAAGGCCGAGATCGTCACGGCGCTTCCGGACGGTTCGGTCAAGGCGTGGCACAACTACCACGGCTTCGCGCAGAACCCTTGGGACAACGAGGTCATCTTCGCGACCGGCTTCACCAACGCCAACCTGCACCTGATCTGACGACCGCTCCGAAACAAAGGCCGCACCGGACGTCCGGTGCGGCCTTTTCGCAGCTCAGCAGCCCTGCAGAAGATTTGCAGATGATTTGCAGGCGTGCCCGGCAGAGTTCGTGTTGTCAGCAGCGTCGTGCCCGCCCCGCTGGGGGTGGGGCGGGCACGGCAGCATTCCGAGGGGGAAGAAATGAGCCGCTCACTCGTCTTCGTCATCATCGCCGCCGCACTCGGCCTGGCCGCGTGCACGTCCGCACCCGCGCCGAACACCGCCGCCGAGCGGCCCGCCGGCACGGCCGCGACCACGATCACCGACCAGCCGAAGAACGTGGTGAACACCGACACCCGCCTCGGCTACGGCTCGCTCAAGCTGGGCATGACGCTGGAGGACGCGAGGACCACCGGCCTGACCGACCTGACCTGGGACAGCGAGGGTGACGGCGCCTGCGTGGGCGACGACGCGGTCGCGATCTCCAAGCGGTACGGCGTCGTGCGCATCACGCTGCCGGCGGAAGCCAAGACCTCCAAGGGAATCGGCATCGGCTCGACCTACGCCGCGGTGAAGAAGGCCTACCCGACCGTCTCCGCGTTCCGCGCGGGCTGGTCGGCGAGCATCGCCGAGAACGCCGGCTACTCCTTCATCGGCAGCTCCGAGACCGACCAGTTCGCCGACACCGACAAGGTCGTCCACATCAAGCTGCACACGTACAACGCCGACTGCTCGATGT
Organism: Lentzea sokolovensis; assembly: GCF_033949975.1. NCBI lineage: Bacteria > Bacillati > Actinomycetota > Actinomycetes > Pseudonocardiales > Pseudonocardiaceae > Lentzea > Lentzea sokolovensis. Next base: position 102,937 of record NZ_JAXAVU010000009.1, read on the forward strand.
ACCTGCTCTGAGCCGGGAATCCCTGGGGGGAAGAAAGATGAACCGCTCGCTCGTCCTGGTCACCATCGCCGCCGCACTCGGCCTGGCCGCGTGCACGTCCACGCCCGCACCGGACACCGCCGCCACCGCCACCGCCACGTCCGTGCCGTCCAGCACGACGCCACCGCCCGTCCAGGTGGTCACCACGGTCGTGACGCAGACCGTGACCAACCCGCCGCCTCCACCGGCCAACCCGGTGATCGGCTCGTTCGGCTACGGCGACCTCAAGCTCGGCATGACGCGCCAGCAGGCACTGGACGCCAAGCTCATCGGCCCGGACATCTCCGGCTTGTCTGGCGCGTACTGCACGTTCCACGACATCATCGGCACCGGCGGGCGGGCCTACGTATCCAAGGCGAAGGGCGTCTCGTCGATCTTCTTCGGCGCGGACATGTCGTCAGACGGCGTCGGCTCCGGCGCGACGGAAGAGAAGCTGAAGGTCGAGTACACCAACCTGAAGCCCTCCATCGGCACCTCCTACACCGCCAGCGCCGACGGCAACTCGAACGCCTACTTCCACTTCCTGGTGGACAAGGGCATGGTCACCACGGCCGTGCTCAACATCAACGGCCAGGACTGCCACAGCTAGCCCGGAAACGACGAAAGCCGCACCAGGCTCCAGTGCGGCTTTCGTCCTCTGTGGACTGTCAGCTTTGGACGGTCACCAGACGGGTGAACTCCGCGGGCAGGTTGAAGCCGTCCCAGTGGTCGGAGAACGTCAGCGCGTTGCCGAACGGCACGATGCGGTCGATGCCGCGTCCGGCCAGTTCGTGGGCCAGTGCCTCCAGTTCCTCCTGCGAGAAGCCGAACACCGACAGCGTCTGGTCCTTGCGCTGCACCATGGGCACCAGCGCGGACAGCGTCGGCAGCGTGGCGAACGGGAAGGTGCCCGCGCCCAGCCACTCGCGCGGCACGTCCGCCGCCGCCGTCAGCTCCAGGGTGGCGACCGCGTTGCCGTCGAACGAGATCGACTTCGCGTGGCCGTCCGCCGCGACGCCGTAGGCGGAGACGCGCTTCTGCACGGCCATCGCGGGCTCGACGACGTGGTTCTTCGATTCGAGCACCGCGGTGAGCTCGGCCCGGAACTCGGTCCGCGCCTGCTGGCCAGCGACCTCGTCACCGACCCAGAACAGAGCGCGCGGCGACGAGCAGGCGGCCTGGTCGAACCAGTACGAGTCGTTGTAGAAACCGACAGCCACGTCGCGCTTCTGCTCCGGCGTCGCGGAAACCCAGCCGTCGACGGAGATCAGGGCGAACGAGGCGCGGTCGGGGAACGTGACGTCGCGCGCGTGCGGTGCGAGCGGCATCTTGCGCACCTCGTTGACGGCGCGGTCGCCGCCCCAGATGACGCGCAGGTCGCACGCCGCGGACAGTGCCGCGGTCACCTTGTCGTCGCGGTCGTAGGTGACCATGACCTGGGTCTGCGCGACGGCCGGGTGGGCGTCCTTCAGCGCGTCGTTCAGCGCCTCGACGACGGCTTCGGCCGCACCGGCCGAACGCGGCGAGATGCGCACGACGTTGCTGTTGCCTGCCAACGCGGACAGCGCCCACGAGTACACGAAGATCGTGTCGACGTTGGCGGGCGGGATGTGGAAGACGAGGCCGCGGCCGAAACGCAGCACGCCCTGCGGGGTCTCCAGCTGGCGCAACACCTTGTTGATCTCGCCGCGGCGCAGGAAGAAGCCGAGCGACGCGAGTTCCGGGTAGCGGCGGGCCATCTGCGGGGCGAGCAGCTTGCGCGCGAACTTCACCAGGAAGTCGACGATCCGCTCGTCGCCGACCTTCAGCCGGCCGTCGGTGGGCTCGCCGGAGATGCTCGCGAGGAGCTCGTCGACCGAGGAGACGTCAGATCCTGCCGGGAAACGGCGCTTCATGAGGCCACAGCTCCAGAGAAGGTGTCCGAACAGCCGCGCGCCTCGGCCCGCGGGAGCCTGCCGAGCACGGAGAACCGCTTGCCGGGCCAGTCGCCGTCGTCGACGCCGTGCACCACACCGAGGTCCTCGGTCAGCAGCACGTGGCCCGGGTAGCTGCGGGGCAGCGTCGAGACGACCTCGATGACACCGGGAACGCCGACGGGCTGCTCCTCCCAGGTCTCCGGGTTGCGGATGATGACGTCCGCGAAGTCCGGGCAGTACAACGAGTTCCCGGAGCGGCCTTCGAGGAAGACCGTGCCGATCTGCTCGATCATCCCGTAGTAGTTGTAGATCTGGGTCAGGCCCGTGTCCTCGGCGAAGCGCTTGCGGAACTCGGCGTTGTCGACCGCGATGTCGATGAGCTTCTTCCAGCCACCGGAGTGGATGAGGATGCCGTTCGACAGGTCGAGCTTGTGCTCACGCGCGACCTCGTAGAGGTACTGCCACACCATGAAGGTGAAGCCGAAGATCAGGAACGGCTCGGAGCCGTGCTTGGCGAGGAACTCCTTGACCGCCTCGACGTCCGGCTGGTCGTTCTCGTCCAGCGCGTAGACGTGGCTGCGGCCGAACGTCGCCATGCCCAGCACGCCGGCGCCGCGAGCGGAGAACGAGCGGCGGTTCTTGATGATGCCGACGGTGTCGGCCATCAGCATCGGCAGCCGCTTGCCGCCGAGGACCTCCTGCAGCGTCGCGCCGAGCTGCCGGGTCTGCACCGCGGCGGCGTCCTTGTCGAGGTAGATCCGGGACGCGCCGCCGCCGGTCGTGCCGGACGACGTGAGCACCTTGAAGACCTCGGAGTCCGGAATGGACTTCAGCTCGTGCGTCTTGAACATGCGCACCGGCAGCCACGGCAGGTCGTTCAACGACCCGAACTTCTCGCCGGACTTGTGGCCGAGCGACGACAGGATCCGGTCGTACTGCTCGGAGTTCGCGCGGTGGTGCTCGGTCAGCTCGGTCAGTTCGGCCAGCAGCGCGGTCTCGCGCTCGGCCTGACTGCGTCCGAAGACGCTCATACCTGTGCCTCCAGTGACCGGTAGTCGATCTTGCCGCTGGGCAGTTGCGGGAACCCGTCCGCCGGACGCACGTCGAAGCCCGTGACGTGCAGGTGCAGCGTCTCGGACAGCAACTTCGCGGCCTGCTTGCAGGTGTCCTTCTCGGCCCTGTCGAGGAAGACGACGACCTTGTCGCCCGCGGGCACGGCGGCGGCTGCGCCGAAGCCCTTCACGATCTGCTCCAGGTCGTCCAGGTTGACCCGGTTGCCGAACACCTTGCCGATTCGCTTGAGCCGGCCGGTGATGTAGAGGAACCCGTCGGCGTCGAGGTAACCGAGGTCGCCGGTGACGAGCACGCCGCCGGTCTCGTCGCCGAGAGCGAGCTCGGCTTCGGACTCGGCGTAGCCCATCATCACGTTCGGCCCGCGGTACACCACCTCACCGGCAACACCGGGCTCGGTGATTTCGTTCCCGGCCTCGTCGCGGATCGCGAACGTGCCGCCGGGCAGCGCCGGGCCCGCGGAGCCGAGCTTCTCGGTGAGCCGGTCGGCCGGCACCGTGGCCATCCGGGGCGCGGCCTCGGTCTGGCCGTACATCACGAACATCTGCCCGCCGGCGGCGCGCATCTTGTCGTTGAACTCGGTGACCAGGTCGGTGCGGAGCTTGCCGCCCGCCTGCGTCAGGGTGCGCAGCGTGGGGTACTTGGCCGGGTCGAACCGCAGCCGGCGCAGCATCTCGTAGTGGTACGGGACACCCGCGAGCGACGTCACGCCGTACTGCGTGACCGCGTCCCAGAACGGCCGCGCCACGACGCCGGAGCCCTCCAGCAGCACCGTCGCGCCCTTGCGCAGATGGCTGTTGAGCACGGACATGCCGTAGCTGTAGTGCAGCGGCAGGCTGGTCGGCGCGACCTCGTTCTCGTCGATGCCGAGCACCTCGGCGATCGCGTCGGCGTTCGCGAGGATCGCCGAGCGGGACAGCCGCACGAACTTCGGGTTACCGGTGGAGCCGCTGGTCGGCAGCATCACGGCCAGGTCGGGGTGCGGGGCGACGCCGTCCGCGTCCTCGCGCACCCAGTCCTGGGAGTACCCCGGCGCGGGTTCGTCGTCGATGCCCAGCACGGCCGCGGGGCGGAAGCGGGACACGAGCCCGTCCAGCACCTCGCGGTCCTGCGCCGGGTCGAGCAGCGCGACGGCGCGTCCGGCCTCGAACGCACCCAGGTACCGCAGCACGCTCGTCAGGTCCAGGCCGACCCGGAGGAACAGCACCCCGGACGGCAGATCGGCGAGTTCCTTCGCCGCCTCGGACACGCGTCCGGCGAGCTCGGCACCGCCGAGCAGCTCACCGGTCGCGGCGTCACGCAGGCGGGCCTGAGCGTGCAGCAGCGTCACAGCACCAAACCTCCGTCGATCCCGAGCACCTGACCGGTGACGAACGAGGCGTCGTCACTGCTCAGGAATCGGATCACCTTGGCCACTTCTTCCGCGGTGCCGAGCCGGCCGAGGGCGGTGTCGCCCTTCACCCGCTCCAGCACCTCGTCGGACTGCTCCGAGATCAGGTCGGTCTGGATCACGCCGGGCGCGACCGCGTTGACCCTGATCCCGTGCCTGCCGAGTTCCTTCGCCGCGGACTTCGCGGCCGCGACCAGCGCCGCCTTGGACGCCGCGTAGACCATCTGGCCGGCGTTGCCGCGCTCGCCGACGATCGAGCCGATCAGCACGATCGAGCCGGTGCGCTTGCGCATCATGGCCCGCGCCGCCGCCTGCACGGAGTTGATCGTGCCGGCGACGTTCGTGGTCAGCGTCCTGGTGACGTGCTCGTCGGTGAGCATGCCGATGAGGCCGCCCTCCAGCACGCCGGCGCTGGCCACGAGCACGTCGATGCGCCCGTGCTCCTTCGAGATCGCCTTGAAGACGTCCTTGATCGCGGCGGAGTCGGCGACGTCGAGCGCCATGCCGTGAACGCGTTCACCCAGCTCGGCGGCACGCTTCTCGGTCGTCTCGCGATCGCGGCCGGTGATGACGACGGTCGCGCCCGCCTCGGCCAGCGCCGCGGCGGTGGCGAAGCCGATGCCACGCGTGCCGCCGGTGACGACCGCTACCTTGCCGGCGAAGTCACTCACCAGCGCCGAGGCCCTTCAGCATGTCGACGGCGACCTTGAAGCTGCTCATGTCGATGACCTGCTCGGTCTCGAACTCGACGTCGAACTCGTCCTCGATGGCGGCGACGAGCGCCATGTGGCCGACCGAGTCCCACTCATCGATGTCGCGGTACTTCAGGTTCTCGACGTCAACCGAGTCGTCGAGCTGGAGGGCGTCCACGAAGACACCACGAAGACGGTCGTTCAGGGACATCGTTCTCTCGTTCTCTCGGACGGTCTGGGTCAGTGCTCGTTCGAACGCTCGGTCCACGCCTTGAGCAGCGCGGCGAGCTCCTCCGGCAGGCCGGCGGGAACCTCCGCCTCCTTGCCGGTCAGGAAACCGGTGAGAGCGGCGATCGCGGCCTCGTCGCAGCCGCGCCGCGACAGGCCGATGACGTTGACGCCGGTGGTGCGGGCCGGGTTGCCCAGGGTGATGGTGAACGCACCGACCTCCTTGCGGATGGCCGAGCCGAGCCCGATCATCGCGCCGGGGCCGATCTGCACACCCTGGTGCACGACGGTGCCGAGGCCGATGTTGGAGCCGCTCCACACGTGGCAGTGGCCGGCGATCTGCACGGCGCTCGTGATCACGACGCTGTTGTCGATCGTGCAGTCGTGCGCGACGTGCGCGCGGCCCATCACGTAGTTGTCGCTGCCCAGCGTGGTCGCGTGGCTGACGCCCTGGTTGATCGTGACGAACTCGCGGATGCGGTTGCGGTCGCCGATCACCACGCCGGGGCCGTCGTTCTCGCCGTCCCAACCGGCCAGGTGCGGCGCGCTCAGGTACTCGGCGGGGCCGCCGATGCTGACGTGCGGGCCGATGAAGTTGCCGTCACCGATCCGGGCGGGCCCGGCGATGACCGTGTACGGCCCGATCACGTTGTCGTCGCCGATCTCGACGTCCTTGCCGATGATCGCGGTCTCGTGAATGCGGTTCGCCACTGATCCCTGTCCTGCCCGTGAGTTGATGTGTAACCCACGTCACCAGGGCACTTCCACCCGACGGGGCCGGTAGGCCACTCTACTTCACGGGCAGAACAGGGCCTGACCGGCTACGAGTTCAGGAGACCCAGGCTCGCGTCCATGACGATCCGTTCAGTGGTGCCGGCGGCGGGCACCGCGGTGTCCGAGAACTTCAGCGGGCCAGGCCACGCGTAGGAGACGCAGTAGCTGTTGATCCCGGCGATGGCGTTGTCGCCCTGGTTCCACCCCGCCTCGTAGCCGGCGTGCAGGTTGCCGCCGGAGCGCAGCGTGTCGTTGTCCGCGACGTAGCCCTCGCACTCGTTGGCATATCCCATGACCCAGAGGTTTCCGGGGAAGGCCGCGTGCAGCTTCACGTCGTAGGCGGACACCGGCTCGTGCGCGAGGGCCAGGACGCTCAGGCCGCCGAACCGCCAGCGCTGGATCGGCATCGGCATCGAGGTGGGCAGCTGGCCCCCGTCGATCAGCTTCACCATCAGGGCGGCGTGCCGGCGGTTCGGGTCCGTCTGCGGCATCACCTTGAGCCGGAGCTTGTACTTCGCGCGGACCGCGGCCAGCACGTCCGGGTTGGCGGTGTTGGTGTGGAACGGCAGGTCGACCTCGGTCATCGCCGTGGCGACCGGTCCCGTGACGGCGTCGAACCCGTCGTCGCCGAGGACGTCGAGGACCGCCTGGCCCAGGACGGTGCCCAGCTGCTCTGTGGTGGCCGGGACGTGCGGGTTGTTCGCCTCCTGGTCGCCGCACGCGCCCTGGACGAACAGCGCGGGCACGCCCAGCTCGTTCTCGATCAGTTCGGAGGCGACGGCCGGGAACTCGCCGTCGAACACCTCGTCGTTGCCGCGCGAGACCGGGTGGCACGCCGCTCCGAACACGACCGCGAACAGGTCGCCGTCGGTGTTGTCGAGGCGTAGCACCGGCACGGTGTCCAGTACGGAGAAGTCGTCCGCCACGCGGTTGTGGCCGATCTTGGCCTCGCCCTCGGCGTACGACAGCGTGACGTCGGTCCGCTCCAGGTTCAGCGTGTCGCGGACCAGCTGCACCAGCGCGTCGGTGATCAGCCACGTCGTGCCGTTGACCGCGTCGACGTCGGCCTGGCTCAGGCCCATCATCACGTGCGGGCTCGGCTTGGTGTCGCCGTACAACGGGCCCGAGTGCGTGTGGCTCGCCAGCAGCATCAGGTCGTTCGCGGCGACCAGTCCCTCGGCTACGAGGGTCCCCCTGATCGCCTGGTTGACGTCCCTCGGGATGCTGATGAGGTCCGCGCGCAGCAGGACCTTCGGCACGCCGCCGTCCCAGAGCACGAGGCACTGGGCGCGCAACCGGCGGGCGATCGCGCCGTGGTTGCCGCGCGGGCCCCACCCGTACCCGCCCATCCACAGACTCGGATAGGGCGGGTTCTCCGGAGTGATGTCGACTTCGCCGACCGCAGCTTCGAATGACATGACAACTAACCCCCTGCTTGCCGACACCACACCCCCATGTGGTGTTCTGCAAGGAGGACGCCGTCAGGCCCGGCGAAATACAGGTTTTGGAAAAGTTTTACCTGAGAACTTCCAGGCCGCCCATGAACGGACGCATCGCTTCGGGGACGACGACGGAGCCGTCGGCCTGCTGGTGGTTCTCCAGGATCGCCACGATCCACCGGGTGGTGGCCAGCGTGCCGTTGAGCGTGGCCGCGATCTGCGACTTGCCGTTCTCGTCGCGGTAGCGGATGTTCAGGCGGCGCGCCTGGAACGTGGTGCAGTTCGACGTCGAGGTCAGCTCGCGGTACTTCTGCTGCGTCGGCACCCAGGCCTCGCAGTCGAACTTGCGGTGCGCCGACGTGCCGAGGTCACCCGTCGCCGTGTCGATGACGCGGTAGGGCACCTCGATCTTGGCGAGCATCTCCTCTTCCCACCCGAGCAGCCGGGCGTGCTCCGCCTCGGCGTCCTCGGGCTTCACGTAGGAGAACATCTCGACCTTGTTGAACTGGTGCACGCGGATGATGCCGCGGGTGTCCTTGCCGTACGAACCCGCCTCGCGGCGGTAGCACGACGACCAGCCCGCGTACCGGCGTTCCCCGTCGAGGATCTCGTCGGCGTGGTAGCCGGCGAGCGGCACCTCCGACGTGCCCACGAGGTACAGGTCGTCGTTCGGCAGGTGGTAGATCTCGCTCGAGTGCGCGCCGAGGAAGCCGGTGCCCGCCATGATCTCCGGCCGCACCAGCGTGGGCGTGATCATGAGCTCGAACCCGTTGGCCGTGGCCTGCGCCGCCGCCATGTTGAGCAGCGCGATCTCGAGCTGCGCGCCGACGCCCTTGAGGAAGTAGAACCGCGAGCCACCGACCTTCGCGCCGCGTTCCATGTCGATCGCGCCGAGCTTGGTGCCCAGGTCGAGGTGGTCCTGCGGCTCGAAGTCGAACACGCGCGGCTCACCGACGGTCTTGACGACCACGAAGTCGTCCTCGCCGCCGACCGGCGCGTCCGGGTGCACCAGGTTCGGGATCTTGGCCAGGAGTTCCTGGACCTCGTCGTTGGTGGCGTGCTGCTCGGCCTCGGCGGCCTTGACCTCCGCGGCCAGGTCCTTCGCCTTGACCAGCAGGGCCGTGCGATCGTCGCCCTTCGCCTTGCCGACCTCCTTGCCGAGCACCTTCTGCTCGGCGCGCAGGGTGTCCGCGCGGGAGATGGCGGACCGCCGGCGCTCGTCCGCGGACAGCAGGCTGTCGACGACGCCCTCGTCCTCGCCACGAGCACGCTGCGACGCGCGCACTGTCTCCGGGTTCTCGCGCAACACCTTGAGGTCAATCACCCTGCGAAGGGTAGTCCCCGGAGGATTCCCACTTCACGCGGATATCCGGTTCGGGCTGCTCAACGAATGCCCGTGGCCCGGCGTTGGAGCAGTGGAAGGCTTGTCGTGCTCAACGACTGGTTCGAGAACTGGGGGCAGGCGATGCGCCGTGGCTGAGTGGCTACCGCCAGACCCGGACGACCGGGCGCACTTCGAAGGCGAGGCCAGGCGGAACCGCGCGCTCGCCGCGGTCGCGGTCGTCATCGGCGTCGTGGCGCTGGGCTTCTGCCTGCCGGCGCTGCCACGCGCGCTGGCGACGGAGTCCCCCGGCTACTACGTCATCGGCGACGTGCCCGACTGCCGCGCCAGGACCTACTGCCTCTCCCGCACCGGCACGTTCACCAGCGACGACCGCCAGGTGATCGGCAAGCCCGTGAGCATGGACGATCCGTTGCCCACGTCGCTGAGACAGGGCGACAGCGTTCGGGCGTACGACATCGGCGCGGCCGACGTGTTCACCCAGACGAAGCGCAAAGGCGTGAAGTACGAGTGGCCGATCATCGCCACCGTCCTGGCTTCGATCGTGATCGCGGTCGGGGTGCAGGGGTTCTCGCAGAACCGGAAGTGACCGAACTCCGAGGGACCCGGCGCCTGAGCACCGGGTCCCTCGGCGAAGCGGGTACTAGATGATCGCGACGGCCACCACGAGGCCGAGCGCCACGTGCGCCGCGGCCACGACGACGGAGGCCGGGGCGAAGCGGTCCGACTCGATCAGCGAGCCGATGTCCAGACGGGTCACCCACTCCAGCAACCGGACGGCCGCCACCTGCACGATGATGCCGAGAAGGCCGTAGATCAGGGAGGAGAGCAGGCCCTCGTCGAGCTTGCCCGCCGAGCTGTAGATGGCGACGACGACGATCAGCGCCATCGACACGAGGCCGGAGGCGGTCACGATGACGGCGTTCGGGGCCCCGTTGCGGACGAGGGCGGACAGCTTGCCCGGCGTCGTCCAGTCGATCGCGTAAAAGCCGAACACCATGAGGATCAGACCGACGACGGCGTACAGCGCGATCGCGCCGATGCCCCGGCCGATGGCCGAGCCGAAGCCGGGGTCCAACGCGAGCGTGTAGTCCATTTCCCGTTCCCTTTCGGAGTCTTACTCAACAATTCGATGCGGCACGAACGCCGCGCCATCGTCGGTCACCAGACCGACCGTTTCCCGGATGCCGAGGCCTGCCGACGTGTCGCCGACGACCCAGGCACCCAACGCGGGGCGGTAGCCGTCGAACTCCGGAAGCGGATCGAACAGCTGGTAGACGAAGCCTTCTTTGCCGTACACGCCGCCGGTCTGCGTTTCGTAGCCGGGAGCGACGATCTGGATGTTCGACCCCTCACGGCCGAGCAGCGGCTTGCGCACGTACTCGGTGAGCATGCCGGGGTCGTTCAGGAAGGCGGGGAGCAGGTTGGGGTGGCCCGGGTACATCTCCCACAGGATCGCGAGCAGCGCCTTGTTGGAGAGCAACATCTTCCACAGCGGCTCGACCCACAGCGTGCCGGGCAGCGACTCGACGGCGTGGCGGCCGAACTGCTCCTCGACCACCCACTCCCACGGGTAGAGCTTGAAGACCGTGCCCATCGGGGCCTCTTCGAGGTCGACGAACCGGTTGAGCAGCGTGTCCCAGCCGACCTCCTCGATCGCGAGGCCCACGGTGTTCAGACCGGCCTCCGCGGCCGTCTCCTGCAGGCAGGCGATCGTGAGGTGGTCCTCGCCGGACGGGTCGGCGCCCGACCAGGTGAAGTGCAGTTCGCTGGAGGGCAGCTTGGCGCCGATCTCCGTCCACCGCTCGACCAGGCGCTCGTGCAGCGAGTTCCACTGGTCGTCGTCCGGGAAGACGTCTTCCTTCCACTGCCACTGGATGTAGCCGGCTTCCAGCAGTGACGTGGGGGTGTCCGCGTTGTACTCGAGCATCTTCGCGGGGCCCGTGCCGTCGTAGCGCAGGTCGAAGCGGCCGTAGACGTGCGGGTCACGGCGGCGCCACGACTCGGCGATGTGCGGCCACACCCACTCGGGGATGCCGAAGTCGCGGTACCGCTCGGTGAGCACCACGTTGTCCACCGCGTCGAGGCACATGGAGTGGAGCAGCTCGACGTCGGCTTCGAGCGAGAGGATGTCGCTCATCTCGAACACGTAGTGCACCGACTCGTCCCAGTACGGACGGTCGGCGCCGTTCGCGTACTTCGCGGGCAGGCCGAACACCAACCCCTGGTCAGAGACCGTCCGCTGCCAGTTCGGCCGCGGCTGCGAGGTTTCACGACGCAACTGTGCTCAGCCTCCGCTGCTCTTCGAGCCGCTGCTGACGCCGAAGCCGCCGCGCTGGACCGACGTGCCCGACTTGGTGCTGACGTTCGCACCCTTCGGGATCGTGTAGCTGCCGCCGGTCACCTTCTGACCGACCGCGCCCGTGCCGCCGTAGTTGTAGCGGTACGAGCTGCCACCGATGTAGATGAAACCGCCGCTGCTGTAGCCACCATGGCTGCTGTAGTACGACTGGTCGCAGTAGTCGTCGTCGACGATCACGTTGTTCGAGTCGGTGCACTGCGCCGTGACGTTCTTGGGGCTGGCAGCCGCGTACCAGATCGCGACCAGCGCGATCACGCCCACGGTCACGCCACCGCCGATGAGCAGGCGTTTGCGCGTCTTCCGCTTCTTCTCGAAGGCGGCGGACTCGGCGGCGAACCGCTCCTGCTGCGCCTTCAGCGCGGCGGCACGAGCGCGTTGCTCGGCGACCGTCGCCTGGCGCGGCTTCGTCATGCCGGCCTGTTGCTGGCGCACCTTGCCCTTGGCGGGCGGCTGTCCCGGCTGGTTCTGGCCAGGCCGAGGTGCCGCCGGCTGGTACGGCGGCGGCTGCTGGCCTGCCTGCTGAGGCTGACCGGGCTGTTGCGGCTGGCCGGGCTGTCCCGACGGCGACCCAGGCTGGGGCGTCGGCTGGCCAGGTCCTGGCAGGTTGTTGTCAGTCATCACCACTCCCGCGGGCAAGGTACCTAGCGAGTCAGCTGAAACATGGCCAATTCAGTGACGAGTGTCCTAATAGCAACACTCGACCCAACCCGGCGCACAGCCGTCTCACACGGCACGGGCATCATGGTTGAGATGTCTCCGAGCGCCGGTTGGTTGAGTCGATCTGGTCACATCCGCGACACGCGGCTTGTGATGGTCGGCGCTTTCGTGGGCGCGTTCGGCTTGTTGATGTTGTCCGCGTTCACGTCTGTGCTGGCAGGAGGCCCGCTCGGCACCAAACGCGAGCTCGTCAACGCCGCGTACCAGGCCGTCGCGGGCGAATGCCTCAACTGGGAGAAACCCGACCTGTCGGACGCGCAGAAGGTCGACTGCACGGCCGCGCACAAGTTCGAGGTCACGGGAACGGCGGACATCACCGCCGCGTACCCGAAGGAAGCGCCGTTCCCGAACGGCGAGGCCTGGGAGAAGATCGCGCAGGACAACTGCGCGCAGGCGTCGACCACCTACATGGCCGGCAAGCTCGACCCGAAGGGCAAGTACGGCGTCAGCACCCTGAACCCGGACGAGAGCCGCTGGTCGAGCGGCTACCGCCAGCTCAGGTGCGGTCTGCAGGTCACGGCCCCCTCCGGCGCGGCCCTGCCGTCGTTCGGCAGCGCGAAGACCCAGGACCAGTCGAACGTCTACGACCCCGGCGTCTGCGTCGCGCTCGCCGACAACAACACGGTCGGTGACCCGATCGAGTGCGCCAAGCCGCACGCGTTCGAGATCGTCGGCGTCGTGCAGCACCCGGAAGGCGCGTTCGTGGCGCCCGAGCAGCAGGACACCGTGATGTCCGAGAAGTGCGCCGCGATAGCCGCCGAGTACACCGGCGGCGCCGACCTGAAGGCCAAGAACCTGCTGATCACCTGGGACACGCGCGCCGAGGAGAGCTGGGCCGTCGGCTCGCGCAAGGCCAACTGCAAGATCGGCGCCGTCCCCCAGGGCGAGAAGCTCGTGGCGTGGGAGGGCTCCGTCCGCAACCCCAACGGCGCGCCGCTGACCACCGCGAACCCGCCGCAGACCACCTCGGTCAAGGCCCAGGCCGAACCCACCGGCGCCCCGCTGCACTCCGAGTCCGGCCAGCCGCCCTCCGGCGAGTCCGGCAAGCCCCAGGACTCCGGCAAGCCCGACAAACCGTCCTCCAGCGCGCCCCCTTCGAGCACTGAGAACCGATGACCGTCGAGATGACCCGGGCTCGCTTCGACGAGCTGGTAGAAGAGGCCCTGGACCTGGTCCCGCCCGACTTCATGCACGCGATGAACAACGTCGTGGTGCTGGTCGAGGACCGCAACCCCGACGAGCCGTCCCTGCTCGGGCTCTACCAGGGCATCGCGCTGACCGAGCGCAACTCCGACTACGGCGGCGCGTTGCCGGACCACATCTTCATCTACCGCGAGGCGATCCTCGACATCTGCGACAGCGAGGACGACGTCATCGAAGAAGTGATCATCACCGTCGTGCACGAGATCGCGCACCACTTCGGGGTGGACGACGCCAAGCTGCACGAGCTGGGCTGGGGCTGACCTGCGCCTCACCCGTGGCCGCGTAGCTTCGCGCGCATGGGGAGAGTGCTGGGGGCGTTCTTGCTGGTGCTGGTGGCGGGCTGTTCGGCGCCGCCACCTGAGCAGCCCTCGCCGAATGCGATCACCACCATTCCCGAGGAACCGACCTATCCACCGGAGTTCCGGTCCGCTGAGGAGGTGGGACCGTTGACGCCGACGGACTGGCTCTACATCGGCGGCGGGGCCGCGCGGTTCGGGCCGCCGCTCTACCCGCAGTACCGCCACCGCATCAGGTACGGCGGACGTCCGACGAAGCTGATGGTCCACTTCCACAACGCGGGCGATGTGACCGTGACCGCACCGACCATCGCCTTCCGGCTGCTCCCCATCGAGTGGGACACCGAGACCATCGTCATCGGCGCTGACGGCGACGGGTGGACCTGCGAGACCACCGAGGAATCGGCGACCTGCCGCACCGCTGCCGAGGTCGCCCCCGGCGAGGTGCTGCCTCGAATCGCCGTCGAGGTGACGAAGCACCCCGACTCGGTCAGCGGCGGGCCCGGCAACGGCCACGACTTCACCGCCACGTTCGACGACATCGTCTACGAGGGCCACCTCGACTGGGACACGAGCGTCTGAGTCACTGGTCGAGCGCTCGCTCGATCGCCCGCCGCGCCCGGCCGACCGCAGCCTGGTCGTGCTGGAGCTGCATCGCCGCGTTCAGGGCGAGCCCCGCGGCCAGGATCTCGAACAACGCCTGGTCGACGTCGAACCCGTCGGCCAGCTCGCCGCCCCGCACCGCCGCGACCAGGTCCGCCCGCAGCTGTCCCTGCCAGCGCGACCACACCTCGGCCACCGCGTCCCGCACGGCGCCGGGCCTGCCGTCGTACTCGCTCAGCGCCGCGGTCATCAGGCAGCCGCCGGGCAGCAGCGGTTCGGCCAGGTAGTCGACGGAGTTCGCGCACACCGCGCGCAGCCGCCGCAGGCCGGGCGGTTCGGTCAGGGCCGGTTCGACCACGCGGTGCCAGAAGTCGACGAACGCCTTGTCGAGTGTGGAGATCTGCAGGGTCTCCTTGGTGCCGAAGTGCTTGTGCACCCCGGACTTGCTCATCTCCAGCTCCTCGGCGAGGCGGCCGATGGTGATGCCGTCGAGCCCTTCCTCCGAGGCGATCTCGGCGGCGCGGCTCAGGATCCGGCCTCGAGTGAGGAGCGCGTCGGCTGCGGAACGTCGCGGGGACATGTGACGAGAATAGCGTACGCACGTTCGCTATTGATTTGGCGAACGCTCGTACTCTAAGTTCGGCTCACCGACGGGAGGAGTGCGAGATGCGAGTACGACGACTGGGCTGGGCCGGCATCGAGGCCGAGGCGGGCGGGGCGCGGCTGGTGATCGACTACGTGCAGGACCTGTCACCGCTGTTCACCGGCTGGCGGCCGGGGATCGGGCTGGCGAGGCCGGGCGGGAAGGTCACCGCCGCGCTGGTCACGCACCTGCACCGCGACCACACCGACGCGACGGCGCTCGCCGACGTGCTGACGCCGGGAGCACCGGTTCTTCGCCCCGCGCCCGGCCACGGCGACGACGTGGACAACGTGACCACGTTGCTGAGCGAGCACGAACTGGCCGGGCATCGGCTGGCCGCCGAGGTGGTGGACACCTGGTCCGAACGCGAGATCGGACCGTTCCGCGTCACCGCCGTCCCGTCCGTCGACGGACTGGGCGATCCCCAGCTGAACTGGGTGGTGGAGGCGGACGGGCAGCGTGTCTTCCACGGCGGCGACACGATGTTCCACGGCTGGTGGTGGCTGGTCGCGCGCCGGTTCAGCCCGTTCGACGCGGCGTTTCTACCGGCCAACGGCGCGGTGGTGAACGCGCCGCACCTCCAGCCGCCGAGCCCGGTGCTCGCCGCGATGGACCCGTTCCAGGCCGCCGCCGCGGCGACGATCCTCGGAGCCCGGCACGCCGTACCGATGCACTACGAGCAGGACCAGCCGGTGAAGCTGCCCGGCTACGTCGAGGTCGCCGACCCGGAGGGTGAGTTCCGCGAGCACGCGGGAAAACGCGCGCACGTGCTCGCCGTCGGGGAGTGGCTCGACCTGGACTACTGAACCTCGACGCCCGCCCACGACCGGCACACCCAGCCGTCGCCGTCGGACTCCAGCACCACGACACCGGTGTTCGGCAGCAGGTTCTCGGCCAGTTCCACCGGCACGTTCGACGCCAGCGCCAGCGCGCCCATCCGTCCGGCGCCACCGTGCGTCACGACCATGACGGTGCCGTCCTGCCTGATCGACTCGACCGCGCCCAGGAACCGGTCCAGCACCTGCTGCCCGGTCTCGCCGCCGTCGGGAAACGCCACGTCAAGGGCGCCTTCGGCCCACTTGATGACGGTTTCCAGGTACGCCTTGTAGGCGTCGGTGTCGTTGCGGCCCTCCAGCGAGCCGACCTGGATCTCCTCCACGCCCTGCAGGATCTGGACGGGCAGGCCGAAGCGTTCCGCGGTGGGCGCGGCGGTCTGCTGGGCTCGCAGGCCGATGCTCGCGTAGACCGCGACGATCTCCTCGGCGGCGAGGCCGTCGGCCAGTTCGCGGGCCTGCTTGCGGCCCAGTTCGGTGAGCGGGGGGCCTGGCATGGCCGTGTCCAGCCTGCGTTCGATGTTCGACGCCGTCTCACCGTGCCTGACCAGCAGCAACCTCACCCGCGCTCGCCCTTTCTGACAGCATCGACCCAGGAGGCGGCTGCGGCGAACTCGGCGTTGTGAGCCTCGACGGGCCCCTGGTCGGCCTTCGGGAAGGACCCGAGGAACCGGATCTCGCGCGAGTGTCGGTGCAGCGCGGCCAGCGCGTCACCGATCCTCGGCTCTGCGATGTGCCCCTCGACGTCGATGTAGAAGCGGTACGTCCCCAGTTTGCCCTTTTGAGGGCGCGATTCGAGGCCGGTGAGATTGATGCCACGCAACGCCAGCTCGGTGAGCAGCTCGGACAGCACGCCCACGCGGTTCGGCGTGGTCACGACCACGCTCGTGCGGTCTGCGCCGGTCGGCTCAGGCAGCTGACCCGGACGCTGCAGCAGCAGGAACCTCGTGCGCGCGTCGGGCACGTCCAGGACGTCCGTCGCGTACTCGTCCAGCTTGTAGTGGTTGACGGCGACAGGGGCGGAAACGGCCGCGTCGAACTCGCCGCGCTCCACGGCGGCAGCGGCGGCCGCGGTCGACGAGGTGGCGATCGAGGTGACGCCGGGCAGCGAGGCGGCGATCCACTCGCGGACCTGGGCCAGCGCGTGCGGGTGCGACGCGATGGTGCGGATCTCGCCGGTGCCCGGACGCACCAGGACGCTGAACCGGACGTCCAGCACCGTCTCGGCCACCGCGACGACCGGTTCGTCGCGCACGAGCGCGTCCAGCGTCGCCGGCACGGCGCCCTCGACGGAGTTCTCGATCGGCACGCACGCGAAGTCGGTCGTGCCCTCACGCACGGCGGCGACGGCGAGCGGGATCGTCTCGAACGGAACGAGTTCACCCTCGAACCGCATGGCGGCCTGCTCGGTGAAGGTCCCCTGTGGTCCGAAGTACGCAATGCGAGGCACCCGCACACAGTAGAGGCGCGAATCACGCCTGTGTCGGGGGCCAATCCTGGGTTCCGCCGGGACCGTTCGAACTGGAATGCTTGGGGCGTGCCCGCTCTAGCGCCAGAACTCGTGTTGTGCGCGGTCGACGAACCGATGGCGAACGCCTGGCTCGCCGTCGCGGACGGCCGCGCCGGGGTGAGGGTGCACCGCGGGTCCGTTCTGGACATCCACGCGCAGGCCATCGTCAGCCCGGCGAACTCGCAGGGCTGGATGCGCGGTGGCATCGACGCCGTCTACGCCACGGCGTTCCCCCAGGTCGAGAACAACGTCCGCAGCGCCGTTCTCGCGCTGCACGGCGGTGAGCTCCCGGTGGGCGAGGCGCAGATCGTGGCGACCGGCGAGACCGAACCGGCGTGGCTCATCAGCGCTCCGACGATGCGCCTGCCCGGCGAGCGGCTGCCGGTCGACACCGTCCACCCGTACCTGGCCGCGCGTGCCGTGCTGATGCTCTGGCTCGGCGGTCGCCTGGAGGACGGCACGCCGGTGCGCGACGCCGTCCACACCATCGCGATGCCGGGGCTCGGCACCGGGGTGGGAGGCGTCGCACCGTCCACTTGCGCCCATCAGGTCGCCGCCGCGTGGGACGAGGCGTTCAACCCGCTGCACGTCTGAGCACCCGGCTTGTGCACAACCCTGTGGACAAAGCTGTGGACACCTGTGGACTACTGCCGTGGCGCGACCCATCGTTCGAGGTCTATCTCGTCTGTGATGGGGATGCCGAATTCCCCGACAGCCGGGATCTCCGGCTTGAGCTTGCGCGCCTCGCGGACCGCGTCCGGTCTCAACGCCGCCAGTTTGAACCCGCGGCGCTGGTAGAACCGGACCGCGTCGAGGTTGTCGTTGGTGGTCGTCAGGCGCACCCGGTTGCAGCCGATCGTGCGTGCCTGGCGGACCGCGGCGTCGACCAGCGCGGTGCCGACGCCTCGGCCCCGCCGAAGCGCGTCGATCGTGACGATCTCCAGCTGGTGGTTCGCCACCGCATAGGTCAGCAGACCCAGCACCTGACCCTGCTTCTCCACGAGGAAGCCCGGCAGACTCGCCGGGAAGAACACCTCGCCGTGCGCGACGGCGGTGTGCGCTCCCCATAGCTCGAGGACCAATCGGGCGACAACTATGCGATCTGCTTCCTCGACCGGTCGTACCGAGCCTTCTGCCATGACAAGAACTGTGCCAATTTGAGTCACACTCAGGAACAGCCATTCGACGTACGGTGGATTCGTGCCAGTGCGCGTTTTGTTGGTTGACGATCACGAAGTAGTCCGCAGAGGTCTGCGCGAGATGCTGGACGACGAGCCGGACATCTCGGTCGTGGCCGAGGCCGGATCCGTCGACGAGGCGGTGACCAGAGCAGCGGCGACGCCACCGGACGTGGCCGTCGTCGACGTCCAGCTCCCGGACGGCAGCGGCGTCGACCTGTGCCGGTCCTTGCGCGACCTTGGCATTCGTTGCCTCGTGCTGACCGCATTCGACGACGAGGAGGCACTCGTCGGCGCGATCATGGCCGGGGCGTCGGGCTATCTGCTCAAGCAGGTGCGCGGTCAGGACGTTGTCACGGCCGTGCGCGAGGTCGCGGCTGGACGGTCCCTTCTGGACCCCGCGACCACAAGCCGGGTACTCGAACGGATGCGCAATCCGGCCCCGGTTGGCCTCACCGACCAGGAACAGCGCGTGCTCGAACTCATCGGTGAGGGCCTCACGAACCGCCAAATCGGTGAACGGCTCTTCCTCGCGGAGAAGACAGTCAAGAACTACGTGACGTCCGTTCTGTCCAAACTCGGCATGGAACGCCGCACGCAGGCCGCCGCGTGGGTGGCTAAACGGGGACGGACCAGGTGAGCGTCGTCCCGTTCGGCGAACTCACCACGCGGAAATCACCACTCGCGGCCTTCGCCCGTTCGGCGAGGTGCCGCAGCCCGCGCTGAGTCACGCCGGACGGGATGCCGCACCCGTTGTCGGCGACGCGCAGCAGCAGATGCTTCTCATCGCGCCGTACGTCGATCTGGACGTGCGTCGCGCCTGAGTGCCGCACGACGTTCGACAACGCCTCACGCAACGCCGCCCGTGTGTCGTCGGCGTGCTTGCGCGGCACGTTCGCCAGGTCACCGGCCACGTGCAGGCGCGGCGCGAAGCCGAGCAGCTCACCGGCCGTGCGGACCTCGGCCTTGATCGAGTCGTGCAGGTCGGCGGAGTCGGCGGGATCGGTGTTGCGCAGCTTGCGAACGGTCGCGCGGACCTCCGCGATCGTCTCGTCGACCAGGTCGACGGCCTCCTCGATGCGGGCGCGCTGACCCGCGTCGAGCTTCTTGCCCAGGCGCCGTTGCAGCAGGCTGATCTGCACGCCGGCGCCGTAGAGCCGCTGGATGATCACGTCGTGCAGGTCGCGGGCGATCCGTTCGCGTTCCTCGTAGACCGCGACGCGCTGCCGTGCGGTGAAGCCCTCGGACAGCACGACGGCGAGGCCTGCCTGCGCCGCGAACGCCGTCAGCACGTCCACCGTCTCCTGCGTGAACGGCGGCTTGTCCCTGCGGCGGTACACGGCCAGAGCGCCGATCTTGCGGTCCGAGGTGCCGAACGGCGCCACGGCGAACGGCCCGTAGTTCCGCAGCGGCTGCGGGACGTACGGAGCCGTCCGCGGATCGTTCGCGACGTCGTCGGCCATCAACGGGACACCGGTGCGCGCGGCCTTGGCGGCGGCACTGCGCGGGCTCAAGGTCGCGACGATCGACTCACCGCTGGACGCCTCGACGGTCAGCGTGCCGTCGTCGTCCTCCGTGGCGAGCATGGCCAGGCCGAGGTCGGCGTCCGCGATCTCCGCGGCCGCCTTCACCACGAGCCGCAGCACGTTCTCCGGGTCTTCCAGCGCCGCCGACGTGATCTCGGTGGACGCGACGAGCACGCGCCGCGCCAGAGAGGGGTCCATGGTCCTCAACGGTATGCGGGTGTGCCGAGGTCCAGCACCAGGTCCGCCCTCGCCGCCTCGTCCGGGCGGTGCGTGATGTGCAGAACCGTCCTGCCGTCCTGCCTGAGCTGCCGCAACAGCCTGCGCGCGGTCGGTTCGTCGAGGTGCGCGGTGGGCTCGTCGAGCAGCACCACGTCGGCGTCGTGCAGCAACGCCCGCGCCAAAGCCAGCCGTTGCGCCTCGCCGCCCGACACCTGATCGGGCCTGATCACCGTGTCGAGCCGGTCCACCCACTCCGGCAGGCACGCCTTGCGCAGGGCCTCCTTCAAGGCCTCGTCGTCGTGCTGTCCCGACATGCGCAGGTTCTCCCTCACGGTCGTGCTGACCAGCATCGGCTCCTGCGGGCACCAGGTCGCCCTGGGCAGCTCGACGATGCCGCGTTCGGGCGGCAGGAAGCCCAGGAGCAGCGCGAACAGCGTCGACTTGCCGCTGCCCGACGGTCCGACGATCGCCACGTGCGTGCCCGGCTCGATGGTGAGGTGGAGGTCCCGCAGCGTCGGCTCGGTCGCGCCGGGCCAGCGGACGTCGACGTTCTCCAGCCGGATCCGCTTGCCGCGCGGCAGTTCGGGGCGTACCGGCGCGTCGAACTGCAGCCGTGCGCTCGCTTCCCGCAACGCCCTGCGCTGCTGAGCCGCCAGCGGCAGCGCGGCCAGCGGTTCGGCGAGGGCGAGCGGGACGAGACCGAGCACCGGGTTGCCGGTCGTGGCGCAGACCAGGGCCGCCGCACCGGTCGCGAGCAGGACGATCGCCGTGGCCGCGCCCGTGCCGAACGCCTGCCGGCGGGTCTGTCCCGCGAGCTCGACGTCCTCGGCGTGCAGCTGGGCCAGCAGGCGGTGGTGGGCGTCGTGCGCGATGAGGTCCGGTGCGGCGACGAGGGCGTTGATCGTCTCGCGGGCGACCCTGCGGCGCCCCCTGGCGAGCTTCGTGCTGGCCCGCCGCTCGGTCCAGACGGCGACGGCGGGCGCTGCGATCCCGGCCGCGAGCAGCAGACCGCCCAGTGTCAGCGCGGCCACCGGGTCGATGAACGCGAACAGGACCGTGGTCGCGATGCCCGCGCCGATCGCCACGACCGGCGGCACCAGCACGCGCGGCACAAGGTCGCGGACGGTGTCGACGTCCTCGACGAGCCGTTGCAACCCGTCCCGCCGTTGCGTCCGCACGAGCCGCAACCACAGCTCCGCGCGCAGATCGTTCGCGAGACGGAACGTCTCGTCGTGCGTCACCAACCGCTCGATGTAGCGGAGCACGCCCTTGCTCAGAGCAAACGTCCGCACGCCCACGACCAGCACCGACAGCGTCAGGATCGGCGGCATCTCGGCGGCACGGGCGATCAGGTGGGCCGCCAGGGCGGTCAGCGCGATGCCCGCGACGGCCGCGAGGATGCCCAGGCCTGCGCCCTTCCACGGGATCGGCAGGCGCTTCGGACGTTCCTGCTGCGTCTCCTCGGTCACGACCCTGGCGAACGTCTCGTCGTCGGTCGCCTCCTTCTCGCGGTGCGAGGCGAGGACGACTGCCGCCGTGTCGCTAGCTCTCTTGATCGCTTTGTCGACTTTTCGACTTGTCACCGGGTCGAGATGCGCGGTCGGTTCGTCGAGGAGCAGCACCGTCGCGCCGTGACGAACCCTCAGCAGGGCGCGCGCGACTGCGACACGTTGGCGTTCGCCCGTCGACAGGTCGGTGATCTGACGATCGAGCAGATGCACCGCCACGACCTCGTCGGCGACCTGCTCGATGTCCTCGGCACCGGGAACCGTGAGCTCCAGCTCGGCGCGCGGGGTCGCGGCGGCGAACGCGGGCTTCTGCGGCACGTAGGCGATGTCGCCGGCGACGAACGCGGTGCCGTCCGTCGGCTCCAGGAAACCGAGCAGCACCTGGAACGTTGTCGACTTTCCGGCACCGCTCGCACCTTCGAGCCGATGAATCTCCCCAGGCCGGACGTCGAAGCTGATGCCGTCCGGAGCGAAGCCGTCCCGGCGCAGGACGCGCAGGTTGTCGACGTGGACCGAACCACCGGGCAGCCGCGGCCTGGCCTTGTCCTCGTGATCGACGACCTCGGCGACGCGCCGGACCGCTTCCAGCCCGTCCTCGCTGGCGTGGTGGGCGGCACCGGCAGCGCGCAACGGCAGGTAGCACTCGGGCGCGAGGATCAGCACGACCAGCGCGGTCATCAGCGTCATGTCGCCGTGCACGAGCCGGATGCCGACACCGACCGCGATCAGCGCCACCGACAACGACGCGGCGATCTCCAGCACCAGCGCGGACAGGAACGCGATCCGGAGCGTGCCCATCGTGGCCTTGCGGTGCTGCTCACCGATCTGCCGGACCGCGCTCGCCTGCTGCTTGGCGCGGCCGAAGACGGTCAGCACCGGGAGAGCGCGGAGCAGTTCGAGGAGCTGGGCTGAAAGCAGCTCGGTGACGTCGGCGGCCTTGCGGACGCGCTTCTCGGTGTACCAGCCGATCAACGCGGCGAAGACCGGGATCAGCGGCACGGTGACCGCGATCAGCACGGCCGACGGCCAGTCGGTGAAGAGGATCCACGCACCGGCCAGCGGCGGCACGATCACGGCCGTGACCAGCGCGGGAAGGTAGCGGGTGAAGTAGGCGTCGAGCGCGTCGAGGCCCTTGGTCGCGAGCACTGACAGCTCGGCCGTGCCGCGGTCGGCGATCCAGCCGGGGCCGCGTTCGAACGACTTGGCCAGCAGCTGGGTCCGCAGCTCTTCCTTCGCACCGGCGGCGGCACGGGCGGCGGCGGACTCCGTCGCCCACGACAGACCCGCGCGCGCCAGGATCGCCACGGCCAGCAGCGGGAGGCCTTCACGGGTCGTGATCACCGACGCCAGCGCGACGGCCTGGGCGACGAGCGCCAGGGCGTTGAGGAACGCCAGCGCGCCCACCCCGACGAGGGCGCGCCTGGCGTTCCTGGAGAGCTGGGGCAGAGCTCCCAGCGGGCCTCGCTTCATCAGTGCGCCGCCGGGATGTGCTGGACGCCGATGCGCTTGCGGAACACCCAGTAGGTCCAGCCCTGGTAGACGAGTACCGCGGGTGTGCCGAAGGCGGCGACCCACGTCATGACCTTCAGCGTGTAGGGGCTCGACGCCGTGTTGGCGACCGTGAGCGACCACGCGTCGTTCAGCGTCGACGGCAGGACGTTCGGGTACAGCGTGCCGAACAGCACCACGACGCTCGCCGCGATCGCCAGTCCCATCAACGCGAACGACTGTCCGTCGCGGTCCACGGCCAGCCTCCACATCGCGAGGCCGAGGATCGCCACGACCACGGCGGCCCAGAGGCCGGCGGCGATCACGAGCAGTGCCACGAGCGGCAGAAGTGCGACGGGCGCAAGGACCAACGCGACCCGGCGAGCTCGTTCGCGGATCTCACCCTCGGTCTTCAGCGCCGTGAACACCGCGCCGTGCACCAACGCGTATCCCGCGAAAGCGAGCGCCCCCACCACTGTGTCGAGCCTGATCGCCGCGAACGGACCGCCGACGCGGTCACCGTTCGCGTCGATCGGCAGGCCCAGCACCGTCGTCGAGATCAGCAGGCCGACGCTGAGCGTGGCGACCCACGAGCCCACCACGATCGTTGCGTCCCAGGCCTTTCGCCAGCGCGGGTTGTCGACCTTGCCGCGGTAGTCGAACGCGACCCCGCGCCCGATCAACGCGATGAGGAACAGGGTCAGTGGCAGGTATGCGGCGCTCAGCAGCGCCGCATACCAGCCGGGGAAGGCCGCGAACGTGGCACCGATCGCGGTGATGAGCCACACCTCGTTGCCGTCCCAGACCGGCCCGATGGTGTTGATCATGACTCGACGTTCGCGGTTGTCGCGTCCCAGCACGGGAAGCAGCATGCCGACGCCGAAGTCGAATCCTTCGAGGAACAGGTAGCCGAGCCACAGCACGGCGATCAGCACGAACCAGAGCGTTTCCACGTCGCCTCTCCCTAGTACGCGAACGCCAGGGCGCCGTCGTCGGTCTTCTTCGGCAGCACACCGGGAATCCCGCCTCGGACGTACTTGCGGATCAGGTAGAACTCCACGACCGCCAGCACGGTGTAGACCGCGGTCAGCGCGATGAGCGAGGTCAGGATCTCGCCGGGCGTGGACTGGCTGACCGCCTGCGCGGTGAACATCCACACCCCGTCGACCCCGCTCGGGTTCGGCACCACGACGAACGGCTGCCGCCCCATCTCGGTGAAGATCCAGCCCGCGCTGTTGGCCAGGAAGGGAGTCGCGATGCCGGCGAGACCGAGTGCCGGGAACCACCAGCCGGTGGGCGTCCGGTTCTTCCGGGTCAACCAGAGCATGAGGACACCCAGCCCGGCCGAGATGCCGCCGAACCCGATCATCAACCGGAAACCCCAGTACGTCACGGGAAGCGCGGGCACGTAGTCGATCGGCTTGCCGCTGAGCTCGCCGAGCCGTTCGTCGACGGGGTAGAACTCGCCGTACTTCTCCTGGTACATCGGGACGAGGTCCTGGATTCCCTTGACCTCGCTGCTGAAGTCGTTGTGCGCCAAGAAGCTCAGCAGTGCGGGCACCGTGATGCTCTTGACGTTCTCGCAGTCGGGCCTGGTGACGTCGCCGATCGCGAAGATGCTGAAGCTCGCGGGCTGTTCGGTGTGGCACAACGCTTCCGCGGCGGCCATCTTCATCGGCTGCTGTTCGAACATCAGCTTGCCCTGCAGGTCACCGGTGATCGCCAGGACGCTGAACGCGACCACACCGACCCACGTGCCGAGCTTGAGCGAGCTGCGCCAGACCCGTTCCTCCTCCGACCTGCGGTGCAGGTGCCAGGCGGCGATGCCCACGAGGAAGGCTGCCGACACCGCGAACGCGCCCGCGATGGTGTGCGGGAAGGCGGCGAGCGTCGTGTTGTTCGTCAGCACGGCCCAGATCGAGGTGAGGCGCGGACGGCCCTCGTGCATCTCGATGCCGACCGGGTGCTGCATCCACGAGTTGGCGGCGAGGATGAAGTACGCGCTGGCCATGGTCGCGAGGCTGAACGCCCAGGCGCACGCCAGGTGGACCTTCTTCGGCAACTTGTCCCAGCCGAAGATCCACAGCCCGAGGAACGTCGACTCGACGAAGAAGGCGACGAGCGCCTCCATCGCGAGCGGAGCGCCGAACACGTCACCGACGAACCGCGAGTAGGCGCTCCAGGCCATGCCGAACTGGAACTCCTGCACGATGCCCGTGACGACGCCGGCGGCGAAGTTGATCAGGAGGAGCTTCCCCCAGAACTTCGTCATCTTGTAGTAGCGCTCGTTGCCGGTGCGCACCCACGCGGTCTGCATCGCTGCCACCAGCAGCGACAGGCCGATCGTCAGCGGCACCATCAGGAAGTGATAGACGGTGGTGATGCCGAACTGCCACCGCGCGAGTTCGAGTACGTCCACGTTGACGAGCGTAGGTGTGGATCACGGCCGCTATCAGGTACGACGGTCCCGTTCGGACTCGGGACCTAAGTCCCGTGCGCGAAGTCACGCCTTTCGGGTGACATGCGTCGGTTACGATGATTTCGCCAGAGGGGAGTAGTTCCCGCCGGAGTACGTTGCCGGTGGCGTGGTGATCGACATACTGATCCGCCTTCGAGTGGATCCGGTCCCACACCCGATGATCTTGTCGGGCGAACGAGACCTCCGGCCGGGTTGCAGCATGCCCGGTCGGGGTCTGTTGCGCCTCCGTCCGGGTTTCGTATTCGGACGTGGAGGACCTCGTGGCCACATCACTGCTCGCGTTCATCACCGCCTTCGCGGTGGTGTTCCTCGTCGAGCTCCCGGACAAGACCATGGTCGCCACCCTGGTCCTGACCACGCGTTATCGCGCGTGGCCGGTGTTCATCGGCGTGATCGCCGCCTTCGCCGTGCAGAGCGTGGTCGCCGCCGCGTTCGGTTCGGCCATCACCCTGCTCCCCGACCGGCTGGTCGCCGGCGTGGTGGCGCTGTTGTTCGGCATCGGCGCGTTCATGCTGTTGAAGGAGGGGTTCTCGCGGGACGAGGACTCCGCCGACGAATCCGGGACGAGTGCCGCCGTGCCGTTCTGGCGGGCGGCTCTGACGTCGTTCGGCGTGCTGTTCGCGGCCGAGTGGGGCGACGCCTCGCAGCTCGCGACCGCCGGCATCACCGCCCGGTACGGCGCGCCGCTGGCCGTCGGCCTGGGCGCCTGGCTGGCGCTGGTCGCCGTGGCCGGGCTGGCCGTGCTGGTGGGACGCAAGCTCGCCGGGCGGCTGCCGACGCACTGGATCCAGCGGGTGGCCGGGACGATCTTCGCGGTGTTCGCCGTGATCGCGTTGACGCAGGTGTTCTAGCCGATCACCAGACCGGTCGAAGCCCTGGCTGGTCCTCGCCGTGGACGTTCCGCAGGTACGCGGCGAGGCCCTGCTTGATGGTGGCGAGGGTGTCTTCGCCGATCGCCTCGGCCATCTCGCCCTCCAGGTCCGACCACAGGTTGTCCGCGAACTTCAGGTAGTCGCGGCCCTTCGTGGTCAGCGTGACGTACTGGGCGCGCTTGTCCGTCGGGTGCGGCTCCCGCAGGACGTAACCCCACTCGTCGAGTTCGGCGACGATCTTCGCCGCCGCCTGCTTCGTGACGCCGAGGTGCTGTCCGATGTCGACGGTCGTCGCGCGCCTCTCCTTGAGGAACCGGAAGACGTAACCGTGCGCGGGCCTGAGCGGTTCGAGGCCGATCTGCCGGAGGCGGTCGTGGAACTGGTCGCCCATGGCGCGGTACGTCATCGCCAGCAGCATCGGCACCGGTTCCATCTTGCTTCCCCGTTTTAGGTAGACAACCTGGTTGACCTTATTCTAAGGTTAGACAACTTGGTTGA
Source organism: Lentzea sokolovensis (assembly GCF_033949975.1). Classification (NCBI taxonomy): domain Bacteria; kingdom Bacillati; phylum Actinomycetota; class Actinomycetes; order Pseudonocardiales; family Pseudonocardiaceae; genus Lentzea; species Lentzea sokolovensis. The sequence continues at coordinate 129,742 of NZ_JAXAVU010000009.1, forward strand.
CTACTTTGGAGGTTGTCTTGCTGGTCACGGGGGATTCTGCGGAACTGCACGAGTTCGGCGGGTTCGAGTTCAGGTCGCTGGCCGTGCCGTCGCGCGGCAGTTCGGAGATCGCGCTGTGGACCGTCGACGTGCCGGAAGGCGGCGACGGGACGCCACACCGGGCGTCGAAGGAGGAGGTGTTCTACGTGCTGTCGGGGTCGGTGACGATCCAGGGTCAGACCGCCGGCGTCGGCGACGCCGTCGTGGTGCCGCCGAACACCGAGCTGGCGCTGACCGGTGGGCCTGCGCGGGTGCTGGTGGCCACGTCGGTGGGCATCCAGGGCACGCTGGCGGACGGGCAGACGATCACGCCGCCCTGGTCGGTCTAGCGGCGCGGCCGGGCACCCGTCCGGGTCACGCCACTAGTTGGCCGGGGAGCCTTCCTCACGAGGAGGCTCCGGCGTGGTGTCCGGGACCTCTTCGCGCAGCTCACGGGCGAACTTCTTGGCGTCGTCGATGAGTTCCTGGGACTCGTCGAGACGGCTCTCGTCAGGCGGGGTGAGGCCGTCTTCGTCGGGCTTCGTGAGGCGGTCTTCGTCCGGTGTGGTCACGGCTCTGGGATCGGCGAATCCGGCGATCGTGAAACTCCGGCCATCAGGCCGCGGACGTGCGCGGCCAGGCGTTCGGCGATCTCCAGGTCCCACTCGTCGTCGGCGGCCGGCTGAGGGGTCTCGCCCGCGACCACGCGTTCGCCGAGCAGGCGGCGCTCGGCGGGCGTGAAGTCGGTGATGGCTCGGCGGAGCAGGGGCAGGGCGTCGTCGAACGCCTCGCCGCGCAGGCCGCTGAGCCAGTCGTCGATGAGGCCGAACAGGCGTGGGTCGGCGGCCAGCAGGGTGGCCGAGCCGCGGAGGAACCCGGCCACGAACGCACTGGCGACGTTGCGGTGCAGGCGGGCCGCCACGTCGTCGCTCGTCAGCTCGCCCGCCTCCCAGAGCAGGCGGGTGGCCCTGCCCGTCGGGAGGCCGTGGGCCTCTGCCTTGACCAGCGCGTGCAGGGCCCGCCACCAGGTCTTCTGGTGGTCGTCGTCGGCGGCCAGGCGGGTGGCCTCGTGGGCGCCGTCCACGACCTGGAGAGCGTGTTCCGCCGTTTCGTCGTCGACGTTGCGGCAGGCCAGCGGGAGGCCGACGGCTCCTCGGGTGAGCAGGCCGTGCAGGGCCACGCGCAGCAGTTCCGGGTCGGTGCCCCGGACCGATCCGTAGCGGACCGTCCTGGCCAGGTCCGGGAGGGCGGCGAGCAGTTCGAGGGCGTCGGTGGCCATGGCGGCGCAGCGGTCCAGGGCCTGGCGCGCCTCCGTCACGGCAGCCGGGAGTTCGCAGCCCACGGACTTGGTGAGGGTCGCGGCGGCGTCGGCGACCCGTTTGGCGTCCTTGGCCGCCTGGATGAGGACGTTCTCCGCTGCCGTGTGGACCGTCGTGCCGTGGCGGGCGGCCACGGCGACGGACACCGCGAAGACAGGGTCCCAGCGCAGTTGCCAGACCTCGGCGAACGTGCCGAGCGAGTTGGAGCGGTCCGGCTTGCCCCACGGGACGCCGAGGACTTCCAGGCGCTGCAGGAGTTTCGAGCGTTCGCGGTCGGTGTCCTTGCGGAGGTCCAGCTTGAGCTGCTTGGCCTGAACGTCCGCGGGGAGGCGGAGTCTGCGTTGCAGGCGTTGGAGATCCGCCGCGAGGGGCGAGCGCGGAACGGCCTCGCCCACCTCGCCGAGGCGTTCGCCGACGACGAGTTTGCGGTGGACCAGCTGGAGCGGGATCTCGTCGCCGCCGCAGAGGACCGCCAGCGCCGCCTCGTTCACCTCGCTCAGGCCCGCCGAAGGACGTTCACGAAGCGCGGCAAGGGTTTCCGCGAGGCGGACGGCTTCCACAGCACTCGCCGTCGAGGCCGGCAGATCCTCCGCGCGGAGCACGGCGGCGGCCTTGGCGAACCAGCGCGGGACGACGTCGGACTGGTGCTGCCAGAGGTGCGCGTACCAGCCGGGCGAGTCGACGCCGGCGCCGTAGCCCGACTCGGCGGCCAGCTGGCCGTGGCTCCACGGGACCCAGGTGCCGGAGATCTTGCGGCGGCGCAGGCCTTTCAGCAGTGCGGTGTCGGCGGCGACGGTCGGTTTGGTGAGCAGCGCCGGGACGTGCCACGCGCCGCAGACGACGACTATCGGACCGTCGGTGTCCTTGCGCGCCTTGCGAATCGTCTGGCGCATGAACGCTTCTCGGCGCAGAGTGCGTTCGCCTACTTCGCCTTCGAACTCCTTGCGCACGGCGACCATGGCCTCGGCGATGGCGTCCGCGAGGTCGAGCGGGTCCGACGCGCTGTGCTCGACCACGTCCTCCCACCAGCGTTCCGGGTCGTCGAAGCCCGCGGCCTCGGCGAGCAGGCCGATGGGGTCGACGTTGCCGCTCGGGCCGTCGTCGCCGATCGACGCCGCCGCCGGCAGGTCGAAGAAGCGGGCCTGAACTCCGTGCTCGGCCGCGTGGCGAAGGGCCTGCCACTCCGGGGAGAACTCCGCGAACGGCCAGAACGCGGCGTTCTCGGGTTCCGTCTCGTCGTGCAGCAGGATCGCGACCGGCGGGGTGAGGGCGTGGACGTGTTCGAGGAGCGCGTCCGCCTCGGGTGGCCCTTCGATCAGGATGAGCGCCGGACGCGTCTGCTCCAGCGCTCGCTTGACCATCCTGGCCGAGCCGGGACCGTGGTGCCGGATGCCCAGGAGGACCGGCGCGGAGTCAGGCTCAGTCACCGCTGGCGTCCAGGCAGGCCCGGTAGAGGTCACGCCATTCGGCGCGCTCCTTCAGCACCGTCTCCAGGTACTCCTGCCACACCGTCGCGTCCGACACCCTGTCCTTGATCACGGACCCGATCAGGCCGCTGGCCAGCTCGTCCGCGCCCAGCGTGCCGTCGCCGAAGTGGCCGGCCAGCGCCATGCCGTTCGCGATGACCGAGATCGCCTCCGCCGTGGACAGGCTGCCGCTCGGCTTCTTCAGCTGCGTGCGACCGTCCACGGTGGAGCCGTTGCGCAGCTCGCGGAAGATCCGCACGACGCGGCGCACCTCGTCGAGCGCGGGCGGTTCGGCGGGCAGCTGGAGCGCCTTGCCGAGCTGCTGGGACCTGGTGAGGACGATCTCGACCTCGGCGTCCTCGGTCGCGGGCGGCGGCAGCACGACGGTGTTGAAGCGCCGCGCGAGCGCCGACGACATCTGGTTGACGCCCCGGTCGCGGTCGTTGGCCGTGGCGATGACCGTGAAGCCCGGCACGGCCTGGATCTGCGTGTTGAGCTCCGGCACCGGCAGCGACTTCTCGCTCAGCACCGTGATGAACGAGTCCTGCACCTCGGACGGCATGCGGGTCAGTTCCTCGACCCGGACGACCGTGCCCAGCTGCATGCCGCGCATGACCGGGCTCGGCACGATGGCGTTCTCGCTCGGGCCCTCGGCGATCAGGCGGGCGTAGTTCCAGCCGTAGCGGACCTGGTCCTCGCTGGTGCCGGCCGTGCCCTGGACCACCAGCGTCGAGTCGCCGCTGATCGCCGCCGCGAGGTGCTCGGACAGCCACGACTTCGCCGTGCCCGGCACGCCGACGAGCAGCAGCGCCCTGTCCGTCACCAGCGTGCCCACCGCGACCTCGACGAGCCTGCGCGCGCCCACGTACTTCGGCGAGATCACCGTGCCGTCGGGCAGCGTGCCGCCCAGGACGTAGGTGACCACGGCCTGCGGGGACAGCCGCCAGTTGGGCGGCCGCTGCCGGTCGTCCTGGGCCGCGACGGCTTCCAGCTCGGCGGCGTACTGCTGTTCGGCCGTCGGCCTGAGCACGGCGGTCACTGGGCCTCCTGAGGCGGTGCTGGTGCGAACGATTCACGCAGTCGGATGCGGAGGCGGAGAACCTCCAGTTCCAGGGAGTTCTCCGGCCAGCGACGGGTCAGAGCCTCCCAGCTCGCGCCGAGCAGGTCCGCGTCGCCCCGCGCCAGCAGCACGGCCGGCGGACGGCCCGCCCGCCAGCGCGGATCGGGCAGGGCGGCGTACCGGTGCAGGAGCGCGCGGGTGGTCTCGGGCGACCACGGCGCCGGGAGCTGGGCGCAGGCGTGGTCGAGGAGGTCGTAGTGCCAGTTCTTCGACACGGCGACGACCGCCTGCTCGGCGACCTCGGCCGGCAGCGCCGCGAGCATTTCGAGCTGCTCCATGCCGGTCAGCGTCTCGGCGGCGGCGACCGCCCAGGGACGCGGGTCGTTGGCCGCGGCGAGCTGGTCCGCGACGCCCCTGAGCAGTGGCGCGGCCCACGGACCCCTTCTGAGCATGCCGGCGGCTTTGGCGTCGTCGGCCTTGAGAGTCGACGTCCAGTACGACGGCGGAACACTCGCGGCCGCGGCCCGGATACGACCGGCAACGCCCTTCTCCGACCCGTCGCGCATGAGGTCGCGCAGCTCCGCCGCGTCGGGCTGCCCGGTCCAGAGCTCATCCGGCCGCACGTCGAGTCCGTCCGCGGTCAGGCGGAGACCGTGCCGCAGCCGGTGCGCCGCGCGGGCGGCGAGACGCGTGCGGCCCAGCTTGCGGAGGAGGCGGAGAGCCTCGTCGTGGACGGCGGCCGCCTTGTCGTCGAGCGCCGTTTCCAGGAGTTGCTCGTCCTGCGGGCCCAGGCCGGTTTCGAGGGCGCTGATGAGGACCTGGCGGTCGGCGGAGCGGCGGGAGGCCTCGAACTCCTCCGCGATGAACGCGCCGACCCCGGCCGGATCGGCCTTGCGCCTGCGGCGGAGGGCGCGGACCCGTTGGGCGCTGGGGAGATCGAGGACCTCCTGGAGCGGGACCTCGTCCACGAGCGGCGCGGCGCCACTCGCCCAGGACCAGCCGGGACGGGTGCCGGCGAGCCAGCGGCCGCGCGTGCCCAGGACCTCGACCACCGCGGCACGAAGTCCGGGCCGTGCGGTGCCGAGGGAGAGCAGGGCGGGAAGCATGCGGTGCTCCGCCACGACGTGGTTGGCCTTGGCCAGGGCGCACCACTCGGTGAGCAGCACCTCGTCGTCGACGCTCATGATCGCGTCCAGGACCGCTCTGGCGGCCGGCCTGGGAAGGTCCGCGGTCTCGGGCGGGGCCAGCGGCACCGGATCGGCGGTGGCCTCCTGCGGGAGGGTGGCGCCGAACGCGGCCACGCCCAGGGCGGCGCAGTCGGCCAGCAGCGCCGTCGGGTCGCCACCGCCTCTCGTGGTGCCGATGAGGAGGTCCTGGACGGTCTTGGACCAGTCCGCCTTCACGCCACCACCTCAAGGGCGCCGTCCAGCGCGATCGCTCCCAGGCGGAGGGCGTGGCCGTCCCAGAGGCCCCAGGCGTCGAACGGGATGCCGCCGGTCAGCGCCAGGGCCATGTCGAGGCCCGTGTCGTCACGGACCGGCAGCGCGTGGCCGGAGGTGTCGACCAGGGAGGCTCCGTGCAGGCGGACGGTCGCGCAGCCGAGCGGGAACAGGCGTTGCCACGGATCGGCCACGAGCATCGGTTCCAGCGACGCCAGCGACACGCGCCAGGACTCGGGCGCCGGGACCGGGTCGGGCGCCCGGGAACCTTCCAGTTCGCCCAGTGCCACCCGGTCCGACGCCGGGTAGGGGTGGACGAGGGCCGAGGACTCCAGGCCGTGAGGAAGCAACGGCACCGGGGCTCCGACCGCGGAGTGGCGGATTGCCACCGCCCAGCGGCCCGTCTGACGGCCCCAGCACCACTGGCGGACGGTGCGGACCCTGCCGTCGTCGGTTTCCAGGCGCAGCAGGGCGACCCAGCAGTCGGAGATTCCCGGCGAGGCCTTCACCGTCTCCTCGGGCACGGTGACGCCGAGACGGGTGCGCGGCTGCACGAAGCACAACAGGTGCAGGCCGCCCAGGCGGTCGGCCACGTCGGCCGTCCAGCGAGGGCCCGAGCGCGCGACGATCTCCTGGATCTCGGTGACCGCGGCGGCCACACCGGGGACCTGGGCGTCGATCATGCGGGCGATGAACGCCTGCCACCACGAGGCCGGGCGGCCGGGCAGGGACGCGATGCCGGCCGAGGCCACGTCGAGGAGCCAGTCGCGCAGGCCGTCGATGCCCGAGGACATCGCGGACGCGCGGTTCGCCGCCGTCTTCTCCCGAGAACGCGCACGACGGGCGACGGCTTCAGGTGAGGAGTCCAGCTCACGAGTCGCGCGCCGCTGGGTCCACTCCTCCACCCAGTCGGGCGGCAGCGCGTCCGGGATGTCGAGCTCCTGCAGGCTCACGGCGTGCTTGCAGGGGAACTTGCGGGACGGGCAGGTGCACTTGGCCGAGCCCGCGGCCAGGTCGACGCACACGCGGTACGGCATCGAGCCGGAGCCCGTGTAGAGGCCCCACAACACCGGCAGGGCCTTGCCCAGGCCCTGCCAGCGCATCGGAACGGCTCGTGTCCTCACAGAACCAAACTAGCGAGGACCCCCGACAGAAAATCAGGCCGGACCGCGACGGGCCCACGTCCACGCGTAAGCAGGGTCTTCACAGGCCTCCGCGGCCTCGCCCAACTCCAAGGGGCGGAACGTGTCCACCATGACCGCGGTCTCGTCGAAGTAGTCCAGGCCCAGCGAGGCCTCGACGGCGCCGGGCTGCGGGCCGTGCGTGCAGCCGGACGGGTGCAGCGACATCGAGCCGATGCCGATGCCCGAGCCCTTGCGCGCCTCGTAGTCGCCACCGACGTAGAACATCAGCTCGTCCGAGTCGACGTTCGCGTGGTTGTACGGCACCGGCACGGCCAGCGGGTGGTAGTCGACCTTGCGCGGGCAGAACGAGCACACGACGAAGTTCGGGCCCTCGAACGTCTGGTGCACGGGCGGCGGCTGGTGCACGCGGCCGGTGATCGGCTCGAAGTCGCGGATGTTGAACGCCCACGGGTACAGGTGGCCGTCCCAGCCGACGACGTCGAACGGGTGGTTCGCGTAGGTGAACTTCGTGAGGCCCGCACGGTGCCGCACGAGCACGTCGACGTCGGTCCCCTCGACGAGCAACGGCTCGGAGGGCCCGCGGATGTCCCGTTCGCAGTACGGCGAGTGCTCCAGGAACTGGCCGGCCTTCGACAGGTACCGCTTGGGCGGCCCGATGTGCCCGGTCGCCTCCAGCACCAGCAACGACATCGGCGCCGACGGCACGACCCGGTAGGTGCACGAGGTCGGGATCACGACGTAGTCGCCGTCACCGACCTCGATCGCCCCGTAGATCGTCTCGATGACGCCCGAACCGCCCTGCACGTACAGCAGCTCGTCACCGAAAGCGTTGCGGTACAACGGAGAAGGCGCGGACGCGACGACGAAACCAATGGTCACGTCCGGGTTCCCGAACAACTTCCGGCGCCCGGTGACGGCGTCCACGTCGTCAGAAGCCCAGGTCAGGTCCGTGGTCTTGAAGTGGCGCGGCTTCAGCGGCAGGTTCGGCGCCGCACCCCCGCGCTCGTCCTTCACCGTCTCCGCGTTGACGATCGCCGTCGGCAGGTACCGGTGGTAGAGCAGCGCCGAGTCGGCCGAGAAGCCCTCGACCCCCATGAGCTCTTCCGCGTAGAGGCCACCGTCCGGTTTGCGGAACTGGGTGTGGCGCTTTCGGGGGATCTCTCCCACCTGGCGGTAGTAGGCCATGAGTGCTCTCCGGGTCCTTCCAAGGCGTTCGACTATCGGACATCTTTGTTCAGTTGGCGGTACACGGCTAGCGTGTCAGCCGTGTCAAGCGCTGTCGAACTCCGTGCGCCCGGTCCGCGCGGTACTCCGCCCCTGCTCGCGAGGCTTGTGGACGATGCCGCGCTGTTCCCTCCGGGGAACGCGTCGATGCCCGACGCGGTGCGCGGTCACCTCGACGGACGCGTCGGCGAGTGGGCTGGCGTCATGGGCCTCTTCCTCTGTCCTGCCTCCCGTCTCGCCGAGCTGATCACCGAACTGATCAAGGTCAAGCCGGCCAAACCGATCGCTCTGAGCCTCGTGATCGACACCGGCCTCGGCGGCGTGCCGAAGGCCGTCTCGATCGTCGAGAGCCGAAGCGAGCTCCTGGCACTGCGCATGGTCGAGATGCCCGCACCGTCCGATGTGGACGAGGTGTGGCTCGAGCGCGTGTCCGAGTTCGTGCCCGAGGACGTCATCCGCGTCGTCGAACCCCGCCGCGGCGGTGCCGAATGGCTCGACGGCGTCCGCCGGGTCATCGAGCACGGCAGCTGGCCCAAGCTGCGTTGCGGTGGGCTCTCCCAGGAGAACTTCCCCAGCGTCGAAGAGGTCGGCGACTTCCTGTCCGTCGTCAGCGGTGGCGGCGTCGCGTTCAAGGCGACCGCCGGCCTGCACAAGGCCGTCCGCCACACCGACGAGCAGGGCTTCACCCACCACGGCTTCCTGAACCTCCTCGTGGCCACCGCGCGCTCCCTGAGCGGCCGCGACGTCCGCGAGGCACTGGCGAGCACCGACGCCGAGGCGCTCACCGCCGAGGCCAAGGCGCTCAGCGATCAGGCTGCCCATGCCGTGCGCGGCGTGTTCGCGAGCTACGGCTCGTGCTCGCTGGCCGAACCCGTCGCCGACCTTGAGGGGCTTGGACTTCTGTGAGCTGGATCAGCGACCCGAACTTCTCCGAGGACCAGCCGTTCGGACCGCAGACCCTGCCCTACGGCGTCGTCGACGGGGGCGTGGCCGTCCGCGTCGGCGACCGCGCGTTGCTCCTGAAGAGCCTCGCGCTGGGCAAGTGCAGCGAGTACGTCCAGGGCGACTCGCTGGACCCGCTGCTGAAGGCCGGCAGGCCGGTCTGGAGCGTGCTGCGCGCCAAGCTGCGGGAGATCGTGACGGCCAGTTCCGCACCCAAGGGCGCGGAACTCGTCGGGATCGAGACCGCGAAGCTGCCGTTCACCGTCGGCGACTACGTGGACTTCTACTCGAGCAGGCACCACGCCGAGAACGTCGGCAAGATGTTCCGCCCGGACGGCGACGCGCTCACGCCGAACTGGACGCACCTCCCGATCGGCTACCACGGTCGCGCGGGCACGGTGTACGTCTCCGGCACGGAGATCGTCCGCCCGAACGGCCAGAAGCGCGGCAGCGAGGGCCCGAAGTTCGGTCCCTCCGAGCGTCTCGACATCGAGGCCGAGGTCGGCTTCGTCTGCGGCGGACCGCAGGCGGCCAGGGTGTCCACCAGCAGGGCGGCCGAGCACGTCTTCGGCGTCGCGCTGGTCAACGACTGGTCGGCACGCGACATCCAGGCCTGGGAGTACCAGCCGCTCGGCCCGTTCCTGGCCAAGTCGTTCGCCACGTCGATCGGCGCGTGGATCACGCCGCTGGAGGCGTTCTCAGTTGCACGCGTCCCGACGCCGCCGCTGCCGAACAAGCTGCACGACTACCTGACGTGCGATCAGCCGTGGGGCCTGGACATCACCATCACGGTGGAGCTGAACGACACCATCGTCGCGCGGCCTCCGTTCCGGGAGATGTCGTGGTCATTTGTGCAACAGCTGGCGCACATGACGGTCAACGGGGCTACGGTGCGCCCAGGTGATCTGTTCGCCTCTGGCACGGTCTCCGGACCGGAGAAGAACGAGCGCGGTTCGTTCCTCGAACTGAGCTGGGGCGGCAAGGAACCGTTCAAGCTCGACGACGGCTCCACGAGGTCCTTCCTGGAGGACGGCGACACGGTCAAGCTGACCGCCACCGCTCCCGGTGAGGGCGGCTCCGTGGTCGGTCTCGCCGAGGTGGTGGGAACAGTTCGGAGTGCGTGATGGTCGGAGCGACGAAGGAGAGCTCGCTGACCCTGGAAAGGGGTCTGGCGCTGCTCCAGGCGGTCGCTGAGGCGGAGTCCGAGGCACCGTCGATCTCGGAGCTCGCCACGGCCATCGGCGCGTCCAGGGCCGCCGTGTACCGGCTTCTGGTGCCGCTGCAGGCGCGCGGTCTCGTGCGCCGGGAGGGCTCGAAGGTCCGCCTCGGCCTCGGCGTGCTGCGCCTCGCCTCCAACGTCCTCCCCCAGCTGCGGATGGCGGCCAACCCGGCGCTGCGCGAGCTCGCCGAGAAGGTCGGCGCCACCGCGCACCTCACCGTCGCGGACGGCACCGAGGCCCAGGCCGTCGCCGTCGTCGAACCGTCGTGGACCGCTTTCCACGTGGCGTACCGGGTGGGTTCCCGCCACCCGGTGCACCGCGGGGCGGCCGGCAGGGCGATCTCCACGCCCAGCGAGATCTGGGTCGTCTCCGCGGGTGAGCTGCAGCCGAACGCTTTCGGCGTCGCGGCGCCCGTGCGCGGTGTGCCCGGCCTCAGGGCGTCCGTTGGCGTCGTGGCGCTGGAAAAGCTCGACGCGGACGTGGTCGGTCCTCACGTCGTGCGTGCGGCCGAAGAAGTGGCGGCAGCGCTCAAATGACCGAAGAGCGGCTACGGCGCTGGCGGTTGCTCCTGGGCCCGAGCGCGGAAGACGTGTCCGAACTGGGCGAGGACGACCAACGGCGTGATGGCGCGCTCACGGGTCTCTACGGCGGTGGCGGCGACAGGGGCGCGGGCCTAGGCGCCAGTTCTCCGCAGTTGCACCGCTGGCTCGGCGACGTCCGCAAGTACTTCCCCACCTCCGTCGTGCAGGTGATGCAACGGGACGCGGTCGAGAAGCTGGGTCTCAAGCAGCTGCTGCTCGAACCCGAACTGCTCCAGTCGGTCGAGCCGGACGTGAACCTCGTCAGCACCCTGCTGCAACTCTCCAGGGCCATCCCCGCCCGCACCCGCGACACCGCGAAAGCCGTGGTGCGCAAGGTGGTCGAGGACATCGAGAAGCGGCTGCAGGACCGGCTCGTCGAGGCCGTCAGAGGAGCCGTCGACCGGTCGCGGCGCACCAGGAGGCCGCAGCTGCAGGACGTCGACTGGGCGACGACGATCAAGGCGAACCTCAAGAACTACCAGCCGCAGCACAAGACCGTGATCGTCGAGGACCTGATCGGTCACCGCCGGCGCAGCCGGACCGCGGCGATGCGGGACGTGATCCTGCTCGTCGACCAGTCCGGCTCGATGGCGGAATCGCTGGTGCACGCGGCGGTTCTGGGTTCGGCGCTCGCGAGCATCCGGTCGATCACGACGAAGCTCGTCGTCTTCGACACCGAGGTCGCCGACCTGACCGACCAGCTCAGCGACCCGGTCGACCTGCTGTTCAGCGCCCAGCTCGGCGGTGGCACGGACATCAACCGCGCGGTCGCCTACGCGCAGACCCAGGTCCGCAGGCCCACCGACACGGTCGTCGTGATCATCAGCGACCTCTACGAGGGCGGGTCGGAGACCGAGTTGCAGCGACGGGTCCGCGAACTGGTCGCGAGCGGCGTCACGGTCGTGAACCTGCTGGCGCTCAGCGACTCCGGCACGCCCGCCTACGACCACGAACTGGCCGCGAAGCTGCACGCTCTGGGCGCGCCCGCGTTCGCCTGCACGCCGGACAAGTTCCCCGAACTGCTGGCGGCCGCGCTGCGCAAGGACGACCTCACCCAGTGGGCCGAGGCCGAGGGCATCGCGACGGGTCGTTAGCGGTCGATCACGCGGCCACGCGTGAGGAACGCGAGGCCGCGCGTCATCACGACGACGCGTCCTCGTTCGTCAGGGCCGGCGATCCACACCCGTCCGGTGTGCCGCACCAGCACCCGCGCCCGTTCGGGAAGCTCCGGCAGCCGCAGGTTCTTCTCGGAGTCCTCGACCCGCAGGTACGCCTGCCGGCCGATGCGCCGTCCCGCCACGAAGTTCACCGACACCGGACGCCACGGGAACTTCTCGATCAGTTCGACGGTGCCGCGCCGCGTGAGGAAGTGCCGCAGCCCCGGCGCGGCCAGTTCGAGCACCACCGGCACGGACAACACGGTGAGCCAGATCCAGCCGATCACGAGCACGACGCCGAGCACGGCGAGGGCGAAGAAGATGTGGCCGATCGCGCGCCGGTCTGCCCGCGCGAGGCAGGTGTCGCTCCACGCCGTGGTCACGTGCACGTCCATTGACATAGCCATCTAGATGATCATCGAAACACGCGGGCGGTGATGAGCCGCGGAACTCCCCTGAATGTCACAACGGTGTTCCCCGCGGCGTCCGGCGGCACGAACCACACGCGGCGATGCCGGGCGATCCGTCCGCGCAGCAGCGGACTCACTCTCAGGGTCAGCAACAGCGGTGGTGACCCCAGCACCACCAACCGGCCGCCCTCCCACTGGGCCTGCGCGAAGATCCACGGCTCCCCTTCCGGCAAGCGCACCGGACGTCGTCGCGTGACCGTCCAGAGAACGGCCGCCGCGAAGAACAACAACACCAATGCCACCGGTGAGGACCAGGACCACACGAGCACCAGAACGAACTGGAGCGCGAAGGCCGCACCGGCAACCACAGTCCACATCAGTGCACGACGGCTCGCCCGGTCGACACAGTGCCGGGTCCACCGATCGTCGAGCGCCGTCACCTCGGTGGACGGCTTGTTGGGCACGACCACGCGTCCACCGTACAGGTGACGCTTCCCATGACGCGCCAAGCTAAGTTAGGCTTGCCTAACCTTCGAGGAGGTGCAGCGGTGACCGACACCCAGACCAAGCGCCCGCCGGCGCCGCACGCCGCAGAGCGCGCCCGCACGATCGCGGCCCGGCACGGCTCCGCCGCACTGCTTCCTCAGTCCGGTTCCCGCACCAGCCCGTTGTTCCACCACGTGCACCCGTGCGGTTCCACGATCCTGTTGCTGCCCGACGAGCACCCGCTGGTCGGGCAGTTGTGGCAGACCCCGCGGGCCGAGGTGACGGCGATGCTGGAGATCGCCGACCAGGCGCCGGTGCCGTTGCGCGAACCCGTCCGCGGCCTGCTGTGGCTCACCGGCTGGGTCACCGCGCTCGACGGCGAGGAGGCTCGCCAGGAGATCCTCGCGGTCGCCGACGTGCGCCCCGACCACCGGCTGCTCGACGCGGGCCACGGCGCCTCGGTGCTGCGGCTCACACCCGCGTCGATGGTGATCGCGGACGCCGAGGGCACGTCGTCGATCAGGCCGGAGCAGTTCGCGAGCGCGGCGCCGGACCCGTTCTGCGGCAACGAGGATCACTGGCTGCGGCACCTGGAGGCCGCGCACAGCGACGTCGTCGACCAGCTCGCCCGCCATCTGCCGGAGGAGCTGCGGACCGGTCACGTCCGGCCGCTCGGGCTCGACCGGTTCGGGCTGCGGCTGCGGGTCGAGGCGGAGTGCGACGACCACGACGTGCGGATCGCGTTCTCCAAGCCGGTCAGCACTCCCCAGGAACTCGCCGCGGAACTGCGGCGGTTGATGGGCTGCCCGTTCTTGTCCCAGAGGTAGCGTCACGCGGGTGACCTTGATTCCCGCCGAAGAGAAGCGCGGTTACCAGCTCGAACTGCTGATCGTCTTCAGCATGACGCTCGGGCTGTCCGGCCTGCGCAGTCTCGTGCGGCTGATCGACAGCCTGCTGCAACCGACGCCGCTCAACCAGCAGTCCGTCGCGATCAACGTCCCGCAGGCGCGCGCCGACCTGCTGGACCTCGTGGCGCAGCTGCTCGGCGTGCTGCAGCTCGCCGCGTGGGGCGGCATCGGGCTGTACCTGTTGTGGCGCACGGGAATCAAGCTGCGCCTCATCGGTCTCGACGGCACCCGCAAGCTCGCGGACTCACTGGGCGCGCTGGGGCTCGCCGCGATCATCGGCATCCCCGGACTGGGGCTCTACTTCGCCGCCTGGGCGCTCGGGCTGAACCTCGCCGTGCAGCCGTCCACTCTGGACAACCAGTGGTGGATGAGCGTGGCGCTGATCCTCGCCGCCGCCGGCAACGCGTGGGCGGAGGAGGTCCTCGTCGTCGGATACCTGCTGACGCGGCTGGAGCAGCTGGGCTGGCGGCAGTACACGGCACTGGTCGCGGCGGCCGTGCTGCGCGGCTCGTACCACCTCTACCAGGGCTTCGGCGGGTTCGTCGGCAACGTGGTCATGGGCCTGGTGTTCGGCTTCTACTGGCAGCGCACGAAGCGGTTGTGGCCGTTGGTCATCGCCCACACGATCCTCGACGTGGTCGCGTTCGTCGGCTACACAATGTTGCGCGGCAAAGTGAGCTGGTTGCCGTAACGATTCCACGGTAGATTCCATAATTTACCGCCATTCGTTGCGATTTCCGGCTCGCAGACGGCGATTTGTGCTGTTCAGGGTTACGCTCGTCCGGTGACTGCGCACACGATCGCTGAGACCGAAGCACTTCCGGACGCCGCGCCCCGCGTGGACAGCGAGGTCGGCCCCTTGCGCACGGTGCTGCTGCACCGGCCGGGCAACGAGCTCAAGAGGCTCACCCCGCGCAACAACGACCAGCTGCTGTTCGACGGCGTGCCGTGGGTCGGCAGGGCCCAGGAGGAGCACGACGCGTTCGCCTCGACGCTGACCTCGAAGGGCGTCGAGGTCCTGCTGCTGGCCGACGTGCTGGTGCAGGCCCTGGAGGACAACCGCGCGCGCATCGCGGGCATCCACAGCGCCGTCAACGAGCGTCGCCTCGGCATCGACCTGGCCGACGCGCTGCGCAGCCACCTCACCTCGCTCGACGCGCCGCAGCTCGCCCAGGTGCTGATGACCGGCATGACGTTCGAGGAGATGCCGGCCGCCGAGGGCGCGTCGCTGGTGCGCAAGATGCACCTGCCGATCGACTTCGCCGTCGACCCGCTGCCGAACCTGCTCTTCACCCGCGACTCGTCCGTCTGGGTCGGCGACCGCGTGGCCATCACGTCGCTCGCGCTGCCCGCCCGCGACCGCGAGACGACGCTGACCGACCTGATCTACGCCTACCACCCGCGATTCCGCCGCACGGGCCGCGCGTACGGCGCGCACTCGGCGCCGCTGGAAGGTGGCGACGTGCTGCTGCTCGCGCCGGGCGTGATCGCCATCGGCGTCGGCGAGCGCACCACCCCGGCGGGCGCGGAGTCGTTCGCCCGCTCCGCTCTCGCGGACGGCCTCGCGCACACGGTGCTGGCGGTGCCGATCGAGCAGGAACGCGCCACCATGCACCTCGACACCGTCTGCACGATGGTCGACCGCGACGCCGTGGTGATGTACCCGGCGATCCGCCACACGCTGACGGCCTACCCGTTGCGCGCCGACGGCAACGGTGGCGTGCGCGTGGACGGCCCCGTGCCGTTCCTGGAGGCGGCGGCCGAGGCGATGGGCATCGAACGGCTGCGGGTGATCGACACGGGCCTCGACATCGTCACCGCCGAACGCGAGCAGTGGGACGACGGCAACAACACACTCGCCGTGGCTCCCGGTCTCGTCGTGGCGTACGAGCGCAACGTCGAGACGAACGAGCGCCTTGAGGAAGCGGGCGTCGAGGTGCTGCGGATCGCCGGTTCCGAACTGGGCTCCGGCCGCGGCGGCCCCCGCTGCATGTCGTGCCCGATCGACCGCGCGCCATTGGTGTGATCGTTAGGAACGCCTAACCTTTGTTTGGATTACCTCTCCAAACAAAGGTTAGCTTTTCCTGGAATGCAGGTGGGGCTGTTTTGAGTTAACGTACTCCTCATGGCCTCGAACGTGAAGAAGATCCTGTCCAAGAAGTCGAAGTTCCACGAACTCCTGCAGGCTCAGGTCGGCAACGAGTTCTCCGCTTCGCAGCAGTACATCGCACTCGCCGTGTGGTTCGACAACGAGGACCTGCCGCGCCTCGGGGCGCACTTCTACAAGCAGGCTCTCGAAGAGCGCAACCACGCGATGATGATCGTGCAGTTCCTCATGGACAACGACATCCCGGTCGCCATTCCCGGCGTCGAGACGCCGTTCAGCGAGTTCAAGTCGCCGCGTGACCTCGTCGACCTGGCCCTGCGCCAGGAGCAGCAGGTCACCGACCAGATCGTGGGCCTCGCCAAGGCCGCCCGCGAGGAGGGCGACTACATCGGCGAGCAGTTCATGCAGTGGTTCCTGAAGGAGCAGGTCGAGGAGGTCTCCTCGATGAAGACGCTGCTCACGATCATGGACCGCGCGGACGGCAACATGTTCTACGTCGAGACGTTCCTGACCCGCGAGAGCGTGGGCGACGAGGGTGCGGACTCCGGCGCTCCGACCGCCGCGGGCGGCAAGCTCTGATTTTTTCTTCGCACGCTTGAGTGCCTGATCACAAAGGGCCGCCTCACCTAATCGGGTGAGGCGGCCCTTTCAGTTGTTGAGGCGCGCAGCCTGCCGGGTGAGGTATTCCCGTTCGGCGAGGTTCGACGCTTTCTCCGCCGCCTCCACGTAGAGTTTCGCGGCCGTGTGCGGACTGCCGTCGCGCTCGTGGAGATAGGCGGCCACGGCCGAGTAGCGAGGCAGTGAGTCGTCCAGTTCCGCCAGCGCTTTCAACCCGGCACGCGGTCCGTCGGCCTCGCCCACGGCCACCGCGCGGTTGAGCCGGACGACGGGGCTGTCGGTCAGCTGGAGGAGTTCGTCGTACCACTCGACGATCTGCACCCAGTCGGTCTCCTCGGCCACGGGCGCGTCCGCGTGCAGCGCCGCGATCGCCGCCTGCGCCTGGAACTCCCCCAGCCGGTCCTGCGCGAGCGCCGCCTGCAGGATCTCGACGCCCTCGGCGATCAGCTTCGTGTCCCACTTGCTCCGGTCCTGCGCGGCGAGCGGCACCAGGCCGCCGTTGCTCGCCGTCCGGGACTCGCGGCGGGCGTGGTGCAGGAGCATGAGCGCGAGCAGCCCCGCGACCTCGGGATGGTCGATCACGGCCGCGAGCTGACGGGTGAGCCGGATCGCCTCGGCGGCCAGGTCGACGTCGCCGGAGTAGCCCTCGTTGAAGACCAGGTAGAGCACGCGCAGCACGGTGGCGACGTCGCCGCGCTGGTCGAACCGCACGTCACCGACCGTCTTCTTGGCCCGGCTGATGCGCTGGGCCATCGTGGCCTCCGGAACCAGGTAGGCCTGGGCGATCTGACGGGTGGTCAGTCCACCGACGGCCCTGAGCGTGAGCGCGACGGCCGACGACGGCGTGAGCGACGGGTGCGCGCACAGGAAGTAGAGCTGCAACGTGTCGTCGGTGTCCGATGCCGGGCCCTGCTCCGGTTCCGCGTCGATCGCGTCCTCACGCCTGCGCCGCGCCGTCGCCGCCCTCGTCGCGTCGAGGAACTTGCGCCAGGCCGCCGTGACGAGCCAGCCCTTCGGATCCCGCGGCGGATCCTCCGGCCACACCCGGACGGCCTCGACCAGCGCGTCCTGCACCGCGTCCTCGGCCGCCGCGAAGTCGGCTCCGCGGCGGACGAGGACACCGAGCACCGCCGGCAGGAGGCTCCTGAGCAGTGCCTCGTCCACCTGTCACTCCGTGA
This sequence comes from Lentzea sokolovensis, assembly GCF_033949975.1. Taxonomy (NCBI): domain Bacteria; kingdom Bacillati; phylum Actinomycetota; class Actinomycetes; order Pseudonocardiales; family Pseudonocardiaceae; genus Lentzea; species Lentzea sokolovensis. Next base: position 147,020 of record NZ_JAXAVU010000009.1, read on the forward strand.
TCGTCGGCGCGTGGCCGTAGAACGGGCGGATCTCCAGCCACTCGTGGATCGGCTTGCCGTCCTTGCCCGGCGCCGCCGACAGCTCCGCCGCGAGTTCGAGCGCGCGCTCGTAGCTGTCGGTGTCGATGATCATCCAGCCGGCGATGAGGTCCTTCGTCTCCGCGAACGGCCCGTCGGTGACCGGCGGCCGGCCCTCGCCGTCGTACCGGACCCAGGTGCCCTCCTGCGCGAGCGCCCGCTCGTCGACGAACTCACCGGTGGTCCTGAGCCGGTCCGCGAAGTCGTTCATGTACTTCACGTGCGCGGTGATCTCGTCCTGCGTCCACTGGTCCATCGGCACGTCGTTCACCGCGGCAGGCGCGCCGCGGTAGTGCTTGAGCAGCAGGTACTTCGCCATCTCGGGTGTCTCCCTCGGTCCTGATGCGACCCATCATGGTCACTTCCACCGCGGGGACGGAACCGAAACGCGGATCTCGACATCGCCGGCTGAAGATCTTTCCGACAGCTCTTCTTCCGTCGCGCCGGAGCCGACGCCGTCGGACGACATGCGTCACGACCGTGGTGACCACCGCGGGCGGCGGCGTCGTCGTGCTGGACGACGTACACGCGGACAAGCCGCGAGCGGCAGCAATGGCGACAAGAACAATGGAAAGCTTCATCTTGATTTCCCTCAGGAAATCGATGTGCACGAAGAAGGGTCGTGCCCGCCTCACCCCCAGCGAGGCGGGCACGATGATTTGTGAGGTTCAGAGAAGGTGCGTCACGCAGTCGGCGTCGACCGAGCCCATCTTGATGAGGGTGACCTTGTCGGTGTCGGCGAAGTGCTTGAGCTCCGAGCTGCCGATGAACAGGTAGAAGGCTTTGTCGCCGACAGGCGCCGACCAGCCCGAGTTGTACTCCGAGGCGGCCTGGTAGGCGTCCTTGACCTTCGCGTAGGTCGAGCCGACACCGATTCCCGTGGACGTCCTGGCGTCGACAGGAAGCGTGATCCGGACGACGCCGTGCTTCTTGGAGATCGCGACCTCGTCGTCGGCCACACAGGCGCCGTCGCCGGGGCTGTTCCAGGTCAGGTCGGTCAGACCGGCCGCCCTCGCCTCTTCGAGCGTCATACCCAGCTTGAGGGCGCCGTAGCCGAGGCGGTGGTCCACCTTCACCAGGGCTTCCGGCGCCGGCGGGTTGGTCACCGTCGCGGTCACGACCTCCGTGACCACCGCGGGCGGCGTAGCGGAGGGTTGCGCGGTCACGGGCGCGGAATTCTGCTTCGGCGCGGGCGCGGGAGCGGACGTGCACGCGGCAATTCCGGAAACAGCGACTGCGGCAACGAGAGCAAGCTTGAGACAGTTGTTCATTTCGATTTCCCCCATGACGATGAATCCCCCATGCCCTTTCGGACAACCAATAAGACGTCATCCAGGAAGCGAGGTTGCACAGTTCTGAGTCACGAAGAGATCACAGCGAAGACGTCCGGAAAAGCGCACACCGAAGTCCCGCCACACCCCCAGGAGCAGCGGGACTTCGGCAAGATCAAACTATTAGACGCCCGTGCAGTCGTTCGCAGTCAGGCGCATGAACACGGTTGTCACGGTGGTGCCGTCAGTCTCGAAGATGTACGACCACGCCGGTGTCGCGTTCATTGACACGACCACGTTCGAACCGCTTTGCGTGGCATTCGCATAAGCGGCCTTGACGTCGGTGACCTTCGAACCGACGCCGACGTTCTTGGGTGTTTTGGCGAAGCTCGCCAGCGTGATCCGCACGATTCCCCGTGCCGGCGAGATGATCACGGCGTTGCTGTCGGGCACCGACTTCGTCGCGTACGCCCTGCACCTGTTCTCGGGATCGGCCGGGCTGCTCGGTTCGACCAGCGAGCCGGTCGCGAGCGCGTCGCCCTCGGACATCCCCAGCGCGAGCGATCCGTACCGGCCGGGCTGCGCCTCCGGTGTGGGCGGCGGCGGAGGAGGATCCGACTTCTGGTCGCTCCTGCCGGGGGTGCTGGGGGTGTCGGGATTGACGCCGTTGGAGTTCGGTGGCGGGTTGGTCGTCACCGTCACCGTCGAGGTGTACGTGCTGACCGAGGTCTGGGGCGTGGACGTCGAGGTGGTCGGGGTGGCCGTGGTCAGGTACGCGCTGACCGTGTCCTCCGACCTGTCCTTGCGCAGCTGGGCCAGCCCGGCCCCGGCACCGACCAGGGCCGCCACGACGAACGCCCCGGTGATGGCGGCACGGCGGCGGCGAAGGCGAGCGGCACCACGCACCACGGTCTCGGCGGCGACAGGTGGGGAGTGCACGTCGAGCCGATCATCGCTGAAGAGCTTGCGCAGCTGATCATCCAGGTCGTCCACCGGTCACTCCTTCCCCAAGCGCGTTCGCAGGCTCGCCATGGCCTTGCTGTTCTGGCTCTTCACCGTGCCGCACGAGATTCCGAGCGCCTTCGCGATCTCGGCCTCGGAGAGGTTCTCGTAGTAGCGCAGCACGACCACCGCGCGCTGCCGTGGCGGCAGGTCGCGCAGCGCCTGCCAGAGCGGTTCGTTCTCGAGCCGGCTCAGTTCGGGAGCCACGGCTCCGCTGTCGGGGAAGTCGGCCACGAGGCTTTCCCGGCGACGTCTGCGCCAGATGCTGATGTGCGTGTTCGCCATCGCCCTGCGGACGTACGCGAGCGGGTCGTCACCCTTGCGCTGCACGGCGGCCCAGCGCGAACCGACCTTCTCCAGCACGGCCTGCACCAGGTCGGCCGAGTCGTGGGGGTTTCCGGTCAGCGCGTGCCCGTAGCGCAGAAGTCCGGGCATGGACATGCGCACGAACTCAGCGAAGTCCCCCACGGCTTCCGCTCTTCCCCCGCCGCGCTCGGCGGCTGTCCCCAGCTGCAGCACCGCCGTCACGGCACACCCCCTCCCCCGAAGCAGCACACTGGCTTCGAGGGATCCACGCCTGGGCGCGCCAAACGGTTGCCCAACTAAATCACAGAACGGCAACGGCTTCCGGCAGAACGAACGAACCGTCCCGTTCGCACGGGAACTCGTGCACCTCGGTCACCGCGGCGACCGGGATCGGCCCGTAGACGTGCGGGAACCACAGCGGCGAGTCCGCCACCGCCTCCCACCGGACGGGCACGCCCAGCAGCCTCGGGTCGACGACGAGCAGCAGCAGCCCGCTCTGCCCGTGGAAGAACTTGCCCGCCGTCACGTGCACGACGCCCCGGTCGGAGCAGTGCACGAACTCCTCACCCTCGGCGGGCGGGATCGACCCGGCCGACCGGGCAGCAGCCCAGCCGGCCGTCGTGATGATGTGCAACAGCACTTATCCACAGCTCCCTGTGCACAACCATGTGGACAACCTGGTGGACTACCGCAGGGTGATCTGGCGGCCACGCAGGCCGTCACGGGCGCGGCGCTCGGCGTCGCTCAACGGCTCGTCGACCGCGAGGGCCTCCAGCAAGCGCTTGCCCAGCGCTTCGGCCGGGTCGGCCCACTCGCGGGCGTGCATCTCGCGGTCGAGGTCCCAGACCGGCACGAGCAGGCCGTGCGCGCGGAACGAACCGGCGTAGCGCGAGCCCTCGCCGAGGTCGAGCTCACCGCGGGCGGCCAGGCGGGCCATCGCGGGCAGCAACTTCTCCTCGGGCTCCGGGCGGACCCAGCGCAGGTGCGCCTTGTCGCCCGCGTCGACCCAGTAGGCGGCCTTCACACCGGGGGCGTCGAGGCGCTCGGTCGGCAGGATCGCCGCGTTCGCCCGCTCCAGGGACAACGCGACCTCGCCCGTCGGCTCGGTGCCTTCGGGCATCCACCAGATGAAGTCGGTGTGCAGCACCGGCGTGATGTCGGCGTCCGCGTCGAGCAGGTCCTGCAGGCGGGCGGGGTCGTCGCCGTTGTCCGGGCCGACGACCGGCAGCACGTCACCGGTCTTCGCCTGCTGCGCCCACTGCAGCGCCCGCGCCAGGTCACGGCTGATGTCGCCGGAGCGCGTCTGCACCTGCAGGCCCACGAACGGCACGTCGTCGCCGCGGATCAGGCCGGCGGCGGCCATCGGCAGCACGGTGGCGAGGGTGACCTCGCGGCCGTCCTTGACCGGCAGCTTCACGATCGCCGACGGCACGAACTCGCGCAGCGCGATCAGCTCGCACTCGGCGGCGAGGCCCTCGAACGGCCGGGACACGATGACGTCCGTCGCGCCGCCGGGTGCGCCGTGGCAGGCCTTGTAGCGCTTGCCGGACCCGCACGGGCAGGGCTGCTTCGGGTTGATGCCGTCCTTCGGTGCGTCCTTGACCGCGGTCCGCTTGGCCACCTTGGCCCTCCTCGTGCTCAGGCTTGTCTAGGTCGCCAAATTAGCCGTCAGCAGGCGGCGGGTGTTCGCCGGGGCATTGGTCGCGAGGTAGCGGACCCCCAGGTCACGGCACAGCGCGACGTCCTCGGCGTTGTCCACCGTCCACACGTAGGTCTCGTGACCGGCGCGCCTCGCCCGATCGACGTAACCGGGGTCGTTGCGCAGCAGGTGCAGGCCGGGCCCGGTGTAGTCGGCGAACGAGGGCAGCGCACCACTGCGGTACCGGCCGAGGCGGTCGAGCAGCAGCACCGTGCGGACGTCCGGCGCCTGCTCGCGGAACGCCCTCACGGCGGTCGGCGAGAAGGACATCATGACGATCTGGGCGCCGAGCCCGTGCTTCTTCAACGCCTCGGCGAGCTTGCGTTCGACCTCGTTGCGGTACCGGACCGGATGCTTGGTCTCGACGAAGAGCTGCACGTTCTTGCCCTTGACCAGCTCCAGCAACTCGTCCAGCACCAGCAGCCCTGCCGGCTGACCGTGGCGGTGCCAGCTGCCGTAGTCGAACTTCCGCAGCTCTTCGAGCGAGAGCGCGCTGACCGTGCCACGGCCGTTCGAGGTGCGGGTGAGCGTGCGGTCGTGCACACACACGAGTTCGCCGTCCTTCGACAGGCGGATGTCGCACTCAAGGCCGTCAGCGCCCTCTTTGAGCGCGAGCTCGTAGGCACCGATGGTGTGCTCGGGACGGTCGGTGGACGCGCCACGGTGCGCGACGATCGCTGGCTGCTGCACAAGACCAGACGATAGTGCTGTGGCCGCCGACCTTCACCGCGCCTTCCGGCGCTCAGCAGGGCGCCTCGCACCCGTCTGCCCGTCGGAACGCGGGGCAAAGGCCGACGGCCACAGCACTAGTTCCTGCGCAACAATTTGAGTCATCAATCAAATGGGCGTGGACGAAACGCCGATCGCGACTTACCGTCCCGCCTTGTGACGTTCGACCAGCGTGATCCCGCGTTCATCGCCGACCCGTACCCGGCCTTCGCCGCCCTGCGCCAGGCCGGTGAGGTGCATCACCACGAGCAGATGGACGTCGCCGTCGCGGTCTCGCACGCCGCCTGTTCCGCCGTGCTGCGGCACCGCTCGTTCGGGCGCATCTGGTCGGACGTGAAGCCGGTCGAGCAGTTCATGTCCTTCAACCTCCTGCACCGCAACTCGCTGCTGGAGAACGAGCCGCCCACGCACACCCGCCTGCGCCGCCTGGTCGCCGCCGCGTTCGGCCGCGGTCACGTCGAGCGGCTGCGCCCGTGGGTCGCGGACCTGGCCGACCGGCTCGTCGACGAACTGGCCGCGAAGATCAAGGACCAGGGCCAGGCCGACCTGCTCGCCCACGTCGCCGCGCCCCTGCCGGTCGAGGTGATCGCGGAGCTCCTCGGCGTTCCGCAGCAGGACCGCTACCTGCTGCAGCCGTGGTCGAACGCCATCGTGAAGATGTACGAGTACGGCCTGCCCGCCGACCAGCGGGCACTGGCCGAACGCGCCTCCACCGAGTTCGTCGCCTACCTGCGCGAGCTGATCGCGTTGCGCCGCAAGACGCCTGGCGCCGACCTCGTGTCCGACCTGGTCGCCGTCACCGACACCGACGGTGCCAGGCTCACCGAGGACGAACTCGTCGCCACCGCCGTGCTCCTGCTGATGGCGGGCCACGAGGCCACGGTCAACGTCATCGGCAACGGCGTCTACGCCCTGATGCAGCACCGTTCGCAGTGGGAGCGGCTCAGCCCCGAACTGATGCCCACGGCCGTGGAGGAACTCATCCGCTACGACTCGCCGTTGCAGCTCTTCGAACGCACGGCCACCGAACGCGTGGAGATCGCCGGCCACGTCATCGAACCCGGTGAGAAGATCGCCGCCCTGCTCGGCGCGGCCGCCCGCGACCCGCTGGTCTTCGAGAACCCGGACGTCCTCGACATCGGCCGCGAGAAGAACCAGCACCTCGGCTTCGGCATGGGCATCCACTACTGCCTGGGCGCGCCGCTGGCCCGCATCGAGGTGGAGGCGGCGCTGTCCTCGTTGCACCGCAAGCTTCCCGGCGCCGTGCTGGCCGAGGAACCCAACCGCCGCGCGGAGTTCGTGATCCGCGGCCTGCACTCGCTGCCGCTGGGCGCGGGGTGAGCGACGAGGAGGAGTTGATGCGCCGTGCCTATGCGGCACAGGCGATCCTCACCGGAACGCCGCTGGGCGACGAGTCGCTGGCGGCGGACCGGGCGTTGCGGGAACTGACCAGGGACCGCGACTGGGAGGTGAGCCAGGCGCGGCTGCTCGCGTGGCAGCAGTGGGAGAAGAACGGTCCCGGCCAGCCGCGGGTCTGGTTGGGACGGTGGCAGCGCTGGATGGCCTGGGACATGGCGCGGTCGGAGTTCTTCCGAATCGCCGACGACGCCGCGAAGCTGCGCTACCACGAGAACTACCTGCGGCAGCACGGAAAGGACTTCGAGGAACTGGTCCGCGTCGCGACGGAGAAGTCCGACCGGCTGAAGGAGGACCGGACCGCGGAGATCTCCTCGGCAGAGCAGGAGATCACCGCGGTCGTCCTGGCCCTGCACCACGAACTGCGTTGGGCCCCAGAGCGAATCGTCCGGCGGATGGGGCTGACCTCTACGGAGGTCAGGTCGTTGCTGGGTCTGCCCCAGCTTCCGCGCCGTCCGCACGGCTGACTAGCGGCGGTACTTGCGCGGCAGCTTGAAACCCCGCTCCTGCATGACGTTCCGCAGCCGGTCCGGGTAGTCGGTGATGATGCCGTCGACACCGTCGTCGATCAGCTTGTGCATGGTGGCCGGGTCGTTGGTCGTCCACGGGATCACCTTGAGACCCTGCCGATGCGCGTCCTGGACCAGCACCTTCGTCGTGAACGGCACGTAGTCCGGGTCGCCGACCTTGCCGCCCTGCGGGTTGCCGTGCACCGGCGAGAGCGCCGCCGCGCCGAAGCTCTTCGCCATCTTCGCGACGCTGCCGCCGAAGTCGGCGAGTTCGAGACCGCCGGTCCACGGCGAGCCCGGCCGCAGCATCTCCGGCTGGGTCAGCGCGACCAAGGGGATGCGCGGCTCGACCTCGCGCAGCCGCATCAAAGTGCCCCAGTCGAAGGACTGGACCGTCACGTTCGGCAGGAAGCCCGAGCGGCGGATCTCCCGGACGGCGCGCTGCACGAACTGCTCGCGCGGCGCGGTCTCGTGCGGGGCGGCGGCCTCGACCTTGGTCTCGATGTTGAAGCGGATGCCCCACGCGCGGTGCTTGCGCGCGAGGTCGAACAACTCGTCCAGGGTGGGCATGCGCGCGCCCGGCGAGAGTTCCTGGTCGGGGTACTGCGACCACCTCGTGCTGCCGCAGTCCAGCGTCCGCACCTGCGCGAACGTCAGGTCCTTCACGTACTTGCCGGCGTAGGGGAACTCGGGGTCGCCGGGGAACGCGGGCTTCGTGTCCAGGCACTTCGCCGGGTTCGTCTTGCGGTCGTGGGTGATGACCTCACGGCCGTCTTCGGTGATCTGGAGGTCGAGTTCCAGGGTCGTCACGCCGAGTTCGAGCGCCTTGCCGAACGCCTTGAGCGTGCTCTCCACGGTCAGGCCGATGCCGCCGCGGTGTGCCTGGAGATCGAAGTCCCGGTGGTGCGCCTGGGCGGCGCCGGGGGTGGCCATTGCGATCACCAGAGCCCCGATGAGTGTCCGCATTCACCCAACCTGGCACGCCCGCGAGTACGCCGTCAGGTCCAGCAGGGCGAACGTCGGTTGAACAGGGATCAGCGGGGAGAGCCGGACGCGCGGACCGACCGCAGCGGCGGTTCGGGCGCGTCCTTGACCTCGACGACCCGCATCAGCCGGACTGACGCGGCGTCCACCGGCAGCAGCAGCGTGGTGATCCGGCGGACGACCAGCGCCGTCGTCACCGCGACCCCGACCAGCAAGAGGTCCTGGAACGCGTGCAGCAGCACGCCGTTCGCCAGAGCCTGCGTGCTGTCCGCGAAGTTCCGCCACAGCAGGTTGATCCAGAACATCAGCCCCGCCGCGACCCAGAAACCCCACCACCAGAGCAGGAGTTTCGACGGCCGAGGGCGTTCGCCGACAGGACGGCGTGCCACCGCGTGTTCCAGCTCGGCCAGCACCGAACCCGGGACGACCAGGTTGACGAAGGGCGCGAGCAGGAGCAGGAGTGCGTTCACACCCGGCCGGGACGGCCCGTAGCTCACGAGGTCCGCGGCCACGTTCCGCGCGCGGCGGATCCACACCAGCACCAGCACCAGTGACAGCGCCCAGCCGACGAACATGACCGTCCACGAGGACACGATCATGGCGTCCGACGTGAGCACCACGTTCGCGTCCAGAGCGCCGAACTGGCTCATCACGAGCAGCACGTAACGCCAGATCTCGGACCCCGCCGCCCACAGGGCGACGACGGCGACGACCCAGAGCGAGTTCTGCGCGGTCTTGCCGAGCCGGCGGACGTTGTCGACCGAGTCGGCCTGCTCGACCGTGCCGGGCACGGCCGTGGGCCAGCGCCACGCCAGCAGCGGGAAACCCCAGCGCGGCGGGACCGGGTAGTTCGGCGGGCCGCCGTAGGACAGCCGCTGCGACCGGTTCTGCGGTTGCGGATAAGCGCCGGGTGGCGGAGTCGCCACCCAGTCCACGCGCATCGGCTGCAGCGGCTGCACGATCAGATGACCTCGGGCGCCATGCCGTCGGCGCCGCCCTCGAGCGGACGACCGGCGGCCTCCCAGTGCTGCATGCCGCCCTCGACGTTGACGGCCTCCCAGCCGTTCTCGTTGAGGTACTGGGTCACGCGGGCCGAACGACCACCGGCGCGACACACGACGTAGAGCTGCACGTCGTTCGGCACCTCTTCGAGACGGGCACCGATCTCGCTCATCGGGACGTGCAGCGCGCCGGGTGCGTGGCCGGCGTCCCACTCGTCCTGCTCGCGCACGTCCAGCAGTACGGCGCCCTCGGGCAGCTGCGCCGGAACTTCGGCGATCTCCACGCTTGGAACAGTCACGCCGTAGATGTTCCCATGCCGGAGGTTGCACTCACGTGAACCTCCGGCACGGGTCCACCCTCTAGGCCACCGCCGCGACGGCGGGCCCGAGCCTCGCGAACTGCTCCTCGGTCAACGGCAGCGTGGCGCGGCCGGCACCGGTGCGTTGCAGGCTGCCCGGCTGCTTCGGGTCGGGAGTCATGTCGGGACTGCCGAAGTTGCGCAGCTCGAGCTGTATCAGCGTGTTGTGCTTGTGGTACACCCTCAACACCTGCACCAGCGTCTGGAACGGCTCGTACGGTCGCACGCTGTGCAGCTGCAAGACCGAGTTGTCGAAGACGTGCCGCTGAGCGGGCTGGCAGTCACCGGTCTCCCACAGCGCGTCGTTCGCGTTCTCCAGCGGGGTACCGGTGAACCTGGCAAGGGTGATCCTCAGGCTGCCGGTGCCACGGGAGTCGGACACGTCGGCCTCGTAGCTGGTGTGCGTCGGGTCGGGCGTGGCGGCGCCGATGGTGACCTCCGGCAGCACCTTCCTCGCCTCGTCGAGCCATGCGGCAACGGTCTCGGGGTCGACCTCCCGCGCGCCGAGCTCCACCGACCGCAGTTGCTGCGGCGCCTTCATGTCGCAAAGAGGGATGTCGACCACAGCACGGCCCGCGGGTGGGGGCGCGCTCGACGCGGGCGACCACGTCCGGTACGGAATCTGCGGCGGGGTGTCGACTCTGGGCCAGCCCAGCGGGTGCTCCACGGTGGCGGCGCCCGTGTTCGGCTGGTCCGCGGGCGTGAGATCCGGGGCGGCGTGGTTCAGCGTCGTGGCGCCGATCCCGATGCCGGCGACCACCGCGAACATCCCCAGCGTCGCACCGGCGCGCTGGGCGAACACCCGGCGGCGGCCGCGCTTGAGCACGTGATCCAAGGTCGTCGTGGGAGGCGGCGCGGAGACGTCGAGAGCTCCGCGCAGCTCGTCTTCGATGTTCATCAGGCACACTCCGAGTTGACCGGTTCGCCGTACGCCTCGCGGAGCGTCGCCAAACCCCTGGCTGTCTGACTTTTGACGTTGCCCACCGAACAGCCCAGCTCAGCGGCCGTCTGCTCGATGGACAGGTCGTGCACGAAACGCAGCACGAGCGCGGCCCGCTGTTTCGGCGCCACCTGTTGCAGCGCCGCGTTCAGCCGGGCGTCCGGATCGGTGAAACCACCGCCGACGCCGAGTTCGGGCAGGTCGGCGACAGGGCGTTCGCGGTCGCGGCCACGACGCCTGCTGTCGAGGAACAGACGCGTCACGATGGTGCGGACGTACCCCTCCGCCGTTTCGCGCCTGATGCTCGGCCATTTCGCATACGCCTTCACGAAAGCGTTCTGCGCCAGCTCTTCCGCCTCCGACCAGTCGCCGCACAGCGCGTACGCCGTGCGCCGGGCCCAGTCGAATCTGCTCGTGAAGAACTCCGAGAACTCCTCATCTCGTCGCACTCCGGTCCCCCAAGGTTCTGCCGCGTTTCGCATCCAATACGCGGTCAGCCGGTCCAGGGTTGCACGCACGAAAAACGGGCCGCCCCCGTGAAGGACGGCCCGTTTCCCGGTGGTGCGTGCTTAGTGCGCGACGGCCTTCTCGGCGCCCGCACCGGTGAGGGAGCGGACCTCCATCTCGGCCTGCTTGACGGGGTCGGCCTTGTCCTTCGACAGGATCGTGCCGACGTAGCCGAGCAGGAACGCGACGGGGATCGAGACGATGCCGGGGTTCGACAGCGGGAACAGGTCGAAGTCGGCGTTCTTGAACATCGAGGTCGGCGTGCCGGAGACGGCGGGCGACAGGATGATCAGGGTGATCGTCACGATCAGACCGCCGTAGATGCTCCACAGCGCGCCCGAGGTGTTGAACCTCTTCCAGAACAGCGAGTAGAGGATCGTCGGCAGGTTCGCCGAGGCGGCGACCGCGAAGGCCAGCGCCACGAGGAACGCGATGTTCTGGCCGTTGGCGATGATGCCGCCACCGATGGAGACCAGGCCGATGACGACCGCGGTGAGGCGGGCGACCTTGACCTCGGAGTCCTTGTCCTCTTCCTTGCCCTTCTTGATGATGTTGGCGTAGATGTCGTGGGCGAACGACGCCGACGCCGTGATCGTCAAGCCCGCCACGACCGCGAGGATCGTCGCGAACGCGACCGCCGCGATCAGGCCGAGCAGGATCGGGCCACCCAGTTCCAGCGCGAGCAGCGGAGCGGCCGAGTTGGCCTTGCCGGGCGCCGCGTTGATCGTGTCCGGACCGACGAGCGCACCGGCGCCGTAGCCCAGGACCAGGGTGAACAGGTAGAAGATGCCGATCAGCCAGATCGCCCACACGACCGAGCGACGGGCTTCCTTCGCCGTCGGCACGGTGTAGAAGCGCATCAGGATGTGCGGCAGACCCGCGGTGCCGAGCACCAGGGCCAGCGCCAGCGAGAGGAAGTCCAGCTTGCTGGTGCCGGTCTTGCCGTACTGCAGACCGGGGCCGAGGAGCTTCTCCCCCGCCTTCGGCGCGTTGTCGACCGCGGCACCGAGCAGGGAGGAGAGGTTGAAGCCGTACTTGCCGAGCACCCAGACGGTCATGATGCCGGCGCCGGCGATCAGCAGGACCGCCTTGATGATCTGCACCCAGGTGGTGCCCTTCATGCCGCCGATGAGGACGTAGGCGATCATCAGGGCGCCGACCACGGCGATGACGAGGGCCTGGCCACCGGTGCCCGTGATGCCGAGCAGCAGGGCGACGAGACCACCGGCACCGGCCATCTGGGCCAGCAGGTAGAAGAACGAGACGGCCATCGTCGACGTGGCGGCCGCGGCGCGGACCGGACGCTGGCGCATCCGGAAGCTCAGCACGTCGCCCATCGTGTACTTGCCGGTGTTGCGCAGCAGCTCGGCGACCAGCAGCAGCGCGATGAGCCACGCCACCAGGAAGCCGATCGAGTACAGGAAGCCGTCGTAGCCGTTGAGGGCGATGGCGCCCGCGATGCCGAGGAACGACGCGGCGGACAGGTAGTCACCCGCGATCGCGATGCCGTTCTGCGGACCCGTGAAGGCGCGGCCGGCGGCGAGGTAGTCGGCAGCGGTCTTGGTGTTGCGGCTCGCCCGGATGACCACGAACAGCGTGATCAGGACGAAGACACCGAAGATGCTGATGTTGAGGATCGGGCTGGACTCGTTCACTTGCCGTCTCCCTCGATCTCACCGCGGAGCTTCTCCGCCAACGGGTCGAGGTTCTTGTTCGCGTGCCGCACGTACAGCGTCGTGATGACGAACGTCGACACGAACTGCAGCAGACCGAAGATGAGCCCGACGTTGATGTTGCCGAACACCTTGGTGGACATGAAGCCGTGCGCGTAGTCCGCCAGCAGCACGTACAGCAGGTACCAGGCGAGGAACAGGCCGGTGACGGGGAATACGAACTTGCGCAGTCGGTGCTTCAGCTCGGTGAAGTCATCGCTCGCTTGGACGTCGACCCACTTTTGCGCTTCGGGGGACGACTCAGACGGGGTGTGTTCAACGCTGCTCACAGTCCCCTCCTCGCGGTACTCGTCGTAGGTGTCAGCAACGTGACGTGCACGTAATGCCTCCAGGTGCGGTCTGTTCTTGGTCAGGAACCGTATGGAGACTTGAGTCACTCAGGTAAGACCCCGTTCGTGCCGTTGCGCCCAGCAGTCGGGTGATGCGACGAACGGTCAGTATGCGTAGACGAACAGCACTGTGCGTGACCTTGTTCACCGTTCACCGATTCGAGTGACCAAATTTCACCCATTCGAAACGGTGGCTACTCACCGTGTTCGACCAGCTCCCCTGCGCTTGTCCTCGGCCTGCCGGGCCTTCTCCTCGGCGGTCCCGAAGCGGGCGATGTCGCGGTCGCGGATGAAGCCCAGCGGGTCGGGGGCGTGCAGCCGCAGCAGGATCTGGCTGACGTCCGCCGGCACCCGTCTGCGGGTCGCCTTGCTGACCATGATCATGATGATGAACGCGACCGGCACCGTGATCAGCGCAGGTTGGGTGATGAACGCCGGCGCCCAGCGGCCGGTGTAGGAACTCACGACGCTCACGACCTGAGCGGTGAGGACCAAGCCGCCGCCGACCACGAGCCCGCACACGGCACCCACCCAGGTGAGTCCCCTCCACCAGATGCCGAGGACCAGAAGCGGGCAGAACGTCGACGCCGCGAGCGCGAACGACATCGCCACGGTCAGTGACGCGTCGGAGCGCGGCAACAGCAGAGCAAGACCGATTGCGACGAGTCCGGTGAACACAGTTGCCCACCGGAAGTCACGAACCTTGCCCGGCATGATGTCCGTCGAGACGACTCCGGCGACCGACACCACGAGCCCGGACGAGGTCGACAGGAACGCCGCGAACGCGCCCGCCGCGACGATCGCGCCGACGATCTGACCGCCCAGGTTCGGCAGCATCGTCTCCGGCAGCATCAGCACCGCCGCGTCCGTCTTGCCGTTCACCAGCAGCTGCGGCAGGTAGAGCCGCGACAGCACGCCCAGCACCGTCGGGAAGATGTAGAACAGGCCCAGCAGGTAGAGCACGTGCAACGCCGTGCGGCGGGCCGCCTTGCCGTCCGGGTTGGTGTAGAAGCGGACCAGGACGTGCGGCAGGCCCATCGTGCCGAGGAACGTCGCGAAGATCAGCGAGTACGTCCTGATCAGCTCGGAGATGCCGCCGGTCTGCGGCCGCGTCCAGTCGTAGTTGGTGGTCGGCGAGCCCTCGACCACCGGCACCGGGCTGCCCGCGGCGAACTCCATCTTCGTGCCGGGGCTCAGCTCGTAGACGCCGCGGCCCCAGAAGACCGCCCCGTCCGCGTTCCTGCCGTCGATCTGGCCGGTCACCTTCAACGTCAGCGGCTCGTCGACGCGGACCTTCACGACCTGCTCGGCCACGGTGATCGACTCGGCCGTCGGGAACCGGACCACGCCGTCGTCGCTGATCGGCTGCGTGCCGCGGTCGGGAGAGGCCAGGAACACCACGAAGAGCACGAACGTGGGCGCGGCGATCGCGAAGAGCTTGCCCCAGTACTGGAACGCCTGCACGAGCGTGATCGCGCGCATGCCACCGCCCAGCACGTTGATCACCACGATGGCCGTGACGATCAGACCGCCGAACCACGCGGGCAGCCCGGTGATCGTGGTCAACGTCAGGCCAGCGGACTGCAGCTGCGGCACCAGGTACAGCACGCCGATGCACACCACGAAGAACGTGCTGAAGTGCCGCACGTTCGCCGACCCCAGCCGCGCCTCGGCGAAGTCCGGCAGCGTGTAGGCACCGGAGCGGCGCAGGGGCGCGGCGACGAACAGCAGCAGCGCGAGGTAGCCGGCGGTGAAGCCGACCGGGTACCAGAGGGCGTCGACGCCGTCCTTGAGCACGAGTCCCGCGACGCCGAGGAACGACGCCGCGGACAGGTACTCGCCGGAGATCGCGGCGGCGTTGCGGGTGGCAGGGATCGCGCGGCGCGCCACCAGGAAGTCCGGGGTGGTGTTCGCCTTGCGCGACCCGACGTAGCCGAGGAGGAACGTGACGGCCGCAACGGCGACGATGGCGCTGAGGCTGTAGATGGTGGCGTTCACGTCAGCGGTCGACCATGTTCACGAAGTCCCGCTCGTGCCGTTCGGCCTGCCTGCGGAAGACCCATCCGACGCCGTAGAGGATCGGGAAGGGCGCGAGGCCGAGCACCAGCCAGGGAATGGGGATGCCGAGGATCTTGAGGTCCCCGATCGACGGAACCAGGTAGAACGTGACCGGCAGCAGGCACATGCCGATCAGGACCGCGAAGGCCAGTCCGAACGCGGACTTCAGCTGCTGCCGGATGAGGTCGCGGACCAGCTTCTCGCCGACGCTGGTCTGCTCCTCCAGTTCGATGATCGTGCGCAACGCCTTGCCGCGCGACTTCGTGGAGTCCGCGAGCACGACCCTGCGGCGGCGCGGCCTGCTGCCCTGCTCGCCGAGCCAGGCCTCACGGGCGGGCTGCTCCGGCTTTCCCGCGTCGTGCCTGCTCACCAGCCGCTCTTCGGCGGTCGCACGATCCGCTCCTTGAGCTCCTTGGTGTGCCGGCGGCTGACCGGGAGCTCCTTGGCACCCTCACCGGTGCCGATGACGACCGCGTAGCCGTTCGCCGTCATCCGCAGCTCGCTCACCAGCGGCAACGCCACCAGGTACGAGCGGTGGATGCGCACGAAGCCCGCGTTCGCCCAGCGTTCTTCCAGCTGGGCGAGCGGGATGCGGACGAGGTGGCTGCCGTCCTGGGTGTGCAGGCGGGCGTAGTCGCCCTGCGCCTCGACGTACCGCACGGACGCGCGCGGCACGAGCTTGATGGTGCCGCCGAGCTCGACGGGAATGACCTCGTCGTCGGTCGGTTCGGCGGGGTTCTGGGCCGTGGGGCCGGACGCGGACGTCGGTGCCGCGGTGCGACCCACCCGGTCCGCGACCCGGGAGATCGCCTTGAGGACGCGCTCCTCGTTGATCGGCTTGTTGATGAAGTCGAGCGCGCCGACGTCGAACGCCGTGACGAGCGCGTCCCGTTCCTCAACGCCCGTCACGAAAACGAGCGCGGGTGGGTACCGGAACGCGCTGAGCACCCGCGCGAGATCCATCCCGGACAGTCCAGGCATGTTGATGTCCGCGAAGACCGCGTCGACCGGCGGCAGGCCGGCCTTGGTCCTCGCCATGACCTCCTGCTCGTAGTCCCCCCTCAGGATGCGCAGGGCCTCCGCGGCGTCGAACGCCGTGAGGACGCGCCTGATGTGAGGGCTGCTCTCGAGCAGGAACTTGATCTCGCTCAGGCCAGGAGCCTCGTCATCGACTGCGAGGACGAGGAGACCGGCGTTGTCTTGGGTACTCACTGTGTCGGGCATCTTGCCCATCAATGTGCGGTCATGTCTACGCCGGGGTAGGTCTCGACACGCCCTGTGAAACCGAACTGATGCTCACAGCCCGAATCGGGACCAGCGCGCACGTTCCTCGACGCTCGCGAGCACCTGCGCCACGAGATCCCCCGATCGGGTGGACGCGCCGGTCAGTCCGAGCTTGGCCAGCAACGGCCTGCGCGGCTCCGCGATCGTCAGTTCGGCGTCGGGGAAGCGCTTCGCGATGACGCTCCTGATCGTGCCGATGCCGTCGACCAGCCCGAGTTCCACGGCCTTGCTACCGGTCCACACCTCACCGCTGAAGAGGTCGGCGTCGGTGCTGAGCTTGGCGCCGCGGCGTTCGGTGACCCACGTCCTGAACTGGTCGTGCAGATCGGAGTGCAGCGTCTTGAGCCACTCGACGTCTTCGGGCTTCTCGGCCTGGAACGGGTCGAGCCGGACCTTGTTCTCCCCGGCCGTGTAGACGCGGCGCTCGACACCGGCCTTCTCCAGCAGGCCGTTGAGACCGAATCCCGCGCTCACGACACCGATGGAGCCCACGAGAGAGGTGCCGTGCGCGTAGATCTCGTCACCCGCGCACGCCAGCCAGTAGCCACCGGACGCCGCCACGTCTTCGCAGAACGCGAGCACCGGCACGTGCTTCTTGGTCGCGAGCTCACGGATGCGCTCGGCGATCAGCGCCGACTGGGTCGGCGCGCCGCCGGGAGAGTTGATGAGCAGAGCCACGGCGATGAGCCGCTCGTTGTCGAACGCCCGGTTGATGGCGGACTCGACGTTCTGGAGGCTGATCGTGTTGCGGGCGACGGGCGAGGACTGCGGGGTGATGACCCCGTGCAACCGCACCGCGGCGACCACCGGAGGCCGCTCACCCCGGTCCATGACCCTCGGGAGACGGGCCGCGATCTTCTCCGTGACGCTCATGTACTCGACAGTACGTGCGTTTCGCGGACACGCGGGAGCCCAACTGCGCTGTCGGTTGCTCCCGCGTGACCTGGAACACAAGGTGCTAGGTTCGGCGTGTGACGTTCAACCCGATCCGCTGGCTCGAACGGTATGTCGAGTGGTGGGACGACCGGGGCAGACAGAACGCGGCCGGGCCGACGCCGATGCACATCTACTGGATGTGGGTGAGCTGGAGCGTGTGCGCCGTCGTGCTGATCACGACTTTGGCTGTGGCAGCACGCTGACCTGCGGGCCTGTCAGCACTTGCAGCTGCTGAACCCCTTGGCGGTGCACTTGATGCAGACGCGGACGCGTTCGGGTGCTTGGTGTTCGTGCACTGGATGATGGCCTTTGCTCGCGGGCGGCGTCTGTTCGGTCAAACGGCCGGCTGTTCATTGGTCAACACCACAATCGGCACGATTCACGCCGGGGTTGAGCATGATTGACCGTGCAAGTTCAGGCGCGGATCGCCGGTTGCTCGGCCGTCATCGGCTCGTCGGTCATCTGCGACCCGATGTTCAGGTTCGGCAGCACGTTGCGGGCGAACTTCGGCACCTTCAGGATGACCTTCGTGCCCGCGTTCGGGGCCGTTTCCACGACCAACGCGTACTCGGCGCCGAACACCGTGCGCATGCGGTCGTTGATGTTGCCGATGCCGACGTGCGCGCCGGTCTGGTGGGCGTCCTTGATGTCGTCGAGGCGGTCGGGGTCCATGCCGACGCCGTCGTCCTCGACGCTGATCAGGGCCTCGTTGCCGTTGTCCTCGGCGGTGATGGTGAGCATGCCGCCGCCGGGCTTCTTGGCCAGGCCGTGCCGCACCGCGTTCTCGACGAGGGGCTGCAGGACCAGGAACGGCAGGACCACCTGCAGGACCTCGGGCGCGATGCGCAGCCGCACGCTCAGCCGGGCGCCGTAGCGGGCCTGTTCGATGGTCAGGTAGCGATGGATGTTGGTCAACTCGTCGGCGAGGGTCGTGAACAAGCCGTCGGTGCGGAACGAGTAGCGCGTGAACTCCGCGAACTCCTGCAGCAACTCTCGGGCGTGCGCGGGGTCGGTGCGGATCAGCGACGAGATCGTGTTCAGCGCGTTGTAGACGAAGTGCGGTGAGATCTGGGCTCGCAGGGCCTTCACCTCGGCCTGGGCCAGCGCCTGGCGCTGCTTCTGGACGACTTCCAGTTCGAGCTGGGTCGAGACGAAGCGGGCGGTCTCCTCGGCCATGCGGATCTGGCGCTTCGACGCGACGCCGGAGACCACGATCAACGTGCCGGCGACGTCTCCCTCGACAACCAGCGGCACCACGACAACGCTGTGCAGGGAGCACGGGCCCTGCAGTTCGCAGCCGAGCTTGCGGTGGTCGACGTGTTCCTTGTGGCAGTTGTTGATGGCGCGGGCGACCGTGTCGCGGAGGTACTCGTAGTGGTCGTTCGCGCCGCCGTCCCAGGAGAGGACGGTGCCCTCTTCGTCGGTGATGGCGACCGCGACGCACCGCAGCATCTCGCGCAGGTGCGGTGTGGCCTTGTCGGCGGCCTCCTGGGTCAGGCCCGCGCGGAGGTCGCTCGACGCCTTGGACATCCGGTCGAGCATGTCCATCACAGCATCCTCGACGGAGGTGCTGACTCGTCGAGCGCGGCACAGCATCACGAAGAGGCCCAGAACGGCCAGGGTCGCGATGACGCCGAGCACAGCGCGCTCGGTCAACAGGTCGCCCACGGTGCACATGCTGTGCTGTGGGGCACCCCTATAGCAAGAGGCGCGCCCGGCGTACCCCCGGACGGTCCACCGATCCGGGTAGACATCCGATGAATTTGGGGAGAGGGTGTGCCCGTGAAAGTGGCTCTGTTCGCGACCTGCCTGACCGACACGTTCTTCCCGCAGACGGCCCGTGCCGTGGTGCGTTTGCTGGAGCGGCTCGACTGCACGGTCGAGTTCCCGCTCGATCAGACGTGCTGCGGCCAGATGCACTTCAACACCGGCTACCGGGAACTGTCGAAGCCGCTGGCGCGCAAGTACACCGACGTCTTCGGCAGCTACGACTACGTGGTTGCGCCATCCGGGTCATGCGCGGGCATGGTCCGTGAGGTCCATCCCACGCTCGGTGAGTCTCCGCCGCGCACCTTCGAGCTCGCGGAGTTCCTCGTCGACGTGCTCGGCGTGACCGACGTCGGCGCCTGGTTCCCCCACCGGGTCACCTACCACCCCACGTGTCACTCGTTGCGCATGCTGGGGGTCGGCGACAAGCCGTTGGCGCTGCTCAGGGCCGTGAAGGCACTCGATCTGGTGGAACTGCCGGACTCGACGCAGTGCTGCGGCTTCGGCGGCACGTTCGCGATCAAGAACGCCGAGACGTCCACGGCGATGCTCGCGGACAAGATGCGGTGCGTGCTCGACACCGGCGCCGAGGTGCTGTGCGCCGGCGACAACTCCTGCCTCATGCACATCGGAGGCGGGCTCTCGCGACTGCGCGCGGGCGTCCGGCCGGTGCACCTGGCGGAGATCCTGGCTTCGACGGAGGAGGACCCGTGGCGCGCAACCCCGTGACGTGGCTGGGCAGCCCGACGTTCCCCAAGGCCGCGAAAGAGGCGCTGAACGACACGCAGCTGCGGCAGAACCTGCGCAAGGCCACCGGGACGATCCGGGGACGCAGGGCGGCCGCGGTCGCCGAGATGACCGACTGGGAGATGCTCAGGGTCGCCGGCGAGCAGATCAAGGACGACGTCCTGGCGCGCCTCGACACGTTGCTGGTGCAGCTCGAGGAGTCGGTCACGGCACGCGGAGGCGTCGTCCACTGGGCCCGGGACGCCGAAGAGGCCAACCGGATCGTGCTCGACCTGTGCCGGGCCGAGCAGGCGACCGAGGTCGTCAAGGTCAAGTCCATGGCCACGGCCGAGATCGGGCTCAACGAGGCCCTCGAAGCCGGTGGCGTGCGCGCGATCGAGACCGACCTCGCCGAACTGATCGTGCAGCTGGGCGAGGACCGGCCGTCGCACATCCTGGTGCCCGCGATCCACCGCAACCGCTCGGAGATCCGCGAGATCTTCCAGCGCCGCATGGGGGTCGAGGTCTCCGACGAACCGGCGGACCTCGCCGAGGCGGCGCGCGTGTACCTGCGGCAGAAGTTCCTCACGACCAAGGTCGCCATCTCGGGCGCGAACTTCGCCGTCGCCGACACCGGGTCGATCGTGGTGCTGGAGTCCGAGGGCAACGGCCGGATGTGCCTGACGCTGCCGGACACGCTGATCACCGTGATGGGCATCGAGAAGCTCGTGCCGTCGTGGCAGGACCTCGAAGTCTTCCTGCAGCTGCTGCCCCGCTCGTCGACCGCGGAACGGATGAACCCGTACACGTCGGTCTGGACCGGCGTGACCCCCGGCGACGGCCCGCAGAACTTCCACCTCGTGCTGATCGACAACGGCCGCACGGCGACATTGACGGATTCCGTTGGGCGCCAGGCACTCCGGTGCATCCGCTGCTCGGCGTGCCTCAACGTCTGCCCGGTCTACGAACGCACCGGCGGCCAGTCGTACGGCTCGGTCTACCCCGGCCCGATCGGCGCGATCCTGACGCCGCAACTGATGGGCGACCTGCACGACCCGCTGGCGGCCTCGCTTCCCTACGCCTCTTCGCTGTGCGGCGCGTGCTTCGAGGTCTGCCCGGTGCGGATCGACATCCCGTCCGTGCTGACCCATCTGCGCGCCGAGGTCGTGGAAGCCAAGGGCCGCACGGCGGAGTCCGTCGCGATGTCGGCCGCCGCGTGGATGTTCCGGGAGGCCTCGCGCTACGAGAAGGCGCAGAAAGCCGGTTCTCTCGCCCGATTCCTGGCGCGCGACGGCAAGATCACGTCGCTGCCGTGGCCGGGCTCGAAGTGGACGTCCTCCCGCGACGTGCCCGCACCGCCGTCCGAGTCGTTCCGCGCCTGGTGGAGGAAGAACCGTTGCCAAGAATCATGAATACAGCCGCACGAGAAGAGATCCTTCAGCGCATCCGCAACGCACAAGTACCGGCGGCCGTGCCCGTCGTCCGCGGCTACAACCAGAAGGGCCCCGGCGGCGTCGAGCTGTTCGCCGAACGGGTCGCCGACTACCGCGCGATCGTGCACACCGTCACGAACGTCCCCGAAGCGCTGGAACCGTTGAAGGGCAAGCGAATCGTCGCACCATCAGGCCTCCCGGACGAATGGCTGATCGACGGCGTCACGTGGCTGCGCGAGCCGTTGTCGATCGACGAGCTCGACCAGGCGGACGGCGTGCTGACCGGATGCGCGGTGGCGATCGCGGACACCGGCACGATCGTGCTGGACGGCAGCGAGGCCCAGGGACGCCGCGCGCTCACCCTGCTCCCGGACTACCACCTGTGCGTGGTTCGCCAGGACCAGATCGCGGCGTCGGTCCCGGAAGCCCTTCAGCGCCTGGAGTCCACCCGGCCGCTGACGTTCATCAGCGGCCCGTCGGCGACCAGCGACATCGAGCTCAACCGGGTGGAGGGCGTCCACGGCCCCCGCACCCTGGAGGTCCTGATCGTCGTCTAGCCCCGGACATCAACCGCAGTGGACTCCGGCGGCGTCCTTGATGGCCATCTCGTCGTAGTAGTAGGTGATCGCGCGAATCGTCACGCACTTGCCCTTGGCGTACACCTTGACCGGGCCGGCGTAGTACTGGAAGTTGCCGGAGTCGAAGTCGTTGTTGTAGCCGGGGCGGTTGTTGTCGTCCTCGCGGAAGTCCTGGTTGTACATGCTGATGCTGGCCTGGTGCTTGAACTGCGAGTAGTAGGCCGTCTTCACGTTGGCCGCGCAGTTGTAGCCCGTGCTGGAGTTGTAGTAGAGCCGGATCGTGCTCAGGTGGTTCGGCACGCGCGACATCACCTTGTAGGTGTCGATCAACGAGCCCGTGCACCCGTACTCGGCCGCGTGGGCGTTCATCGGCGCGAGGACGAGGGCCGCGGCGGCGGCCGCCACGACGGCGACGGTTTTCCTCAGACGTGTCATACGCCTGAGGGTGGGCCGGGCCGGTTAAGCAGCGGTTATTTGAGCAGGCGGGACAACCGGCGGTCGGCCAGCGGCTTGCCGCCGGTCTGGCACGTCGGGCAGTACTGGAAAGCCTTGTCCGCGAACGACACCTCGCGAACCGTGTCGCCGCACACGGGACATGGCAGCCCAGTGCGCGCGTGCACCCGCAGCCCCGACCGCTTCTCGCCCTTGAGGCGTGCCGCGTCCTGACCGACGGACCGTGCGACCGCATCGGTCAGGGTGGTGAGCATCGCCTCGTGCAGGTGGTCGAGCTGTTCGGAGTTCAGCTTGCCCGTCGTCGCGTACGGCGAGAGCCGGGCCATGTGCATGATCTCGTCGGAGTAGGCGTTGCCGATGCCCGCGATCAGGGTCTGATCGGTCAGCGACGTCTTGAGCCGCTCGGTCCGCTTGTCGAACAGGTCTTCCAGCTGCGTGCGGGTGATCCCCAGCGCGTCGGGGCCCAGCCTGGCGACGCTCGCGATGGTCTTCGGGTCGCGCACGATCCACGCGGCGAGGCCCTTCTTCGTGCCTGCTTCCGTCAGGTCGAACCCGGGCCCCTGGCCAGGCGGACCGAGGTGCACGCGCAACGCCAGTGGTCCGCGGCCCTGCTTGGGCGGCGGTGCGGACATGGTGTCCGCCCAGCGCAGCCAGCCGGCGCGGGCGAGGTGGACGACCAGGTGCAGGCCGTCCGCGACTTCCAGGTCGAGGTGCTTGCCGTGCCGGTGCGCGGCCACGACCTCCTGACCGTGCAGCGCGGTCCACGGCGGGTCGAACGTCTTGAGGACCTGCAGTGAAGCCACGTCGACGCGGTGCACCACACGGCCCACCGCGTTCTCGCGCAGGTGGTGGACCAGTGCTTCTACCTCAGGTAGCTCGGGCACCAGACCAGTGTCGCATCAGTCGACGGGTTGCAGCGGACCTTCGACGTCCGGCAGCGAGTGCATCTCGATCGTGCGGGCGACGCGGGAGGCCTCCTGGCGCACCGCCATCGGGCCGCGGACCGAGCCGATCCACCGCTCGGGTGGCAGCTCGTCGGCCGTGGCCTTGCTCTCCGCGACCAGCGTGTGCGGGCGGCGCAGCGCCCAGCGGACCGGGAAGAACAGGAACAGGAAGATCAGCGCGAGGATCAGCCAGGCGGGGACGACGACCTGCTCGGGCGTCCAGGCGATCAGCACGACCACCATGACGGCGAGCATGCCCGCCATCATGATCCCGGGCAGCACACCACCGCTGACGTCGTGTTCGAAGTCGTCGGACTCCACCGGGTTGCGCCACTCGATGCGGCTGTGGACAGTCCACATCCGCCCGTCAGCACCGCGCACCAGCCGCGTCATGTACCCGTCTCCCACAGTCGGTCGGTCTTGGACAAACCGTACCTGGCGGAGGCAGAGCCTTGTGGGTGAACTCGGCTGAGCTTGATCGTCACCGTCAGTTTTCGAGTGCCGGTTTCGGGTAGAGCGTGATCGTCGTGGCCGTGGTCTGCGGCGTCGAGCACGGCTCGGAAGGCGGTGTCGACGGTTCGGACGACGCCGACGGCGTGTCGAGCGACGTGATCTCACGCCTCGAGGTCGGCGCCGAGCTGACCACCTCGGCCTGCTTCGACGACTCGACGATCTTCTCCGCCCGCTCCACCGGCGGGTCCTGGCGCTGGTCGCTGGTCGGCACCGGCACGGACGTCGTCCTGCGCACGGTCTCCTGCCGCTGCCCGCCGCCGGGGTTGATCACGTTCTCCTGCGGCTGCTGCTGGTGCCCCTGGGGCGGCGGCTGGGCGACCACGAGCTCCTGGCTGTGCTCGGAGCTCGTCGAACCGGAGGTGTTCATCGCGACGACCGGGTTCTGGTCCGGCTGCAGCACGGCGACACCGGGGCCGCCGTTGAACACCGCGGCCATCGTCCCGAACAGGCCGATGGTCGCCACGCTCGCCGCCGCGACGGCCAGTTTCGCCTTCGTGAAGAAGACCTTCCCGGCGAACGCGAGCCCGAGCGTGGTCGGCACGATCAGCAACGCCGAGTTGGCGCGCAGCGTCGCGCAGACCTCGTTCAGCTCGGTGTAGAGCTGGGTGCAGGCAGAACAGGTGTCGAGGTGGGCGCGGATCCGGCGTTCCTCGACGCCCTGGACGCCGCCCGCGGTGTAGGTGCCGAGCTTCGACCGGATCGCCGCGCACGACGAACGCCCGTCGTCGGCCGCGAGGTGAGCCTGCAGGTACGCCGCACGCAGCCCCTCGCGCGCACGGCGGGCCAACGCCGACATGGCGTTCGGCGAGAGTCCGAAGTGCGGTGCCACGGTGGCGGGGCGTTCGCCCTCCACCTCGACGCGCCACAGCACGACCCGCCAGCGTTCGGGCAGGCTGGAGAAAGCCCTGGTGATGAGGTTGTGCTCGGCCCGGCTGTTCGCGTTGTCGCTCACCGGTTCGACGCGCCGGCCCAGCTCCTCGTCCTCGACGGGCACGTCCCGGCGCCGCCCGCTCCACTCCCACGCGACGCGGCGCGCGACGGTCAGCAGGTAGGTGCGGACGTGGTCCGTGGGACCGCTGCCGCGGCGAATCGCCTGCAGCATCCGGAAGAACGCCTCAGCGGTGAGGTCGTCCGCCTCAGCCGCCTCGCGGACGTGCCTGAGAGAGAAACGGCGGATCGCGTCCGCATGCCGGGAGAACAGTTCGCCGTAGGCCGAGTCATCTCCCTCGCGCACTCTGGCGAGCAGGTCCCGGTCGACCTCGTTCTCGTCGACCATCACAGGCTTCAACATGCCACAAGGGGCCAGACCTGCTCCTCGTCGAGAACAGGTCGATACACAAGACCATCCGTTCGGCGTGGGCTGATCAGCGCAACGCATTCGGTGACAGGACGGTCACAGGTGGGCGTCGGCCCGTCGGCGGAAGAAGATCCAGCGACTATCGTCACGCCCGTGGTGGACTGGCGAGAACGCGCCTCGGCCCTCGTGCCGGAACTTCGGGCTGTCGCCGAGACCGAGGAGTGGTCCTGCCACGTCTTCTTCTCCGAGCTGTACCAGCTGGCCCAGGAAGCGCACCGCGAGCAGGCCGACGACGTGCTCCGGCGCGTGTACGGCTTCGCGCACTGGTGCTTCCACCAGCCGGAGCAGTTCCTGGAGAACGCGGCGTTGATCAGCTTCTACGAGCACGTGTTCGACGACTGGGACCTCCGCGAGGAGGTCGCCGCGTGGTTGCCGGTCGACGTGCTGCCCAAGGTGCGGGCGCTGTGGGAGTGGCGCTGGCCGAAGGAGCAGTTGGACGAGGTAGATCAACTGCTGGCCGGTTTGGAACCCCCCTCGCAAGATGCCGTCTGACCCCTGTTGTATAGTTCTCTCCCGTAAGGCAGTGCGGATGTAGCGCAGTTGGTAGCGCATCACCTTGCCAAGGTGAGGGTCGCGAGTTCGAGTCTCGTCATCCGCTCTCGAAAGAAGTCCGGTGCCCATTGGGTGCCGGACTTCTTTCGTTTCAGCGGACCGCGGGGCCGACGGTGAGCGTGCCCGAGTCGGCGTCCAACTCGGCCATTGGTCCAAGCGCGATGGACAACGGGTGGTCGCCGTGGCCGACGTCGATGCCGCCGATCACCGGCACCCCCAGAGGCTCCAGCCGGTCGCGCAGAACGTCGAGGACGGTCCAGTCGCGGTCGGTGTAGTCCTCGAACCCCGGGAACCGGCCGAGCGCGACCCCGCGCAGTCCGCGCAGCGAGCCCGACCGGATGAGTTGCGTCAGCTGCCGGTCGACGTGTCCCAGCCCGACCGCCCGCGGGGCCTCCAGGAACAGGATCGCGCCGTCCAGCTCGGGCAGACCGGCGCCCACGGACCAGGCGAGGGTGCCAAGATGCCCGCCGACGAGGTTGCCCGTCGCCACACCGCCCACCTGAACCGCCGCTGTGAGCGCCTCCTGGTCGCGACGCAGCACGGCGGGTTCGGTCTCCATCAGCAACGACCGCGTCGAGGCCGCCGAGCGAGCGCCGGCCAGGAAACCGTGGATCCCGGCGATTCGGCAGTGCCGCCACAGGGCCAGGTGCAGGCTGGTGATGTCGCTGAACCCCGCCAGCGGTTTGGGGTCGGCCCGCACGGCGTCGAAGTCGAGTTCGTGGGCGATGCGGTACGCGCCGGCGCCTCCTCGGGTGGCGATGACCACCCGCACTCCGGGATCGCGGTAGGCGTCGTCGAGATCGGCCAGCCGATCGGAGTCCCGGCCCGCCAGGTAGCCGTGGCGGTCCAGCGCGTGCTCGCCCACCTCGACGACCAGTCCCCAGCTCTCCAGAGTCCGCACGGACTCCGCGAGCTCGTCCTCACTCGGGTAGCTCGCGGGCGAGACGAGACGAACCCGATCCCCGGCGACGACACGCGGTGGCAGCACGACGTTCACACGACAGACTCTCGCAGGCGGAGTCGAGTGGTTCTCGGGGTGATCTCCGAGCCCGCCCGTGAAAGGGTGGTGGAGTCCGCTCGCATCAACCTGATCGAGCCCGTTCGACAAAGGACCTGGAGATCATGGCCATCAAGCAGACGGCAAACGCTCACTGGGAAGGCTCCCTCGTCGAGGGCAAGGGGAACGTCAGCCTCGCCACCTCCAACAGCGGCAGCTTCGACATCGACTGGAAGGCGCGCGCCGAGGAGGCGGGCGGCAAGACCAGCCCCGAGGAGCTCATCGCCGCCGCGCACTCCGCCTGCTACTCGATGGCGCTGTCCCACGGCCTGACCGGTGCCGGCACCCCGCCCACCTCGATCGACACCAAGGCCGAGGTGAGCTTCCAGGCGGGCGTCGGCATCACCGGCATCCACCTGACCGTCCGCGCCAACGTGCCCGGCCTGTCCCAGGAGGACTTCGTCACGGCCGCCGAGGGCGCCAAGGCGAACTGCCCGGTCTCCAAGGCGCTCGCGGCCGTCGAGAACATCACCCTCGACGCTGCCCTGGTCTGAATCGCAGCGCCGCGGGCCCGTGACTGATCAGGTGCCTGCGGTAGCGCACGTCGCCGGGCTGCTCGGCCACCTCGGACGAGCGGTCGAGCAGCTCTTCGGCGACGATCCGGCCCTCCAGCTTCGCGAGCTGGGCGCCGAGGCAGTAGTGCGGTCCGTGCCCGAAGCCGAGATGGCCCGGCACGGACGGCCTTCCCGGGTCGAAGTCCTCGGTGAACACCTTCGGGTCGCGGTTGCCCGCCGCGTAGTCGAGGAACAGGTGGTCGCCCTCGGCGATCTTCACCCCGCCCATCGACACCGGGCACGTCGCCGTCCGGAAGAACCCGATGAACGGCGTGTCCAGGCGCACGACCTCCTCGACCACGCCGCCCAATCGGCGTTCCTTCGCGTCGAGTCTCAGGAACATGCTGGCCAGCATGTTCGTGGTCGAGTCGGTCCCGGCGACGACGATCGCGAGGCACAGCGACAGCCGTTCCTGCTCGGACAGCTGCCCGCCCCTGAACGCGTTCGAGCGGGCGAAGTAGGCGCAGAACTCGTTCATCCCGGCGAAGTACGACCCGAGCACGCGCTCGCTGACCTCCTCGCCGCTGGTCAGTTCCAGCACCGGTGCCACGAACTCGCGGAACAGCGGGAAGTCCGCTTCCGGCACGCCGAGCACGTCTCCGACGACGCCCAACGCGAACGGCGCGGCGAACTGACTGACGAAATCGGCTTCTTCCGGTAGTTCGTCGAGCAGAGTCCTTGCGCGTTCCCTAATTGTGTCAGCCATTTGGCGCACGGCCGTTGGAGTGAATTTCTGATTCGCCGCAGCACGAATTCGGGCGTGCCTGGTGCCGTCGGCCGCGTTGAGCGAGGACATGAGTTCTAGCAATCGCCGCTGCTCCGGTGGCATCATCGCCGCCACGGCCGCGACCTGCGGACCTGTCATGTTCCGGGAGGAGAACGTCACCGGATCAGCCAGCACGGCACGCAGGTCGGCGTATGCGGTGACGCGCTGGGCGTTGATTCTCGGGTCGAATTCCATTGCGATATCTTTGCGCGGTTCCAGCCTTTGTCGGGGGCTGACGACAGGACGAAAAACGTGATAATCCGGCTGCTCGGACCGCTCGAACTCACCGGTCCGAACGGAGCAGTCCAGCTCAGCAGTGCGGGACAGAGAACCCTGGTGGCACGGCTGGCGCTGAACCCGGGAGAGACGGTGCCGAGGAGTGCGCTCGTGGACGCGCTCTGGTCGGACGAGGCGCCGGCGACCGCCACGAAGACCCTGCACAGCCTGCTCGCCCGTCTGCGCGGCCAGATCCGCGACGCCGGACTCGGTGAGTTGATCACCACCCGCGAGCCGGGCTACGTGCTGAACGCGCCTGCGGACACGGTTGATGCCGCACGGTTCGAGGCGCTCGTCGCAGCAGCACGGCATAGCGAAGAACCGTTGCAGTCCGCGAAGATGCTGCGTGAGGCCCTCGCGTTGTGGAGCGGCGACCCGCTCGCGGACTGCCGGCCGGGCGAGTGGACCCGGCAGGAGTCCGCGCGGCTCACCGACCTGCGGATGGACGCGACCGAGGACCTGATGGAGGCGTCGCTGGCGCTCGGCGAACACGCCGCGGTGGCGCCGCTGGTCAACTCGCTGGTGGAGCAGCACCCGTTCCGCGAACGGCTGTGGGAACAGCTGATGATCGCGCTCTACCGGTGCGGACGGCAGGCCGAGTCGCTGGCCGCGTTCCAACGGGCGCGCGGTGCCCTGGTCGACGAACTCGGGATCGAGCCCGGCCCGCGGCTGCGCGACCTCGAACAGGCGGTGCTGACCGCTGATCCACGCCTCGACCTGCCCGAACGCACGCCGGTTCCGGTGCGCGGCAACCTGCCCGCCGACCGGTCGAGCTTCGTGGACCGCCCGGAGACCGAGCACGTCGCCGACCTGATCAGGAAGCACCGGCTGGTCACGCTGATCGGCGTCGGCGGGGTGGGCAAGACGCGGCTCGCGGTGCACGTGGCGCGCGCCGAGCAGCCACCGGACGGCGTGTGGCTGGTGGAGCTGGCGGCGTTGCGCGACCGCGCCCTGGTCCCCCACGCGGTCGCCGAGGCGCTGGGCGTGGTCGACCAGACGGGACGCGGGCAGCTGAGCGTGCTCACGGAGTTCCTGGTCCGCAAGGACGCGTTGCTGGTGCTGGACAACTGCGAGCACGTCGTGGACCACTGCGCGGTCCTGGTCGACACGCTGCTGCGGGTGGCTCCGAATCTCCGTGTCATCGCCACGTCCCGCCGCGCGCTACGGGTCTATGGCGAGCAGGTGATGTCCGTGGCGCCGTTGTCCGTGCCCTATCCCGCGGCGACGTTGTTCGCCCAACGGGCCGATGCGGCGATTCCCGGCTCGTTCGTCATCACGCGCGCGAACGAGCAGGCCGTCACGGACCTGTGCAAACGGCTCGACGGCATCCCGCTGGCGATCGAGATGGCGGCGTTGCGGGTCCGCGCGCTGACGCCGGCGCAGCTGCTGGAACGGCTGGACGACAGGTTCCGGGTGCTGACCGACGGCGGGCGCACCGCGTTGCCGCAGCACCAGACCCTGCTCGCGACGATGGAGTGGAGCTTCGACCTCTGCTCGCCGCGCGAGCAGCTGCTGTGGGCGCGGGCGTCGGTCTTCGCCGGCAGCTTCGACCTGGCCGCGGCCGAGGCGGTGTGCTCCGACGAGTCGCTGACCGCGGACTTCATGTTCGACGCGGTCGACGGACTGGTCGACAAGTCCGTGCTGCAGCGAGAAGAACACGCGGGCGTGGCGCGCTATCGGTTGCTGGAGACCATGCGCCAGTTCGGGCAGACGCGGTTGCGTGCGGGCGACGAAGAGCCACGGCTGAAGACTCGCCATCGCGACTGGTACGCAGGCATTGCCCTGCAAGGAGAACGGGCCTGGTTCACGCCACGGCAGGCCGCGACCGTCGGAGCGATGACGGCCGAACGCGGCAACCTGCGCGCGGCGCTGGAGCACTCCCTGACGACACCGGGAGAGGCCGACGCGGGGCTGCGGCTGGCGGCGACGCTGTGGTTCTACTGGGTCGGCTGCGGGCGGTTCGCCGAGGGAAGGCACTGGCTGAACTGGGCCTTGTCGCTCGAGACCCAGCCGTCGCGGGCACGCTGCAAGGCGTTGTGGGTCACCGGCTACCTGGCGACGTTGCAGGGCAACACCTCCGCGGTGCCGGCGTTGCTGGAGCAGTGCCGCACCGAGGCCGCGTTGCTGGACGACGAGGACGCCGACGTCTACGCGACCTACGTGCAGGGCGCGGCGGCCGTGTTCGACGACGACCTGCCGCTGGGCGCGACGTTGCTGGCCGAGGCCGACCGGCGGCACGCCGAACTCGGGCACATGGACAGCAACGTGGTCATGGCACGCGTGGCGTTGGCGATCACCGTGGCGTTCGGCGGCGAACTCGACCGTGCGGCGGAGATCTGCACCAAGGCACGGGAGGTGTGTGAGGAGAACGGTGAGCTGTGGGCGCGCGCGTTCGCGTTGTACGTCCTGGCTTTCGTCTCGATGGGACGCGGTGACGTCGCCGGGGCCCGTGAGCTGGCCACCACCGCGTTGCGCATCAAGGAGAAGTTCAACGACCTGCTGGGCATCGCGGTGTCCGTGGAACTGCTGGCGCTGATCTCGGTGGTCACCGGGTCCGCCTCGCAC
Source organism: Lentzea sokolovensis (assembly GCF_033949975.1). NCBI lineage: Bacteria > Bacillati > Actinomycetota > Actinomycetes > Pseudonocardiales > Pseudonocardiaceae > Lentzea > Lentzea sokolovensis. The sequence continues at coordinate 177,702 of NZ_JAXAVU010000009.1, forward strand.
GCCGCGCTGCTGCTGGGTGGCGCGGACCGGGTGTGGCAGTCGGTCGGGTTGCCGCTGTTCGGTTCCGCGAACTTCGCCGCTTCGCACGACCAATGCGTGGCGCTGTGCCGGCAGGCGTTGGGACCGGAAGCGTACGAAGAACACTTCACGCGCGGTGCTGCGATGACCGTGGCCTCGGTGATCGCGGCCGCGCAGTCGTGACGCAGGTTCCGTGCAACCGGGCGTGAGCAGGCTGGCCGGATGAGGACCAGCGTGCGCACTCCCGACGCGGGAACCGTCGAGGAAGTGCTGAAACTCGCCGCCAGGGCACCGTCGTTCGGCATCGTTCCGCCGTGGCGATGGCGAACTGGCAACGAGTGCCTTGAGCTCGTGACGACACGTACTGACCAGACGGCGTTGCTCGCGTGTGGTGCGGTGCTGCACCACGTACGGGTCGCGTTGTCGGCGATGGGCTGGGACTGCCACGTGCTGCGGACTCCTCACCCGGACGGCCAGGTCGCGTCGGTGCACCCGCGCTGGGAGCTCGACCCGTTCTCGTGCGAGGTGGCCCCGGCGGCGGCGATCTCGTTGCGCAGGGCCGATCCGCGGCCCTACTCGGCCGACGAGGTGCCGGACTCGGCGCTGACGTGGCTGCTGCACGCGGCCCGCGCCGAGAACTGCGACATCGAACTGGTGGCGCGGCGCAACGGCGTCCTGCTGCGGATGGTCGGGCACGACTGGCTGAGCGTGGGCGAGGCGGTGAGCGGCGTGCTGCTGGCGTCGACGGTGTGGGGCCTGGCGTCGCAGGTGCTGCTGCACGAGGGCGAGGTGCTCGTCCGCGTGGGCTGGCAGTCGCCCAATGCCGAACCGTTGCCTCAGTCAGCCCGCTAGGGCGTCCTTTTGCGTGGACCATGGGTGCGTGGACCGGGACAACACGCTCGCGCACCTGAGCGAGGACGACTGGCGCAGACCCGACTCGTCGTCGACCCAGCTCTACCGCGACCTGTGCGCGTTGCGCGACCTGCCGGTGGGACAGCTGACGCCGACGTCGTTGCACCTGCTCGTGACGCATCAGGTGGGGCTCGACGTGACCGCGTTGCTGGCGCTGGAACACGTCGAGTGCGACCCGCTGCGCTCGGTCGCCCTGTACCCCGGTGACCTGCTCGCAGCTCTACTGAGAGTAGATCACTCCTTCTGGGCTGATCACCCTGAGTTACTGGCCAGGATGTCGGGAATTCTTGATCGACTTCGCACGCTGCCGGACGGCGACTGGCACCTCCTGGTGTCCGCGGCCGAGCAGTTTCCCGGTTAGGCGCGCATTAGGCGAGTCTTTGCCGGGACCTGAGTTCCTTGCACCATGGCAAAGACTCTCGCGGCCGCCGGCCTCACGCTGGCCTCTCTCGCCGCCACCGCTGTGTTCTTCTCCCCCGTGGCTTCTGCCGAGACCTGCAAGGCTTCCTACTACTCCGGGGGCGGCACGACGGCCAGCGGCGAACGCTTCGACCCCAACAAGCTGACGGCCGCGCACAAGACGCTTCCGTTCGGCACGCGCGTGAAGGTGAAGAACCGTTCCAACGGCAAGACGGTGACCGTGCGGATCAACGACCGCGGCCCGTTCATCACCGGCCGATGCGTCGACCTGACCCCGAAGGCCTTCAAGACGATCGCACCCTTGTCACAGGGCGTAGTCGGCGTGACAGTCACCAAGGTTTGATTGAACCGAAAACAACCGGTTCGCTTGACCCAATCGAGTGAACGGGATAGGCAATCGGGGTGTTGGCGGCGATGAGTGGGCCGGGACGGCTCGCGACCGGGGCTCTCCTGGGTGCGGTCGTCGCCGCGTTTTACGTGCTAGCGCCGCTTGTCGGATCGCTCGCGTCGGGCGATCCGGCAGGGCCGGGAAGCGACAAACCGGCCCGAGTCTCACTGATCAACACGCCTTCGCTGATCCCGACGGAGTCCGATGCCCCGTCACAGACAGTGGCGTCCAGCTCGTCGTCAGCGCCGTCTTCTTCTTCCAAGACAACGACTACGACGACAACCACGACCACAACGGCCGTGACGACGACAACGACCACCAAGGCGCCGCCGCCCGTCACCACGACGACCACCAGGCCGCCGACCACGACGACGACCACCAAGCAGTGTGGACTGATCTTCTGCTGATCAGACGGTTCTGCGGCGCTCGTAGATCGCGTCGAACCGGCTCGTGTCGCTGAGCCCGTGCCGCAACAACCTCGCGGCGTCTATGAGGTTCTTGTCGTCCCGCGCCATCGGTTCGCTGACGTGGTCGAGACACGCGCCGACCAGCTCGTCATGGCTCGGAAGCGCGAGTTCCGGGTACAGCTCCTCAACGCGCGCGGCGAACCCCGCACGCAGGTAAGCGACTTCCTTGGGCGTGTACACACCCTTCGCGACGCCGTGGTCCCACATCCAGAAGGCGAGCTCGACGAACCTCGGCCGTTCAGGCACCTCGTCGTGCGAAGCCGTGCGCGCGGCCAACAACCTCGCGCAATAACGCCACCATGACCGAAAGTCCTCCGGCGCCTGCCTTTCAGCCCAACGGATCCTCTCCTCCACCGGCATCGCGGCAAGCCCTTTCACCTGCCGCCACACCACCCGGTGGTCACCGTCGAACGAGATCGTCAGATCCTGCCCGAACGCCGTGAAGATCTTCCGCACGCTGCCGGGCCGGAACTCGGGATCCACCCCCACGTGAACCGTGACCTGAGCGTCCGGCTGCCAGTACAGCTGATGCCCGAACTCCACCCCACCGACCGCGACCAGCTCGACCCCACGCCGTCCCAACTCGGCCGCGACCTCGTCGAACATCACCACCCCGCCGAACCGCCCGTACTTCGCGGCCACGGCGTCGTCCAGCCACTCGTCGCCGTACTCCAGCCGATGCGCCTGCACGGCGAGGTGCTCGCCCTGCCAGCCCAGCTCGCGTTCCCGCCAGTACCAGCCGACCTCGACCAGCCCGTAGGACCGCCAGTACGTGCGCCCGCCGCGGTTCTCCCCGCCGAGCCCGCCCATGACCTCGGCCGCGACGTCCGGGCCCAGGTTCGCGTCGAGCCCGAGGACGGTGCCGGTCTGCACGACGTCGGCGAAGAAGCCGGCCTTGGCACTCATCCGCCCGATCCTGCCAGGAGGGCGGTAGGGGTGGCAGACGGAGGACCGCATCACCGACGAGCTCCGACTGGTCTACGAGGTCGCGGGCGATGAGATCAGGATCGCCGCATGTCGTTACCACTGCGGCAAGTAGCGCAAGAGCGGCTGAACTGCTCCGGACAGGGGCGGATCAGCCGCTCTTCGCGTTGAGCCGGGTAACGCGTCCGCCGCGGTCGCCGACTGAACCGTCGGGCGACCGGACAGGGCCATGACCTGCATCGCAGGGACGCGGCACCGATGATGTGAGTTAGCACATGAATCCATCTTGTTCGGACACCAGACGATGTGTTGATCAGCGAGAATCGCTGAAACGAGTTTTCTGGGGAGTTCCGTCATGTCCGCTCGCGCCCGCCGTGCCGCGCCTGTCGTGGCCGTGCTCGCGCTCCTCGCCGCCGTCAGCGGGGTGACGTGGGCGGTGTGGGGAGACGGTTCGCGGTTCGAGAAGACGATGCAGGCCGCCGATCCGACGCCGCGGCTGCCCTACCTCGTGGACACCAACGTGCTGGTCAAGCTGACCGGTCAGGTCGTGTTCGACCGGGACGGGCCGGTGGAGAGGTTCGCGCGCGGCAACGTGCTGACGCCGGCCGAGATGGAGATCGTCCGAGAAGGTGGCGTGACGGAGGTCGAGGCGACGATCACGCTGGACGAAGGCGTCACGCTCGGGCTGTGGCGATTCGGCGTTCAGCACGGTGACTCGCCGTGGGGGCTGTTCGGCGCGCTTGACGGTCTTTACGCCGCGGGCCAGCACGAACTGGTGAAGACCTCGCATCCCGACGTGTTGCTCCGCCGGAGCGGGAACACCTTCCACGCGCATTACGTGCGTGGTCAGGACGTGCTGCGCATCGAGGGGTACGGCGACAACGGTGACGCGGTCACCGCACGGGTCATGAGTTTGCTGGACCGGCAGATCGAACGGTCGCCGGCGGACGAGCAGCCGATATGACCGTGACCGCACCCCAGCGCACGACGATCGTGCCTGCCGTCACGTTGTTGCAGGCAGGCGCGGGTCTGCTGGCCGTCTACGCCTACCTGATCGGTCAGCACTTCGACCTCGCGGTCATTCGCGCCGTGCTCAACCGGCCGCTCGGACTCGGCGAGGACTTCGGGCCGCTCGCGCTTCTCGTGTTGCTGGCGACCACCGGCTACACGGCGACGTTCGACCGGTCTCCGCTGGTCAGCAGGCTGCAGCGGACCTACCTGCCAGCTGGCATCGCGGTCGGACTCGCCGCCGCGCTGGTGACGTTCGGAGTGCCGATCTGGACCTCACCGGACACCGCCGGCACCTCGCTGCTGGACTTCGCGGGCAATCTTTCGCTGGTCAGCCAGCTCGTCACGAACGCGCCGCTGCTCGTGCCGCTCGCCTGGGTCGTGTTGCTTCAGCTGGTCGGTGTCGCGACGGCGGAACTCACCCGCCGCTTCGGTGTCGTCGTCCCGATCGCCCAGATCATCGTCGTCACGGTCGTGGTCGCTGTCGCACCGACGAGCAGGGCGGCACTGGTCCTGGTCTTCTACCCGCTCGTGATCTTCGGTCAGGTCATCGCGCTGCACAGCCGGGGTGTGATCCCCACGTGGATCGCGTCCGGCATCGCGATGCTCTGCGCGATTCCGGTGCTGGGGCTGAACAACACGAACGAGCAGTTCGCGCAGTGGTGGTACCCGGTGGCCTCGCTGATCGCCGCGCTGCTCGTCGCGGTGGCCGTCGTGGTCAGCGGTGAGACCGCGCGACGGCTTGCCGGACATGCTGCCGTGCGTTGGCTCGCCGACCACGCGATCTGGCTCGTGGTGCTGGCCGGCGTGATCGGCTACCCGCTGCTGGGTGGTGCGCCATGACGGGCAAGCCCCGGTACATGCACGGCCTGGACTTCATGCGCGTCCTGCTGAGCGTCGTCGTGATCTACAACCACTACGCGGGGTGGATGCAGGTCAGCAACGAGCCCTGGGGTGCCAGCGACGCCGTCGACGGCGTGCTGATCGGACCGCTGCACCTGAACCCGAACCTGGGCTTCGTCGGCGTCAGCGTGTTCATGCTGATCAGCGGCCTGGTCGTCACGCAGGTCTCGTTCCGCGAGACCACCGGTCAGTTCCTGGGCGCCCGCGCGGCCAGGCTGCTGCCCTCCCTGTGGATCGCCACCCTGCTCGCCTGGGCCTTCGCGTCCTGGCAGTGGGTGAACATCAACAGGCTCCCCGACTTCGACGACCTGTTCTGGAACCTCCTGCTGGTCCAGTACGCCGTGCCGGAGACCGCGCAGGTGCTCGCCGTCGTGTGGACCCTCATCGTCCAGGTGGTGTTCTACCTCTTCGTCGCCGCCACGATCCCGCTGCTCAGGCGGTGGCCGTGGTTGCCGCCCGCGCTGTCGGTGGCGCTCGTGTCGGTGCTGCTGTCCATCACCCCGCCGGACGACCCCGCGCCCGCCACCGCGGTGCGGATGATCGCGACCTTCCTGCCGGTGCTGTTCATCGGCCAGCTGATCTCGCTCGTCCGGCTGGGCAAGCTGCCCGCCGGTGCCGGTGTCGCGTTCGGAACGCTGCACTTCCTGCTCTTCGTCCAGGCGGATCTGACCAGCAAGGTGTGGCCGAACGGTCAGGCGTTCCCGCGCACGCTGCTGATCGTCGTGCTGATCGTGCTGCTGGCGATCCGCGCGGACGGGAAGCTCGTCCGGTCACCTTTTGTCGCGGCGATCGCCAAGCGGACCTACGCGGCCTACCTCGTGCACATCCCGATCAGCTTCGCGCTTTTCCGCGTGATCACACCTGCTGTGGGATCGTGGCTGACGGTCGCATTCGCTCTGCTCTGCGTGGCAGTCGCGTCGGAACTGCTGTACCGGTTCGTGGAGGATCCGGTGGCGCGGTGGTACCGCCGCCGGACGAAGGCACGCACGGCCAAGCCCGAACTCGTGGGGAACTGGGGAACATGAACGCGGTCGCTTGCACGATCACCAGGGAGAGCGGTCTGCCACTGGCGACGGTGCTCGCCAAGTCGTACCTGGAGCACCACCCCGGTAGCCGGTTCGTCATCGCCGTGCTCGACGCCGAACCCGGTGCCCGCTCGGAGGACGGCATCACGGTGCTGGGTCCCGGCGCGATCGGGGTGCCGGAGGACGACTACTTCGGGCTGGCCACGGCCTATCCGCCGGAGCAGCTCGCCGAGGCGTTGAAGCCGTTGCTGCTGCGGGAGCTTCTCCTCGAAGCCGATGTCGCCGTGCATCTGACGTCGTCGAGTTTCGTGCTGGCGCCGATGGGTGATCTGCTCAGCGGCGAGCACGCGCTCGTGGTGTCGCCGCACTTCCATCAGCCGTTCGACGACGTGAAGTCCGACGAGGGCCGGCTGGTGGGCACGGGCGTGTTCGACCCCGGTTTCGTCGTCGTCTCGCAGAGTGCGGTGGAGTTCCTGGACAGCTGGGCGGAGGCGGTCCGGACGTTCCACGCCATCGACCTCGGTCGTGGCATTTGGGCTGATCAGGCGTGGTTCGACCAGGCCGTGAGCCAGCGGGCGCATCACGTCGCCAAGAAGACGATCGGTGTGTGGAACGCCTTCGAACGGGAGGTCGGCTCCGACACCCAGGTGATCGACTTCCTCGGGTTCGACGCGACCAGGCCGTGGTTGCTGAGCACGCACCTCAACGCGCGGCCTCGCACGCTGCTCTCGGCACAGCCCGGACTCGCGCCGGTGGTCGTGCGGTACGCGGCGGCGTTGACGGAGGCCGGGTACATCGCGCCGGAGGACGTGGCGCCGTCGTGGCTCAGTGAGCTCTCCGACGGCACGGCGATCACGCCGCTGGTGCGCGCGATCTACCGGCAGGCCGCGGCAGAGGAGGACGAGGAGGTGCCGCACGCGTTCAGCGGCAAGGCCTTCCGCGACTGGCTCACCGAACCCGAGCTCGGCACGCTGAACCGGTGGGCCGCCGCGATCTGGCGCGATCGGGCGGACCTGCGCGGCTACTACAACGAGTCGACGAACCCCGGCTACCTGGACTGGTTGCGGGCGTTCGGGGTGCCGGGCGGCGACCTGCCGTCCTGGGCGATCCCGACGCCGCCCCCGCCGATCGCTCCGGCGGTGGACGAGTTCGGGGTCAACCTGCTCGGACACCTCACCGCGGTGCTCGGCGTCGGCGAGCTGGGGCGCTCGCTGCACGACGCACTCGCGGCGGCGAACGTGCCGACGGCGTCGGTGATCGAGGACGAGTTCGTGGTCAACGAACTGGGCATCGACGCTCCGGAGGACGTCAGCAGGCCGCGGTTCCCGGTCAGCGTCCTCTGCGTGAACGCCGACCTCACCCAGGCCGTGCTGCAGGCGCACCCCGAGGTCGCCGAGGGGCGGCACAAGATCGGTGTGTGGTCGTGGGAGCTCGACGAGTTCCCCGAGGCGATGCACGCGTACGGCAGCGTCGACGAGATCTGGACGATCAGCGAGTTCTGCCGCGAGGCGATCGCCGCGCACACCGACAAGCCGGTGAAGGTGTTCCCCATTCCGGTCAGGAGCAGGGAAGCGGCTGCGAAGAAACCCGGCGGGCGCACCAGGTTCCTCTTCGCGATGGACTTCAACAGCGTCTTCAAGCGCAAGAACCCGCTCGGCACCATCGAGGCGTTCCGGCGCGCCTTCCCCGGACGCGACGACGTCGAGCTGGTGCTGAAGGTGATCAACGGCAAGCAGCACGTCCCGGCCGCCGAACGGCTGCGGGCCGCCGTCGCCGAGGACGACCGGATCACGTTGATCGAGAAGTACCTGACCGCGCAGGAACTGCACGACCTGTACGCGAACAGCGACTGCTACGTGTCGCTGCACCGCTCGGAAGGCTTCGGCTTCACGGTCGCCGAGGCGATGTCCATGGGCATCCCGGTGATCAGCACCGACTACTCGGGCACCACCGAGTTCGTGGACCCGGTGAACTGCTGGCCGGTGCCGTACGAGATCGTTGAGGTAGGGCCGGACGCCGCGCCGTATCCATCCGACGCGCACTGGGCCGAACCGGATCTCGACGCGGCCGCCCAGGCGATGCGCGAGGTCGCGGACGATCCCGCACGAGCAGCCGAACGCGGGCTGGCCGCGCGGGAGCATCTGCGTCGCACGCGCGGCACCGAAGCCGCCGCGGAGTGGATCCGGGACCAGGTCGGGGAAGCGCTGCGGACCTGGCGGGAGCGCTCTCAACCGGCCGCGCCCGCCGCTCCGGAGCCGGATCCGGCGGCGGGCCGAGGTGTGACGCCGGTTTTGCGCAAAGCGATACTGCGAGTGGTCAGTCAGGTAGAGCGTTATAGGGCATCCGGCCCAACGGTCCGATAGGCCGGATCACGACTTGGCGGTTGGCCGGTCAGCTCTCAGGCACGACATGCACAATGGCCGGGTTCGTACTTGGAGAAAGGGGCTGTCAGCGTGAACTGGCAGGACGAACTGCGCAAGCTGGACGACGAGCTTGCGAGCGGCCGGATCTCGGCTGACGACTACCGGGTTCGCCGCGACCAGGTGCTGTCCTCCAGCAACACGAGCGGCCAGCAAGCGTCCGGGCAGCAGCCGCGCTGGCAGGCCCAGCCGCCGTCGGCGGGTCCGTCGACCGGTTCCCAGGCGACGCAGTACATCACCCCGGTCGGTGGCGGAGAGCCGCCGAAGCCGAACCCGGACGCGACCCAGGTCGTGACGCCGCGGCCGGCCGACGCGGACCGCACCCAGGTCGTGCCCGGCGGTGGCATGCCCACGCCGAACTACGGCCCGCCCTCACCGGCTCACGGCTTCCAGCAGCCTGGCCCTCCCCCGCCTCCGTGGCAGGCCAGCGACCAGACGCCGCCGTGGGTGACGCCGTCGAACGACAACTGGATGCGCTCCGGTCCCGAGGTGTTCGACGAGAGCTCGTCGGGCAAGGGCAAGAAGGTGTTCGCGATCATCGGCGCGATCCTGGTGGTCGCGCTGATCGGCGGTTCGATCTGGTGGTTCGGCCTGCGCGGCGGCTCCGGCGGCGGCGAGAACACGACGGCCGGCGGAACGTCGACGACCTCGTCCAGCGCCAAGCCGAAGACCGCGCTCGAACTGCTGCCGGCGGCACCCGGCACGGCGGACCCGAACAACGGTGACGCGACGGCCGAAAAGCTCGTCACGGCCGGTTTCCTGACCGCGGAGGACGCCGAGGCGCTGACCGCGGCGGGCGTGCAGAAGATCGCGTTCAAGGGCGGCAAGGAAGAGGCGTTCGTCTACCACGCCGAGGTGTTCGAGGCCGACTCCGCGGAGAAGGCGACGAAGCTCGCCGCCGATCTCGCCGACGCGGCGGGCAAGACCGGCATGGTCGAGGGCGCGCGTGGCCTGTTGCCCGCGAAGTCCAAGGTGCTCCAGCTGATCAAGCAGAAGCAGAACGGCACGTACCAGATGGTGTACGCGGCCGGGAAGCAGGTCGTGCGCGCCACGACCGTCCAGGAGCCCATCGGTGACAGCGACGCCGACCTGATCAAGAAGTTCCAGGAGTACGGCTTCGCGGTGTCGAAGAAGTTCCCGATCGCCTGACATGAGCAACGACGTCGTCGACTACGCGGACGGCGCCGAGGATTCCGTTCTCGAACGGCTCCGCGCGGCGGCGGACGTCAGCGGTGGTTCAGCGGAGCTCGCCACGAACCTGGGTGGTTCGTGGGAGCTCAGCTACCACTTCTCACCCCAGCGGCTCGGGCTGCTCGCTCCGCTGAACATCCAGCCGGGGCAACGGGTTCTGGACGTCGGCTGCGGCAGCGGCGTCCTGAGCCGGGCCATGGGCGAGGCCGGGGCGGACGTAGTCGGCGTCGAGGGCGTGCCGTTGCGCGCGGCCGCGGCGCGGGAACGCTGCCGCGACCTGCCGGGTGTGCGGATCGTCGACAGTCCCGCCGTCGAACTGAGCAGGCACGGCACGTTCGACCTCGCGATGGTCTGCGGGGTGCTGGAGTACTGCGATCCCGAGCAGCTGCTGGGCGACGTCGCGGACGCGCTGGACGACGACGGCGCGCTGGTGCTGGCGATCGAGAACCAGATGGGACTCGGGTACCTGCTCGGCAGGGCGGAGGACCACCGCGGCAAGTCGTGGGTCGGCCCCGCCGGCTATCCGGGCTCCGGTGCGCGGACGTGGAACAGGCAGCGGCTCGGCGAACTGCTCGCGGACGCCGGCTTCACCGCCCAGCGCTGGCTGTTGCCGTACCCGGACTACAAGATCCCGCGGATCGTCGTGGACGCGGCGCTGCACGACCGTCCCGACGCACCCGAACTGATCGACAAGCTCGTGCGGGATCCGTTGCAGGGCGCGTTCGGCGGCACCACCGGCGCCGTCGCCGGGAGGCTGCCGCACCGGCTCGCCGTCGCGGACGGGTTCGGCGCGGCGGTGTCGCCCTCGTTCCTCGTCATCGCGGCGCGCACGCAGAAGTCCGTCGAACGGACCCTGCGGCCGGGCCTCGCCTGGATGGTCAACAACGGCAGGCTCCCGCAGTGGCGACGCTCGCGGACCCTGACCGCCGATCTCGACCTCGTGATGACCGACTGCCGCGAGACCTCGGCGGGCTGGCTGCGCCAGGTGCTGGTCGAACGCGACCCGGTGTTGCCCGGCGTCGCCCTGGACAGCCTGCTGCTCGACGCCTTGGCGGACAACGACCTTCCGGCGCTGCGCGACCGGTTGAAGCGGTGGCGCGAGTACTGCGCGGCGGACGCGCGGCCCGCCACCGACGCGGACGTGCGGCACCCGTTCCTGCCCGGCCGTGACGGTGTCGCGGTGCTGCCGCCGGACTGCCTCGACGTGCATCCGGGCAACTTCATCGTCGCCGGCGACGGGACGTACCACCGGATCGACCTGGAGTGGCAGGCCGAGTCCGGCGTGGACGCCGAACTGGCGCTGGTGCGGGCTTTGCTCGAGTTCGCTCGCGAGGTCCACCGCAGCGGCGCCGCGCATCCGTGGCCGGCGCAGTGGACGATCCGGCAGCTCACCGAGGAGCTGACCGAGCTCGCCGCACTGCCGGCGCCGAGGTGGGCCGACCTGCTTCCGGCCGAGGCGACGTTGCAGGAGCTGGTCAGCGGCACGGCGGCGGACGAGGTGCACGCCGCGTTGCTCAGCGAGCTCGACGTGCCCGGCAGGCCGAGGCTCTGGGAAGGGCCCGCGCTCACCGAACTGCAGGACGTCGCGAACTCGGTGCCGCAGCTGACCGCGCAGATCACCGACCTGAACGCACGAGCGGTCGAGCTGAACGCGCATGCCGTCGAGCTGACGGAAAAGCTGCACGAGCGCTCCCTCGAACTGGACGAGCTGCACGAGCAGTCGAACGCGGCCGCGGACACGTTGCGCGAGGAGATCAGCAGGCTGGACGACCTGGCCGGCAACTCGCTGATGGAGCTGGCCGACACCGACGCGCGCCTCGTCGAGCAGACCGCGCGTGCCGAACGGCTCGCCCAGGAGAACGCGGAACTGCGGGCCCGCCTGGACAAGCTGAACTCGTCGTCCATCGTCCACATAGGACGTGACTACGTCTGGCCCGCCGCCCGTGCGGTGCGCGGCACGCGTGACCTCCTGCTCGGCAGGGGCGGCGAGGAGACCGACGCGGTCCTGCGCCGCCTGGGCCCGATCGCACCGCTGGTCGGTGGCCGGATCCGCGAGGTGAGCAAGCAGAACCGCGCCGAACGGATGCACTACGAGGTCGAGGTTCCGGCGGACGAGATCGCGATCGGTCGCGGCCAGGTCGTCGAGCTCGAAGGCACGGCCGCGCACGACGATCTGCCGGTGCACGCCGTCGCCGTCCGCGCCGACGGCCGGACCTACCCCGGCACGATCGGTCACCCCGGCAACGGAATCCGGCTGCGCGTGCCCGTGCGCGCACGCACCTCACCGGGTTCTGTCGCGCTCGAACTCCTGGTGACGCTGGCGGACGGCACGATCTTCCGCTGCGACCTGCCGCCGTTGCGCGTCCGTCCACAGTCGACGGTCGAGCGCGTCGAGGCGTCCTGGCCCGCCACCGGGCCCAAGGTCGCGATCTGTCTAGCCACCTACAACCCGCCGAGGCACCACTTCGCCGCCCAGCTCGACTCGATCCGCGCGCAGACCCACGCGAACTGGGTGTGCGTGATCAGCGACGACAGCTCGGACGAGGCGGGCCTGGCCACGCTGCACGACGTCGTCGGCGACGACCCCCGTTTCATCGTGGTCGAGCACGAGCAGAACGCCGGTTTCTACGGCAACTTCGAGCGGGCGCTGCAACTCGTGCCCGCGGACGCGGAGTTCGTCGCGCTGTCCGACCAGGACGACCTGTGGGACGCCGACAAGATCGAGACGATGCTGGCGGAGTTCGCCGACCCGTCGGTGCTGCTGGCGTACTGCAACATGCGGCTGGTCGACGACAACGGCACGGTGATCACCGACCGCGTGTGGCAGGACAGGCCGGACCAGATCACCGACCTGGAGCAGTTGTTGCTGCTCAACACGGTGACCGGCGCGGCGAGCATGGTGCGCGCGGACGTGCTGGCAGAGCGCATGCTGCCGTTGCCGCCGAGCACTCCGGCGTCCTATCACGACCAGTGGCTGGCCGCGTGCGCGTTGTCGATCGGGCGGATCGCGTTCGTCGACCGCGCGCTGCACTCCTACCGCCAGCACGGCGCGAACGTCACCGGCTGGCAGGTGCCGCGCCTCGCCGACGGCCTGCCGGGCCTCAAGGGTCTGGCCAGGTACGCGCTCGGCCTGGACCAGGACGCGTTGGCGCACAAGCAACCTGAGCTCGACCACATCGTCGAGCACGAGACGCGCCGGATCGCGCAGTTCGCCACGGTGCTGCTGATGCGCAACCACGACCTGATGCCGCCGGAAACGGTCCAGCACGTCTCGCGGCTGACCACGGCCGAACGCAGGCTGTGGCCGCTGGTCCGGCTCGCGCTCGAAGGCGACCGCCCGGACACGGCGGGTGCCGAACGGAGGCTGCTCGCGGCCGCGTTGTTGCGGCGCGCCCAGCGTTAGCGGGTTCTCGCGGGCGCCAGACCGCATTCGACGAGCACGTCGTCCAGCACGTCGTCGCCCGCGCGCATGACGATCTGCGCCCACTCCTCCGCGCTCGCGAGCCGCGCGCGTTCGACGCCCGCACGCACCGCGTCCTCGCGCTTGCGGTCGCGCGCGTACCGCTTCTCCCACTTGAGGTGTGGCAGCACGTCCAGGCGCAGCACCCGGACGGCCTGAGGCTGCCACTCGGTGATCTCCTCCGCGGGCGTTGCCGGGCCGAGCGCGAGAACGACGTCGTAGAGGCCGACGCGTTCGCGGCTCCACGTCGCCGGTTCGGCGTCGGACACGACCTCGATCCCCGCCGAGCGCCAGTCCTGCTCGGGTTCCTCGGGCACGAACAGCGTGACGGCGGCCTCGCGGTCCCGTTCCCTGAGCTCGGTGAGCAGGGCCTCGTCGAGCTCTTCGCCGGCAACCACCAGGATCCGCGCGGAGGCGGGGTGGTCGCGCAGCCACCACAGCCGGTGGGTGTGCTCGTGGATGCCCAGCGACGGCGGGCGGTCCGCCAGATCCTCGGCGTGACGCTTGCGGAACACCTCGCGGTTGATGTCGGAGAGGCGTTCGGCCGTGGCCGTCGAGCTGGTGCCGTGCCGCACGTGCAGCACGCGTGACGCGGGCTGGACCCACACCTGCCAGCCGTGCCTGCGCAGCATGAACTGCAGATCGGTGTCCTCGTAGTAGGCGATGTGGTACTCGGGCGAGAACCCGCCGACCTCGTAGAACGCCTTGCGCCGCAACACCAGGCACGCGGCAGAGGCGTAGTCGACGACGCGCGGGTAGAACGAGTCGACGTCGTACTGCCCGTCGCCCCAGCCCCTGCTGTACGCGTCACCGCCGAGGAGGCTGCCCGCCTCCTGCACCCGTCCGTCGGGGAAGACCATCAACGGCGCGACCGCCGCGACCTCGGGCCTGCCGTCCAGGAACTCGAGCAGCGGAGGCAGCCAGCCCTCCGTCACCTCGACGTCGGCGTTGAGGAAGCAGACGAACTCGGTGCCCGCGTGCTCGACGCCGACGTTGCACCCCGCGCCGAACCCGAGGTTCTCCTCCAGCCGGACCACCGTCGCCCCGGTCAGGTTGTCCTCCAGCCACTGCCCGGTGCCGTCGGGCGACGCGCTGTCGACCACCACGACCTCGTACGGCTGGTCGGTGTGCTCGGCGAGGACCTCCAGGCAGCGTGCGGCCATCGGACCGCCGCCGTAGGTGACCAGCACGAACGTAACGCGGGGGCTCACCGTCCGCGCAGCTTTCCGTAGACGACGCGGGGCAGCCGCGACCACCGGTAGAGCTTGGTGCCGCGCATCGCCGCCAGTTCGGCCCGTTCCGCGGCCAGCGCGGCGAGCACGTCGCGATGGCGCTCCGCCAGCTCGGTGTGCAGCCGTCGTTCGGTGGCGAGGTCCGGTCCGACGTCGCCGCTGCGGCTGAGCATGTGCTCTATGACCGCCTCGCGTTCGGCGATCAACCGCGCGTGCAGCTGCTGGTGCGCCTTGCGCAGCGCACGGTTCTCCGCGGCGAGCATCGCGATGCGCGGCTCGACGGCGCCGGTGCGCGCGAACGCGTCCTCAGCCAGCCGCGCGACGGCGTTGAGGTGCTCGTCCAGCACCCGGACGGCCTTGGCGGACCTCTCCACCTTGAGCGCGCGCCGCATGGCCGTCACGAGCCTGCTGGGGGCCGTGGCGATCTGCTCCGCGCTGCCGAACTGCTCGACGGCGGGCCGGTCGACGCCCTTCGGGTCGAACAGCACCCAGGTCCGTTCGAACGACTGCGCGGCCGCCGCCACGTGTTCGTCGCCGGCCACCACCGCGGCCGCGTTCGCGATCAGGGCCAGCCGGTCCTCGACCACCGCGTCGTGCGGCAGCTCCGGCCAGCCGGTGTCCTCGGGTTTCGTGCCGGTGGGCATGACCACGACGTGGTCGATGGCCAGCAGTTCTGCGGCCTTGGCGACCGCGGGCCGCAATCGGACCAGCGGCGTGCCCGCGGTGACGTGCCAGAGCAGGTACCGGTGTTCGGGCAGCCTGCCGAGCTGCTGGAGGTGCTGCACGCGAGCGGTGAGGACCTCCGGCTCCACGAGCCGGTTGGCGAGCACGCCGAGGTTCGGCACGGCCTCCGCGTTCGGCCCGCCGTCCCTCGTCGACAGCACCTTGATGCCGGTCTGCCCGCCGCTCCTGACCGCGACCGCGACGGCGTTGCCGGGCAGTTCGGCGATCTCGACCGGCTCGGACGGCGACACGACGATCAGGTGGAAGTCGTCGGGCCCCACCGAACTGATCGGCAAGGCGCCCAGCCCGCCGTCGGCCCGGTGCGAGTGCTCCCGCCGGGCGAGCGGACTGATCCGCCAATCACCGAGGCGTTCGCGCAGCTCCCGTCCGAGGACGCGCACAGGCAACTGGTCGCCAAGCCCGTCCAGCTCGGTGCTGCACAGCAAGCCGAGTGCTCCCCCAATGGCGGTTTCTTCACGCACCGGTCGGACTCTACTGGTCAGACCCCGCCAAGACCGGCGAGTCGCCAAGGTGCAACCCACGACGAGTGCTACACGTCTAGTACGGGTGTAGGAGCCACTCGGAGGCGACACATGTTGATCACCGTGACGTTAGTCACATTGGGCGGTTTGGCGTTCTTGGTGCGAACCGTAGCGGTCCTCCTGGCCGTTTCCTCAACCAAGAAGGCCAACGATTACCCTGCGCCACAAACGTCCGCCAATTGAGATACTCGTTCGGAGTACGTCTTACGGCGGAACGTTGACTTACCGTACGATCCTTTCGGGTCGTATGACTGATCAGTCACCCGAAGGGGACCTCACAGGGGTAGGTGCGCCATGGACCACGCACTGAACAAGGTCATCGAGCTGCGCGAGAGTGGCTTTCAGTTCCTCCACCTGAGGGACGACGCCGGGCAGCTCGACCGCATCATGGCGTTCAAGCAGCGCAGAGGCTTCATCGACTCGATCCTGTTCTGGTCGGAGACGGAAGCGCGCGCAGGACGCCTGCCGGCGGTCCGCGACTCGGCCAGGCCGGCTCAGGCCGTGTGGATCTACGAGGGCCCGTTGGTCGAGGCCGTGGACAGGCTGCTGGACCTGCCTGAGCCCGGCGCTCGCAACGCACCGTCGTTGATGAAGGCGACCGCGTCCGATCTGGCTGTCGTGACGACGCTGCCGTTCAAGCTCAAGCTGCCGCCGGGGGCCATCGCCTAGGCGGGCTGTTAGTTGTTTTCGAAGTCGCCGCAGATTGCGGCGACTTTGAACCATGCCCGGATCAGGCACCCGATGACAAGGCTTGTCTTGTTCGTGAGCGGCCCTGGCGTGTCCAATACGACCAGAATCATGACGTTCGGTAGCACTCGTGGCCTACCTTTCTGCTGCGAGCCTTCGGATCCACTTCGCGGATTCGGCTGGGCTGAGCGCAACGACGGTCCCAGCGACGTGCTCGACGTACAGAATCTGTCGCCGTCACGAGGAACCGGCGTGTCCTCCGACTGAAACAGGCCTGGGATGAGCTTGGCCTGGTAGTTCCACCCCTTGGCGCCGTACATGTCGAGCATCGCTCGCAACGCGTGGATGTCCGGTAGCTGGCCGTTCTCGATGCGACTGAGCTTCTGAACGTTGTACACGCTGGCGTGCGCGCACGACTTCATGTCCCAGGCCGGAACGAAACCGGGGCTGTACGCGATATCCGTGTGGCGGGGCGAGGATCGGGTTTGCACCACCACATTGCGTTGGCGCCCCCTAAAGGATGAAGAACTTCCCTCGCCTGAGTTACGCAGCTTGATGTAGAGGGCCCGGACCCAGAAACGTTCGCGCCCATGAACCTCAGGAAGACCGTCGCGGGGGCCGCTGTTGCCCTCGGCAGCGCTACCGTCATGCTCGGCCTGGGTGGTATCGCACACGCGGACACCGGGTCCGCCGCCGCTCACACCGCGCCCGACCTGGGTGGCCAGCTGGGCGACATCGCGCAGGCAGGCGACCTCGCGCACGTCAACACCGCCGACGCCGCGGGCAAGATCCAGGCGATCAACGCGCAGGACGTGGACGTCAACGCGCTCGTCGAGAACGTCGACGCCGGCGCGACGGGCCTGCCGGCCTCCACGCTGCTCGGCCTGAACGAGCCGACCGGCGTGCCGACCGGTGCCGCGTCCGTCGACATCTGATCTGACCGACCAGCACTTCCTGGCCGGGGCGGCGCCCGATTCCCTCCCCCTCGAATCGGGCGCCGTTCCACTTTTTAGGAGCGGAACGTCTTGAGCATCAAGAAGATCGTCGCTTCCGCCGGTATCGCCGCGGGTGCGATCGCTGCGATGACGGGCACCGCGAGTGCCGCGCCGCAGCTTCCCGACGTCGACCCGATCGGCAAGGTCAGCGAGCTCGGCGACAGCGCCGGGGTCAGCACGCTGCACAACTTCGGTGGCAACGTGGAGATGATCCACGACGGCACCAGGGTCATCGGCGGCTAGAGCTACCGGCCTGCGGCGTAGCCCTGCGCGCCGCGTGCGTTCGCGCCTGCGCGCAGCAGTCCGTCGAAGGTATCCCTTGCCACGGCGGACATCCGGCCGAGAGTCCACTCGCCGGCGTCCACGACCTGGTGGCCACGCGATCGCAACGCATCCAGGACGTCCGCGCCGGCGCGGGACTCGATGACGAGTTCGCCCGGCGTCCAGGCCCTCGGGTAGAACGAGCTCGGGAACGCGTTCGAGTGCCACATCGGCGAGTCGATCGCCTCCTGCAGATTCAGGCCCGCGCGGTGCGCCAGCCAGAAGCCGAGCTGCCACTGGTCCTGCTGGTCGCCGCCGGGGGTGCCGAACGCCAGCGCGGGACGGCCGTCGCGCAACGCCATCGACGGCGACAGCGTGATCCTCGGACGCTTGCCGGGGGCCAGTGAGTTCGGCAGGTCCTTGTCCAGCCAGAACATCTGGGCGCGGCTGCCCAGGCAGAAGCCGAGCGACGGGATCGTCGGCGAGGACTGCAACCAACCGCCGGACGGGGTCGCGGAGACCATGTTGCCCCAACGGTCCACGACGTCCACGTGCACGGTGTCACCGCGCGTCACGCCGGAGCGTTCCACGGTCGGTTCGCCGATCGCACCGGTCGGGTCGGAGATCGCGACCGTAGGGCCGCTGATGATGTGGTTGGGCAGCAACGGTTCCCGGCCGTCGGGCGAGCCCGGCCGAAGCTCGAAGGACGCCGAGTCGGAGATCAGCGCACGGCGCTCGGAGGCGTAGGCGCGCGACAGCAGGGTCTCCAGCGGCACGTCCGGAACGTCGCCGTACCAGGCCTCGCGGTCGGCGAACGCCAGTTTCGCGGCCTCGACGGCGAGGTGCACGGTCTCCGCGGTGGGCTTGCCGTCCACATAGGACAGGTCGTACCCCTCCAGCAACCGCAGCTGCTGCGCCAGAACGGGTCCCTGCGTCCACGCGCCTGCCTTGACGAGCGACCACTCACCGAAGTCGGCGACGACCGCGTCCTCGTACGACGCCTCCCACGACGCCATGTCGGCACCGGTCAGCACACCCGCGTGATCACGACCGGAGTCGTCGCGGAACTCCGAACGGCAGAACTCGTCGATCTGCGCCGCGACGAACCCCTGCGACCAGGCCCGGCGCGCGGCCTCGATCTGCGCCTCGCGGTCGGAGCCGGCGGCCTCGGCGGCGGCGAGCAGCCACTCCCAGGTGTCGGCGAGCTTCGGATTGCGGAACCGGCCGCCGGGCGCCGGCAGGACGCCGTCGGGCATCCACTGCGCGGCGGACGTCGGCCAGTGGTCGCGGAAGAGTTCCGAGACGAGGCCGATGGTGTGCGCGGCGCGTTCGACCAGCGGGAAGCCGTCGCGGGCGTAGCCGATCGCCCGGTCGAGCACGTCACGCAACGACTTGGTGCCGTGGTCACGCAGCAGAGTGAGCCAGCCGTCCCACGCGCCGGGCACCGTCGCGGCCAGCAGCCCGCTGCCGGGCACCAGCGAAAGACCGAGATCCGTGTAGTGCTCGATCGACGCTCCGGCGGGCGCCACGCCCTGCCCGCAGAGCACGCGCGGGGCCGCTCCTGCGGCCGAGAAGATGATCGGCACCTCGCCGCCGGGGCCGTTGAGGTGCGGTTCCACCACCTGCAACACGAAACCGGCGGTCACGGCGGCGTCGAAGGCGTTGCCGCCGTCCTCCAGCACCGCCATGGCCGACGCGGAGGCGAGCCAGTGGGTCGAAGCGACCATGCCGAAGGTGCCGACGAGTTCGGGGCGCGTGGTGAACACATCCATAAAGGTACGCGAGGCTAACTATATTGCGTGACTCCAAGTGACGTATGCCCTAGGCCCGAACGGAGCAGCAACAGCTCGGCGTACGACTTTGGTCGTAGCGGACGGTGACAGATCTCCTACCAGAGGTCTACCGGCGCGGCCGATGTTTCGAACACCGTCGAACGGCACAGTTCTAGCCATGGGAATTCTGGGTGTCGCGACGATCTTCATCGGCCTCGCGCTCGTGGCGGCGGTGCCGTTGGTGGCCCTGCTCCACTGGACCGACCGTTGAGTTCGAGGTAACGAGCGTTAACCTCCTCGCGAGCAGTTCGCTTCGAGGAGGATGAAGGCATGGAGATCTCGGGTACCGCGGCCATCGTCACCGGTGGCGCGTCCGGTCTCGGCGGCGCGACCGCACGTGCGCTGGCGGCGCGTGGAGCGCAGGTTTTCGCTCTCGACCTGCCGAGCGCCATCGCGAACGCCGACGCGATCGAGAACGTCACCTACCTGGCCGCCGACGTGACGTCGGGCGAAGAGGTCCAGGCCGCCGTCGACACCGCGGCCGGTTCCGGCGCCCCGTTGCGCATCACGGTGAACTGCGCGGGCATCGGCCCGTCGTCCCGCACCGTCGGCAAGACCGGCCCGCATGACCTCGACCTCTACCGCAAGGTCATCGAGGTCAACCTGATCGGCTCGTTCAACGTCCTGCGCCTGGCCGCCGCGGCCATGGGCAAGACCGAGGAGCTGGAGCACGGCGCCCGCGGCGTCATCATCAACACCGCGTCGATCGCCGCGTTCGACGGCCAGATCGGCCAGGTCGCCTACGCCTCGTCCAAGGGCGGCGTCGTCGGCATGACCCTCCCGGCCGCCCGCGACCTGAGCAACGTCGGCATCCGCGTGCTCACCATCGCGCCCGGCATCGTCGACACCCCGATGCTCGCCACGGTCTCCGACGAGTTCCGCGCGGGCCTCGCCGCCGGCGTGCCGTTCCCGAAGCGCCTGGCCCAGCCGTCCGAGTACGCGCAGCTCGCGCTCTCGATCATCGAGCACGACTACCTGAACGGAGAGGTCATCCGCATGGACGGCGCTCTCCGCATGGCACCCCGCTAGAGCTCGCCCGCGAAGGGCAGACGGGACATGGCGTCCGAGGTCATCCACTCGCGCAGGCGATGGGTGGCCTGGACGTCGTCCTCGTTGTACTCCAGCAACCGCCGCCGCTGATCGGTGTCGAGCGCGTCGCCGTTCATCCCGACCGCGGACCGGTACCAGCGCATGGAGTTCTCGCCGCCGGCCTCGGGATCGCGCCACGAGAACCCGGCCACCGGCGCGATGACCTTCAGGCCCTTGCCGTGCGCGCACAGGAACTGCTCGCGGACGATGCCGAACAGGTCGACCCACGAGTCCGAGTTGATGAACTCCTTGATCTGCGCCACGGTCGGAATGCCGGGCTTGCCGGCGAACCGTTCCGCCGACGCCAGCAGCCAGCGGTTCTCCGCCAGCTCGTTGTAGCAGTAGGCGCGGAACGACAGCCCGCGCGCCTTGGCCCGCAACCGGATGCCGGTCAGCCAGGTCCAGAACTCGGCGAACGACCGCGCCTCGTCGTCGCACGGCAGCGGGTCCCACGTGACGAAGGCGCGGTAGCCGTGCTCCTCGTCGATGTCCTTTCCGGACAGCAGACAGCCCCACATGTACGCGCCGAGATCGCCGAAGCTCTCCATGTCGACGTCGACCTCGACGTCCGCGCGCGGCACGTTCATCTCGGGCACCCTGCGCACCAGAGTCAGGTCGCGCAGCCACGCCCGCGCCAGCACCACGGCGTCGCCGAACGGCATGCCGACGAGCTGGATCGGGCCCACGGCCGCGGGATCGAGCTCGGCCAGGTCGTCCACAGTGGACAGGCCGATCTTCCGCAACGCCACCGCGTCCTCGCCGCGCACGACGAGGCTGACGTCCCGGCCCTGCTTGAGATCGTTGTCGCAGGTGGGCCACCACGGGCACGTCTTGCAGTCGACGATCCGCGACGGCCGGGCGAGTGGTTCCCGCTCGTTCGCCGCCGCCAGCGCCACGGCCAGCCGGTCGCTGAACCGGGCGTCGTACTCGGCCAGCGCGTTGCGGCCGCCCGGCCACGTCGGCGCCTCCAGGTCGTGCCACAGCACCACGTCGGCGTCCATGCCGATCACGCCGCCCGTGGCGCGGCCGTTGCGCGCGTAGCCGGCGGCCTGCAGCTGCCGTTGCGCGTGGGCCAGCCGCAGCTGATCACGAGGCTGGGGACGGACCTTGCGGTGCGGGTCCGTGCGGCTGCCGTCGGGCAACGGCATCGTCAACGGGCTCGTGCGAGCGCCCTGGCCGGGATCGGTGATCTTGTGCCGGACCACGAGCACCGGCACGTAGCCGGAGGAATCCCTGACCAGCAGGTCGATTCCGCCACGACGGCCACCGCGTGGATCACGGGGCAGGGCGGCGCCCCAGATGTACTGGGCGCCCATCTCCATCGCCGCGAGCGTCACCCGTTCCCGGTCCGCGCTGCGCACATCGGGTCCGCTCGGCACCTCGAAGAGGTTCGAGCCGACGATCCTGCCGAGCGCGTCCGCCACCGCACGCCGATGGTTGGTCGCGTCCGCTTTCCGTTGTTCCGAAGCCGGATCTGGCGCCGCCTTGGGAACGTCGCGCATGTCCGGATCGTTTTCGAGGTGCACCCGCCGCCGACAACGAGTGACCACGCCGGCGTCTAGCTGCACCTGGGAAGTCACAGGATGAGGGTATGTCGCGCGTCGAGGAGATGTGTCGGCAACCTGGGCAGTAAGTTTCACGTGACGGAGGAGGTGTACCCGAATGGCGCGCAAAGCGAAGGCCGGCTTCACGCCCAGCAGGGCCAAGAGCCTGGTCGGTGTCGCGAAGGTGGTGGCCCCCGCGCTCATTCCGGTGCTGGCCCCCGTGATCGCCCGCGGAGCTGGGGTTTTGAGCGAGCAGTACGACCGCTATCGGGCCCGTCGGCTCGGTATCGACGTCGCCGACATCGGTAAGTACTCCGGATACGGCGCACGGCTGCACGCGCGAATTGTCGGCTTCTCCGAGTCGATGGAGACATTGCGGGCAACTGATTCCGATTGGGTTTCGAAGACCGAGGCGCGACTCGCTCAGCTCCTCGCCGCGGTGCGCGCGTCCGAGCGCATGCCGACGGCCCGGCGCAAAGCAGCGCACCGGGCCGTCGGAACTGATCTGGAGATGCTGGAGCAGGAGTTGCTCAGGCGTCTGAACGTGCGCTGACGTCCGGTTTCCTTCCGGTCACCTCGGCCACGGCCTTGACCGCCGCCTCCTCGACCACCTGACCGGGGTCGAGATGCGCGGTGACCTCCTCCATCACCTCGGCGACCCGTTCCTCGCGCCTGATCATCGGGTCGGAGCGCAGGTCCTTGGCCAGTGACACGCAGAGCCCGATCATCACGACCATGAACGGCAGCGCCGCGATGATCGTCAGGTTCTGCAGCCCTGTCAGCGCATCGGACCCGCCGACCAGCAGCATCACCGCCGCGACGGCACCGGTCACCACGCCCCAGAAGATCACCACGGGCTTCGTCGGCCGGATGGTGCCCTCCTGCGAGAGCGTTCCCATCACGATCGACGCGGCGTCGGCCCCGGACACGAAGAAGATCGCCACCAGGAGCATCACGACGACCCCGGCGACGGCGGCCAGCGGGAACTGGTCCAGCAGCGAGAACAACTGCGATTCCGAAGTGGACTGACCGGCGAGGTCGATGCCGTTGCGCTGTTCGAAGATGGCCGTGCCGCCCAGGATCGCGAACCACACCAGCGACACCGCGGACGGCACCAGGATCACGCCGGCGACGAACTGCTTGATCGTGCGGCCACGCGAGATGCGCGCGATGAACATGCCGACGAACGGCGTCCACGAGATCCACCACGCCCAGTAGAAGATCGTCCAGCCGGACAGCCAGGTCTCGGTCGCGTCGCCACCGGAGGCGGCGGTGCGGCCGGCCATCGTCGCGAGCTCGCGGAAGTAGTCACCGAGTGCGGTGGGCAGCAGGTTCAGGATGAACACGGTCGGGCCCACGACGAACAGGAACAGCGCCAGCACCACGGCCAGCACCATGTTGATGTTCGACAGCCACTGGATGCCCTTGGCGACACCCGAGACGGCGGACGCGACGAACGCCACGGTCAGGATCGCGATGATCGCGACCAGGACGCCCTTGCCCACGTCACCGGCCCAGCCCGCCGCCTCCAGCCCGCTCCCGATCTGCAGGGCACCGAGACCGAGGGAGGCGGCCGAGCCGAACAGGGTCGCGAAGATCGCCATGACGTCGATCGCACGGCCCCAGCCGGAGGCGGCGCGCTTGCCCAGCAGCGGCGCGAAGGCCGAGCTGATCAGCGAGTTCCTGCCCCGGCGGAAGCTGCTGTAGGCGATGGCGATGCCGACGATGGCGTAGATCGCCCACGGGTGCAGCGTCCAGTGGAACAACGTGGTCGCCATCGCGGTCTCCAACGGATCTCCGTCGGAACCGGGCGGCGGCTTCACGAAGTGCGTCAGCGGCTCGTTGACGCCGTAGAACATGAGCCCGATGCCCATACCCGCGCTGAACATCATCGCGACCCAGGACACGGTCTTGAACTCGGGTTTCTCGTCGTCCTGGCCGAGCGGGATCTTGCCGTAGCGGCTGAACGCGAGCCACAACGCGAAGACCACGAAGCCGGTGGCGGAGAGCACGAAGGCCCATCCCAGATGCTGGATGATCCATCCCAGCGCAGCCTTCGAGGCGGCTGCCAGACTCTCGGTACCGACGATTCCCCAGGTCACGAACGCAAGCGTGAGACCTGCGGCAACGCCGAACACAACCCGGTCGGTACGGCCCGGCTTGTCGCATTGAACGGTCATGCGGCCCTAGATACCCACTCATAGACCGGGCCAAACTCCTCCGATTACCCTCAACCTCGTGAGCACACGGACGAGTGAGTTGCGCACCCTTCGTGGTGCCGCACTCGCGCTGACGTCTGCCGCGCTCACGATCACCGCCCACGGGCTGGGCGGCGGCGAGATCTCCGAGTTCATCCACGCACTGCCGCTGGTGGTGCTGATCGCGTTCGCGGCGGCGTCACTGGCCGACAAGCGCACCGGACGAATCTCGGTCATCGCCGGGCTCGGCACGGCCCAGCTCGCTCAGCACCTGCTGCTGACCTGGGTCAACCACGAGCACACCACCACGCTGACCGGGCAGATGTTCGTGGCGCACCTCGTGGCCGCGACGCTGACCGGTCTGTTGCTGTTCCACGCCGAGAACGCCCTGTTCAGGCTGTTCGCCGCCGTCACCCGCCTGATCCCCCGCAGGCTCACGCCGCTGCCGGTCTCCACGCCGATGCGGACGTTCCCCCGCACGCCGTACCTCCAGAACGCGCACCACCTGGAGTTGTCGCGGGCGAATGGGCGGCGCGGCCCGCCCTGTGACTCCTGATCATCCGTATCCCTCTGCAGACCCCTTTGGCATCAGGAGCCACAACTTCATGTCTACAAATCGATTTGGCGTGCGCACGCTCGCCGTTGCCGCCGTTGCCGGATTCGCCGTGCTCGGCACGCCGACCATCGCATCGGCGCACGTCAGCGCCCAGCCCGCGGAGTTCACCCAGGGCGGCCGCGCCACCTTCGCGTTCCGCGTCCCGAACGAGCGCGACAACGCAGGCACCACCAAGATCGAGGTGACGCTGCCGCAGGACACGCCGCTCACGTCGGTGCGCACCAAGCCGCTGGCCGGCTGGAAGGCCGAGGTCGTCAAGGGCAAGCTCGACAAGCCCGTGACGCTCGCCGGCAAGGAGGTCACCGAGGCGTTCAAGACGATCACCTGGACCGCCGAGCCCGGCGTGAAGATCAACGTCAACGAGTACCAGGAGTTCTTCGTCGCCATCGGCACGCTGCCGGAGGGCAAGGACAAGCTCGAACTCCCGACCAAGCAGACCTACGAGAACGGCGAGGTCGTGGACTGGGCCCAGGCCGCCGGTGCGGACGGCAAGGAGCCGGAGCACCCGGCGCCCGCGCTGAAGCTCGCCCCGAAGGCAGCCGCCGGTGACGACCACGGCCACGGCACGACCCCGGCCGCCAACAGCACCGAGACGCACGAGGCGTCCGCTGCCGGTTCCGACAAGACCGCCCGCTACCTCGGTGGCGCCGGTCTGGCCGTCGGTGCGCTCGGCCTCGGCTTCGGCGTCGGCGCGATCCTCCGTTCGAGGCGCAAGGCATGAAGCGCGCTCTGATCGCTTTCCTGTTCGCTGGTGCGGCCGTGCTCGCCACGGCCGCCCCTGCGGCGGCGCACAACGCACTGATCGGCAGTGACCCGAAGGACAAGACCTCGCTGGAGGTCGGCCCGTCGACCGTCACGCTGACGTTCGACCAGGACGTGCAGGGCGGCCAGGGCATCAACGCGATCTCGGTCGTCGACGCGAACGGCGGCCACTACGAGGTCGCCGGCGACCCGACGATCAAGGACACCGCGGTCTCCGCGAAGGTCAACGCCCTGGGCAAGGCCGGCGAGTACAAGATCGGCTACCGCATCCTGTCCGCGGACGGGCACCCCGTCTCCGGTGAGCTGACGTTCACGCTCACGAAGGACGGCACGGGCACGCCTGCCGCGGCGCCGAGCAACGCCACGTCCGGCGACTCGGGTTCGAGCGACGGCCTGCCCATCTGGGTGTGGATCGTCGGCGCCGTGGTGCTGCTCGGCGGCGGCGTGTTCTTCGCCCTGCGCGGTGGCGGAGGCGGAGGCGCGAAGGTATGAGCGACGTCCGGACCGCCGCCCCCACCCACTACCGCGTGCTCGCCGGACTCGTGTTCGGCGCACTCGGAGGCATCGCGCTCGGCCTCGTGCTGGCACCACCCGTCGTGGTCGCCGGGGTCGTCGACGCCGGGGCGGCGGTCCGGTACGGCCTGCCGGTCACACGGGTGCTGCTCGACATCTCGGCGACGGTCGTCGTCGGGCTGTCGATCCTGCCGAAGCTGCTCGGCTTCGACCGGCCGACGCACACCGAACCGGTCATGCGGCTGGCCCGGCCGGCCGCGGTGATCGCCGCCGCCGTCTGGGTGGTCGCCGCCCTGCTGGCGATCGTCCTGCAGGCCGCCGAACTGCGGCCGGGCAGTGACGTCAGCATCGGCAACGCCATTGACTACATCGCGAACGTGGGCGCCGGAAAGGGCCTGCTGTTCAGCGCTTCCTGCGCGTTCGTCTACCTGATCGTCGGTGTGATGGCCGTGCGCAGCGGCGAGTCCGTGCCCGCTGAGCTGCGGATTCTCGTCTCGATGTTCGGGCTGCTGCCGATCCCGGTGACCGGGCACGCCTCCAACTGGAAGTACCACGACTACTCGATGGTCTCCATGGAGCTGCACGTGCTGGGCGCCGCCGCGTGGACCGGCGGGCTCGGCGCGTTGATGGCGCTGGTCGCCTACCGCAAGGGACTGCTGGCGATCGCGTTGCCGAAGTTCTCGAAGATCGCGACCGTCAGCCTGATCGTCGTCGCGGTCACGGGCCTGTTCAACGGGTTGCTGGAGCTGATCCTCAACCCGATCGTGCCGTTCCCGCAGTCGCTGTTCACGACCGGCTACGGCCTGCTGTTCCTGGGCAAGGCCGTGTGCGCGGGACTGATCGCGGTGCTCGGCGCGCACATCCGGTGGCGGTTGCTGCCGAAGATCTCCCAGCACAAGGTCACCGCGATCGTGCAGTGGGCGATCCTGGAGGTGACCATCATGGGCGTCGCGTTCGGCCTCGCCGTGATCCTGAGCCGCGCTCCGGTCAGCTGAACCCCGTCGCGACCCTGACCAGGTCGGCGACGGCACGCGACCTGCTGTGCGGCGGCCACGCGATCACCGTCGTCACCTTCGGCGCGTCCACCACCGGTACCGCGGCCAGGCCTTCGAGCAGGCCCGAGCGGACGACGTCCGGCATGACCGCGACCGCACGGCCGAGCGAGATCAGCTGGAACAGCTGCGTCAGGTTGTGCACCTCCACGCCGGGACCGGGAAGGTAGCTGCCGTCGGGTTCCGGCCAGCGCACGAGTTCCGGCAGGTCGACGACGTCGGCCATCCGCAACTGCCCGGCGTCGGCCAGCGGGTGCGAGGCCGCGAGGATCGCGAACTGGCTCTCGGTGTGCAAGGGCTCGACGTCGAGCCCGGCGGTCGAGTCGTAGGGCTCGTGCAGGATCGCCACGTCCGCCCGGCCGTCGAGCAGCGGTTGCCGGGTGTGGGTCTCGCACAACAGCAGGTCGACGGCGACCGCGCCGGGTTCGGCGGCGTAGGCGTCGAGCAGCTTCGCCAGCAGCTCGCTGGAGCCACCTGCCTTGGCCGCCAGCACCAGCGAAGGCCTTTCGACGGTGCGGGTGCGCCTCTCCGCCGCGGCCACCGCCCCGAGGATCGCTCTGCCTTCTGCCAGCAGCACCGCGCCCGCGTCGGTGAGCGAGACCTTGCGACTGGTGCGGGTCAGCAACGCGACGCCGAGCCGTTGTTCGAGCTGGGCGATCGTCCGCGACAACGGCGGCTGGGCGATGCCGAGACGGTCGGCGGCGCGGCCGAAGTGCAGTTCTTCCGCCACCGCGACGAAGTACCGGAGCTCTCTGGTCTCCACCCGGCCACCGTATCGATATCCGCCGGGTATCGGTGCCAGACCGAAGTGATGTTGGTTCTGACGACACCGCCGACCACGATCAAATGCATGAGCGAACAGACGATTGCGCTGGTCACCGGCGCGAACAAGGGCATCGGCTACGAGATCGCGGCGGGCCTCGGGATGACGGTCGGAGTCGGCGCGCGAGATGCCCGGCGTGGCGAGGAGGCGGTGGCGAAACTGCGCGCGAACGGAGTCGACGCGTTCGCCGTGCCGCTGGACGTGACCGACGACGAGAGCGTCCAGGCAGCGGTAGCACTGTTCGAGGAACGGTTCGGCCGCCTGGATGTGCTGGTCAACAACGCGGCGATCGCCGGAGCATGGCCCGCGGCGCCGTCCGCCGCCACCCCGGAAAGTCTGCGGGAGGTGCTGGAGACCAACGTGATCGGCGTCGTCCGGGTCACCAACGCGATGCTGCCGCTGCTGGCCCGTTCCGCACGGCCGCGGATCGTCAACCAGTCGAGCCACCTGGCGTCACTGACGCTGCAGACCACACCTGAAGTGGAGTTCGGCGAGGTGAACGGCACCTACACGCCGTCGAAGACGTTCCTGAACGCGCTGACCGTCCAGTACGCGAAGGAGCTCCCGAACATCAAGATCAACGCCGTCTGCCCCGGTTACGTGGCGACCGACCTCAACGGCTTCCAGGGCACCAGCACTCCCGCGGACGGCGCCAAGGCCGCCATCAGGCTGGCCACGCTGCCCGATGACGGGCCGACCGGCGGTCTCTTCGACGACGACGGAACCGTGCCCTGGTGAGGCAAATGTTCAACGTGAAACATTCGTGCACTTCGCCGTGGACTCGGCGAGTGGTCTGATCGGCGCGACGAGCTGTGCGCGAACGGACTAGTCGGTGATCAGTCGAGCCGAAGATTCTTCCCGCATCCGCGCCAGCCGGTTCATCGTCCGCTGACCGCGACGGTCCAGCTCACGGCTGTCGATCCAGCCGTTGGCGTAGTAGCGGTAGTCCTGAGCCAGCGCCACGAGCTCGGCGAGGTAGTCGGCGGATCGTCGCCGTCGCTCCTCGTCAAAGCCCGCCAGCAGCGGTAGCTGGGTGTCCACCACCTCGTCGAGCAACTGCGCGGACCGCAGCGCTCTCCTGGAACGCCACCTCCGAGTAAGGCTCACGCGCCGCACCTCGTCCTTCGCCCCGACCTGCCGCACCCTAGGCGTGGATTTCTCGCCCGTCGATGCTGCATTCGTGTGCGAAGGCCCTGGCGTTACCGGTTCGTGTCCCACGCCATCCGATCGTGCTGCTATAGGACCCAAACGAGATTGTCACTAGGCAGCGCTGTCAGCCCCGGTGAAACGTGCGACGCGCTCGGCCAGTTCACGGGCCTCGGGGTTGTTGCGGCGCTTCTCGGCCTCCTGGCGAAGCGGCTCCATGCGCTGCTTGGTGCGCACCGACTTGAGGCCTTCCGACAGGTCAACGGCCTGGCCGCCGACCTTGGCGCCGTGGTCGACGTCGCCCTGGATGAGGTGGTTGATCGACATCGAGGTGAGGTTGAAGGACCGGCTGCGGGCCATGTCGTCGCCGAAGCTGTTGATCGCCTTCGACAGGTAGGGGATCGCGGTGCGGGCGTACTTGACGTCCACGGACTGGGCGAGCTCCGTGTGCACGGTGCCGATCATCGACGAGAGGTCGATCTCGTTGAAGAAGCGTGCCCACGCGGGTGCTTCGACGACGTCGGCGCGGGAGAACTCGTCGCGCGCGCGGCCGAGCAGCTTGAGCGCCTGCTCGTCGGAACCCATCTTCGCGTAGGCCCAGGCCTCGTTCGCGCACAGGATGCCCACCGCCAGCTCGGAACCGGAGTTCTGCGCGGCCAGCTGACCCAGCTGGAACACCTTCAGCGCGTCGTCCGGAGCGTTCTGGTGCAAGTAGACGCGGCCCATGCGGTACAGGATGTTCGCCATCAGGGCCTCGTTCTCGCCCTGCTTCGCGAGGTCGAGCGCCTGGCCGAAGTGGTTGCGGGCCGAGTCCATCAGGCCCGTGTCGAACGACGTCCAGCCGGCGAGGTTGTGCAGGTCTGCCAGTGCGACGAAGAGCCGCTGGCGAACGATGTCCGTGGAGCTCGCGCCGAGCATCTGCTGTCCCCAGGACAGCTGGGCGACCACGGCGTCACGGCAGGAGCCGCCGCCGTACTGGTAGTCGAGGGCACGCAGAGCACGGGTGGCCGCTTCGACCTGCCGCACGTCCGTCATGCCGATGCGTCCCGGAGCCGGAGTCTGTGTGGGGTGTGAAACCCACGACCCGGAGTCCGCTCCGAACACGGCCGCGCCCACTGTCACGGCGGCGGCGTGCGCGAGGAACTTCCGACGCTTCACCGACTCTTCCTCCTCCGGATGGGGTGAGTCCGCAGCTGCGGCCACCCTTACTGCCGTTGTCTCGTCATAGGCGAGACCCATGTATCCACGTGGGACACCCAAGCCGATGGCGATCCTCGTCAGGACGTCGTACGCCATCACCTGGCGTCCCTTGAGGATCTCCGAGACTTCGGACTGCGACTGCCCAGTGAGCGCCGCGATCTGGCGCTGGGACACGCCGTGCCTTCGGAGCAGCCGGTAGACCGAGCTGATCTCTCGTCGGGCAAGTGCGTCCCGCATCTCCTGGTGGTCCCACACCTCGGTGGGGATAGGAGAGCCCTGGGAACTCATGGTGTTCATCGCGCACCCTCACAGTCCGTTGGGCGTCATCGGCAGACTAGGGGCAGGTCCCCAAGCCCGAGAAGTCCTCTTCGGCGGAGCTGATCGGCTCTGCCGAACACCGCTTACCGCTCACCGTAAGACTTCCACCGGTGGGCGCTGTGACGTCCCGTTCCGGCATGAATCATCGCAATCTAGATTCCGGTAAGCGAGTGAGCACGGAGAGGAACGACCTAATAGTGGACAGCTCCTCCTCAGGCTCCACCTCCATTGTGGAGACGGGTGACACCGAATCCACATGGCGCGGCATGACCGGGCAACGTCGGACGTGGCAGATCAGCTGCGGCGACGTGGTCGACCGGGACCGCCAGCTCACCGTGAAGGTCGTTCAGGGCCAAGTGGTCCTGGTAGGCCCTCCCGGCGAGACGGCAGTCTTGTCCCACGACCAGCTCGTACAGCTCAGGGCTGCACTACGCGAAGCCGCCGACCAGGCGGAAAGGTGACGGTGACGTTTCGATGGACGCGATCCTCGGACAGGTTCTTCGCAACGCTGTGTGGGAACGCCTCGACCTGCTCACAGAGCTGGCGAGCCGCGCTGACGCCCCGTCCCTCCTGTCGGTGGCTCGATCCGAGCTCCCTCGGCTGACCGAGGGATGGCGTGCTCTGCTGGCAGCGCACGAGCCGGACGAGAAGGGCAACTGCCCTGAATGTTCCGGCCGCTGGCGCCAGCAGAAGTCACCTTGCTCGGTGTGGCGCGCCGCGTACGAACACCTGGTTGCGGGCGGACTCGCCCCGCGCCCGGCTCGCCATCTGCGCGAGGCCCCGGTGACTCCTCCTGTCACCCGGACCCGCCGCGCGGTGGCTCGAGCCCACTAACGGGCGTTTGCGACTGACCTGGCGTCCCCCCGACACGACCAGGTCTGCAAACCGCCTACTGACCGGTGGCCCGCGATGTGCGAACCCCCGACCGCTACATCGCGGGCCCCGGTCAGCTTTTACAACTCCACAGATTCCCGCGGGCCGGTGACGTGCACCTTCCCTCCCCGACCGTCGTCGGCCCGCGGTCACCAACCACGGCCCTTGTCTGCACCTCCCGCGCAGACGAGGGCCGTTTTCACGTTTCTAGCGGTGGGTGCCGGTCTTCCAGGCCAGGTACGACGTCAGGCCGGGGAAGAGCCGGCCGGAGATCTCGAACGCCTTGAGCTGCCACGGGAACAGGTGCTCGGCACGTTCCTTCTCCACCGCGTCGACGATCGCCTTCGCGCACTGCTCCGGCGTGACCGTGGGGATCATCAGCCGGGCGATGGCCGGGATCCGCTCTTCCGCACCGGGGTTGTTGGTGAAGTACTCGCTGGAGACCTTGCCCGGCACCACTTCGCTGATCCCGACGCCGGTCCCCCGCAGGTCGAGGCGCAGTGACGCGGTCAGTCCGCGCAACGCCCAGCGCGACGACTGGTAACCCACGCAGCCGGGGATCGGCAGGCGGGACACCGGCGAGTTCACGTTGACGATCCAGCCGGAACCGCGTGACCGCATGGCGCCCAGGTACTCCCTGGTCAGCAGCAACGCCGCCAGGTACGGCACAGCGGTCATGGTCTGCAACTCGTCGGCCGACGTGTCGTCCAGGAACAACCAGCGTCCGACACCCGCGTTGTTGACCAGCACATCCGGCGCCGGCACCTCTTCCGCGAGTGCGCGAATCTGCTCGGCGTCCGCCAGATCGGCCGGATGAGCGGTCGCCGAGCCGCCGAACTCCTTGATCCGTTTGACCTGCAGATCGAGCAGTTCGGCGCTCCGGGCCACAAGGTGGACATGAGCGCCGTGGGCGGCGAACCGGAACGCCGCCTCCGCGCCGATTCCCTGGGACGCCCCCGTGACCAGAACCTTCTTGCCCGACAGCTGCATCAGACCACCGATCGCACTCGACTCATCAACACCGCGGCCAGCGTCGTCGCCAGCGCGGACACCGCGAACAGACCGCGGTAACCGCCCAGGTTGGCGAGGATCAACGCGGTCAGCAAGGGGGCGATGACCTGCGGCAACGCGTTGGCCACGTTGAGCACGCCCAGGTCCTTGGCCCGATCGGACGCGGTCGGTAGCACCTGGGTGAGCAGCGCGATCGCGACGGCCCAGTACGTGCCGAAACCGACGCCGAGCAGCGGGGAGGCGATCAGCACGGCGGTCCAGGTAGGCCAGATCACCAGGATCAACGCCGCCAGCGCCATCACGGCCGCGGCACCGTAGACATACGGCTTGCGGCGGCCAGAACGATCACTCCGTGCGCCGAACAGCACCGCTCCTGCGGCGAGCGCCACCCCGTAGAGCGCCATGAGCACGAGCAGACCGTCCTCCGGCGACTCGTGGTGGACCACGTCGCCGAGGAAGTAGAGGAGGTAGAGGGTGCCGAACGCGTTGCCGAGGTTGATCATGAGGTGCCCGCCCCACGCCCACGCGAAGTCGGGGTGCTGCTTCGGCGAGATCCAGAACGTCGGCCGCACGGGCTTGGTGATGAGCTGCGTGTCCGGCGTGCGCAGGACGAAGAAGATGGCACCGGCCAGCACGATGACCGCACAAGCCAGATAGCCGGCCTGAAGTCCGCTGACCAGCAGCGTCACCACGACCGCGCCCAGCACGGTGCCGAGCATCTGGCTGATCCCGATGAGCCCGCCGACCTGCGCCCGTTGCTCGACCGGCACCCGGTCGGGCACGGCAGAGGTCAGCGCGGCGAGCATTCCGCCGATTCCGGCCTGCACCAGGCACCAGCCGATGGTCATCACGACCACCGACGGCGCGTTGGCGAGCACGGCCAGGCCGACGGCGCCGACGGCCGCTCCGGCCAGCGTCCACGGGTGGCGACGGCCGAACCGCGAGGTCGTGCGGTCGGACAGGAACCCGATCAACGGCACGACCAGCAGCGACACCAGGCCGCCGAAGCCGGTGACGATGCCGAACACCAGCTCCTTGTTCGCCTTGTTCAGCAGTTCGGCCTGCTGCGGCAGCAACACCTGGATCGGCGCGTAGACCGCCAGCCACAACCCGAGGTTGGCGCAGAACAACCAGGCCATCCAGCCGCGGCGAACCCGCACCACCGGCTCAGCGAGGGCTTCACTCACCGCTGATCACCTTTCTGTACCAGTGGAACGAGTCGCGCGGCGTGCGTCGCTGCGTCTCGTAGTCGACCTGCACCAGGCCGAACCGCTGTGAATACCCGGCTTCCCACTCGAAGTTGTCGAGCAGCGACCACACGAAGTACCCGGCGACGTCCGCTGCCTGTGCGGCCTTGAGGTGTCCGTCGAGGTAGGAGACCCGGTCGGCGTCCGCGATCTCGTCGGGGAAGCTGCAGCCGCTCTCGGTGACGTACACCGGCGGCAGGTCCGGATATCGCTCACGCAGCGCGTTGATCATCTCGGTCAGTCCGGCCGGCACGATCGGCCAGCCGAAGCCGGTGAGCGGGTACTCGTCGATCTCCGCCAGTTCGAACGGCAGCGGGTTGCCCTCGGACGGCGCCTTGAGCCGCGTCGGGTTGTAGTAGTTCACGCCGTAGAAGTCGAGCGGCTGGTGGATCGTGGCCAGGTCACCATCGGCGATAGGCAGAAGCTCGGCGACTGCGTCGGGATATCGGCCCGACAACATGGGGTCCGCGTAGATCCAGTTGTGAATTTCGCTGTAGGCCTCGGCCGCTGCTACGTCGTTCGGCCCAACCGGCCATGCGGGCGTGTGGTTGTTCGCCGTGCCGACCGCTTGCGCGTTGTGCGAACGGAGCACTTCGACCGCACGGCCGTGTGCCAAGTTCAGGTGATGGGCGGTGGGCAACGCGTCGAAGAGCAGCGCCTTGCCGGGAGCGTGCTCACCGATCGCATAGCCCTGCAACGTCACCATCGCGGGTTCGTTGATCGGGATCCACATCTTCACGCGGTCGGCGAGCCGGTCCGCGACCAGCGCCGTGTAGTCGGCGAACCGGTCGGCGATGTCCCGGTTCAGCCACCCGCCCTCCGCTTCCAGTTCCAGAGGCGTGTCCCAGTGGTACAACGTCACCACGGGGGCGATACCGACGTCGACGAGCGCGTCGACCAGGCGGTCGTAGAAGTCGAGGCCCTCGGCGTTGACAGGTCCCTTGCCGGACGGCTGGATGCGCGGCCACGCGATCGAGAACCGATACGCGTTCACGCCGAGCTGCGTCATGAGCGCAACGTCCTCGCGCCACCGGTTGTAGTGGTCGCACGCAACGGAAGCGTCCTGGTTCTCGTGTACCGGAGAGAACTCGTCCCACACGGAGGGGCCGCGGCCGCCGGCGGTGAACGCGCCCTCGATCTGGAACGCGGACGTCGACACTCCCCAAAGGAAGTCGCTCATCGATCCTCCAAAATGTGAAACTTGTTCGGATCGTAGGCGTGTTGACAGGTTCAGGGAAGTGAAAGAGCCGTACAACAGGCAAGATGGAAGTACCCGAACTACTGGGAGTCGCCGTGACGAGCACCACCCCGCTTCGCCGTCAGCCCGTCCAGCAGCGCAGCGCCAAGAGAGTCGAGCGCATGCTCGAGGCCTGCGCGACGCTCATCGACGAGGTGGGCTACGACGGCGTCACCACGACGTTGATCGCGGAGAGAGCGGGCGTGGCGGTCGGCTCGCTCTACCAGTTCTTCCCCGACAAGAGAGCCGTCGTGCAGGCGCTGACGCTGCGCAACGTCGACAAGTTCTCCCTGGGCATCACCGAACGGCTCGAGCAGGCGACGCTTGAGCACTGGTGGGACGCCGTGGACACGGTGTTCGACGTCTACGTGACGATGCACCGCGAGATCCCCGCGTTCGGGAAGCTGCACTTCGGTGACGTCGTGGACATGCGCCTGCTCGACGACCGCCGCGACAACAACGCCGTCATCTCCGACAAGATCTCGGAGCTGATCTCGGGCAAGTTCGGCATCCCGATGGTCGAGGTCCAGGTGCCCATCGCGATCGCCGTCGAAGCCGCCGACGCCGTGATGAAGATGGCGTTCCGCAAGAACCCGACGGGCGACCAGGCGATCCTGACCGAAGCCAGGGCTCTGGTCAGGGGTTACCTGTCGTCGCGCCTACCCGCATAGGGCCGGCGGGCGGCCTGGGCTCGCCGGAAGTACCGCCGACGCTGTTCTCGAACGGCGAAGGCTCGGGCACGGCGACGCTCGGCTTCGACTTCGTTGAGCCGGTCCCACGCCTGCGCCCACATGTCCACGCTCTGCTCGTTTCCGCCGCAGGCACGCACCAACGCCTCCGTCATCCCCCTGCGCGGCCTTCGCTCACCGCGGAGCACCGCTCCCAGGTTCGACCGGCGCAACCAGCCGGACTCGGCGGCGTCCACAATCGCGCGCTGGGACAACCCGGTGTCCAGCCACATCTCCCGAAGCGCGTCGCTCAGATCATCAAAGGTGCTGATCTGACCGCTCGGTTCCCTGCGGACGCGCAGGTTGCGGTGCATCCGCTGTTGCTTGTCGGCCGCCTCCCACAGGCGCCTGGCCAAGCCGACATCGGCACGACAGGCCACCACGATCGCGGACGCCAACGCCCAGCTCGGCACCGTCTTTCCGTTGCACGCCCGCGACACAGCCGTCCCGTGATAGCCGATTCGCGCCCCCAGGCGGGCGTTCGTCAAACCCGTGGCCTTCCGCGCATCGCCCAGCCACATCCCGCTTGCCGGGGCACGGTCGGCCCCACGCGGACTCAACTTTGGCGATCGACGTGGGCCTGTACAGCTGATCCGCCGGACGGCGAGCTTGATGGCCACCGCAGCGCATCCATGTTCGCGGGACTTCGCCGCACAACCGTTTCCACAGCTCAACCTATGTGAGCGGCACTGCGACAAGCCTGAGGCCCCGAATTTGTGCAAACTCTCCGCACTAGCCCGAAAGGCCTGCGGTCTAACCGAAGTTGCGGCGCTCGCCGCGGTACGTGGGCACGGTGCGCTCGATGCGGTCACCGTGCACCAGGTGCACCTCGTCGAACCGCTCGAACAGCTCGCCCGCCTTGGCGTGCCGCATCCAGACGCGGTCGCCGATCTTCAGCTGCTCCGCCGCCTTGCCGGTGACCGGCGTCTGCACCTCGCCCGCGCCTTCGAGGCCGAGCGTCTTCAGCCCGGACGGCAGGTACGGCGACGGCTGGCGGTCGGGAGTCGGCGTGCCGGACGCGATGTAGCCGCCGGCGAAGAGCGTGGCGACCCGCTTGGTCGGCTTGCGCACCACCGACAACGCGAACAGCGCGGCGGGTTCCGGCCTGAACGCCTGGTACCCGTCGAACAACGTCGGTCCGAAGAGACCGCTGCCCGCCGCGAGCTCGGTGACGGACGGGTCGGACCCGGTCAGTTCCAGGCTTCCGGTGCCGCCGCCGTTGACGAACTCCAGGTCGGCGACCTGCCGGACCGCGCTCACCACGGCCGTGCGGCGCTGGACCAGCTCGGGCCCGGACTTGGACTGGATGAACCGAATCCCGAGCGCCCGCAGCGGCTGACCGGGCGGGTTGTCGCCCAGGCCGGCGATCTGCCCCTCGTACGCCATGACGCCGACCAGCTTGAAGCCGGTGCGTTGCGTGATCTTGGCGGCCAGGGCCTTCGCCTGCTGCGGCGTGTGGATCGACGACCGGCGCGGACCGATGTGCACACCCGGCAGCGGCCGCCACGACACGTCCAGCTCCAGGCAGACCCGGATGTCGGCGTGCGGACCGATGGCGGCGTCGACGAAGTCGAGGTG
Organism: Lentzea sokolovensis; assembly: GCF_033949975.1. NCBI lineage: Bacteria > Bacillati > Actinomycetota > Actinomycetes > Pseudonocardiales > Pseudonocardiaceae > Lentzea > Lentzea sokolovensis. Next base: position 215,045 of record NZ_JAXAVU010000009.1, read on the forward strand.
CTCCGTCGAGTCGACCATGATCGTAACGCGCTGACGTGCGGTTTCGTTGGCCGCGAGCTTCTGCAGCGACGCACGGTCGGCCGTCGGGTACGCCACGAGGAGGTCCTCGCTGACGTTCTGCTCCGACAACCACAACGCCTCGGCCAGCGAGTAGCACATGACCCCGGCATAGCCGGGCCGTTCGAGTGCCCGGCTCACCAGCTCACGCACCCGAATCGACTTGCTCGCCACCCGGATCGGATGACCGGCAGCGCGACGGGCGAGGTCCGCCGCGTTGTGGTCGAAGGCATCCAGGTCGACGATCGCGAACGGAGGATCCAGATCCTTCGTCGCGGCATCGAGTCGAGTTCTGCGCATGCTCTGACGGTACGTGCTGAACCCTTGAAACGTGAAGAGCTTTCACTTACGTTACTCGCAGGTCACACTCTCTCGTGGAGGTTCGCGTGTGGACGAACTGGGCTAAAACGGCTTCGTGCACGGCGCGCGTGGTCCACCCGTCCAGCACGGATGAGATCGCCACAACGATCCTCTCCGCCTCCCGAGTCCGCGCGCGAGGCAGCGGCCACTCGTTCAACGACATCGCCGTCGCCCCAGAAGTAGCGCTTGACCTGGACCGATGGACAGGAATCGTACGCGCGGACGCGGAAACCGGTCTCGTGACCGTCCGCTCGGGCACTCCCCTGTGGGCGTTCAACGCCGACCTGCACCGCCTGGGCCTGGCGATGCCGAACCTGGGCGACATCGACGCCCAGACCGTCGCCGGCGCAGTCTCCACCTCGACCCACGGCACCGGCGGAAAACTGGGCGTCCTCGCCACCGCGATCGTGGAACTGGAACTGGTCCTGGCCGACGGCTCAGTGGTGACCTGCAACCGCACCAACCGCCCAGACCTCTTCAACGCCGCACGGGTAGGCCTGGGCGCACTCGGCGTCATCAGCACCCTGACCCTCCAGTGCGTCCCGTCGTTCGTACTGCAGGCCTCAGAATCCCCAGGCCGCCTGGACGCCGTGCTGGAACAGTTCGACGACCTCTGCGCTGTAGAGGACCACGTGGAGTTCCACTGGTTCACCCACTCCGACCGCGTGATCCTCAAGCGCAACAACAGGATCACCACCCCAGCGCGCCCGCTCTCGAAGCTTCGCCAGGCGTGGGAGTACGAGGTGATGGAGAACGCGGCGTTCGGCGCGGTCACCAAGGTGGCCAAGACCTTCCCGCGCTACACCAAGCGCCTCAACGAACTCTGCGGCTCCCTGATCTCCGAACGGTCCTATTCGGACTACTCGCACAACGTCTTCGTGACCCCGAGACGAGTCCGCTTCGTGGAGACCGAGTTCTCCATCCCCCGCGAAACCCTGATGGACGTGATCGGCGAACTCCGCGCCGTGGCGAACAAACTGGGCGACCGCGACCACCTGATCGTCCCGTGCGAAGTACGCATCGCCCAGGCCGACGACATCTGGCTCTCGACGGCAAGCGGCCGAGACACCGCGTACATCTCAATGCACCAGGCACTGGGCATGCAGTACAAAGCGTTCTTCGACGCGTACGCAGCCATCGCGGCGTCGGTGGGCGGCCGCCCGCACTGGGGCAAGATGCACGACCTCACCGCAACGGACCTCCGCCCGCTGTACCCGCACTTCGACGACTTCCTGCGGGTACGCAACGAGGTGGACCCAGGCAGGACATTCACGAACCCGTACTTGGACCGCGTGCTTGGCTAGAACAACCAGCCAACCCACCCGCGAAGCCGAAGGCGAGCCGTCCTTACCGAGCGGGCCCGGCGGTGGGGTCCCGTCACGAGTCGCGCCACACCCCTACCTGCATGTGGCCCGCTCTTGGTTCGGCTCGTGACGGGACCCCACCGCCAACGCAACCCAACTACGAAACAGGCAGCCGCCCAACGCAACAGGCGTGCCATCAACCCGCAGGCGGCGCCACCCCCCGATCAGATTGCCGGGGGTCTGGGGGCAGAGCCCCCAGGGAAAGCACGCAACAGAACCCGCCGCAAGCAAGCCAGGGAACGCTACGGAACGAGCGCCATCAAAGAACAGCCCGAACAGCCTCGGCGACCGGCGTCTCCCCGTTCACCAGCTCCAGCGTCTTACCAACAGTCCCAGGCGCACCCAACAACTCCGCCAGCACGGCGGCAACATCCGCCCGGGTAACAGAAGCCCGAGGCAACCGAGGCGCAGCCAGGGTGACCAGCCCGGTAGCAGGATCATCGACCAACGGCCCAGGCCGCAAGATCGTCCAATCCAGATCCCGAGCCTTCAAATCTTCCTCGGCCAACCCCTTGGCCTTCAGATACACCGCGAACTCAGGATCCACAGAAGGCGAATCAGCGGACTCGATCCCCACGGTGGAAACCTGGAGAAACCGCCGCACCCCAGCCTCCACAGCAGCAGAGGCGAACAGAGCGGCGGCCCCGTAGTCCACGGTGTCCTTGCGGGCGGCACCAGATCCGGCGCCGGCACCTGCGGCGAACACTGCCGCGTCAGCACCGTTCAAATACGCGGCGACCGAGTCCAGATCAGCGGACTCCAGGTCGCACAACACCGGAACGGCTCCGGCTTCCTGCACGTCACCAAAGTGATCGGGGTTCCGGACCAGCGCGGTGGCGGCGTCTCCACGGGTGGCCAGCTGCTGCTCGAGAAGCAGCGCGATCTGCCCGTGTCCGCCGGCTATCACTACTCGCATGGTCTGACCGTAGATCAGTGAGCGACGACCAGCACGACGCGTGGATCAGGACGCGGTGGCGAGCACCTGCTCGTAGACCAGTTCGTTGACCCAGCGGGTGATGGCGGTGTCCTCGGCGGGCGCGTTCTCCTGGCGGCCGGACACGTCGACCGAGAGGTCCTTCTCGTCGTCGGCCAGCAGGACGGAGACGCCGTAGCGGCGGACGCGCGGCAGGCAGTTCGCGAGGTAGTCGTGCGAGAACGCGACCGACTCCGGGAGGACGACCGCGGCGTTGCCGTAGCGGGCGAAGGGGACGGCGGAGGCCAGCGCGGTGCGCCAGTGGCGGGCGACGGCCAGGACGCCGACGATGCGCACGGCGGCCGGCGGGACGCGGCCTTCCATCTCCGGCCACACCCACGTGGAGACGGTGGTCTTGTCGGCCTCAGGGCCCGCACCCACGCACACGCGCTCGGCGTGGGCGTCGGCCAGGAGTTCGGCCACGACGACGACCTTGCGGCCCATCAGGACCATTTCGGGGAGAACCACGCCGTGCCAGCCGAGGCGGATCGCCGCAGCGGCTGCCAACTCCTCGACGGACGCGGGCAGTTCCGGAACCGGGACCGGGGTGGTCGACAGACCGTTCGAGCTGTCGAGTGCCGCGATCCTTGCTGGGGTGCTGCTCACGCCAGTGCCTCCTCGTCACCCGCGGCGGGAGATCCGCCGCGTTTCGACTCGTGCTCTGGATAAAGAATTAGCAGTAAGCGCGCGGCCCGCCCCCAGGCCACAGGACCCCCTGCGATCGACGGCGTCGACCGGTCGGTGACCGGTCGAGGAGTGGCAAGGGGAGTTCGGTCCTACGGTGCTGCCGTCTGGGTGACGTTAATCCGTATGGACGCACCAAAAGACCTGCTCAGGGTGTGTGCGCCAGGCGTGGGGGCAAAAAGCCGGTCAGCGGTACCGGTCACCGTCCGTCGACCGTTCACCGCGCCAGAACGACCACCTACATGATGATCACGGTCTTGCCGGGCCCGTGACCTGCGAAAACATCGGCCGCGTCGCGCAACGGCACGCGCCGGGCGATCGGTACTTCCAGGTCCCCCGCCTGCACCATCGACGCCAGCCGGACCAACGTCTCGCGGGAGCCCTTCATGCCGAAGTTCTGCCCCTGATCAGCGGAAACGTAGTTGGTGTTGAACGCCAGCGGCGCGTAGCGCGCGTTCGCCTCGAACGACGAACGGTCGGCGCTGACGAGGTCGATCAGAGCGTCGGCCTCGACGAGGGTGTCGCCACGGCCGATGGGGATGACCCGCTTGCCCGCCGCACGCGCGATCTGGACGGCGAACGACCCCACGCCACCGGAAGCACCGACGATCAGCACGGATTCCGCGGTCCCGAGCGACTCGACCAACTGCAAAGCGGTCATTCCCGCGGTCGGCAATGCGGCGGCGACCGCGGGATCCATGTCGTCCGGCAAGGGAGCCAACGCGTTCCCGGCCGGAACTGTGACGTACTCGGCGTATGTTCCACCGCCGACGGGACGGTGGAAGAAGGTGCCGAAAATCCTCTCTCCGGAACCTTCCACCTCACCCGCACCATCAGTTCCGGGAACCAGCGGGAACTGATGAGGCGCGGAACTCCGGAGCATCCCGTTCACGACTTTGCGGTCGAAGGGGTTCACGCTCGCCGCGAACAACCGCACCTTCAACTCGTTCGGGCCCGCCACCGGCTCCAGAACCTCGACCAGCTCGAGCTCCGCACCGAAATCCGCTGCCGCTATCGCCCACATGCCGACCCCCGAACGAGTGACAGACATCACCTGTTGGATCAAGGAATCCGATACTGCCGGTTCAACGAAAGAACCCCCCTCGCGATTCCGCGAGGGGGGTTCTCTCTGTCTTTACTATGGGCAAGGGGGGAGTTGAACCCCCACGTCCTTTCGGACACACGGACCTGAACCGTGCGCGTCTGCCATTCCGCCACTTGCCCCTGGAGACGTTGGAAACACTAGCACGCGCCCAAACCAGGTTCCTAATCGCCCCCTGTAGGTGCGGTCGTACCCGGATACGATCGGTACAGGAGCCCGGCCGAGCGGAACGAGCGGAAGGAGTCGACATGGGCCTGCAACGCTTCGAACGCAAGCTGGAAGGTCTGGTCGGCAACACGTTCGCGCGCGTGTTCGGCGGCAGCGTCGTGCCCCAAGAGGTGGCACAGGCACTGCAACGGGAGGGTGACAGCAACATCCGCGAACTCGCGGGTGGCAGACTGCTAGCCCCCAACCACTACAAGGTGCTCCTCGGACCTCAGGACCACGAACGTCTTGCGGGCGACGAGCAGGATGAACTACGCATCACACAGCTTCTCGCAGAGGGCCTGCGAGAGCACCTGGCCGAGTCCGGATGGGATACCTATGGTGACGTCGTAGTCTCCCTGGAGCGCTCCGAGGCGCTGCACACCGGACAGTTCCGAACCAGCTCGTCCGTCGACCCCGACGTGAAAGCGGCCAGCCGACGGTCAGCACCACCTCGCACCGCAGGAGACCGACCCATGAGCCAGCCTCCCGGCTACGGACAAGGACAGGGCCAGCCCGCCCAGGACCCTTATGGTCAGGGCGGCTACGGCCAGCAGGGCTACGACCAGCAGCAGCAGGGCTATGACCAGCAGGGTTACGGCCAGCAGCAGGGTTACGGCCAGGCGCAGGACCCCGGCTACGGCCAGCAACAGGGCTATGGCCAGCAGGGCTACGACCAGGGTTACGGCCAGCCGCAGGGCTACGGCCAGGACCAGGGTTACGGCCAGCAGCAGCAGGGCTACGACCAGGGCTACGCCGGCGGCCAGCAGCCGGGCTACGGCCAGGACCAGGGTTATGGCCAGCAGCAGGGCTACGGCCAGCAGGGCTACGACCAGGGTTACGCCGGCGGCCAGCAGGGCGGCGGTTACGACCAGGGTTACGGCCAGCAGCCGGCCGGCGGTTATGACCAGGGTTACGGCCAGCAGGCGGGCTACGGCCAGCAGGGCGGCTACGACCAGGGCTACAACCAGGGCGGATACGCCCCGCCGGCCACCCAGGGCGCCAACCGTCAGCTCAACGCGACGTTGCACCTCGACGACGGTTCCAACCGCACGTACAACCTGAAGCAGGGTGGAAACGTCGTAGGACGTGGGCAGGAAGCCGACTTCCGCCTCCCGGACACCGGAGTCTCCAGGCGCCACCTGGAAATCTCCTGGGACGGGCAGAATGCGATGCTCGCTGATCTCGGTTCGACCAACGGCACCACGGTGAACGGCACGCCAGTGCAGACTTGGCAGCTCGCGGAGGGCGACGTCGTCCGCATCGGCCACTCGTCACTGGTTTTCCGCACCGCGGGCTAGAGGTCGATACGGGCGTCGGTAAGCAACTCAAGGCAGGAGCGGTTACAACCGGTGCCAGAGCTGGTGATGCAGCTGACCAGAGCGGGCTTTCTCGTGCTCCTCTGGCTCTTTGTGCTGGCCGCCCTACGTGTGGTCCGCTCTGATCTCTACGCAGCCTCAGGGCTCCGGGCGTCAGGTCTGCCCGGTTTCCGGAGGTCCGAGAAGTCGGCGAGGGGAAGCAAGGCGCCTCGGCAACTCGTGGTCACCCACGGGGCGCTGACCGGCACCCGAATCTCACTCGACGGCAGGCCGATCCTGATCGGCCGCGCTGACGACTCCACTCTCGTGCTGGACGACGACTTCGCGTCGACCAGGCACGCGAGGCTGTCCATGCGCGGCACCGACTGGTACGTGGAGGATCTCGGCTCCACGAACGGCACCTACCTAGACCGAGCCAAGGTCACCGCACCCCTGCGCGTACCTCTCGGCACCCCGATCCGCATTGGCAAAACGGTGATCGAGCTGCGCTCATGACCTTGGTTCTTCGATACGCGGCCCGAAGCGACAGGGGCCTGGTTCGCAACAACAACCAGGACTCCGTGTACGCGGGCCCCCGCCTGCTCGCAGTAGCCGACGGCATGGGTGGCCACGCCGCCGGTGAAGTCGCGAGCAAGGTGGTCATCGCCTCGCTGGCCCACGTCGACGACGACGAGCCTGGCGACGACCTCCTCGGCAAGCTGCGCGACGCGGTCGCGAGTGGCAACGGCGCCATCTCCGAGCTCGTGACGAGCGACCCGGACCTGGAAGGCATGGGCACCACGCTCACGGCCATCCTGTTCGCGGGCAACCGTCTCGGACTCGTGCACATCGGCGACTCGCGCGCGTACCTCCTGAGGGAGGGCTCCTTCGCGCAGATCACGCACGACGACACGTTCGTCCAGTCGTTGATCGACGAGGGCCGGATCACCGCGGACGAGGCCGCCACGCACCCGCAACGCTCGTTGCTGCTGCGCGCCCTCACCGGGCACGACTTCGAGCCCAGCCTCACGGTGCGCGAAGCGCGTGCCGGCGACCGGTTCCTGCTCTGCTCGGACGGTCTGTCCGGCGTCGTGAGCCTGGAGACGCTCGACGAGGCGATCCGCATCCCGGACCCGCAGGCCTGCGCGGACCGGATGATCGAGCTCGCGCTCAAGGGCGGCGGTCCCGACAACGTCACGGTGATCGTGGCGGACGTTCAGGACGTCGCTTTCGGCGACGACTACCCGATCGTCGGCGGCGCGGCAGGTGACGGCAGCGAGGACCACACTCCTCCGCCGGACTCCGCGGCCTCACGAGCGGCGACGATCACGCAGCAGCGCCCGCCCATGCAGCAGCGCATGGACGCGCCTCCCCCGCCTCCGCAGGACCCGAAGCGCAAGAAGCGCAGCGCCATCAAGGCGTTCGCGATCATCTTCGTGCTGCTCCTGCTGACCGCTGTGGTGGCTGTCGGCGGCAAGCTGTGGCTCAACACCCAGTACTACGTCGGCGCCACCGAGGACGGCCAGGTCGCGATCTTCCGCGGCCTCAACGGCACCGTCATCGGCTTCAAGCTGTCGTCCAAGGTCGAGGACTCCTGCCCGCCCGGATCCACGGGCTGCACCCCGATCACGCTGAAGGACCTGCAGGAAGCCGGTCGCAAGACCATCACCGCGGGCATCCGCAGCGACAACGGCCTCGACGGCGCGCGCGCCGCGGTCCGGTTGCTGCGCACCGAGCACATGCTGCCGCTGTGCAAGGACACGTCGTCGACGTCGACCAGTACGACGCCCTCGACGACGCCGTCCACGCCGAGCAGCAGCCCGTCGAGCAGTGCGTCCAGCGCGCCGCCCACGAACGGTTCCCCGAACCCGGAGACCGGTTCCACCGAGCCTTCGCTCACCCCCTCCCAGCAAAAGCCGGGTGTGGAATGCCGGGAGGGTCCGTAGTTGATGGGCTCGCCCGTCCCCTCCGGGGAAGGTTCACCAGGTGCGTCGGCGGCGACCAACACGTCGCCAGGCCTGAAGGCGCCGACGCGACGCGGCACCGAACTGGTGATGCTGTCGTTCGCCGCCGGTCTCGTGACGCTCGCTCTCATCCTGGTCGAACTGAACCAGGAGCGCTCGCTGAGTCTGAGGATCCTCTACCTCGGTCTCGCGTACCTCGGACTCTTCGCTTGTGCCCACCTCGCCGTGCGCAGGTGGGCGCCGTACGCCGACCCGGCGATCCTGCCGTGCGTCGCGCTGCTCAACGGGCTCGGCCTGGTGGTCATCCACCGGATCGACCTGGCCCTGGAAGGCACCGTCTTCCCGGACGGCTCGACGTGGGACCCGGTGGCCTTCAAGCAGGTCATCTGGACCGGCATCGGGTTGTTGCTGTTCGCGGCCACGTTGAAGTTCCTGCCTGACCACCGGATGCTCGCGCGGTTCGGCTACACGTTCGGCCTCGTCGGACTGGTCGCGCTGCTGCTTCCCGGTGTGCTGCCCGGTTTCATCGCGCCGACGATCAACGGCGCGAAGATCTGGCTGCGTCTCGGTCCGTTGTCCATCCAGCCAGGTGAGTTCGCCAAGATCCTGCTGATGGTCTTCTTCGCCGCGTTCCTCGTGTCGAAGCGGGACCTCTTCACCGTGGCGGGCCGCCGGTTCCTCGGCATGGACCTGCCCCGTGCCCGTGACCTGGGCCCGCTGTTCGCGGCGTGGGGCGTCACGGTCGCGGTCATGGTGCTGCAGAAGGACCTCGGCTCGTCGCTGCTGTTCTTCGGCATCGTGCTCGTGCTGCTCTACATCGCCACCGAACGCGCGGCCTGGGTCGTGCTCGGACTCGGCATGTTCTCCGGCGGCGCGGTCATCGCGTGGAAGCTCTTCGCCCACGTGCAGCAGCGCGTCGCGAACTGGCAGGACCCGATCGCGCGCTACGACGTGGTCGGCGGCGGTTACCAGATCTCGCAGTCGCTGTTCGCTCTCGCGACCGGCGGCATCGGCGGCGCGGGCCTCGGCGCCGGCCGTCCGGAGATGATTCCTGAGGCCAACACCGACTTCATCACCGCCGTGATCGGCGAAGAACTCGGGTTCGTCGGCTTCGCGGCGCTGCTGCTGGTCTACATGGTCTTCGCGTTGCGCGGCCTGCGCGGCGCCATCGCCGTGCGCGACAGCTTCGGCAAGCTCCTGGGCGGCGGTCTCGCGTTCGCGGTCTGCTTCCAGGTGTTCATCGTCGTCGGCGGCATCACCAAGCTGATCCCGATGACGGGTATCACCGCGCCGTTCCTGTCCTACGGCGGTTCGTCCCTTCTCGCGAACTACATCCTGGTCGCGTTGCTACTGCGAATTTCCGCGGCGGCCAGGGCCCCGCAGCGGGTCGCGAAGCCGAAACCGCAACAACCGGCTATCGCTGACCAGCACACTGTGATGGTGGAGCGTCCCAAATGAACACACCGCTCCGCCGCGTCGGCATGGCCATGATGGTGATGATCCTGCTTCTGCTGGGCAACGCCACGTGGGTGCAGGTGATCAACGCCGACGAGTGGCGCAAGAACGCCTACAACCGCCGGGTGCTGCTCGACGAGTACGCCCGCAAGCGCGGTCTGATCACGGTCGCCGACGGCACGGTGATCGCGGACGTCAAGGAGACGAGCGACCGTCTCCGGTTCCTGCGCACCTACAACAACGGCCCGGTGTACGCGCCGGCGACGGGGTACCTGTCGGTCACCTACGGCACCTCCGGCATGGAGCGCGCCGAGAACGACCTGCTCAACGGCTCGGACGACAGGCTGTTCGCGCGCCGTGTCTCGGCGTTGATCACCGGTCGTGACCCGGTCGGCGGCAACGTGCAGCTCACCCTGAACGCCAAGGTGCAGCAGACCGCGTACGACCAACTGACGGCGAAGGGCTTCACCGGTTCGGTCGTCGCGATCAAGCCGGACACCGGCGAGATCCTCGCGATGGCGAGCACGCCGTCCTACGACCCGAACCTGCTCGCGAGCCACGACGCGAACGAGCAGGCGTCGGCGTGGAAGCAGCTCACCGCCAAGGACTCGAACGACCCGCTGATCAACCGCGCGACGCAGGCCCTCTACCCGGCAGGCTCGACGCTGAAGGTCGTCGTCGCGGCGGCCGCGCTCGCCGACGGCAAGAACAAGGACACGCAGTACACCGCCAAGGGATCGATCACGCTGCCGGGCAGCCAGACGCCGCTGCCGAACTTCAACGGCACCCCGTGCGGCCCTGGCGAGACGGTGCCGATGGAGACCGCGCTCGCCAAGTCGTGCAACACGGCGTTCGGTGAGATGGCGGGCCAGCTCGGCGCGAACAAGCTGCGCAGGCAGGCGGAGAAGTTCGGCTTCAACGACCCGGACCTCGCGGTGCCGCTGGTCGTCGAGACCTCGACGCTCGGCCCGATCCCCGACGACGCCGCGCTCTACCAGACCGGCATCGGCCAGCGCGACGTGCTGATCACGCCGCTGGAGAACGCGGTGGTGGCGGCGACGATCGCGAACAACGGCAAGCGCATGCAGCCGTACCTGGTGTCGAAGATCCTCGGCCCGGACCTGAAGTCGATCGAAGACACCAAGCCGGACCAGGTCGACACCGCGATGACCACGGCCAACGCCAACGCCCTGCGCGACATGATGATCCAGTCCGAGGTCAACACCGGTGGCGAGGGCCGTCTGCAGAACGTGCAGGTGGCGTCGAAGACCGGTACCGCCGAGCAGGGCAACGACGCGTTGAAGAACAACCCCCACGCCTGGTACATCGCGTTCGCGCCGGCGCAGAAGCCGGAGATCGCGATCGCGGTCATCGTGGAGGACGGTGGCGACCGCGGTCTGGGCGCCACCGGCGGCAAGGTCGCGGCCCCGATCGGGCGCGCCGTGATGAACGCGTACCTGGCAGGCCGCTGATGCTGACCAAGGGCCAGCTCCTCGCCGACCGCTACCGCCTGAGCAGGCGGATCGCGGTCGGTGGCATGGGCGAGGTCTGGGAAGCCGCGGACGACCGGCTCGACCGCCGCGTCGCGGTGAAGGTGCTCAAGGCGGAGCTCTCCGGAGACCCCGAGTTCCTGCACCGGTTCCGCGTCGAGGCGCGGATGACCGCGTCGCTCAACCACCCCGGCATCGCGTCGGTGCACGACTACGGCGAGACCGCGTCCGTCACCGACGGACCGGAGGACACGGCGTACCTGGTGATGGAACTCGTCGAGGGCGAACCGCTCGCGACGATCATCTCCCGCGGTCGGCTGACCGCCGAGGTGACTCTCGACCTGCTGGAGCAGACCGGGAACGCGTTGCAGGCGGCCCACGAACGCGGGCTCGTGCACCGCGACGTGAAGCCCGGCAACATCATGGTCACGCCGTCGGGGAAGGTGAAGATCACCGACTTCGGCATCGCGAAGGCCGTGGACGCGGCACCCGTGACGCGGTCCGGCATGGTGATGGGCACCGCGCACTACATCGCTCCCGAGCAGGCACTTGGTGGCGAGGCCGAACCGGCGAGCGACGTTTACTCGTTGGCAGTGTGTGGCTACGAGTGCCTGGCCGGTCACCGGCCGTTTCTGTCGGACAACGCGGTGACGGTCGCGATGATGCACATCCGCGACATCGCACCGCCGTTGCCGCCGGACGTTCCGCCTGGTGCGCGGGCGTTGATCGAGGCGACGCTGGTGAAGGACCCCCGGCAGCGCTACCGGACGGGTGGCGAGTTCGCCGCGGCCGTCAGCGCGGTGCGGGTGGGCCAGCCGCTTCCGACGCCGTCCGGGTTCACGATGCCTCCGGTGATCCCGCAGCAGGTGCAGGCACCACCGCCTCCGCCGCCGCAGGCGTCACAGCCGCTGCCGATTCCACCGCAGATGGCGCACCACCAGGGAGGGCCGGGACGTCCCGGAACCCATCCGACCATGCAACCGGCGCACCAGACGGGCATGCAACAGGTGCATCAGACCGGAATGCAGCCGGTGCACCAAACCGGAACGTTCACTCCCATGCCGACGCCACCGGGGAGAAACCGGACCGCCGTCTGGGTTATGGTCGCTCTTCTGGTGGCAGTGCTGCTGATCCTTGGCGTGTTCCTCCTGTGGAAGTACACCGTCAAGCCGAACGACAGCACCGGGCAAGGTGGCCGGCCGACGACGTCCAGCACGGCGAACTCGAACGCCCCGGCGAACGGTCAGCCCGACTCCGCAGACCGGATTCCGGGCAGTTCACCGAAGCGGATCGACGAGGACGACTACATCGGCCGTTCCGGCGACGAGGTCAGCATCGCGCTGATCGACCAAGGCATGGAACCCAAGGTGCAGAGCGCGCAGGGCACGCCACCGGGCGACTTGAAGAAGTGCCGGGTCACCGCCATCGCGCCCACAGGCGATGTGCCGGTCGGCTCGCAGGTGAAGGTGACGTGCGCGCCATGAGCAACACAAGAACCGAGTTCGGAATACCGTCGACGAGGAGCGGGACGAAGCACCGATGAGCACTCCGCGACTGCTCTCAAACCGCTACGAACTGGGTGAGACTCTCGGGTACGGCGGCATGTCCGAGGTCCACAAGGGGCGGGACGTCCGCCTCGGCAGAGACGTGGCGATCAAGGTGCTGCGAGCCGACCTCGCCCGTGACGCCCAGTTCCAGGAAAGGTTCAAGCGCGAGGCCCAGAACTCGGCCGCCCTGAACCACCCGGCGATCGTCGCGGTGTACGACACCGGCGAGACGCAGACCGAGTACGGCCCGCTGCCGTACATCGTGATGGAGTTCGTCGACGGTCGGACGCTGCGCGACATCGTGAAGACGCAGGGCCCGCTGTCGGGCAAGCGCGCCATGGAGGTCATGGCCGACGTCTCGGCCGCGCTCGACTTCAGCCACCGGCACGGCATCGTCCACCGCGACGTGAAGCCGGCCAACGTGATGATCACCAAGTCCGGCGCCGTGAAGGTGATGGACTTCGGCATCGCCCGTGCGCTGCACGACGGCCAGGCCGCGGTCACCCAGACCGCCGCGGTGATCGGCACCGCCCAGTACCTGTCGCCGGAGCAGGCGCGCGGTGAGTCCGTCGACGGCCGTTCCGACGTCTACGCGGCCGGTTGCGTGCTGTTCGAACTGCTGACCGGCGAGCCCCCGTTCACCGGTGACTCTCCTGTCGCGGTCGCGTACCAGCACGTGCGGGAGGACCCGAAGGCGCCGTCGCAGCTCAACCCCAAGGTCTCGCCGCAGCTCGACGCGATCGTGCTGAAGGCGATGTCGAAGGGCCCGGCGAACCGCTACCAGTCGGCCGCCGAGATGCGCGCCGACCTGGTACGCGTGCTGTCGGGTCAGCGCCCGTCCGCGCCGGCCGTGATGACGGCCGAGGACCGCACCGCCGTGATGAACGAGCAGGCGGCGGCGCGTTCACCGCGCACGCAGGTCGTGTCCGGCGGAAGGCACCGCCCGGCGGCGTTGAAGTCGGAACCGGACGACGACTACGACCCGATCGCCGACGAGGAAGAAGAGCGTCGCGCGAAGCGCAAGAAGGCCATCATGGTCACGTTGGTGGTGATCCTGTGCGTGGCCGTGCTCGGCCTCGCCGCGTGGATCACCGCGAACGTCATGAACACCGGCAACGATGCGACGGAGAAGGTCCCCGTCCCGTCGATCGTGGGCCTGAGCCCCGTGGAAGCCTCGGAGAAGATCACGAAGGCCGGCCTCGTGCCGGCCCAGGAGACCGTGGCCTGCGAGCCCGGTCCGAACGGCGCCGCGGCGAAGTGCACGGCCGACCAGATCAACAAGGTCATCGGCACGAACCCGCCAGAGGGCACCCAGGTGGCGAAGGGCGGGCAGGTCACCATCTCCGTCGGCGCGCCCCCCGGTGAGGGCGTCGCGCCCGACCTGAAGGGCAAGACCCCGCAGGAGGCCCAGGCGATCCTGGACAAGGATCCCAACGGCTTCAAGCTGCAGCAGAGCGACCAGACCACCGAGGTCGACGACACGGCCAAGGTCGGCAAGGTCGCTTCGCAGAACCCCGACGTCGGCGTGAAGCTGAAGAAGGGTGGCACGATCACCATCCAGCTCGGCAGGGCGCCGGAGAAGCAGAACGTGCCGAACGTCGTCGGTGACGACCAGGCCGACGCGCGCCAGACGCTGGAGGGTTCGGGCTTCAAGGTCGTCATCGAGCCGGTCGACAGCGCCAAGCCCGAGGGTCAGGTCCTCTCGCAGAACCCGGCGCCGAACAGCAAGGCCGCCAAGGACACGGCGGTGACGCTGAAGGTCTCGAAGGGCAACCAGATCGAGATGCCCGACCTGACCGGCCTGAACGAGAACGAGGCCTCGAACAAGCTGAAGTCGCTGGGCTGGAACGGAAACCTCAACGTCCAGGAACAGCAGGTCGGCACCCCGGATCAGAACAAGAAGGTCCAGTCGCAGAACCCGGCCAGGGGTTCCGCGATCACCAAGGGGTCGACGGTGACGATCAACGTCGGCAAGTTCGGGATCATCTCGTCGTAGCGCTCAAGCACTTTCGGGGCGGCTTCCCTTCGGGGAGCCGCCCCCTTTTTGCTTACAGGCGGGCAGCTGCGGCGAGCGTGCGCATGCCGTTCTCGAGCTGCGCGACCGTGGCTTCCGGAACCTCGAAGCCGCAGACCTTGAGCCAGTTGGCGAGCATCCGGTGGCCGCCGTCGGTCAGCACCGACTCGGGGTGGAACTGCACGCCCTCGACCGGGAGTTCCTTGTGGCGCATGGCCATCACGATGCCGGTCTCGGTCTTGCCGGTGACCTCGAACTCCGCGGGGATCGTCTCCGGCAGCACCGTCAGCGAGTGGTAGCGGGTCGCGATGAACGGCTGCGGCACCCCGCCGAGAACACCCTTGCCCTCGTGGAAAACGATGCTCGTCTTGCCGTGCAACAACTCTGGCGCGCGGTCGACCGTGCCGCCCCACACCACGCCGATCGCCTGATGGCCGAGGCACACGCCGAAGACGGGCTTGCCGATGTCGGCGCACTTCTTGATGACGTCGATGCTGGCGCCCGCGCGCTCCGGCGTACCGGGCCCAGGACTGACGAGCACACCGTCGACCTCGTCGATCTCGTCGAGGTCCACCTCGTCGTTGCGCCGCACCACGCACTCGGCACCCAGCTGAGCCAGGTACTGGACGAGGTTGTAGACGAAGCTGTCGTAGTTGTCGACCACGAGCACGCGCATGAAGAGAGCCTAGTCGGTCGCGTCGAGTGAGTTAGCTCTCGTCCGCGTTGAGGTTAGGCTATCCTAAAATAGGTGTCATGAGTCGCCCCATGCGCGTCGCGGTCGTCGGCGCCGGACCGGCCGGCGTGTACGCCGCCGACATCCTGACCAAGTCCGACGTCGACGCGCAGATCGACCTGTTCGAAAAGCTGCCCGCGCCCTACGGCCTCGTCCGCTACGGCGTGGCGCCGGACCACCCCCGCATCAAGGGCATCGTGGGCGCGCTGCAGAAGGTGCTGGACCGTCCGTCGGTCCGCTTCTTCGGCAACGTCGAGTACGGCGTCGACATCAAGCTCGACGACCTGCGCCAGTTCTACGACGCCGTCATCTTCTCGACCGGCGCCTCCGCCGACCGCGCGATGGACATCCCGGGAATCGACCTGCCGGGCAGCTACGGCGCCGCGGACTTCGTGTCCTGGTACGACGGCCACCCCGACGTCCCGCGCACCTGGCCGCTGACGGCCACCTCGGTAGCGGTGCTCGGCGTCGGCAACGTAGCCCTGGACGTGGCCCGCATCCTGGCCAAGACCGCCGACGAGCTGCTCGTGACGGAAATCCCCGCGAACGTCTACGAGGGCCTTGCCACCTCCCCCGTCACCGACGTGCACGTCTTCGGCCGCCGAGGCCCGGCCCAGGCCAAGTTCACGCCGCTGGAACTGCGCGAGCTCGACCACTCCCCGAACGTCGAGGTGATCGTCCACGCGGAGGGAATCGAGTTCGACGAGGCCTCGATGCACGCGATCAGGACCAACAAGCAGGTCGAGATGATCGTGAAGACCCTCCAGGAGTGGGCGATTCGCGACGTCGGCACCCGCCCCCGCCGCCTGCACCTGCACTTCCTCGAAGCACCGGTCGAAGTGCTCGGCACGTCCTGCGTCACGGGCCTGCGCACCGAAACCCAGGAACTGACCGGCGACGGCAACGTCCGAGGCACCGGCGTCTTCACCGACTGGGACGTCCAAGCCGTGTACCGCGCGGTCGGCTACCTCTCGACGCACCTCGCCGACATCCCGTTCGACCACGTCTCGGGCACGATCCCCCACCAGTCCGGCCGCGTGCTGGACCTCGACGAAGTCCCGATCCCCGGCGTCTACACGACCGGCTGGATCAAGCGCGGCCCGATCGGCCTCATCGGCCACACCAAGGGCGACGCCCTGGAGACCATCACCAGCCTCCTCGAAGACGCCCCCGAGCTGCCCCTCGCCTCCTCGCCCGAACCCACCGCGATCGTCGAGTTCCTCGAACAGCGCGGCGTGCCGTTCGTGACCAACGAGGGCTGGAGCCGGCTCGACGCGCACGAGATGGCCCTGGGCGCGGCGCACGGCCGTGAGCGCGTGAAGGTCGTGTCGCGCGAGGAGATGACCTCGGTCTCGAACGGCTGAGAGCTTGAACGGCTGAGACGCCGTTCCCCGATGAAGCCGCCATCGCGTTGTGGGCGCGATGGCGGTTTCACTTACTCGGTCGCGCTCGCCCGAACTCTCGGCGCGTGATCCCAGGGTCTGCGCAACCGCTTGCTGCGCCTCAACACCGACTCGGCTACACCGACAACTCGCATACGCCGAACCGAGGCCGAGTCGGACGTCTGCTTTGTCTGCGACCTGCTGCCTTCCAGCGTCGAGCTCTGCCTGCCAAGCTGCTCGCCGGCCCGACAGAAGAAGCAAGAGCCATCAAGCCTGTGCCCGCTGCCCCCGCGCGCCTTCCTTTTGCGCAACGACGGCGGCCGGATTTCGGTTCCCAGGGCGTCCGGAATCCTGTGGACAACTCCCCCGCCGACGAGTCCACGCTAGCTTCCCAACGAGCTGAACTGCGCAAACAGCCGGTCTAACCCCATGATCACCGCTATACATCACCCGGTCAGGTGACTAGGATCAGTCGATCACCAGGCAAGCGTCAGGCGACCGTCGGCTCCGACGCTCACTCGGTGGTGACGTTGTTGAACGGCAGCTTCGGTTCCGCCCACGGGAACACCACGAACATCAGCAGCGCGACGATGCCGACGACCAGCACGACGGCCTCGATGACCCGCAGGAACAGCGGGCCCGGCAGGTGCCGCCAGATCCAGCCGTACATCAGCCCTCCGTCATCTCGGGCGGCACGAAGCCGTCGGCCACCGGGTAGCTCTTGGTCTCGATGGCGTGCACGATCAGTCGCTGCTTGTCGGAGAAGCGCGGGTGGCAGGTCGTGAGCGTGAGCAGGCGGGCCTGTTTGTCGGCCGGGACCGCGGCACCTACCTGGTGCGGGATCGGGGCGATGACCTCGCCCTGGGTCGGGACGACGATCTCCTGGCCCACGGTCTTGGAGTAGGCGTCGCCCAGCGTCGTGGAGAGCGGTGCCACGCCGGTGCAGGCGGCTTCCTTCGCCTTCGGGTTCGTGGCCCAGCCGGCCACCTCGCTGCTCATCGGCAGTACGCGGTAGACGAACCACTGGGTCTGGGTCTGCACGACGACCGCGTTGCAGGATTCGAGCAGGTCCAGGTCGTTGAACGGCGCGCCCTTGCCGACGCGGTGGCCGGCGATGGAGAAATTGCCGGCCTCGCCGGGCTGGGCGGTGTCCTTGTAGTGGCCCGGGCCGATTTCGAGGTGCTTGTCGGTGGTGCCCTCGACCACGGAGAACTTCCAGTCGTTGCCGAAGACCGGGATGTACATCTTCGCGAAGGCCTTGCCCTCGATGAGGTTGAGCTTCGACTGGCGGTTCGGGTCGGCGGGCGGGGGTGTGACTACGTTCGAGTTCCATTCGGAGTCGAGCGCGGCGGTCGCGTCCTGCTGCTTCTCCGCGGAGAGCAGGTCGGTCACGTAGACCTCGTAGACGACGAACAGCAGGACGATCAGGCCCATCGTGATGAGGGCTTCGCCGACACCACGCACCGTTTTGCGCGCCATGCTGTCCGGCGGGAACTCGTCCTTGGCCGCGGGCTCGTCGTCGTAGTACTCGTCATCGTCGTAGTCGTCGTAGTCGTCGTAATCGTCCTCGACGCGCGGGATCACCTCGGTGGGCGGATCGACCGGGCGGGGACGCGGCGGCATCGGGCGGGGAGGCATTCCCCGCGGTGGCGTTCCAGGCGGTGCGGGCGGCGTTCCGGGCGGCGGACCGGGACGGCCGGGCACCGGGATTCCGCGCACGGGAGTGCCCGGCGGCGGAGTCCACGGAGGCGGCCCCTGGCGGTGCTGCGTCTGGCCGTTCGGAGGCAGGCTTCCGGAGAAAGCGCTGGTGAACTGGGTTGCTTCCGGCGGAGGCAGCGGGCGGGGAGCTGGGGTGGCCCGCGAGTGCTGAAGGTCATCACGACGGGGTGCAGGACGCCGTGGTGGCGGCTGCTGCGGTCCCGAGTTCACCTGAGAACCTCCGCGCGCACTGTGAACTGAAAACAACTGCGTCTACAAGGATGGTTCGCTGACCACCGCCGCTACGTTAACGTGTCTACTGAGTAGTGCACGTAAACTCGCGTCACTCACGGATATCCACGTCAGGCGAGGACAGCATGCCCAAGTCGAAGGTCCGGAAGAAGGCGGTCTACACCGCACCCACTGACCGCCGCACGCCGGTCAAGGTCAAGGCAGCGGGGCCGTCTCACCCGGTCTACGTCGTTGTCATGCTCGGCTTCATGCTGCTGGGCCTCGCGTGGCTGGTCGTCAACTACATCGCCGCCGAGAAGATCCCGTTCATGCTCGAGCTGGGCGCGTGGAACTTCGCGATCGGCTTCGCGCTGATGATCATCGGCCTGCTGATGACGATGCGCTGGCGCTAGGCGCTCAGCAGCTCACTGTTCGTACAGGTCGGCCCGGACGTCACACGTCCGGGCCGACCTTTGTTCGCGGCACGTTCACCGGGTTCATCCGAGCGTCACCGAAGCACACAGCTGTAAGTCATCCCCATTGGGGACAAGTCCTGTGGACAACTTTGCACCAAAATGCACAAGCGACGGTTTTCCCTCATGCGGACCCGTTCAGTTGTCCACATTTCATGCGGGACACTCGACAGTGTGACTCGTACCTGGTCCACTCCCGCCCCGCTGGTCGCCGTCGCGTGGGTGGTCGCCCTCGCCCTTGCCGTCGCGGCGCTGACCGTCGACGACAACGCGGGCCGTCTCCTCATCGGGCTGGCAACGCTGCTGGTCACCTACCTCGCGGCGTTCGCGACGATCGCACGGCCGAGGCTCACCGCGGACGTCGACGGTCTGGCCGTGCGCGGGTTCGCGAGCACGACGCGGCTGCCGTGGCACGAGGTGAAGGTCAAGCTGCAGACCACCCGCCGGCTCGGCAGGGAACAGCAGACGTTGGAACTCGACGCCGACGACCGTCTCGTGGTGCTCACGAGAGTGGACCTCGGCGCCGATCCCGAAGAAGTCGCCGGAGTGCTCCACGCACTGCGGCCGTGAATCGGTTCTAGCGGCACGTCCTGGCGTACTCCAGGACGAGTTCGGCCGCCGTGTCGAGTTCGGCGGCACGCAACGCGAACATCCCGCCGAGCAACAGCAGCGCCACCGAGACCGCACCGATCTGGTACAGGTTGCGGTTCTTCTGCGGCGCTTTGACCATCGCGAGCGTCAGCAGGCCGCCGATGACGAACCCGCCGAGGTGCCCGAGCAGCGAGGCGTTGGTGAAGAGGTTCGACACCAGGTTGATGCCGACGATCACGACGATCGTCGAGATGTCCCGCTTCTGCCGCTTGAACACGATCAGCAAGGCGCCCATCAGGCCGAACACCGCGCCGGACGCGCCGGCGAGCTGCTGGCAGACGGTGCCGAAGTAGAACGCCGCCGCACTGCCGCCGAGCAGCGACAGGAAGTACACGGCGCTGTACCGCAGCTTGCCCAGCTCCTGCTCGACGACAGGCCCCACCACGAAGAGCGCGGCCATGTTGAGAGCGAGGTGGATCAGGCCGAAGTGCATGAAGCCCGAGGTGAGGATGCGCCACCACTCACCGTTGGCGGTGAGCTCCGGGATCATCGACGTCGCCGTGAACAGCCCTGCGCGCTGGTTGTTCATCGGGCTGCCGGACTGGAAGACCGTGACGACGTACGCCAGCACGTTGAGCGCGATCATCACCTGCGTGATGATCGGCCGGCCGGTCGAGACCACCGCACCCGCGGACGTGCGGGCTTGGCGGACCGTGCGGGCGCCTTCGTTCACACAGTCGACGCACTGCATGCCGACTGAGGCGTCGCGCAGACATTCCGGGCACGCCGGACGGTCGCACCTGGTGCAGCGCAGCCGGGTGGGCCGATCGGAATGACGTGCGCAGACCGGGGTCTCCGGCTGCGCTCCGATCGGCCCGTCCGGTGGCACGGGGGCGTTGCTCACGCGCGTTCGATCGTGATCCGCTCGATCTTGATGTCGTTGACCGGACGGTCGCCCGCGCCGGTCGTGGTGTTGCCGATCGCGTCGACGACGTCGCGCGACTCCTGGTCCGCGACCTCACCGAAGATCGTGTGCTTGAAGTTCAGCCACGTCGTCGGCGCCACGGTCACGAAGAACTGCGAGCCGTTGGTGTTGGGCCCGGCGTTCGCCATCGCGAGCAGGTAGGGCTTGTTGAACTGGAGTTCGGGGTGGAACTCGTCGCCGAAGCGGTAGCCGGGGCCACCGCGGCCGGTGCCGGTCGGGTCGCCGGTCTGGAGCATGAAGCCCGCGATGACGCGGTGGAACAGGGTGCCGTCGTAGAACGGGCCCGACTTCGTGCCACTCGCGTTCGCCTCGGTGTAGGTCTTCGTGCCCTCGGCGAGAGTCACGAAGTTCGCCACCGTCTTGGGGGCGTGGTCGGGGAACAGGTTGATGCGGATGTCGCCCTGCGTGGTGTGCAGAGTTGCCGTCACCTTGGTCCCGACGAAGGATTCGTTGCTGTCAGCCACCACCCCATCGTGCCATCCACGGGCGGAGATGTTCAGAAAGGGGCACGATGGGTACCCCTGTGACAATCACCGGACGACAACGTGTGGAGCAGAGGATGGACGAGGTGGACGTCATGACCCGTGCCGGCGAGAACGTTGGCAAGGCTGTCGGCACCGGTCTGAAGGCCGCGCGTCAGGGTGTCGTTCGCGCTGGTCACACCGCTGAAGCCAAGCTCGCTGAGCGTGGCATCACGGCCGACCAGGTTCGCGGCGCACTCGTCGAGCGGGCTGACACGCTCATGGGCAAGGCCGAGGACTGGGAGAAGCAGACGCGTCGCTCTCGCAAGCGCCTCGCGAAGAAGAGCGCGAAGACGCGCTCCGACCTCATGGGCAAGGCTGAGGTCGTGCGCAAGGAAGTGAAGAAGGCGGCGAAGAGCGCGCGCAAGGACGCGAAGGTGCGTGCGAAGGAGATCCGCAAGGCCGCGGCCCAGCTCGGTGCGGACGCGCCGAAGCGTCGGCGCTGGCCGTGGGTGCTGGGCCTCCTGGTCGCGGCTGCGGCGGCGGGCTACGTCGCGATGACGCGCCGGCCGCAGGAGGTCCACCTGCAGGACGACGAGGAGCAGGCCCCGCACGCGGAGCCCGTCCTCAACGGGCAGGTGCCCTCGCAGAAGGAGCCGGTCAAGTAGTTCGAATCAGAGCTTGAGGCCCTTGATCGCCTCTTCGGCGATGCGGCGGGCCTTGATGGACTGCTTCTGATTGCTCGTGACGACCACAGCGGCGTCGCTCTTCGCTACGGCGTAGACGACGCCGCTGTCGTTGTTCACGTACCCTCCGGTCCAGCCGGTGGGCGAGTTCGCGGGCTGTGAACCGTCCGGCGCCGCCTCGTTCACGATGAGCTTCGCAACTTTTTCGTCACCCACGTAGACGCGCACCGTCAACTGAATCTCCGTTGCGTTCGCGTAAAAGAAACACGCTGGGTGAGGCTCGTCCGTTGACAGTTTCACTCTGGGTACAAGCTGTCCGTTGGCCTGCGCGACGAAACTGATCGCCAGGTACGGGCAGGTGCCTTCATTCGCGGGCTTGGGCGCGGGCGGCACCGTCGCAGCCGCGCTGGTCGTGGCGGGGGCCTGCTGGTTCTGGGGCGCGGGCACCGGCTTG
Source organism: Lentzea sokolovensis (assembly GCF_033949975.1). Taxonomy (NCBI): domain Bacteria; kingdom Bacillati; phylum Actinomycetota; class Actinomycetes; order Pseudonocardiales; family Pseudonocardiaceae; genus Lentzea; species Lentzea sokolovensis. The sequence goes on from NZ_JAXAVU010000009.1 coordinate 237,251, forward strand.
CTGGGGACGACATCGGGGCCACATGCGGCGAGCAGGCCGAGCAGGGGCAGCAACAGTGCTCGTTTCATAGGGGCAACAGTCAACCAGATACCAAAAGCGCCTCTAGCGGGACACTCTAAATTGGTCCATACCTTTTGTGCCTCTGCCCCTGTACCCCCTGCCTTGGAAGGACTCGATCATGGAGTTCCTGGAGCAACGACGAGAGCACGCTCTGGCTCTCTTCCGCATCGTCATCGGTCTGCTCTTCGTGTTCCACGGGGTTCAGAAGCTGTCCAAGGGAGTCGATCTGCTCTCGTGGCCGTCCGGCCCCGTGGCCCTCATCGAGCTGATCGGCGGCGGTCTCATCATCATCGGACTGTGGACGCGCTGGGCCGCGTTGCTCAGTTCCGGCGCCATGGCCTATGCCTACTTCGTGGTGCACCAGCCGAAGGCCCTGCTGCCAATCGAGAACGGCGGCGAGCTCGCGGCGATCTACTCGTGGGCGTTCCTGTTGCTGGCGTTCACAGGTGCCGGCGCCTGGAGCATCGACACGCTGCGCAAGTCGCCGAAGAAGTCACTCACCGCGGCGTGACGTGATGCGCGGAATGCACTGATGCCCCGTTCGCAGCGGCGCGAACGGGGCATCAGTGAAAGCGTATGGAGACGAGGGGAATCGAACCCCTAACCCCCGCCTTGCAAAGGCGGTGCTCTGCCAATTGAGCTACGTCCCCGGAGACCCGGGGCGGCAAGCCGCCCGCAAGATCAGTCGGTGGGAGCGGTGGCCTCGCGCCACAGGTCCGCGTCGGCCTTCGCCGAACGGCTGCGCTTAACGAAGAACAGGACCGCACCGGCGACCACGACGAGTGCGATGATCTTCTTAGCCACTCTGAACCCCTCCAAAGACAGTTATGCCCCGACTACCGGACCAGCCTACAGGCTTCTTGGGTCTTCGGCCGGGGCTCCGGAACTCAACGTCCGGACAGAATCGAGATAGTGATTCGAGAGAAGTTTCGAATCGAGTGGGCCTAGGAGGACTTGAACCTCCGACCTCTTCATTATCAGTGAAGCGCTCTAACCGCCTGAGCTATAGGCCCTCGATCAAACTGTCACCCCTCGGGGCGACGAGGAGAACCTTACAGGATCGTCCTCGCCGCTCCCAAATCGGGGGTCACTCACGCTCGGAGAGCGTCAACTCCAAGCCACCGGCCAGATCCGCGGACACGTTGTAGACGAACGCGCCCACGGTCGCGAGGGCCGTGAACAGCACGATGTTGACCGCGCCGATGATCGCCGAGACGCCGAACACGCGACCAGCGCTGATCAGCGGTTCGCCCGGCTCGTTGGCCTGGAGCAGGTCGTTCGCGGTGCTGTTGATCTTGTCCCAGACGCCCATGCCGTGCAGGACGCCGTAGAGCACGCCGACTGCCACGAGCCAGACGAAGAACAACGCGACGCCGAGCACCAGGGCCAGCTTGAGCACCGACCACGGGTCGACGCGCTTCACCTGGAGCGAGGCGCGGCGCGGGCCGCGGCCGGGGCGGCGGGCCGACGGGGTGGACGCCGCGGGGCGGGCGCTGTTGCCCATGTTCACCGACGTGCGGCTGCTGCCCAGGCCCACCGGCACGGCCGAGCCCGTGACCACGGGCTTCTGCACCTTGACGGTGTCCGGGTCGTTGACCGGGAAGGCCGGAGACGGTGCTGCGGCCGACGGAGTGGGCGGCGCGGACGGAGCCACGTACGTCTCCGTCGCGTCGTGCTGGGAGGCCTCCGTGTCGTTCGTCACTCGCTGCCAGGGCGGCGGTGTCGAGACGACGACCGGCTCGTCGGCGGCGGGCGCGGGCGGAGCCGCGGGTGCCGCGGTGCCGAGCGAGACCGTCTTCTCCTCTGCCGGAGCAGCCGGTGCGGCCGGAGTGGGAGCAGGTGCCGGGGCCGGAGCCGCAGCGGCCGGGGCGGGAGCCGGAGCAGGAGTCGCGGCCGGTGCGGCCGGCTTCTCCTGAGCCTTCTCCTTGGCGGGTGCGGCGGGGGCGGCGGCCTCGGCCGCCTTCTCCGCCGACACCGGCTTGGTCTTGTCCTGCGCGTTTCCACCCGAGGAACCGGAGGCCGCCGAAGCGGTCGAGTCCGCCTTCTCCGCAGATTTCTGGGGAGTCGGTTTGGTGATCACCGCGGTCTTGTCCGCGTCCCGACCTTCGCGGTTCTCGGGTGGAGTCACGAGCTTGTCCTTGACCTCTCGCTAGCGATTCCGACTACTCAGCCGAGTCGGTGGGGGTGGCTGCCAGGTCGGCGGCAGAATCCTCCGCAGCAGACGCTTCACTGATAGTGACGTCGCTGGGCTCATCCGCGTTGCGTGCGACGGCGATCAAAGTGGTGCTCTCGCCGAGGTTCATCAGCCGCACGCCCTTCGTCTGCCGTCCAGCCTTGCGCACCTGCTCGGCTCGGGTCCGGATGACCCCGCCCGTCGAGGTGATGGCGTAGAGCTCGTCGTCGACGTCGACGATGAGCGCGCCCACCAGCCTGCCACGTCGGCGGTCGTGCTGAATGGTCAGCACACCCTTGCCGCCACGGCCCTGGACCGGGTAGTCCTCGATCGGCGTTCGCTTCGAGTACCCACCGTCCGTCGCGACCAAAACGAACAGGCCCTCCTGGACGACGCCGACGGAGAGCAGCTCGTCATCGGCGTTGAACCGCATGCCCTGCACACCTGACGTGGCGCGACCCATGGGGCGCAGCACGTCGTCGGTCGCGTGGAAGCGGATCGACTGGCCGTCGGCGGAGACCATGAGCAGGTCGTCGTCGGCCGAGCAGAGCACCGCTCCGACCAGCTCGTCGTCCTCGCGCAGGTTGATGCCGATAAGTCCACCCGATCGGTTGGAATCGAAGTCGGAGAGCTTCGACTTCTTCACCAGACCCTTGCGAGTGGCGAGCACCAGGTACGGCGACACGAGGTAGTTCGGGATCTGGATGACCTGCGCGATCTCCTCCTCCGGCTGGAACGCGAGGAGGTTCGCGACGTGCTGGCCGCGGGCGTTGCGGTTCGCCTCAGGCAGTTCGTACGCCTTCGTGCGGTACACACGGCCCTTGTTCGTGAAGAACAGGATCCAGTCGTGCGTCGAGCACACGAAGAAGTGCGCGACGATGTCGTCCTGTTTGAGCTGCGCGCCCTGAACGCCCTTGCCGCCGCGCTTCTGCGCCCGGTAGAGGTCGGTCTTGGTGCGCTTCGCGTAGCCGGTGCGCGTGATCGTGACGACCACGTCCTCGACCGCGATCAGGTCTTCCATGGACACGTCGCCGTCGAACGGGATGATCTCCGTGCGCCGGTCGTCGCCGTGCTTGTCCACGATGGCCATGAGCTCGTCGCGCACGATGGCGCGCTGCCGCTCCGGCTTCGCGAGGATGTCCTTGAGGTCCGCGATCTCGATCTCGATCTCGGCCAACTGGTCGATGATCTTCTGGCGCTCCAGGGCGGCCAGGCGGCGCAGCTGCATCTCCAGGATCGCGTTCGCCTGGATCTCGTCGACGGCGAGAAGTTCCATCAGGCCCGTGCGTGCGATGTCCGGCGTCTGCGACCGGCGGATCAGCGCGATGACCTCGTCGAGGTGGTCGAGCGCCTTGACCAGGCCGCGCAACACGTGCGCGCGCTCCTCGGCCTTGCGCAGGCGGAACCTGGTCCGCCGGACGATGACCTCGATCTGGTGCTTCACGTAGTGGCGGATCATCTGGTCGAGCCGCAGGGTGCGCGGCACGCCGTCGACGAGCGCCAGCATGTTCACGCCGAACGAGTACTGCAGCTGGGTGTGCTTGTAGAGGTTGTTCAGCACGACCTTCGCCACCGCGTCGCGCTTGAGCGTGACCACGATGCGCATGCCGCGGCGGCTGTTCGACTCGTCCGCGATGTTCGAGATGCCGGTGAGCTTCGCGTCGCGCACGAGCGCGGCGATGTTCTCGACGAGGTTGTCCGGGTTGACCTGGTACGGCAGCTCGGTGACGACCAGGATCGTGCGGCCCTTGGCGTCCTCGTCGACCTCGATGACCGCGCGCATCTTCACCGAGCCGCGACCGGTGCGGTACGCGTCCTGGATGCCCGAGTTGCCGAGGATCTGGCCGTGCGTCGGGAAGTCCGGGCCCTTGATCCGCTCCATCACGGCCTCGAGGGTCTCCTCGTCGGAGGCCTCCCAGTTGTCCAGTGCCCACACCACGCCCGACGCGACCTCGCGAAGGTTGTGCGGCGGGATGTTCGTCGCCATGCCGACCGCGATGCCCGAGCTGCCGTTGATCAGCAGGTTGGGGATGCGGGACGGCAGGACCGTCGGCTCCTGGATGCGGCCGTCGTAGTTGTCGCGGAAGTCGACGGTCTCTTCCTCGATGTCCGCGAGCATCTGCATGGCCAGCGGGGTGAGGCGGCATTCGGTGTAGCGCATCGCGGCGGCCGGGTCGTTGCCCGGTGAGCCGAAGTTGCCCTGCCCGTCGATCAACGGGTAGCGCATGGCCCACGGCTGGGCGAGCCGCACGAGCGCGTCGTAGATCGACGAGTCGCCGTGCGGGTGGTAGTTGCCCATCACGTCGCCGACGACACGAGCGCACTTGTTGTAGCCGCGGTCCGGCCGGAACCCCGAGTCGAACATCGAGTAGAGGACGCGGATGTGAACGGGCTTGAGTCCGTCACGCACGTCCGGCAGTGCTCGGCCGACGATGACGCTCATCGCGTACGCGATGTAGGAGTTCTGCATCTCCTGCTGGATGTCGACCGGCTCGGTGCGGTCGTGCTCCGGCGGAAGGGTCGTCTCAGTCACGGTTCTTCTTTCCTCTTCGCCAGCCGTGGATGTCTAGAAGGGACCGGACTCAGACGTCCAGGAACTTCACGTCCTTGGCATTACGCGTGATGAACGAGCGGCGCGCCTCGACGTCCTCACCCATGAGCACGCTGAACAGCTCGTCCGCGGTGGCGGCGTCGTCCATGGTGACCTGGAGGAGCACCCGGTTCGCGGGGTCCATCGTGGTCTCCCACAGCTCCGCGGCGTTCATCTCGCCGAGACCCTTGTAGCGCTGGATGTTGTCGTCCTTGCCGAGCTTCTTGCCGGCGGCGAGGCCTTCCTTGATCAGGCCGTCGCGCTCGCGGTCGGAGTACGCGTACTCCGGCTCGATCCGCTGCCACTTGATCTTGTAGAGCGGCGGCTGGGCGAGGTAGACGTGGCCGTGTTCGAGGAGCGGCTGCATGAAGCGGAACAGCAGAGTGAGCAGCAGCGTGCGGATGTGCTGACCGTCGACGTCGGCGTCCGCCATCAGGATGATCTTGTGATAGCGCAGCTTCGACAGGTCGAACTCGTCGTGGATGCTCGTGCCCAGAGCGGTGATCATGCTCTGGACCTCGTTGTTCTTCAGCACGCGGTCGATGCGCGCCTTCTCCACGTTGATGATCTTGCCGCGGATCGGCAGGATGGCCTGGTACATGGAGTCCCGGCCTTCCTTGGCCGAGCCGCCGGCGGAGTCACCCTCGACGACGTAGAGCTCGCACTCCTCCGGGTTGGTGGAGCGGCAGTCCTTCAGCTTGCCGGGCAGGCCGCCGATGTCGAGCGCGCCCTTGCGGCGGACCAGTTCACGGGCCTTGCGCGCGGCCATGCGGGCCTGCGCAGACGAGACCGCCTTGCTGACGATCGTCTTCGCCTCGTTGGGGTGCCGCTCGAACCAGTCGGCCAGGTGTTCGTTCGTCGACTTCTGCACGAACGACTTCGCCTCGCTGTTGCCCAGCTTGGTCTTCGTCTGGCCCTCGAACTGGGGCTCCTTCAACTTCACCGAGATGATCGCGGCGAGACCCTCGCGGATGTCGTCGCCGGTGAGGTTGGTGTCCTTCTCCTTGAGCAGCTTCTTCTCGCGCGCGTACTCGTTGACGACTCGCGTCAGCGCGGCGCGGAAGCCCTCCTCGTGCGTGCCGCCCTCGTGCGTGTTGATCGTGTTCGCGAACGTGTAGACCGAGGCCGTGTAGCCGGTGTTCCACTGCATCGCGACCTCGACCTCGAGGTCCTCGCCCTTCGCCTCGAACGCGATGACCTTCTGGTGCACCGCTTCGCGCGTGTGGTTGATGTGGCGGACGAAGTCCTCCAGACCACCCGGGTAGTGGTAGATGCGCTCCTTCACCGCGGCCTGGTGGCCCTCGGCGTCGGCTACCTCGTCCTCCTCCGAGATCCGCTCGTCACGCAGGACGATGGTGATCCCCTTGTTGAGGAACGCCATTTCCTGCAGGCGGCGCGCGATCGTCTCGACGTTGTACGTCGTGGTCTCGAAGATCTCCGGGTCGGCCCAGAACGTGGTCGTGGTGCCGGTCTCGTCGGTCGCCTCGCCCTGGCGCAGCTCGTGCGCGGGCTTGGAGGCCTCGTAGCGCTGGGTCCAGACGTGACCCTGGCGCCTGATCTCGAGGTCGACCGCGGTGGACAGCGCGTTCACCACGGAGATGCCGACGCCGTGCAGACCGCCGGACACCGCGTAGGAGTCGCTGTCGAACTTGCCGCCCGCGTGCAGCTTGGTCATGACGACCTCGACGGTCGGCACGTTCTCGACCGGGTGCATGTCGATCGGGATGCCACGACCGTCGTCGATCACCCGGACGCCGCCGTTGGCCAGCAGCGTGACGTCCACCTTCGTCGCATAGCCGGCCATCGCCTCGTCGACGGAGTTGTCCACAACCTCCTGGACCAGGTGGTGCAGACCGCGCTCGCCGGTCGAGCCGATGTACATGCCCGGCCTCTTGCGCACTGCCTCGAGGCCTTCGAGGACGGTGATCGAGGACGCGCCGTACTCATTCTTCTTAGCTGACACGGGCCTGGAGTCTCCTCGCTGATGCGGGCAGGACCCGCACGGTGATGGGTGACGCTTCTGTGATTCTACCGGTGCACCCCGACAGAACGGGGCCAAGGACACCTTTGATTCGGTCACAGAGCGCCTCAAGCGCCATCAGACGGGTCAGGACCGCTGAAACGGGGGTTCAAATCCGCAGGTGAACGCTCATTGAGCCGCAGAATCGCCGCTGAGCCCTTGACAGGACCTCACCCGTAGGTGTCACGCGGACCGCGCCCAGGCGCGTGCCTGGGGCCGTGTCGCCAGCTGGGAGCGTCCGGTCCCTTGATCTTGAGCCGTTTGACGACGCCGTTGCCGACACCCGCGGCGATCCGTTTGATCAGCTCGCGCTGCAGAAGGCGCAGCTGAGTGGCCCACGCCGTCGACGACGCCTGGACCGTCAGTTCCCCGTCACTGAGCGCGATCGGTTTCGCGTGCTCGGCGACTTCCTCTCCCACCAATTTTGCCCAACGACCGAAGACCTGGCCACCCTGGAGTTGCGCGACCCAGCCGCGGTCCGCCGCGATCCTGGACGCGATCCGCCCGAGCGGCTGGGGGTCGCGGTCGTCCGGCCCCGCACCCGACCAGCGACGTCGGCGACGGTCGGCCGGACGGCCCTTCGACTTGCTCCCCGGCACCCGTCCGCGGGCCTTCGCGCTCGCCTTTGCCGCCTCCAGGGCGGCCCTCGCGAGGTCGGATCCCTTCAGCGACTCACCCTCAGGTGTGAATGAACCTGTGGACAAGTCCGGATTTGTGACGGAGTTATCCACACCATCCACAGACTTGTCCCCAGATGTGTGGGCGGACACACCCGATCGAGCTACATGTGGGGGCTTTGAACCCCCTGAGTCAGTCTCCGAGTCAGACACGTCGCACCTCCCCGCCGTGGACCTCGAACCGGGCCCCGGTCAGCTCGTCCGGAACGTCCTCCGCCACCGCCGCGGTGATCAGCACCTGCTCGGCGGCGGCCGCCACCTTGGCCAGCTGCTGACGCCGGCCGCGGTCGAGTTCCGCGAAGACATCGTCCAGCACGAGCACCGGTTCGATGCCGTCGACACGCATCAGTTCGTACCCGCCGAGCCGCAGGGCGAGCGCGAAAGACCATGACTCTCCGTGACTGGCGTAGCCCTTCGCAGGGAGTTCACCGAGCGTCAGGTCGAGGTCGTCCCGGTGGGGACCGACGAGACACACGCCGCGTTCGATCTCCTGCCGCCGCACCCGGTCGAGCTCGGCCAGCAGCAGATCTTCGATGCTCTCCCTGTCCTCCGGGATCTCACCGACGCTCGACCGGTACGAGATGAGCGCCGGGCGTGACTCCGGAGCGACCTCCGCGTACGCCGAGGTCACGTGGTCCTTCATGTCGCGGACCAGTTTCAACCGCGCGGCCAGCAGCTCCGCGCCGTGCTTGGCGAGATGCCCGTCCCAGACGTCGAGCGTCGAGAGGTCCGCCGATCGGGAGTGCTTCACCGTCTTCAACAACGCGCTGCGCTGCTTGAGGACGCGGTCGTAGTCGCTGCGAACTCCGGCGTACCGGGGCGCGCGCAGCACCAGCATCTCGTCGAGGAACCGCCGCCGGTCGCTCGGATCGCCCCTCACAAGAGAGAGGTCCTCCGGTGCGAACAACACGGTCCGCAGAATCCCGAGCACGTCACGCGGGCGCGGCACCGGTCCCCTGTTGATCCGCGCCCGGTTCGACTTGCCGGCCGTGATCTCCAGTTCGACGAGCAGCTCGCGGTCCTCGTTGACCACGGCCGTGCGCACCACGGCGCGCTGGGCGCCGTGCCGGATCAGCGGTGCGTCGCTGGACACGCGGTGCGAACCCAGTGTCGCCACGTACCCGATCGCCTCGACCAGGTTCGTCTTGCCCTGGCCGTTGCGCCCGACGAGCACCGACGCGCCGGGCTCGAGCTCCAGGTCGGCGAGCTCCCAGGAACGGAAGTCGCTGACCTGGAGGTGTCTGACGTGCACTCGCTAGGCCTGGGTGCTGCCCGCGCCGGACGACGGACCGGCGAGGTGCACCGAGTGGCCGCCGAACTGGTTGCGCAGCGCGGCGACGGCACGCATCGCCGGCGAGTCCTCCTGGCGTGACTGGAACCGCGCGAAGAGCGCGGCGGAGATCACCGGGAGCGGCACCGCGTTGTTGATGCCCTCCTCGACGGTCCACCGGCCCTCGCCCGAGTCCTCGACGTAACCGCGCAGGTCGTCGAGTTCGGGGTCGGACTCCAACGCGCGCACGAGCAGATCGAGAAGCCACGACCGCACAACGGTTCCGCGCTGCCACGCCGTGATGACCGCGGGCACGTTGTCGACGACATCGGTCTTGTCGAGCAGTTCGAAGCCTTCGGCGTACGCCTGCATCAGGCCGTACTCGATGCCGTTGTGCACCATCTTCGAGTAGTGGCCGGCGCCGACCTTGCCCGCGTGCGCGAAACCTTCTTCGCGCGGACCCTCCGGACGCAGCGCGTCGAAGATCGGCTGGGCCTGCTCGACGTGCTTTGCGTCGCCGCCGACCATCAGCGCGTAGCCGTTGTCGAGGCCCCACACACCACCGGACACGCCGCAGTCGAGGTAGCCGATCTCCTTCTCCGCCAGCAGGTCCGCGTGGATCCGGTCGTCGGTGAACTTGGAGTTGCCGCCGTCGACGACGAGGTCGCCGGGCGCCAGCAGCTCGGAAAGCTCCTTCACCGTGTCACGGGTGATCTCGCCGGCGGGCACCATGACCCACACGACGCGCGGCGCTTCGAGCTTGGACACCATGTCCGCCAACGACTCCGAGTCGCTGACCTCCGGGTTGCGGTCGTAGCCGATCACCTCGTGACCGGCCCGGCGCACCCGCTCGCGCATGTTGAAACCCATCTTGCCGAGGCCGACGAGTCCGAGCTGCACGGTGTTCTCCCCTAAGTTCTTCTGGTACCCGGTAAGGGTTTTCTCAGCCGGGAAGGCGAACGGGCATGAGCAGGTACAGGTAGCCCGGCGCCACGTTCCCATCCTCGTCCACCGGCTTCAGCAGCGCCGGTCGGCTGGGTGTGGTGAAGGACAAGTGGACTTTCTGCGTGCGGACGGCACCGAGTCCGTCGAGCAGGTAGCCCGGGTTGAACGCGATGGTGACCGCGTCGCCGGTGTACTCGACCGGAAGTTCTTCCTCGGCCGAACCTTCGTCGTCACCACCGGCGGACAGGCGCAGACCGCCGTCCACGAACTCGAGGCGCACCTGCGTGCCGCGCTCGGCGACGAGCGACACGCGCTTGATCGCCTGCTGCAGCGCGTCGATGTCGATGATCGCCGCGGCCGAGTGCTCGGAGGGCAGCAACTGGCGGTACTTGGGGAAGTCCGCGTCGAGCAGGCGGGTGGTCGTCCGCTTGCCGGAACCGGAGAGACCGAGCAGTCCGTCGTTGGCCGCGAGGGACATCTCGACCTTGCCGCCGTTCGAGCCGAGCGTCTTGGCCGCGTCGCCGAGGGTGCGGGCGGGAACGAGAATCGCGACCTCACCGAGCGCCTCGTCCGGCTCCCACGGGAACTCGCGCATCGCCAGGCGGAACCGGTCGGTGGCGACGAGGGTCAGCTTGCCCTCGCCGATCTCGACGCGGACGCCGGTCAGCATCGGCAGCGTGTCGTCCTTGCCGGCCGCGACGGCGACCTGGCTCACGGCCTCGCCGAAGATCTCGCCGGGAAGCTCACCGATCAACTGCGGCATCGACGGCAGGGCCGGGTAGTCCTCGACCGGCATCGTCGGGAGGCTGAACCTGGCGCTGCCACAGCTGATCATCATCCGAGAGCCGTCGACCGCGATCTCGACTGGGTGGTTCGGCAGCGCCTTGGTGATGTCGGCCAGAAGACGCCCGGAGACCAGAGCGCGGCCACCGTCGGCGATCGTCGCGGGAACGCCGACCTGTGCCGAGACCTCGTAGTCGAACCCGGAGACCGTCAGCGAGTCGTCCGACTCCGCGTCGAGCAGCACGCCGCCCAGCACGGGAACCGGTGGACGGGACGGAAGGCTGCGAGCGACCCAGGCGACTGCGTCGGCCAGGCCGTCGCGTTCGACGCGGATCTTCATGAGGCGTCCTTTCCTCGACAGTCGACAAGCCCAACCACGACAACGTGCCAGTGGGGGTTAGGGAGCCTCGACCTCGGCTGACCGAGCTGACCGAGGTGCGGAGCAACAACGTTAGAGCCTCCCGGCCCTTCCCGTCACTTCGGGGTTCGGCACCGATCCCCGGGAACCATCCACCGCTGTTTTGCTTTTGAGTTCTCTCTAGAAGAGATCAAACAGCAGTAACAGTAAGGGTTGTGGATTGTGGGGACAGCCCTTAAACCTGCAGGTCAAGGTGTCACCCACCATGTGGACTAAGGGGGGATGGCACCCGGGGACAGATCGGCGCACCCGGGGACAGCCAGTTGTGCACAGCTCTCGATCCACAGATCGTCCACAGTTGTCCCCGGGTGCGTCCCCGGGTGCGGGCCAGTTGTACCCGGGTGTTCAACAGGCTTCTGTGGCCAGATCGTGGCCGGGGCCACAGACTTTTCCAGTTGTCCCCACCCCTTCGAGTGCCGGGGGCGAACAGAAAGCCTCGGCGGGCGGCCGATCGACCCGCGTCTACCCGGGTACGTGTGCGGCGCGTGGTGGTGGTTGGAGCCGCACGCACTGATGCAGTCCCATCGCTTCGCCGAAGCCGTCCCCGGGTGTTGGCCGTCGAGCGGCAGCCGCGTACCCGGGTGCTCGCCATCGCCTCCGCTCGTCGCGTCCCCGGGCGCAGGGGTCCGTTCACCCGCACCGCCGCGGGCGAACGAAAAAGGGGCCCTCCGCGATGGAGGACCCCTGCGTTGCCACCCAGGTGGATCAGGGTGTGTGGCGAGCGCGCTGCTTGATCCGGGACGTCAGTTCCTGCACCTGGTCGTAGATTCGCCGGCGCTCTGCCATCTCCTTGCGGATCTTCTTGTCCGCGTGCATGACCGTCGTGTGGTCGCGGCCGCCGAACGTCTGACCGATCTTCGGCAGCGACAGGTCCGTCAGTTCGCGGCACAGGTACATGGAGATCTGCCGTGCCTGCGCGAGCGCCTTCGTCTTGCCGGGGCCGCACAGGTCGTCGATCGACACACCGAAGAACTCGGCGGTGACCGCCATGATCATCGGTGCGGTGATCTCCGGCGCGTGCGAGTCCGGGATCAGGTCGCGCAGCACGATCTCGGCGAGCTGGATGTCGACCGGCTGGCGGTTGAGCGACGCGAACGCCGTGACGCGGATGAGGGCGCCTTCGAGCTCGCGGATGTTGCGTTCTATGCGGGAGGCGATGAACTCCAGCACGTCGGCCGGGGCCGCGAGCCGGTCCTGGGCCGCCTTCTTGCGGAGGATCGCGATCCGGGTCTCCAGCTCGGGCGGCTGGATGTCCGTGATCAGGCCCCACTCGAACCGCGTGCGCAGACGGTCTTCCAGCGTCTCCAGCCGCTTGGGCGGCCGGTCGCTCGACACCACGATCTGCTTGTTCGTGTTGTGGAGCGTGTTGAACGTGTGGAAGAACTCCTCCTGCGTACCTTCCTTGCCCTCCAGGAACTGGATGTCGTCGACGAGAAGAACGTCGATGTCCCGGTAGCGGCGCTGGAAGGCGACCTTGCGGTCGTCACGCAGCGAGTTGATGAAGTCGTTGGTGAACTCCTCGGTCGACACGTACCGCACGCGCATGCCGGGGAACAGGCGCTGGGCGTAGTGCCCGACGGCGTGCAGCAGGTGCGTCTTGCCGAGGCCGCTCTCGCCCCAGATGAAGAGCGGGTTGTACGCACGGGCCGGAGCCTCGGCCACCGCGACGGCCGCGGCGTGCGCGAACCGGTTCGAGGCGCCGATGACGAACGTGTCGAAGTTGTACTTCTCGTTCAGCCGCGTCTGCGACGGCGACGGGTTCGCGGGCCGGGTGTACGGGAGGTTCCCGTTCGGCGTCGCGCCGCCCGCCGCGCTGGCGGTGTTGAAGGTGGGCCAGATCTCGGTGACGGCGGCGAGCGCGTCGCCGGCTTCGTCGACCTCTTCCTCGGCACCGTCGACGGTGGTCGTCTCGTCCGCGAGGCCGGGCGTGTCGCCGTGGGGAATGCCCTGGATCCCGGGCATCGGCTGGATCGCCTGGACCGGGATCGGCGTGGTCGGCGGGCTCACGGGGCTGACCGGTTCCGGTGAGTCGACCTTCACCGCGAGGGAGACCGTGCGGCCCAGCCTGCGGGAGAGCGCCGCGGTGATCGGGTCGCGCAGTGCGCGTTCGATCGCCTCTTTCGCGAAGTCGCTGGGGGCCGCGAGCAGTGCCGTTCCATCCAGCAAACCGATCGGACGGGTGACCCTCATCCACGCGCGCTGCTGAGGGGACAGGTGGCTCGTCGCCAGTTCCTGCACTACCTCGGCCCACACGAGACCAAGATCGACCTGCTGGTTCGACACTCCGCGCTCCCCTCCCCTCCACCGGAGCCCAAGACTCCACATGTGGACACGGAGGATAGAGGTATCCACAGAGTTATCCACAACTGTGCACTAAAAGGTGCGTTGTGTTGCCGGTCTGGTGGCGGCTCCCTCGCCTACCGCGGCACGCGCGAAGGACGAACGGTAACAAGGCCCGGCACGCCTCACAAGACGTGGCCCAGGCCACCCCGATTTGGTTGCCGCACCCGGGCATGCGTACCCTCGTACGAGTCTCCCGCTTGCGACGGGCGCCTTTCGCGCGCCTACGTCCACGTTTGTCGGGGACAACCACACAGGCTTTGTCAGCAGTGAAGCACCGGGAGACCGACCGTGAGCAAGGGTAAGCGCACCTTCCAGCCCAACAACCGCCGCCGCGCGAAGACGCACGGCTTCCGGCTGCGCATGCGGACCCGCGCCGGCCGCGCCATTCTGGCCGCGCGCCGCAGCAAGGGCCGTGCGACTCTGTCCGCCTGACCGCGGCTGGTAAGCGCAGCGTCGTCGTGCTACCACCGGCCGCCCGGCTCACCCGCAGCCAGGACTTCGGCCTGGTGGTCCGCCGAGGCCGCCGCGCTGGACGGCCCCGGTTGGTCGTCCACGTCTTGAAGCCCGACGTGCCCACCTTGGATTCGTCCAAGGTGGGCTTCGTCGTGAGCAAGGCAGTGGGCAACTCGGTGGTTCGCCACCGTGTCTACCGACGTCTGCGTCACGTCGTGCGCCCGGCACTGGATGAACTGCCGCCGGGAACTCTCGTCGTGGTGCGCGCGTTGGCTCCAGCAGCCGAAGCGTCGAGTTCCGAGCTCGCCGCTGATTTCTCTTCCGCCCTGCGCAAGGTGCTGCGATGACCACGTTGCCCGCGAAGGTCGCGCTGCTGCCGGTGCACTTCTACCGGCGGTTCATCTCACCGCTGCTGCCGCCGACCTGTCGCTTCTACCCGAGCTGCAGCGCGTACGCGGTGGAGGCGTTGACCGTCCACGGTGCGCTGCGCGGAACCTGGCTGACCATCCGCCGGTTGCTGCGCTGCGGACCCTGGCACCCTGGAGGCCTGGACCCCGTTCCGCCGAGGCGGCAGGTCCCCGACGTATCCACCGAGGAGTAGCTCCGTGCTCAACTTCATCTACTACCCGGTGTCCTTCATCTTGTGGTGTTGGCACTGGGTGTTCGGCAAAGTCTTCGGTGAGTCGAGCGGCTTCGCCTGGGCCCTGGCCGTCATCTTCCTGGTCTTCACCCTCCGTGCCATCCTCTTCAAGCCGTTCGTCGGCCAGGTGCGCTCCATGCGAAAGATGCAGGAGTTCGCGCCGGAGATGCAGAAGATCAAGAAGAAGTTCCCGAACGACCGCCAGCGCCAGGCGCAGGAGATGCAGAAGCTCCAGTCCGAGCACGGCGTCAACCCGCTCGGCGGCTGCCTGCCCATGCTGGTGCAGATCCCGGTGTTCATCGGTCTGTTCCACGTGCTGCGCTCGTTCAAGCCCGGCTGGGGCGAGGTCTACTTCTTCGACAAGCAGGGCGTCGACTCGTTCGTCAACGCCAAGCTCTTCGGCACGAACCTCTCGACGTTCATCACGATGCCGTCCGACCAGCTCGCGACGTACGGCACGGAGCGCCTGAACGTCATCCTGCTGTCGGTGCCGCTGATGATCGTGGCGTCCATCGCGACCCACTTCACGGCCCGCCACTCGGTGGCCCGCCAGAACGCGGCGGCGCTGGACAACCCGCAGACCGCCATCATGAACAAGCTGACGCTCTGGATCTTCCCCCTGGGCGTCCTCGCCGGTGGCTTCTTCTTCCCGGTCGCGATCCTGCTGTACTGGCTGTCCAACAACGCGTGGACCCTCGGCCAGCAGCACTTCGTGTACAAGCGCATCGACTCCGAGGAAGAGGAGAAGAAGGCGACGGTCGTAGAGACCCGCCAGGCCCTCGCCCCGAAGCCGGGCGCGAAGCCGGTGAACCCGAAGAAGCCCGCACCGGGAGCCAAGCCGGCCAACGGAGCCAAGCGCATGCCGACCGCGGGCCCGAGCGGCCCCTCCTCGTCGGCGTCGTCGGAGACCGCCGCCAACGGCAACTCCAACACCGAGATCCCCGGCCTGACCCCAGGCCGATCCACCAGCAAGAAGCCGGGCAGCAAGAAGCGCCGCTGATTTCGGGCGTTCGCCCCGGAGAGGAGACATCGTGTCGGAGACCTTGCAGGCGACCGACGACGTGGAGGCGTCGTCTGACGCCTCGGCCGAGTCCGAGGCTGCGGCCGAGCCGCAGTCGCAGAGCAAGACCGAGGACCTGCTCGTCCAGGAAGGCGACATCGCGGGCGACTACCTCGAGCGCCTCCTCGACCTGCTCGACTACGACGGCGACATCGACCTGGACGTGGAAAGCGGCCGGGCCATCGTCAGCATCGACGGAGGCGAGGACCTCGCCAAGCTGGTGGGCCCCCGAGGCAACGTCCTCGAATCGCTCCAGGAACTCACCCGCCTCGCCGTGCAGCAGGAAACGGGAGTCCGCTCCCGCCTGATGCTCGACATCGCCCAGTGGCGAGCGGGCCGCCGCGCCGAACTGGCCGAGATGGGCCGCACCACCGCAGAAAAGGTGGCCGCCTCAGGCGAGCGCGCCCGCCTGCACCCCATGACCCCGTTCGAGCGCAAGGTCGTCCACGACGCCGTCGCCGCGGTCGCGGGCGTGCACAGCGAGAGCGAGGGTGAGGAGCCGCAGCGGCGGGTCATCATCTTCACCAAGCCCTGACGGCTCAGCTTTCACTCACGGCCCCTGGTTCCCACCGGAACCAGGGGCCGTTTGCTGTCCCAGCCAGACCCCAGCGCGAGACGGAGCACGGGTGCAGGAGGAGCTCAGCTCCGAACTGGAACGGAAACCTCCGCCGTGCAGTCCGTGCGCGAACAACACCAGGCTCGCTGACACGCAAGCCCAGTGCGGGTTGCAGCATCCGGTGGCGACTTGTCGACACGCGTGACGCTTCAAGGGGACGCCTCCCCCGCACGGTCAGGGCAACGGCGAAGCCGAGCCACCTGTCGCCAACCGCAATGGCGAAGCCGAGGCGTCCCTCCGCGCGCAACGGGCAACGGCGAAGCCAAGCCATCTGCCGCCAACGGCAATGGCGAAGCCGAGGCGTGTGAACCAAGACCTGCCGGTGAAGCGGTGGTGACCCACGCACTCGGCGATTGGGGCTTTACCTTGAGTGGGCGGGATGCTCCCCTCATGGGCACGGCCGGGCGCTTTTCAGCCCGGCCTTTTCCGGCCGTCAAGCATCCCGCCAGAGGCTCAAGGTCAAGCCCCAATCGCTATCGTCGCGAAGCGGCGATGACCGGCAGCGGCTCGGTACTGCCCGCCCGGCCACCCTCGCAAGGTGACCGTCCGCCCGGCAGGTGACCGCCCCGCTGGAACGCGACAAGCCAACGCAAGCCGACCCGCACGGCCCCCCGCCCGTCCGCAAGATGACCGCCTGCCCAGCAGGCGACCGCCCTGTCGGAACGCGACTAGCTAGCGCAAGCCGACCTGCGCGGCACCTCCACCCACCCGCAAGGTGACCGCCCGCCCAGCAGGCGACCGCCCCGCCGGAACGCGACTAGCCAGCGCAGTCCACCCGCACGGTTCCCGCCCGCAGTGCGACGACCTGTCCGGCACCCGCCCGCAGTGGGATGACCTGTCCGGCACCCGCCCGCAAGGCGACCACCTGTCCGGCAGGCACCCCCACCCAGCAGTGCGACCTCCCCCGGCCGGAACAAGGCCCAGCCAACCCAAGCCGTCCTCTGACAGGCACCCGCCACCGCAAGCCGCCCCGGCAGCACTCGCCACCACAAGCCACCCCCGCACGGCACCAATCAACGTTCCACGTGAAACAGCTACCCCCGCCCCGCCCACCAACCGGCAAGCCACTCCCGCTGCGCCGCCGTGTCCGGCACCGGAAACCCGCGAGCCGCCGCGATCAACCTCCACGCCTCCCCCGGCTCCACCCCATCCATTCCCAACAACAACCCGGCCAACAACGACGACCGCCCAATCCCAGCCCAGCAGTGAAACACCACATGAGCCCCACGCAGATACAGCGCATGAAGCGGCTGAACGAGAGCAACGGCCGACACCACGTCCGGCACCGAGCGATCCTCTATCGGGAAGCACACGTACTGCAGACCCGCAGCGACGACCACGCGCTCCTCGTCCACCAGATCGCACTCGACCCGCTCATCATCCGTCTGAGCCGACACGAGCACGTCCACACCAAGCCGGCGCAGCTCGCGAATCTTGCCCTCCAGGTACATGCCGCCGGCCGGGTGAGCCATCGTCGAGACGGTGCCGGGACCGGGCCGAGAGACCGTGTAGAGCATCGGACGCAACTTTCCCCCAAGTTTCACGTGAAACGGCGCTCAGGATTTGGCAGAGCGCACGGTCGATCCGTCATGATGGTGCCCTGGCATTCGCCAGCTTTTCCACCGGCCGCCGGAACGTCGCCGCCGCGTGGTTTCACGTGAAACGCTCACGGACGGAGAACATGGCCGGGGAGTTGCCCGACAACGCGAAGCTCGTATTCGGTGAGCACGTTGAGCGTGCTGCCGAGTTCGTCAGGCTCCTGGAGGAGCACGGCGTGGAGCGCGGACTTATCGGTCCTCGTGAAGTCGAGAAGATTTGGGATCGGCACGTGCTCAACTCGGCAGTGATCGAGGAGCTGTTCGAACCCAACGAACGTGTCGTTGACGTGGGCTCAGGCGCCGGGCTGCCGGGGGTGCCGCTCGCCATTGCGCGGCCCGACCTGAGGATCACGCTTCTTGAGCCGATGGCTCGCCGCATCGCGTGGCTTGAGGAAGTGAAGGAACGGCTCCAGCTCGACAACGTGACGGTCCTCCGCGGGCGTGCGGAGGAAGGACCGATTCGCAAGCAGCTCCTCAACTGCGACGCGGCCACTGCGAGGGCGGTGGCTCCGCTGGAGAAGCTGACGAAGTGGTGCCTCCCGCTCCTCCGGGGTGGCGGGCGGATGGTCGCGCTCAAGGGCGAGCGTGCGCAGGAAGAGTTGGAACGCGACGGCGCGGCGGTGCTCAAGGCTGGGGGCGCCAACGCCAAGGTCGTCGTCGTGGGAGCGGACGTACTTGAGGTGCCTACGACGGTGCTCATCGTGGAGCGCCAGACGCGGAGGGATCGGTGAGCGTGTATCCGGAGTTCCAGTCCGCCGATGTTCCACGTGAAACGAAGACCTCCAAACCCAAAGCCAAGCCGACCAACAACGGAGATGACAGCGCCGTGGTGTGGACCCCGATTGCAGAAGAGGCGGCTCGTGCGGCAAGCGTGCTGCACCCCGACGAGTCACTGCTCCCCCGCCCGACCCATCGCCGGGTGATGACCGTCGCCAACCAGAAGGGTGGCGTCGGCAAGACGACGAGCACGGTGAACCTCGCTGCCGCGCTCGCCATTCACGGGCTCAAGACGCTCGTGATCGACCTCGACCCGCAGGGCAACGCCAGCACGGCGCTCTCCGTCGAGCACCGCAGCGGCACGCCGTCCGTCTACGAGGTGCTGCTCGGCGAGATCTCCATCGCCGAAGCGGCTCAGGTCAGCCCGACGTCACCGAACCTGTTCTGCGTGCCCGCGACGATCGACCTCGCCGGCGCCGAGATCGAGCTCGTCTCGATGGTGGCGCGCGAGTCGCGGCTCAAGGAGGCGCTCTCCTCCGAGGCGCTCGACCAGCTGCAGCCGGACTACGTCTTCATCGACTGCCCGCCGAGCCTCGGTCTGCTGACCGTCAACGCGATGGTCGCGGCGCAGGAGGTGCTGATCCCCATTCAGTGCGAGTACTACGCGCTGGAGGGACTCAGTCAGCTGATCCGCAACATCGAACTCGTGCAGCAGCACCTCAACCCGGACCTCTCGATCTCCACGATCCTCCTCACGATGTACGACGGTCGCACGAAGCTCGCGGACCAGGTGACCAGTGAGGTGCGTGGCCACTTCGGCGACGTCGCCCTCAAGACGGTGATTCCGCGCAGCGTGAAGGTCTCCGAGGCACCAGGATTCGGGCAGACGGTGTTGACGTACGACCCGGGCTCGCGCGGGTCGATGAGCTACCTCGACGCCGCCAAGGAGATCGCGATCCGCGGGGCCCAGAAGGAGGGCGCATGACCGAGCAGCGCAAGGGCGGACTCGGGCGCGGCCTGGCCGCACTCATCCCGCAGGGTCCGCCTGCCGGTGCACCCAGCACCATCCGGCCCGCCATGGCCGGCAACGGGGCCAAGGCCCAGCAGCCGATCGGCGAGATCGCGGGGGCGGTGTACCGCGAGATCGCGGTCACCGCGATCCGCACGAACGCCAAGCAGCCGCGCCAGGTGTTCGACCAGGATGCGATCGACGAGCTCTCGTTCTCCATCAAGGAGTTCGGGCTCATGCAGCCGATCGTGGTCCGCGAGCTCACTGCGGACACGTTCGAACTCGTCATGGGCGAGCGTCGGTGGCGTGCCACGCAGCAGGCCGGGCTCAAGACGATCCCGGCCATCGTGCGGCAGACCGCCGACGACGTCATGCTGCGCGACGCGTTGCTGGAGAACATCCACCGCGTCCAGCTCAACCCGCTCGAAGAAGCGTCGGCCTACCAGCAGTTGCTGGAGGAGTTCGGCGTCACGCACGAGGAACTCGCCGACCGCATCGGCCGCAGCCGCCCCGTCGTCACGAACACCATCCGGCTGCTGAAGCTCCCCCTCGCCGTCCAGCGACGGGTCGCGGCGGGCGTCCTGAGTGCCGGGCACGCGCGGGCACTCCTCGGTCTGGACGACGCGGGAGCACAGGAAGACCTCGCGGCACGGATCATCGCCGAGGGCATGTCGGTCCGCGCGACCGAAGAAGCGGTCACGATCGCCAAGAACGAGAAGCCGGCGAAACCGAAGCAGGCTCCGCGCAAGCAGCTGCACGCGCCGGGTCTGCAGGAGCTCGCCGAGCGCCTCTCGGACAACTTCGACACCCGCGTGAAGGTCGAACTCGGGCAGCGAAAAGGCCGGATCGTGGTCGAATTCGGGTCAGTTGATGATCTTCAAAGGATCATCGGCATGATGAGCCCAGAAACGACAATTCGGACATCGGAGTAGGCCCATAGGATCACACCAGGGCCTTATGTCACGGTGACGATGACGCCTCGCATCCAGTCGGATACGAGGCGTCACCTATTTGTCGATCAGTCATCGCGGACTTTCGAGCCGCCGAGCTCGCCGCCGACGAACAAAAAAGTGCGGCGCCGAGAAGCTCGGCACCGCACTCAGACCGGAGAGAACTCAGCGAGCGACAGCGCGCTCGATCAACCCGGCGTAGATCTCGCCCAACGACTCCCCCGCGGCCTCGACCGCCATCGGCAGCAGCGACGTCTCGGTCAGTCCCGGCGACACGTTCACTTCGAGGAAGTAGACGGTCCCGTCCTCGGCCACGATGGCGTCGGTCCGCGACACGTCCCGAAGCCCGAGCAGCCGGTGCGCCGCGACCGCGAGCTCCCCGACCGACTTCGCGGCGGCCGCGTCCAGCCGAGCCGGCGCGTGGAAGTCCGTCAGCCCCGCGGTGTACCGAGCGGTGTAGTCGTAGACCCCGGTCTCCGGAACGATCTCGACGGCCGGCAGCGCGTACGGACCGTCCGGGCCGTCGACGACCGCGACCGCCACCTCCACACCGGAGATGAACTGCTCGGCCAGGACGGTGTCGCCGTACGCCAGGCACCCGACCATCGCGGGCGGCAGTTCGGCGGCGTCCCTGACGACCTGAGCGCCCAGCGCCGACCCACCCTGGTCCGGCTTCAGCATCAACGGCAGTCCCAGCGTCGAGACCATCGCGTCGAGCACCGGCTTGGCACCCAGCTCCCGGAATGTCGCGTGCGGCAGCACGATCCACTCCGGCGTCGTCAGGCCGGCGCGGGCGAGCTCGGCCTTCGCGGTCGGCTTGTCCCACGCCCGCCGGCACGCCCGTGAGTCGGTGCCCACGTACGGAACGCCGAACATCTCGAGGATCGCCTGCACCGAACCGTTCTCGCCTTCACCGCCGTGCAGGGCGACGACGACGGCGTCCGGGCGGTGGTCCCGCAGACGAGTCAACAGAGACGCGTCCGCGTCCCACTCCTCCACCGTCACGCCCGCCGACCGCAGGGCAGCCGACAGACGGCGACCGGAGCGGATCGAGACCTCGCGTTCGTGGGAGAGCCCACCGGACAGCACAGCGACCATGCGGTCAGCCACAGCACAACTCCAAAGAAAGATCAGGCGGTGTCAGGCGAGGGGGTCTGCGGACCGGACAGCTGACGGCCCGGTGTCGCCCCGAAGGTCGCGGCCAGCTGCATCTCGTCCTCGATGACGTTCGCCAGGCGGCGGACGCCCTCACGGATGCGCTCGGGCGTCGGGTAGCAGTACGAGATCCGCAGCTGCCGTGAGCCGAAGCCGTCCGCGTAGAAACCGGTACCGGACGCGTAGGCCACTCGGGCCGTCACGGCGCGGGGCAGCATCGCCTTCGTGTCGATGCCTTCCGGCACCGTCACCCAGACGTAGAAGCCGCCATCCGGAATGTTCCACGTGGAACCTTGCGGCATGTGCTGTTCGAGAGCCGAGATCGCGGCGTCCCGGCGTTCCCGGTACGCCTCGCGGTAGGTCTTGATCTGACCCTTCCAGTCCTGCGTCGACAGGTACCGGGACACGATCATCTGGTTCAGGGTCGGCGGGCACAGCGTGGCCGACTCGGCGGCCAGCACCAGCTTCTCGCGCACCGCGTGCGGCGCCAGCACCCAGCCGACCCGCAGACCGGCCGCGAACGTCTTCGAGAACGACCCGAGGTACACGACGTTGTCCGGGTCCATCGACCGCAGCGCCGGGTACGTCTGGCCGTCGAACCCGAGCAGCCCGTATGGGTTGTCCTCCACGACCAGCACGCCGTAGGTCCGGCAGATCTCCAGGATCTCAGCCCGCCGCGACACCGCGAGCGTCACGCCGGCCGGGTTGTGGAAGTTCGGGATCGTGTAGAGGAACTTGACCCGCTGCCCCGCGCGCTTGCAGGCCTCCAGGGCCTCGCGCAGCAACGACGGCACGAGCCCGTCAGCGTCCATGGCGACGTGCACGACCTGAGCCTGGTACGCCGTGAACGAGCCGAGAGCGCCCACGTAGGACGGTCCCTCCGCGATCACCACGTCGCCGGGGTCGCAGAAGATCCGGGTGACCATGTCGAGGCCCATCTGCGAGCCCACGGTCACCACCACGTCGTCCGGGTGGCCGTTGATGCCCTCCAGCGCCATGACGTCGCAGATCTGCTCACGCAGCAACGGAACACCGTGCGCCGAGCCGTACTGCAGCGCCACCAGTCCCTCGGCGGCCACCAGCTGGCCGATCTCCGCGGACAGCGACTCCAGGGGCAGAGCAGCCAGGTGCGGCATGCCGCCGGCCAGCGATACGACCTCGGGACGGGACGCGACTGCGAAAAGTGCCCGGATCTCCGATGCCGTCATCCCTGCCGTGCGCGCTGCGTAGCGGCGGAGGTGGGGGTCAAGGCTTCTGGGGCCCTGCTTGGCGGGCTGTCCGGGCGCAGTCATGTGGGACTCCTGTATAGGAAATGTCCCGAGCGAGTGTAACCGTCGTCCCGTTCAGGGCACGCGCCTTCCGGGTTCCGTCACATTCGCCTACCCTCGTATGGGTTCGCTTTGTGTGTTAACGGGTGGAGGTCGGGGTGTCCCGTCGCGTCGTAGGCGTCACGCTGGACAACCTGGAGCATCTCTCCAAGCACAGCAGGACGTGCGTTTTCTGGGAGTTGGCCCCTCACCTGCGAGAACAGGCTGAGGAATACGGCGACACCGAGTTCGAGAAGGAAGCCTGGGTCTCCAGCGTCCTGCTCGAGTGGGGTTCGTGCGGTCGCATGATCTACTGCGACGGCATCCCCGCTGGTTCGGTCTTCTACGCACCACCGGCCGCTGTTCCGCGCAGCGCCGCCTTCCCCACCTCTCCGGTGAGCCCGGACGCCGTCCTCATGACGTCGCTGGACGTTCTCCCGGAGTTCCGAGGGGGAGGACTCGCGCGCGTGCTCGTGCAGGCCGTGGCGAAGGATCTGACGCGTCGTGGCGTGAAGGCCATCGAGGCGTTCGGCGACATGCGCCCGGACGACGAAGAGTCGAGTTGCGTCACTCCTGCGGAGTTCCTCACGAGCGTCGGCTTCAAGACCGTGCGCCCGCACCCGCGCTGGCCGCGGTTGCGCCTGGAACTGCGCAGCGCCATCACGTGGAAGGAAGACGTCGAGGCAGCTCTCGAACGGCTTCTCAACAGCGTCACCGTCTCCACCGCGGAACCGAGCTTCCGCCCCGTCTAGGACAGCGAAAAGGCCCCCTCGCCGGCAGCGAGGGGGCCTTTTTCGTCAGTCAGGCCGGCAGAGCCGGAGATCAGCCCTTGGCCATCTCGTATCGCAGCAGGTCGTTGAACGTGAACGTGCCCGTCGGCTGGTCGTCCTTGCCGAGCAGGTAGAGACGCTTCACGGCCACGAGAATGCCCTCGGCCACGATGTCGCGGAATCCGGGCGTCGCCAGCCGGGCGCGGTCCTCGGTGTTCGTCAGGTAGCCCACCTCGACGCGGACGGCCGTGCAACGGGTGAGCCGCAGCAGGTCCCACGTCTTCGGGTGCGAACCGCAGTTCGACATCGACGTGCGGGCGGTGACCTCGCGCTGGATGAACCCCGCCAGCGCCTCACCGACCGTGGACGACGTGCCGTTGCCCGTGCCGTAGTGGAACGTCGACACGCCCTGCGCGTTCGGCGACGAGTTGCCGTCGCTGTGCAGCGACAGGATCAGGTCGGCGCCCGCCTCGTTCGCGAACCTGGCGCGCTCCGCCTCGTCCGGGCAGTTGTCCGGACCGCGGGTGAGAAACGCCTCCATGCCGGTGGCGGCCATCTTGCCTTCGAGACGACGTGCCAGATCCAGCATCAGCTCGGCCTCGGACAGGCCGTCCACGACCACGCCGCGGTCCTGGCCGCCGTGGCCGGGGTCGATGACGATGCGCTTGCCGGACAGGCGCGAGCCCGCCCCGCGGAGCTTCTCCTGCTCCCGCAGCAGCTGCGGACGGCCGCCGCGCACCTTCGGCTGGAGCTGACGCAACGCGCGCACGGTGTCCGGACCGCACATGCCGTCCACGATCAGTCCGTAGTCGCGCTGGAAGTTCTTCAGGGCCTGCTCGGTCTGCTGGCCGAACACGCCGTTCGCGCGGCCGGCGTCGTAACCGAGCTCCAGCATGCGTTCCTGCAGAGCCAGCACGTCGTCGCCGGTCGTCGGCTGCGACATCAGGAACGCGAGTGGCCGGTCCCCCAACCGGAACGTCGCGTCACGCAGCGAGCGATAGGTCGCCGGGCCGACAATGCCATCGATGATCAGCCCCCGCTGCTGCTGGAACGCGCGCACGGCGTGCTCGACCTGCTGGTCGAACACCGGCGGCGCCTGTGGGTCGGCCGGCGGAAGCAGTCCGAGCCTGGTCAGGGTCGACCGGATCTCGGCAACATCACTTCCGACGTCCCCGCGGCGGAGCAGCTGCATGCACCCTCGCTCGACTATGGCGCCGAACCTGGTCGGCGCGTCAGTTGGGAAGTCCTCATTGTGCCCTGCTGCGCTAAGTGATCGATGCAGGGCTACTCACAGTCGTACCGAGATCACCGCCTCGGCACCAAAACGAACGTGACCCGCTCGTCTTATCGATAGACGGGCGGGTCACGTTGCGCGTTGCAAAGAACTTCTCAGCTCACTGCAAATTCTTGCGTCAGGCCAGGACGTCCTGCAGGTCCTTCAGCAGCGCGGCCTTGGGCTTCGCGCCGACGATCTGCTTCACCGGACGGCCGCCCTGGAACAGGATCAGCGTCGGGACGGACATGATCTGGTAGTCGCGGGCGATCGACGGGTTGGCGTCGATGTCGACCTTGGCCACGGTGATCTTCTCGCCGTGCTCGGCCGCGATCTCCTCCAGCACCGGCGCAACCATCTTGCACGGGCCGCACCAGGTCGCCCAGAAGTCGACCAGCACGGGCTTCTCGCTGGTCAGAACGTCGTCCGCGAACGACTTGTCGGTCACCGTGACGGTGGCGCCTGCCATGTTGCTCTCCCTAAAAGATCTCGCAGAAGGAACTTCAGTTGCTCTTGCCGTAGCCGCCACCGACGGCCTCGGCGGCCATCTCGGCCTGCTCGGTGCCGTGCTCGGCGAGCCACCGTTCCGCGTCGATCGCAGCGCTGCAACCGGAACCGGCGGCGGTGATCGCCTGACGGTATTCGTGGTCCACGAGGTCACCGGCGGCGAAGACGCCGTCCAGGTTCGTGTAGGAGGACTTGTCCTTGGTCAGGACGTAACCCTCCTCGTCGAGGTCGACCTGGCCCTTGACCAGCGCCGAACGCGGGTCGTGGCCGATCGCGAGGAAGAAGCCGGTGACGGGCATCTCCGACTCGGCGCCGGTCTGAGTGTCCTTGATCTTGATCGCGGACACGGTGCCGTCACCCAGAACGTCGGTGACCTGCGTGTTCAGCTGCCACCTGATCTTCTCGTTGGCACGGGCGCGCTCCAGCATGACCTTCGAGGCGCGGAACTCCTCGCGGCGGTGGATGACCGTCACGGACTTGGCGAAGCGCGTGAGGAACGTCGCCTCCTCCATCGCCGTGTCGCCGCCGCCGACCACCGCGATGTCGTGGTCGCGGAAGAAGAAACCGTCGCACGTCGCACACGCCGACACACCGCGGCCGAGCAGCTCCTGCTCGCCGGGGATGTTCAGGTAACGGGCAGCGGCACCCATCGCGAGGATGACGGCCTTGGCCTCGTACTCGACGCCGTTCGCGACGACCTTCTTGATCTCACCGGTCAGCTCGACCGACTCGACGTCCTCCGCGCGCAGCTCGGCGCCGAAGCGGATCGCCTGCTCGCGCATCTGCTCCATGAGCTCGGGGCCCATGATGCCGTCGCGGAAGCCGGGGTAGTTCTCGACCTCGGTCGTCGTCATGAGGGCGCCGCCGTACTGCGAACCTTCGAAGACCAGGGGCTCCAGCTGCGCGCGTGCCGCGTAGACCGCCGCGGTGTAGCCCGCCGGTCCCGATCCAATGATGATCACGTTGCGCACGCTCACGGCTCTGCAACTCCTCGATCTCGTCGTCTGACTGGCTCAACGGATCGTAGGTGCAGCTAATTCCGTGATTTGAGCGACTACCTCTGGCCCACGGTCGTGTCCGCGAGAACGCCCTCCGGCTTGCCCGGTCCACAGGTCGCCGGGTCCAGCACGACCAGCCGGTACTTCCCGATTCCGGCGGGCAGGATCGCCATCACGGCGTCCTTGCCCTCCAGGTTGACCGGGCTGATGCCGAGGGGGTTGCCCGAACTGGTGATGCCGCCGCCCTGCAGGCAGCCGGCCAACCGGTCCGGCGTCTCCAGCGGGCCGTAGTTCTGCGCCTTGAGCACTTCGCCGACCGCGGAGCCCAGCTGGGCCTTCGTCAGCGACTGCAGGTCGGCCGAGCCAGGTGTGGACGTCGCCTGCGGAGGCTGCGCGTTGTCGTTCGAGGGGGTCTGCGAGCCCGGCGACACGGCCAGCACGATGCCGAACGCGGCGGCAGCGGCCACCAGCACACCACCGCCGAGACCCAGCCTGCGGTTGCGGCGCTTGCGGGCGTCGTTGAGGGACACGACCGGCGCGATGCCGGGACGGGCCTCCGCGGCCAGTGCGGCGTCGATCCGTGCGGCCACGTGGTCGGGCATCGCGATGGGCGGCAGCGACTGCAGATCCATCAGCGTGGCGTCCAGCGCCTGCAGGATCTCCCTGGCCTCCGCGTCCGCCTCGACCCTCGGACGCAGCTGTGCGGCGACCTCAGGGGGCAGCACGCCCGCGTGCAGGTCCGCGATGAGGTCAACAGACCACGGCGGACCCATCGGCACGCGCTCCATGCCGGTCATCGGCCCTCCCACTGACGTTGCTCTTGCACATTCACACCGTCAGCTGGGACGTTCGCATCTGCGATTCGGTTCCTGAGGTGCCCGAGAACTTTGGCCAGCTTGGCGCGACCTCGCGCACACCGGCTCTTGACCGTGCCCTCCGCGATGCCCAGGAGCTTCGCCGTCTCGGCGACCGAATACCCCTCGACGTCGACCAGCACGATGGGCGCCCGCTGCTCTTCCGGCAGCTCCATCAACGCCTGCTGCACCATCAGGCTGGTCTCGCGGTCGCTCATCGCGTCACGGGGCGCGACGGGCTCACCAGGACCTGCCTCGGGCAACGGCACTGTCGGTCTTGTTTGTCGTCGTCTCATCCGGTCGAGGCACGCGTTCACCACGATCCGGTGAAGCCAGGTGGTGACCTGTGACTCGGCGCGGAACGACGACGCGGCCCGGAAGGCCGAGATGAACGCCTCCTGGAGCGCGTCCGCGGCCTCTTCCGGATCACGCAGCGTGCGCAACGCCACCGCCCACATCCGGTCGCGGTGCCGTTTGACCAGCTCCGAGAACGCGTACGGGTCACCTGCGGCGTGGGCCGAGATGAGATCGGCGTCCGAGCTGGCTGCGGCGGTCACGGGACGCACTTTAGCGAGGGTGATCACAGATCACCCGGACAGGTCTGCTCAGCGTGCCCGCGTAGTTCTACTGAGCGCGGGTGTAGAGGACCTCGCGGATCTCCGACTGGTTCTTGCCGCCGCCGGAGTTCGTCAGCTGAGTGATCCAGATCAGGACGTGACCGGTCGGTTCGTGGTCGTTGAGCTGGATCTGCGTCTGCCCGTCGGACAGGTCGGCCACGCCGATGACCTTGGTCTCCTCGATCGGCGAGTCCAGCGCGGACGCGACCCGGATCTCGACCTTCGTGCCCTTGCTGGGCGAGGTGATCGTGACCGAGGCCAGCTTCACCGGCTCCGCGAACGACGCCATCAGCCCGATGCCCGGCTTCAGCGTCGGGAACGGCTGGAAGTAGTTGTCGGTCCGCCAGAACGTGCCCGCGTTGGTGTCGACCGCCCGGCTCGCCTGGTTCGCGTTGTCGGGCTGGTTCGTCACGTCGTAGACGCCGATCTGGCCCGGCTGCACCGGTCCGGCCGGCGCGGGCGGAGGCGCGGTCTGCCCGTTCGACCCCGGCTGGTTGATCACCACGGTCGGGCCGCCGCCCTTGGACGGCTCGTCGCTGAAGAACCCGACGATCTGCACGCTCAGCCACACGATCACGGTCAGCGTGGCCAGGGCGAGCACGCCGACGCTGATCCACAGCTTCTTCTTCTGCTGCTTGTCCTGCCTGGGCCGCTGGGTCGTCCACACGACCTGGTCGTCGTCATCGCGTGACGCCGACACGGCGGGGATCAGCGAGGTCTGGGCTTCCTCGGCCGCGATCTGGTCGAGGACCTGGAGGATCGCCGCGGACGTGCGGATGCCGCCGACCGACGTGTCCTCCAGCGACCGCACCGCGACGGACGACAGGTCGTGCGGCAGGTACGGGTGCAACGCGTTCGGTGCGACCACGGACCCGTCCGGCCCGGTCGGGGCGACCGGCACGCCCTGAGGGCCGCCCGGCAGCGCCCACCGGCCGGTGAGCAGCAGGTACAGGATCGCGCCCAGGCCCTTGACGTCGTCGCGCGCGATCGCGTCCGGCCGGGGACCGGGGAACGCGAGGCGCAGACGGCCGTCCGAGGTGACCCGGATGCGTTGCGGGTGGTCGGCGCCCAGCACGAGACCGGCGTGGTGCGCGCCCTCGATGGCGGCGCCCAGCGGTTCGAGCAGACGGGTCGCGGCGCCCGCCGGCAGCGGGCCCTCCGCGATGAGGTCCATCAGGTCGGTGCCCTGGGTCCACTCGGCGATGACGATGCCGAGGATGCCCTCGTCGCCGCGGATTCCGGTGCCGGGCGTCAGCACGTCGATCACTCGCGACACACCGGGATGCGTGAACGACGCCGCGTGCATCGCGCGTTCGACCGTACGGCGGGCACGGGCCGCCGCGTCGTTGTCCGCCAGATCGCCCAGCAGCACCGTCAGCGCGACGTCCCGGTTGAGCTGACCGTCCCGCGCGCGCCACAGCTCCGCGTTGGACCTGGCGTCGGCACCGGATTTCGCGAGCAGCCGGTAGCGGCCATTGCCGATGACGCCGCCGGGATTCAGGGCGGCGTGAACTCCGCTACTCACGGAGACGAGGGTACGGGACGGCGCTCACGGACTGGAGTCACCTTCGCCGCACCAAACGGTTGATCTTGTCGATCGCCGGCTTCATCTCGGGCACCCGGAACGCGGCCAAAAGGCCGAACGCCAGCGGCAGACCGATCAACGTCACCAGAACGACCTCGACCCACGCGGAGATGACCGGGTCCTCGAGCCCGAGCGCGCCCAGGACCAGCCAGTTCACGCCCTTGGCGACCGCGAAGGCCAGCGAGGACGCCACGACGGTGAGGCAGACGGTCCAAATCGTGAAGCCGGTGCGCAGCCGCCCGAGGCGGATCCGCAGCCACACCTGACCGACGATCGCGCCGAAGACGAAGCTCAGCGACATCGCGAGCGACACGCCGACGGCGAGCTGCGAGGCGTCACCCGGCGTGGACACGGCGAGGAAGAGGTAGAGCAGCCCGATGCGCACCGCCACGATCAACGCCTGGATGAGCGTCGGCGTGCGGGCGTCCTTCATCGCGTAGAAGACCCGCAACTGCAGCAGCGTCACGGCGTAGGGCACGAGACCGAACGCCGAGAGCGCGAGCGCGAGACCGATCCTCGTGCCGCCGTCGACGCCGGAGTTGCCCCAGGCGAAGGCCGCGAGACCGATGGCCAGACCGGACACCGTCATCAACGCGCTGAACGGCATCAGCAGGATCGCCGACATGCGGTTGCCGAACAGCAGGTCGCGCACGATCGACTCGTTGTCGCCGTTCGCGGCCGCCCGGCTCATCTTCGGCATCAGCGCGGTCAGCAGGGAGACGCCGAGAACGCCGTACGGCACCTGGGCGATCAGCCATTGGTAGTTGAACGCCGTCAGCGTGCCCTCGGCGCTTGTCGCCACGTTCGTCAGCACCGTCATGCTGGCCAGACCGAGCCCGACGTAGAGCAGCACCCAGAACGCGAGGCTGCCGAACTCCGACAGGCGCGAGTCCCAGCCGAAGCGCCACTTGAACTTGAAGCCGGTCTTCTTCAGCGCTGGGAACAGCACGGACGCCTGCACGGCCACACCGAGCGCGGTGCCGAGGCCGAGCACCAGCAGGTGCACGTCGGTCATGCGGACCGGGTTGAGCGTGAGCTCGCCGGGCAGCAGCGCGTAGACGACCAGCACGACGATCACGACGAGGTTGTTCAGCACCGGAGCCCAGGTGGGGATGCCGAACACGTGGCGTGCGTTGAGCACGGCGCTGAGCAGCGCCGTCAGTCCGTAGAAGACGATGCCCGGCAGCACCAGGTACGCGAACGCGGTGACCAGCTCCGGGTTCGCGTTCTCGGAGTCGGAGATGTAGAGGTCGGTCAGCAACGGCGCGCAGGCCATCGCGATGACCGTGCCGACGCCGAGGATCAGCGTGCCCATGGTGATCAGCCACTGGGCGTACGACTCGCCGCCGTCGCCGTCCTCCTTCTCGGCCCTGACCAGCAGCGGGATCGCCACGCTGGTCAGAATGCCGCCGAGCAGGAGCTCGTTGATCATCGTGGGCAGCGTCGAAGCCGCCTGGTACGAGTCGCCGAGCATCTCGGCGCCGATCACCGCGATCAGCAGCACCTTCGACAGCAGGCCGGTGCCTCGGCTGACGATCGTCGCGATCGCCATCGAGCCGCTCGCCCTGGCGACCGACGGTGCTTGGTTCTGCTGCTCTGGCTGGGTGGTCGTGGCTGTCTCGCTCACGCGCTCGACTTCTCCGGTGTGACGTTCTCGATGGACGGGGCGTCGCCGTTCTCGCCGTTGCGAGCGCGGACCCTCTTGTAGATCCGGCGCCCGGAAAGCAGAACGAGCGCGATGCCCGCGATCACGGTGATGATCACCGTGATGGTGCCGTAGGCGGACGACGACACCTCCAGCTTGACAGTGTCGCCGAGCGGGACGCCCTCGGGAGTGGTCAGTCGCACGCTGACCGGGAACCGGCCGGAGCGCAGCACCTCGACGGGCACCCGCACGACTCGTTCGCCGCGGGCCGGAAGCACCTGGTCGGCGAGGTCGAGCTTGCGGATGCCGGGGGTGTCGGCGAGGTTGATCCGGACCGTCACGCGGACGTCGAGCTTGTTCGTGATCGTGATCGGGATCGGGCT
Organism: Lentzea sokolovensis; assembly: GCF_033949975.1. Lineage (NCBI taxonomy): Bacteria > Bacillati > Actinomycetota > Actinomycetes > Pseudonocardiales > Pseudonocardiaceae > Lentzea > Lentzea sokolovensis. Next base: position 268,667 of record NZ_JAXAVU010000009.1, read on the forward strand.
GTCGCCGGAGCCGAGCAGGATCGGGCTGTTCGGCTGCGTCACGCCGACCATGCCGGTCAGCGCGTTCAGCTCGCCCTGGCTGACCTCGGCCGCGGACCGGGCGCCCTGCTCGTTGCCCCGCCACGCGCCCGACATCGCCCGCAGCAGCCCGAGCCACAGCGGGTCGGCCAGGTCGGCGGGCGAGGCGTGCTCGCTGTCCTCCTGCTGCATGGCCGCGACCAGGCCGTTGAGCTCGACGCTCTGGCTCGTCACGGAGTTCGCGATGATCTCCGAAATCTCCCGCGCACCGGCCTCCGGAGGGTAGGTGATCTTGGCGTTCGTCGTCGCCGGCGCGGCCCTGGTGAGCTCCTCGAGCCCGGTCTGGGACGCGTAGCCGTCGGCCAGCAGCTTCTTCGAGGTGGTGAGGAACTCGGTCATCTCCGAGAGCGGCGCGTGCCAGCGGCGCGGCGGCGCGATCAGCACGTTGCGGCCGTCGCCCTGCCAGCCGGCGCGGAACACCAGCACCGCCAGCGCGTTCTGCACGGACACCGGCTGGCTCTCGAACGGCGCGGTGACGCCGGACAGCGTGCGGGGCCGGGACTCACTGCCCTGCAGCGCGTCCGAGACCATCGAGTCGATCCTGACCGCGGTCACCGGGTTCTTGCCGCCGACACCGACGGGCGCGGTGCCCGGCGCGTCGGCGAGTCCGGTCGGGTCGAGCAGCAGCGACTTCACGCCGGGGTAGCTCTTGTCCGGCTGCGGGGTGACCAGCTCGTCGAACGTCGACTGGTCGAGGACGCCGTCCTCCGGCCACACCAGGTCGGGCAGCGGCTGCACGGACAGGACGTCCTGGATGAGCTTCGGGCCGTCGGTCACCGCGAGCGTGCGCATCGTGCCGAGCTTCGCCCTGTTCAACGCGACGAGGTCGGCGTCGGCGTACGGCAGCGCGACGACGCAACGGCCGGTGACGGCGAGCTTGAGCCGGTCGAGCCACAGCTCCGCCTCGGCCTGGCCCGTGCCCTCGGCGCCGCCACGCACCCGGTAGCCGTTGCTCATGGCCTGCACGGTCCGCAGCAGGTCGGGGTCGATGGCCAGGCACATGGCCGTGCTCATCGACGGGATCGCCTGTTCGTAGGCCTGCAGCAGGCCGTAGAGCCGGCCGTTGACCGACAGCGACGTCGCGAGCTCGTCGTCGATCAGCTCGGAGTCGTCCTCGCCGCCGAGCCTGACCAGCCGCGGGCGGTCCGCGATCGGCCACAGCACCGTCAGCTTCGCGGGCGCGCCCGGCTTGCCCTTGGTCTCGCCACCGGGCACCCCGAGCACGGGCAACAGCGTCGACAGCGCCGCGAGACGTGCCTGGCCGCCGTAGTCGGGCCTGCCGTTGACGTTCGCGAGAATCGGGTAGATGCCCGGCTGCTCGATCTCCAGCGAGGTCGGCTCGGTACCGCGCAGCGGCACCTCCAGCGTGAAGTCCTTCTGCTGGCCGGACTCGAGCTCACCGGCGACAGGGGTGAACTTCGGCTGCACGGCCTCGGCCGCCGCGGGCTCCCGCAACGCCTTGCGCAGGTCGTCCTCGGTGCCGAGCGGCTCACCGCGCTCCAGGCGCAGCACGATGTCGGACACCTTGCGGTCGCCGACGTTCACGATCTTGCCGGTGATCTTGACGGTCGCCGGGGAGTCGCCCGTGACGAACCGGGGGGTGAGCTGGTCGATGTCGAGCCGCAGGAACTGCTGTTGCGCCTGGCCCGGCTGGGCGGAGAGCGATCTGGTCGCCCACACCTGGGTGGCGGGAGCGGGCATGAAGGGCAACGCGTCGATCTCGTCAGGCTGCGCCTGCTGAGCGCCGGCGGGCGGCGCTGTGATCACCACGAACGCGGCGACAGCTGCTGTGCAGACGAGCTTCCTCAGGCTCACGCCGACTCCGCCCCGTTGCGGCAGCGGTCGGCGAGCAAATCGGCGGCTCGGCGGACCAGACGGCGCTCATCGGCATATGCGAGTCGCTCGTCCAGCTCGCCGAGGGGCACCCACGCCACCTCGGTGACCTCCACGTCTTCGTCGGAAAGCTCTCCCCCCGTCGCTTCGAGGAGGAAGTGGTGAACCGTCTTGTGCACCCGGCGGTCGTCCGCGACGAACCAGTAGTCGATCGACCCCAACGGGCGCAGCACCCTGCTATGAATACCGGTCTCCTCGGCGACCTCGCGCACCGCGGTCTGTTCCGCGGTCTCGCCGGCCTCGATGTGACCCTTGGGCAAAGACCACAGCAACCGGCCTCGCCGGTCAAGTCTGCCGATCACCGCGGCCCGCTGCTCGGCGTCGAGCACCAGGCCACCCGCCGACGTCTCGTCGACGGTCTTGAGCCTCCTGCCCCGGCGCCTCTTCCGGCGCCCCGGTTTGGGGCTCCCGGAACGTGCGGCTGACGAGGGCATACGGCCGATCGTACTTACGAACCTTGAGTACGCTGGTTTCTCGTGTCTCGATCGCTCCAGCAGAATGCGGTGGTGGAAGCTCCCGCAATCGCACCAGTCGTCGCTGAGCTCGCCGCTCGGTTCGCAGCCGAGGGCAAGCGCCTCTACCTCGTGGGTGGAAGTGTGCGCGACGCCGTGCTGGGGCGCCCGACGAACGACTTCGACTTCACCACGGACGCGCGACCTGCGGAAATCCAGAAGCTGCTGAGCGGCTGGGCCGAGGCGCAGTGGGACACCGGAATCGCCTTCGGGACGGTCGGCGCGTCGAAGCAGGGCGAGATCATCGAGATCACGACCTTCCGCGCGGACGTCTACGACGGCGTGACCCGCAACCCCGAGGTGACCTTCGGCGACAACATCGACGGGGACCTCGTCCGGCGCGACTTCACGGTCAACGCGATGGCGTTCGACATCGCGGCGAGTGAGTTCGTGGACCCGACCGGCGGCCTCCAGGCAGCGCGGGACGGCGTGCTGGACACGCCGGCGACCCCGCAGGAGTCGTTCGGCGACGACCCGCTGCGCATGCTGCGCGCGGCCCGGTTCGTCTCCCAGCTCGGCTTCACCGCGGCGCCTCGGGTGATCGAGGCGATGCGGTCGATGGCAGGCGAACTCGCCCGCATCACGCCGGAGCGCGTGCAGGTGGAGCTTTCGAAGCTCCTGTGCGGCGCGCATCCGCGCCGCGGCATCGAGCTCATGGTGGAGACCGGGCTGGCCGACATCGTGTTGCCCGAGCTCACGGCCATGAAGCTGGAGATCGACGAACATCATCAACACAAGGACGTCTTCGACCACTCGCTGGTTGTGCTGGAACAGGCAATTGATCTTGAAGAAGTTGATCAATCACCCGATCTGGTGCTGAGGATCGCCGCGCTCCTGCACGACATCGGCAAGCCGGCGACCCGGAAGTTCGAGTCCGGCGGCGGCGTCTCGTTCCACCACCACGAGGTCGTGGGCGCGAAGATGGTCCGCAAGCGCTTGCGCGCGCTTCGGTACTCGAAGGAGATCACCGAGGACGTCGCGAAGCTCGTCTACCTGCACCTCCGCTTCCACGGGTACGGCAGCGGCGAGTGGACCGACTCGGCCGTGCGCCGGTACGTGACGGACGCCGGTGACCTGCTGACGCGGTTGCACAAGCTCGTCCGTGCCGACTGCACGACCCGCAACAAGCGCAAGGCGAACCTGCTGAAGCGGACCTACGACTCTCTTGAGGAACGCATCGCGCGCATCGCGGCCGAGGAAGACCTCGCGCGCGTACGCCCGGACCTCGACGGCAACGAGATCATGAAGCTGCTCGGGCTGTCCCCGGGTCGCGAGGTCGGTGCCGCGTGGAAGTTCCTCAAGGAACTCAGGCTCGACCGGGGACCGCTGGACCGCGACGAGGCCGAGGCGGCGTTGCTCGAGTGGGCGCGCGAACAGGGCATCACACCACCCGCTCCGTGACGCATAGTGAGCGAATGGAATCCCCGCGTTAGCGAAGTGTCAGCGCGGGGATGCACCATGAGAAGTGCGCTAGGGGGCGCATGGGGGTGGTGCAGATGTTCGCTTGGGGACTTTCCGCAGGTCCTGCCACACGGGACCTGGACGTTCTGACCGACGACCAACGAGCCGTGCTGAGGTGTCTCGCGCGGGGTCACGCCGAGCACGAGATCGCGCGGGTGCTCGGCATCGGGCAGCAGCGGGTGGCCGACGAGGTGGCCGAGATCCTGCGGCGCCTGGATCTACCCGATCGTGTGGCGGCTGTCGTCTTCGCTCACGAGGCCGGCATGTTGCACCTGCCGTTTCCGCGCTGACAGGAGCAGGTAGGCGGCCATGCCGACCAGGTAGAGGCTCGCGGCGACGAGGATCAGGCCGGGCGAGCGCCCGTCCAGGGGGATCACCGTCGCCGTGATGGTCACCGCGGTGACCTGCGCGATGTTGAAGAGGGTGTCGTAGAGGGCGAACACGCGCCCCCGCACCTCGTCGCCGACGTCGTGCTGCACCGCGGTGTCCACGCAGAGCTTGACGATCTGACCGGCGAAGATGATCACGAAGCTGGCCATCAGGATGGACGGCAGCGTCATCGGCAGCCCGAGCCCGACCTGGGCTGCGGCCGTGAGCAGCAACGCGCCGCAGATCGTGCGCCCGACTCCGAACCTGTCGACGATCCGGTCGGTCAGGATCCCGGCGAGCAGCACACCCGCGCCGCCGGCGACCGCGACCTCGCCGAGCCCGCCGATGCCGGCCTTGAGGATGCCGACGTCCTCCAGGCTGTAGCGCATCAGCAGCAGCGTGATCATCAAACTCATGCCGAACGCCGCCCGGTGCGCGAGCAACGCGGCCAGCCCTGCCGTGACGCTGGGGGTGCGCCAGGTGGCCTTCGCGCCGTCCACCAGCCCGCGGGCGACGGCCGTGAGCGCGTTGTGCGGCTCGTCGACCTCGTCCGGCCCGAGCACGCCCGCCTTGAACCGGCTGGCGATGAACGCGCTGAGCAGCAACCCGACCACGGCGATGCTGGTGGTCCACGCCGAACCGCCGTCCCCGGCGCCGAGCAGCGTGCGGAACCCGATCGCGCAGGCAGCGCCGATCACGGCCATGACCGCACCGGCCGTCGTGGTCAGCGCGTTCGCCTCGACCAGGTGATCTTCGTCGACGACGTGCGGCAGCGCCGCGGACAGCCCGGAACCGACGAATCTGCCGATCCCCATGACGACGAGCGCGGACACGTACAGGGGCAGCCCGCTCAGTCCCGCACCGACCGCCAGGGCCGTGAACAGCACGAACGTGGCCCGCGCGATGTTCGCGACGACGATGACCTTCTTGCGGTCCCACCGGTCGAGCAACGCACCCGTGAAGGGCCCGATCAGCGAGTACGGCAACAGCAACACCGCGAACCCGGCCGCGATCGCCGCCGGATCGGCCTGCCGTTCGGGGTTGAAGAGCACAGCGCCGGCCAGACCGGCCTGGAAGAGCCCGTCGCCCCACTGCGAGGCGAGACGTGTGGCGAGGAGCCTGCGGTAGGCGGGGATGCCGAGGAACCGGCGTGATCCCCAGTGGTGCTTCTCCACCGCAAGCGTTGTCACCGTTGCACTGTATGCGCGCAGTGGTGAAAACCACGAAAGCCGGACCTCACGGTCCGGCTCTCTTGGATCGGATGCCAGGTCGCCTCACGGCGCGGCGCACTACGCGGCTCCAGCCGAACGGTATTCCGCGAAGGCGGTTGTCTGTTGAGCCCGGGGGACACAAAGACATCCGACACCTCAGTCTAACGGGGTGCGGCCCTGAGTTGTTCCGGCGATCACGGGTGATTTCATGGTGACGTGCGTCCCGATGACGAAGTCGAAGTCGAGCCAGGCTCCCTGTTGGTTGCCGCTCCGAGCCTCAACGACCCGAACTTCTCACGCACCGTCGTCTACATCATCGACCAACGTCCAGAGGGGACCCTCGGCGTCGTGCTGAACCGCCCCTCCGAGGTGGCGGTCCACGACGTGCTGCCACCGTGGGGCTCCCACGTCACGAAGCCGCAGTGCATCTACGTAGGCGGCCCGGTCGAACAGAAGACGGCGCTGTGCCTGGCGGCGTTGAAGGTGGGCACCGACCCGTCCACCGTGGAGGGACTCGTCGGCGTGCAGGGCCCGGTCGCCCTCGTCGACCTGGACGCGGAACCGGACGACCTGATGCCGCTGGTGCGCGGACTGCGCGTGTTCGCCGGCTACAGCGGGTGGGGCGAGGGCCAGTTGCAGGGCGAGATCGACCGTGGCGACTGGATCGTCGTGACCGGACTGGCCGACGACGTGCTGGCCGGCGCGAAGGTCGACCTGTGGGGACGGGTGCTGCGCCGCCAGGGCATGCCGCTGGCGCTGCTGTCGACCTACCCGAAGGACGTCCGCGACAACTGATTCACGTGAAACGTCGCGTTAGAGCCCTGCGAGCGGGGAGCAGCCGCCGCCACCGCACGCGCACCCGCCGCAGCCCTTCGGCTTGACCGGCTCCGGCAGCGCCTCGGCCGCGCGGCTACCGACGAGCCCACCCGCGAAGGCGATCGCGAGCGCCCCGACCAGTCCGATGATCCCAGCGGTGACGGCCAGGTCGGCCATGACGAACGCCATCGCGCCCGACACGATCGCCACGACGCCCGCGGCGACGTTCGGCACGCCGGCGACGCGGTTGGCCAGCGCGAACGTCTCCTCGTCACGCACGGCGGCGGCGGTGCGCACGCCGACGAAGCGGTTGCGGCGCAGCTTGCCCTGCAGACCCAGCAGACCGACCGCGCCAAGAGCGACGCCGAGCACACCCAGGACGACCGACAGCACGATGTTCACCCCATGAGGGTAAGACGAATCCCCGGTTCGCCCGGCAGTCACCCCGGTCTGGTGTGCCGCAGGCCACCGCCCGGTTCATCGCGCTTGCGGTCCGCTGATACCGTTGACGGCATGAGCACGGCCCGCCTGCTCCTTATCTAGCCGCGACGACCTGATCGCAAGACGGTCGGCGCGGCCGCCCTCCATGCCCTGTCTGGGCTGGGGGGTTTCGTCATGTCAGGGGCAGGAACGACGTGAGAGGGACCTTGAAATGAGCACGGACGCGGCGGAGATTCCCGCCTACCGCTACACCGCCGAGCTGGCGAACCAGATCGAGGAGCGGTGGCAGCGGTACTGGGAGAACAACGGCACCTACCACGCGCCCAACCCCGTTGGAGCGCTCAAGGGTGACGTGCCCGCGGACAAGCTGTTCGTGCAGGACATGTTCCCGTACCCGAGCGGCGCCGGCCTGCACGTCGGCCACCCGCTGGGCTTCATCGGCACGGACGTCTTCGCGCGGTACCACCGCATGAACGGCCGCAACGTGCTGCACACCATGGGTTTCGACGCGTTCGGCCTGCCCGCGGAGCAGTACGCGGTGCAGACCGGCCAGCACCCGCGCAAGACCACCGAAGACAACATCAACACGTACCTGCGCCAGATCCGCAGGCTGGGCCTGGGTCACGACGAGCGTCGCCGCATCTCGACGATCGACCCCGAGTACTACAAGTGGACTCAGTGGATCTTCCTGCAGATCTTCAACTCCTGGTACGACCCCGACGCGCGCAAGGCTCGTCCGATCGCCGAGTTGATCTCGCAGTTCGAGTCTGGCGAGCGGGACGTCGAGGGCGGCCGCACGTGGTCTGAGCTGTCTTTTGCCGACCAGCAAAGGATCTTGGGCGAATTCCGCCTGGCCTACATGTCGGAGGCGCCCGTCAACTGGTGTCCCGGACTGGGTACTGTGCTGGCGAACGAAGAGGTCACCGCGGACGGTCGCAGTGAGCGTGGCAACTTCCCGGTGTTCAGGAAAAGCCTGCGCCAGTGGATGATGCGCATCACCGCGTACTCGGACCGGCTGATCGACGACTTGGACCGGCTGGACTGGCCGGACAAGGTCAAGGCCATGCAGCGCAACTGGATCGGGCGCTCGCATGGCGCCCGAGTCCGATTCGCGGTGGGAGACGAGAGCATTGAGGTCTTCACGACCCGGCCGGACACGTTGTTCGGCGCGACCTACATGGTCCTGGCGCCGGAACACGAGCTGGTGGACCAGATTGCGGCGCCCGATCGCGTGGCAGACATCGCCGCGTACCGGCGCGCAGCGTCCCTGAAGTCCGAGCTGGACCGTCAGGAGAACAAGGAGAAGACCGGCGTCTTCATCGGGGCCCATGCGACAAACCCGGTGAACGGCAAGGAGATTCCGGTCTACATCGCCGACTACGTGCTGATGGGCTACGGCACGGGCGCGATCATGGCCGTGCCCGGCCAGGACCAGCGCGACTGGGACTTCGCGAAGAAGTTCGACCTGCCGATCATCCGCACGGTCCAGCCGTCCGAGGGCTTCGAGGGCGAGGCCTACACGGGCGACGGTCCGGCGGTGAACTCCGGGTTCCTGGACGGCATGGCGATCGACGACGCCAAGAAGACGATGATCGGCTGGCTGGAGGAGAACGGCCACGGCCACGGCACCGTCCAGTTCAAGCTGCGCGACTGGCTGTTCAGCCGCCAGCGCTACTGGGGCGAGCCGTTCCCGGTCGTCTACGACGAGGCCGGCACCGCCATCGCGCTGCCCGAGTCGATGCTGCCGATCGAGCTGCCCGAGGTCGACGACTACTCGCCGCGCACCTTCGACCCGGAGGACGCGAACACCGAGCCGTCGCCGCCGCTGTCGCGTGCCACCGAGTGGACGACGATCGAGCTGGACCTGGGCGACGGCCTGAAGACGTACCGCCGCGACACGAACACCATGCCGAACTGGGCGGGTTCGTGCTGGTACCAGCTGCGCTACGTCGACCCGGTCGAGACCGAGCGGTTCGTCAACCCGGAGAACGAGAAGTACTGGCTGGGCCCGCGCACGGCCGAGCACGGCCCGACCGACCCCGGCGGCGTCGACCTGTACATCGGCGGCGTCGAGCACGCGGTGCTGCACCTGCTGTACTCGCGCTTCTGGCAGAAGGTCCTGTTCGACCTGGGCCACCTGTCCGGCGACGAGCCGTACCGCCGCCTGTTCAACCAGGGCTACATCCAGGCGTACGCGTACGTCGACCCGCGCGGCGTCTACGTGCCGGCCGACGAGGTCGTCGAGGCCGATGGCAAGTACACGTACAACGGCGAGGAAGTCCGCCGTGAGTACGGAAAGATGGGCAAGAGCCTGAAGAACGTCGTCACGCCGGACCAGATGTGCGAGACGTACGGCGCCGACACCTTCCGGTTCTACGAGATGTCCATGGGCCCGATGGACGTGTCACGTCCGTGGGCGACCAAGGACGTCGTTGGCGCGCAACGGTTCATGCAGCGTCTGTGGCGCAACCTGGTCGACGAGACCGACGGCTCGCTGCGCGTCACGGACGAAGAAGCGTCCGTCGAAGCGCTGCGCCTGCTGCACAAGACGATCGCCGGCGTCCACGACGACTACGCGAACCTGCGCTACAACACGGCGGGCGCGAAGCTGATCGAGCTGAACAACTACGTCACCAAGCACTACTCGGCGGGCACGCCCCGAGTGCTGGCCGAGGCCCTGGTGCTGATGCTGGCTCCGCAGGCCCCGCACGTGGCCGAGGAGCTGTGGTCGAAGCTGGGCAACGACGGCTCGCTGGCGCACGGCCCGTTCCCGAAGGCCGACGAGCAGTACCTGGTCGAGGACACGGTCGAGTACCCGATCCAGGTCAACGGCAAGGTCCGCTCGCGGGTCGTCGTGTCGGCGTCCGCGTCGCAGGACGAGATCAAGGCCGCGGCGCTGTCCGAGGAGAAGATCGCCGAGCTGGTCGCCGGTGGCGAACCGCGCAAGGTGATCGTCGTTCCCGGCCGCCTGGTGAACATCGTTCTGTAGCAACGAGAAGAGCTGGCGTGGCTACGGCCGCGCCAGCTCTTCCAGCACCTGCTCCACCTCCAGCGACGGGTCGGCCACGCGAGCCGCCCGCAACGCTCCCCCGAGCACTGTCATGAGCATCTCGACGACCACGTCCTTGCTGAACGGGTGCTCGTTCAGCAAGTAGTCACGGGCCAGCTGGTCGGCCGCGGTCGTGTACATCCGCAGCGCGGCCCGGACCGCCGGTCGCTCGAAGTCGAGCCCCAGGTTCTCGCACAGCCGGCGATTGCCGTCGTCCCGCACGGCGTCGAACGGCTCCTCCACGCCCCACGGCCGCAGCACCAGGTTCAACGCCAGGTCGCGATGCGCCGTCAGGTAAGTCAGGTGCGCCGCGTGCGACTGACGAATCCGCTTCCCCAACGGCACGGCCGGGTCGCTGACGTGCAGGTCCAGCACCTCGCGGCCGATCGAGCACAGCACCTCGCCGTAGAGCCCCTGCTTGCTGCCGAAGTGGTGGAACACCAACCCGTGCGCCACCCCGGCGGCTCGGGCGATGTCGGCTGCCTTCACCTCGTCGTACTTCGACGTGATGAACAGCTCTCGGGCCGCTGCCAGGACCTTCTCCTTGGTGGCGGCTGCGGTGGCGGCTCGGGTCATGTCACCACGCTAACAGCTCGTTGACTCCGAGTCAGTGAAGGAGTACCTCTTGATTAAGAGTCATTGACTCAAAGTCAACGAGGGGATGCGAGATGACGAAGACACTGATCATCGGAGCGACCGGCACCGTGGGTGGTCTGGTGCTCGACGAGGCCGTGCGCCGAGGTCTGGACGTGCGCGCGTTGGTGCGCAACAAGGAACGAGCGAACGTGCCGGACACGGTCGAGTTGGTGCAAGGCGACCTGGCTGACCGCGAGGCCGTGCGCAGCGCGTTGAGGGGCGTCGACTCGGCGTTCTACGTCTCACCGCACGAGACCAACGAGGTCGAGATCGCGACGATCTTCGGGCAGGAGGCCGAACGGGCGGGCGCACGCCTGGTGTTCGGTGGCTTCCACATCGAGGACGACGACGCGCGCGAGGCGGCGGGTGCCGCGATCCCCGCGTACATCCCGAAGCTCAAGCTGGCGGCGTTTCTCGCGAGCACCGACACCAGGCCCGCGATGGTCAGCATCACCAACTTCGACCAGAACGACGAGATCTTCCGCGAGGACATCGAGGCCGGCGTCTTCCCGACGCCGCTGCACCCCGGCGGGGTCAACCGGATCGACCTGCGCGACGTGGCCGAGGTGCTCACCAACGCGCTGGTCGACGTGAGCTTCGCGGCCGGCTCCTACCAGCTCGTGGGCCCGGAGTCGTTGAACGGCGAGCAGTCGGCGCAGATCTGGGCCGAGGCGCTCGGGCGCGAGGTCGTCTACACCGGTGACGACCCGGAGTGGCGCAAGGCGTTCGAGCGCAGGCTGTCGGGTCAGAAGCTGGTGGACTGGATCCGCAGCTTCGAGCTGCTCAGCGCGGCGCCGATCCCCACGACCGAGGCCGAGGTCGCGGCCATGACCAAGTTGCTCGGCCGTGCACCGCGCACGCTCCGCGACTACGTGCGCGACTCAGTGAACAGCTGAGTTCGGGGAGTCCTCGAAGCCGATGTCCGTCAGCATCTGGTCGAGCATGCTGTCGAACATCGGCTCCGGGTTGCTCACCGCGAACGGGAACCGCCCGAACACCTCCAGCGCCACGTGCCCGTACAGCCGCACCCACGACTGGACGACGTGGTAGATCTTGCCCAGGTTGAGGACGGAGTCCTCGACGACGACGCCGTGCACCGACACCGCGTCCATCAGGACCTGTTGGAACCTGGCCAGGTCCTCGTGCAGGATTTCGGGCACGTCGTCGTCCGCGTGGTTCGCCACCAGATTGGACGCGATCAGCCGACCGGCCAGCTGCAGGAACACCGAGCCGAACTGGTCGGCGCCGAGCGGGTCGCGGGGCGAGGCGAAGACCAGCGCGAACTCCTGCGGGTGGGCCAGCGCCCAGCGGCGGAAGGCGTGGCAGACCGCCCTGACCTGGCATCCGACCTGGCCTGACGTGTCCGCGGCGAGGTCGGCGTAGAGGGCCGCCGCCATGTCCGCGCAGATGTCGTCGCAGAGCTGCCGCAATAGCGCGTCGTGGGAGTCGTAGTAGCGGTACAACGCCGGCGCGGTGATCCCCAGTTTGCGCGCGATGGCACGCAGGGTAACCGCGTCGCGGCCGCTCTCCACCAAAAGGGCGCGGGCCGCCTGCCGAATCTCACGCTCGGTTTCGGCGCGAAGCCGTTCTCGGCGAGTGGCCTCGGTCATATGTCACTCCATCGGGTTGTAGACCCCGTCCGTGGACCCGTACGGTTTCAGTGAACGGTGTTTACAAGAGTTCACGGGATTAACAGCACGGTAACCCAGGAGGCCGTCGTCGATGTTCGCGAAGTGGGGATCTATCGCATATCGCCGCCGGTGGGTGGTGTTGATCGCGACCGTACTGCTCGCCGTGGTCGGCGGTGTGTGGGGCATCGGCGTGTTCGACAAGCTCAGCCAGGGCGGCTACGAGGCTCCCTCCAGTGAGGCGGCGCGGGCCGACAAGGTAGCCGAGGAGGCGTTCGGGCGGCAGAACGGTGACGTGATCGTCATTTATCGCGGCGACTTCGCGAACCCGCTCGAACTCAAGAAGATCGCCGACCACATCAGCGGCTTCCCGAAGGACGACGTGCTCAAGGCCGTCGGGCCGGTGCCGTCCGACAACCAGCAGCAGGCGCTCGTCGCCATCACGCTGAGCAGCGGTGACTCGAACGAGCAGATCAAGCAGTTCCAGGACATCCAGTCGCAGCTCAAGGTCGACGGATTCAGCGAGCAGGTCGGTGGGCTCGTACCCACCCAGAAGGCCATCAACGACATGTCCCAGGAGGACCTGACGCGCGCGGAGATGTTCTCGCTGCCGCTGGTCCTGCTGCTGCTCGTGATCATCTTCGGTGGTCTGGTGGCGGCGTCTCTGCCGGTCGTCGTCGGCGGTCTCGCGATCATGGGCTCGCTCGGCGTGCTGCACGCCGTGGCCCTCTTCACCGACGTCAACTCGTTCGCGGTCAACGTCGCCTCGCTGCTGGGCCTGGGCATGGCGATCGACTACGGCCTGTTCATGGTCGGCCGGTTCCGCGAGGAACTCGCCCAGGGCCGCACGACCGAACAAGCCGTCGGACGCACGGTCGCCAGCGCCGGCCGCACCGTCGTCTTCAGCGCGACGCTGCTGGTCATCGCGTTGGCCGGACTGCTGCTCTTCCCGCACGGCTTCCTGAAGTCCCTCGCGTACGGCGGTGTGTCGTCGGTCGCGATCGCGGCACTGGTCTCGGTCACGCTGCTGCCCGCGTTGCTCGGCGTGCTCGGCCACCGGGTCGACAAGCTCGCCATGCCGTGGCGCAAGAAGGAGCCGAGCGAACGCGGCTGGCGCAAGCTCAGCACCAAGGTCATGAAGCGGCCCGTGCTGATCGCCGTGCCGATCATCGGTGTGCTGCTCGCGCTCGGCTCGCCGTTCCTCGGCGTCCAGTTCGGCCAGGTCACCGAGAAGGTCCTGCCGGAGGGCAACGCCGTGCGCGTGGCCACCGAGAACATCAACCAGAACTTCTCGGCGCTCTCCAACACCGGTTTCAAGATCGTCGTCAAGGGCGGTGACCAGGCCGCGGTCCAGGAGTACCTGGCCAAGGTCAAGGACGTGCCCGGCGTCGGCGACGTCCAGCCGACGGGTGCGGACAAGGGCGTCACGGCCGCGGCCGCGGGTCTGGACAGCGACGCGCTGAGCGAGGAGTCGAAGCAGGCGCTGAAGGACGTCCGCGCGCTGCCCGCCCCGCCGGGAGCCGAGGTGCTGGTCGGCGGCAACACCGCGACGGTCAGCGACTCGCTCGACGCCATCGCGGACGGACTGCCGTTGATGGTCACGCTGCTGGTCGGCGCGACGCTGATCCTGATGTTCCTGGCGTTCGGCTCGGTCGTCCTGCCGATCAAGGCCGTGCTGATGAGCGCGCTGTCGCTGTCGGCGACGTTCGGCGTGCTCGTGTGGATCTTCCAGGACGGCCACGGCGCCGACCTGCTCGGCGTCACGCCGGGGCCGCTGGAATCCGGCATCGTCGTGCTGATGGCGGCCATCGTGTTCGGTCTGTCGACGGACTACGAGGTCTTCCTGCTCAGCAGGATGGTCGAGGCCCGCGGCCAGGGCGCGACGACGGAGGAGGCGGTGACCACCGGCCTCGCCAAGACCGGCCGGGTGATCACCTCGGCCGCGTTGCTGCTGATCGTGGTGACGGGCGCGTTCGCGTTCTCGCAGGTCGCGATGATGCGGTTCGTCGGCGTCGGCATGATCCTCGCGCTGGCGCTCGACGCCACCATCGTCCGGATGCTGCTCGTGCCCGCCGTGCTCAAGCTGCTCGGCAACGCCGCGTGGTGGTCACCCGGTCCGCTCAAGCGGATCCAGGAACGCCTCGCGCTTCACGACGAGCCGGCCGACCTCGACGACCCGTTCGACGACGAGGTTCGCAAGCCGGTCGCCGTCGGCTGACCGGGCGGGAAGGCGATCATGGCCGCGTCGAACTGGCGCGGCCTCGCCTCCTGCAGCTCACCCGTCTTCATCCGGTACGTGGTGAGCACCGCGTTCGTGCTGTCCAGGACCGTCGTCGTCGTGCCGGTGGCGAGGAAGACCCTCGTGTCCCCCGGCGCGATGGCGACGCTCGGCGAGTCGATGCGCAAGCGTTCGCGCACCGTCATGGTCGCCGCGTCGACCACCACGACCGACCGTTCCTTCGGCAGCGTCAGGTAGACCGTGGCGCCGTCCGGGGTGACGGCGATGCTGCCCGCTCCCCTGCCGGCTTCCAGCGTGCCGACGACCTGGTTCGTGGCCGTGTCGATCACCGACAGCGTGCCGGGGGTCTTCTCGCCGAGGCGCATGCCGCTCACGTAGAGGCGCTTGCCGTCCGGCGAGATCGCGAGGTGCTGCGGCAGCCCGCCGACCTGCACCGTCGAGGTCTGGAACGCCGTCGCGGTGTCGACCAGGCCGACGGTGCCGTCCTGGGAGTTGGCGACGTAGAGGATCTTGTTGTCCGGGTGGACGGCCAGGCCCTGCGGTTGGCCGCCCGCCTTGATCACCGCGACCATCTGGAAGTTCTCGGGATTCACCACCGCGATGCCGCCACTGGCCGAGACGTAGAGCCGCTGGCCGTCCGGGCGCATCGCCGCGTGCGAGAGCTGGACCTGGGTGAAGAGCCGGTCGACGATCTCGCCGCTGGCCGGGTCGACCACGGTGATCGCGCCGGTCCACCCGTTGATCACGTAGAGGCGGCGCCCGTCGGGAGAAACGGCGACACCCGTCGCGCGTCCCCCGGTGTCGGCCTGCACGAGAACGGCACCGTTGCGGGTGTCGACGACCTGGACTAGACCGGTCTTGCCCACGACGTACGCAAGCGGTGCGACCGATGCGGAGGAAGTGGTTGTGTACTCGTGCCCTTGGTGAACACCCGTCGCCGCGAAGGCCGCTGAGAGCGCTATAACCGCGGCCACGAGGCGTGGCTTTGCCATACGCCCGATGGGACCACTTCCGGGTGCTTTCGATCTACTTCCGTCACTCTGTCGAGGGAAATCTTTGCCTGGATGTAGTACGACCGTCGCCCGCGACGGCGGCGCGGGCGACGGTCGCACACTCAGTAAGAGGGCGGAGCCACCGGTTTGGATTCATACGACTCGGGATTCCTCGCCGATGTCACCAGTTTGGCGTAACGGGCGCCCGCGGTGAGCAGGACCAGACCGGCGCCGAGGAACGCCAGCACGCGGGCGATGCCGTCGAGCGCGGAGAGGTCGAAGAGCACCAGCTTCACGACCGCGGCACCGACCAGGATCAGGCCGGAGATCCGCAACGCCTTGTTGTTGATCCCCTTGACCAGCAGGAACAACGCGGCGATCGTCCACGACACGGTGACCACCGAGTGTCCGAAGAGGAACCCGGTCTCGGTCGGCGACACGAGCAGCGCCGCGCACAGCACCGCACCCGCCGCGCCGTAGAGCAGCACGAGCCCGGAGACGATCCACGTGAACGGGTACTTGGCCGGCTCGCGCAGCACCTGCATCTTCAACGCGGCCCACGGCAGAACGGCCGCGAGCACGGCCAGCATGACCGCCGTGACCAGCCCGGCCGCGTAGTCGCCGGCCTCGACGGTGCTGAAGAAGCGCGGTTCCTGCACCAGCCACGTGATCGGCACGGCCAGCCCGATCGTCATGAAGAACCCCAGCAGGCCGAACGCCACGGCCCCGACCAGCGCGCTCTTCTTGTTCAGCCGCGCCGCGAGCACCGCCAGCAGCACCGCCTCAGCCAGCACGATCGCCGTGCGGACGTTGCCGTCGAGCGCGATCAGCGTGGTCTGGCACAACGCGAGCATGCCCGCCGCACCAGCCGCCGTCGTGAACCCGCGCGGCAGGTCGGGGACCATCCAGATCGCCAGCAGCACGGCGGCGACCACTCCGGCGAGGATCGAGTTGGCCGGGTCTTTCAGCAACGTCGTCGCGAACAGGGCCGGCAACGCCGAACCGGCGATCAACGCGACCGCGACGATGTCGTCCGGACGCTTGCGGATCGTCAGGAACGCGACCGCGATGCCGACGACGGTCGTGGCCGCCGCGACGCCGACCACGGTCCACTCGTAGGAGCGCGGGATGGCGTTCGCGGTGGTGAGCAGCGAGGCGAGGATCGCGGGGAAGCCACCGGCGATCGCGAGGCCCGGCCAGTTGCGCTTGATCTGGACCGGCGTGCTGGCCATCTTCAGCACCAGCAGGAAGCCGACGAGCAGGACCGTGAAGCCCTCGGTGATGATCGGCGAGCACAGGGCACAGGCTGCGACGACGGTGACCGCGAGCGCTTGCGAGTCCCACTTCAGCGCGAGCACGACACCGGCTGCCGCGACGGTGAGCCCGACGACCAGGCCAACGCCTTCCGGCAGGTAGCCGTAGAGGCTCGTCGCGGCGATCACGTCCAGGTAGAGACCGGCGAAACCGGTGAAGGCCAGCGCCATCGCGCCGGTGCGACCGGCGGGGTTGCGGTGCAGCCACATGCCGATGCCGACCATCGCACCGCTGAACACCGCACCGCCGATGACGCGCGGCATCGGGCCGAGCCAGCCGCGCTGCACGGCGAGGACCAGCAGCAACACGAAGCCGAGCACGGTGATCGCGCCACCGACCCAGGCCAGCAGCTTCGCGCCGGCGCCGTCCTTGCCGAGCTTCTCGAACAGGGTCTCGCGCGGCGCCTGCGGCTGCTGTGGCCACGGCTGCTGTTGCTGCGGGTGGGGCCACTGCGCCTGGGGAGGCGGTGGGAACTGGCGGCCGGGAGGCGGCTGCTGGCCGGGGAACTGCTGGCCGGGGGGCATCTGGGTCGAGGCGGCGGCGTGCTGCGACCACGGGTTCGGCTGCTGCGGCACGCCCACGGGCGGCGACGGCACACCGGTCGGCTGCTGCGGCGCACCCACGGGCGACTGCTGCGGCGCAGGCCCGGGGCCTTGCTGCGGCGCACTCGCGGGCGGCTGCTGCTGCGGCACTCCGGCGGGCGGCGTCGGGACGGTCGTGGCCGGCGGCTGCGGCACTTCACCAGGCCGCGCCACCTCCGGTGCCTCCATCACCGCGGTCGCGGTGGAGGCGGAGCGCTCACGCATCTCCGAGCTGATCGTCGTCAGCCGCTGCCCGATGGCCGCGAGCTCCAGCGCAAGGCGCTGCTCGTCTCCGAGGCGATCCTGTCCGTCCATGTGATCAGAGTGAGGCAGAGCACGCCCAGTGACATCCGTACACCTACTCATCCACTGGTCTCAGCTTGACTACATACATGTGTAATCGATTAACTACGGCCTCGTGACGACCATGAAGGACGTCGCGCTGCACGCAGGCGTCTCCACGGCCACCGTGTCGCGCGTGCTCAACGGCCATGCCGCGCCGACGCCCGAGACCCGTGAGCGCGTGCTCGCCGCGATCGACGAGCTCGGCTACCGGCCCAACGCCCTGGCGCGATCCCTCAGGACCACCAGCACCCAGACCCTCGGTCTGGTCATCAGCGATCTGCTGAACCCGTTCTTCGCCGAGATCGCGCGAGCGGTCGAGGACGAAGCCCGGTCACACGGCTACTGCGTCGTGATCGGGAACGCCGACGAGAGCGCCGAGCAGGAAGCGACCTACGTGCGCACCCTGCTCGACCGCCGGGTGGACGGCCTCCTGCTGTGCCCCGCGACCGACGACCCGAGTCTGGTTCGCGAAGTGAGCGCAGGCGGCGTACCGCTAGTTCTGCTCGACCGGACGGTCAGGGGCGCCACATGCCCCGTCGTCCGCGCTGACGGCAGTGAGGCATTGACCGCGCTCGCCCGGCGGCTCGTCGGCGCCGGCCACACCCGCATCGGAGTGATCGCGGGTCCGCCGAACACCTCCACTGGAAGAGAACGAACAGACGTGCTCACGGGGTCGCTCGGCGGCCTCGCGCAGGTCGTGCACGGCGACTTCCGGCAGGAGAGCGGCAGTCAGGCCGCGGCCAGGCTGATCGACGACGGCGCCACCGCGCTCGTCGCGATGGACAACCTGATGGGCCTCGGCGCGCTGGGCGAGGTCAGGGCACGCGGCCTGCAGATCCCGCACGACATCGCGCTCGCGGTGTTCGACGACCAGCCGTGGTTCCCGCTGCTCGACCCACCGATCACGGTCATCGCGCAGCCGACCGTCGAGATGGGTCGCGCCGCCGCACGAAGCCTGCTCGCCCTGATCAACGGCCAGCAGCCCGACGACATCCGTCTCACCGCGAAGCTCGTGCTGCGCGGCTCGCTCGGGGAGGCCGAGCTGTGAACACCCTGATCACCGCCCGCGGCATCACCAAGCACTTCGGCGCCACCAAAGCGTTGGACGGCGTCGACCTCGACATCAACGCGGGCGAGGTCCACGTCCTGCTCGGCGAGAACGGCGCGGGAAAGTCCACGCTGGTCAAGGTCCTCGCGGGCATCCACGCCCACGACGCCGGCACGATCGAGGGCCACGCCAGCCTCGCCGTCATCCACCAGGAACTGGCGCTGGTCCCCGAACTCAGCGTCGCCGAGAACCTGTTCCTCAACCGGCTCCCCCGGAAGTACGGCTTCGTCGACCGCGCCGAGATGCGCCGCAGGGCCCCGAGGCTGCTGGAACGGGTCGGGCTGAACGTCGACCCGAACGCCAAGGTCAAAGACCTCGGCATCGCCCAGCAGCAGATGATCGAGATCGCCCGCGCGCTCGACAAGAACGCCGGCGTGCTGATCCTGGACGAGCCGACCGCGGTCCTCACCGAGACCGAGACCGACCGCCTGCTGCAGATCATGACTCAGCTGCGCGACAACGGCGTCGGCCTCGTCTTCATCACCCACCACCTGGACGAGATCCAGCGCGTCGCCGACCGCATCACGATCCTGCGCGACGGCCGCTCGGTCGGCGTCCTGGGTCCGAAGGCCACCACCCGGCACATGATCGAGCTGATGGTCGGCCGCCCGATCGACGAGCAGTACCCCAGGGCGCAACAACGTCCGGGCCAGCCCTTGCTGAGCATCCAGGGCCTGACCAAGCGCGGCGTCTTCGAGAACATCAGCATCGAGGTCCACGCGGGCGAGGTCGTCGGCATCGCGGGCCTGGTCGGCGCGGGACGAACGGAAGTCGCGCGCGCCGCGTTCGGTGTCGACGGCTACGACCGCGGCACGGTCGCGGTCGACGGGAAACCGTTGCCCCGCCACGACGTCCAGGCCGCCATCAAGGCAGGTCTCGGCCTGGTCCCCGAAGACCGCAAGGGTCAGGGCCTGGTTCTCACCGCCACGGTCGGCCAGAACCTCGAACTCGTGACCCTCGACAACCGCGACGAGAAACGCCTGCACGACATCGCGGGCAAGCTCCGGATCAAGGGCCGCGTCGAGCAGCCGGTGAAGGAACTCTCCGGCGGCAACCAGCAGAAGGTCGTCATCGGCAAGTGGCTGCTGGCCGACCCGAAGGTGCTGATCCTCGACGAACCGACCAGGGGCGTCGACGTCGGCGCCAAGGTCGAGATCTACGAGCTGATCAATCGCATGACCGCGCAGGGCCGGGCCGTGCTGCTCGTGTCCAGCGACCTGCCCGAGGTGATCGGGATGAGCGACCGCGTCGTCGTGATGGCCCATGGCCGGGTGGCCGGTGAGCTGCCCAAGGGCGCGACTCAAGACCAGGTGATGGCACTCGCCGTGCAGGAGATTTCGGCATGACCACGATCAGCATTCGCAAGTACGCAAGCGAGAACGGCGCCCTCGCGGGGCTCGTCATCCTCGCCCTGGCCATCGCGATCATGCAGCCGGCGTTCCTCAACGCGCAGAACCTGCTCAACGTCGGCGTGCAGGCCGCGGTCATCGCGATCATGGCCTTCGGCATGACGTTCGTGGTGGTGGCGGGCGGTATCGACCTCTCGGTCGGCAGCATCGCCGCGCTGGCCGCGATGGTCGGCGCCCTCACCGCCGGGCCGATCGGACTGGTCGTCGGCGCGCTCTGCGGCCTCGTCAACGGCGCACTCATCAGCTACGGCAAGCTGCCGCCGTTCATCGCGACGCTCGCCATGCTCAGCGTCGCCCGCGGTCTCACGCTGGTGTTCTCCGAAGGCCAGCCGCACGAGACCGACGCGCTGGTCACGTTCCTCGGTTCGAACCTCGCGCCGATGCTGCCGCTGCCGCTGCTGCTGATGCTGGCGTTCTTCGGCATCACCGGCCTGATCCTCACGCGCACCAACCTCGGCCGTCGCATGTACGCGATCGGCGGCAACGAGGAGGCCGCGAAGCTCAGCGGCATCGACGTGCGCAGGCAGAAGCTCTGGATCTACGCACTCTCCGGCCTGTTCGCCGCCGCCGCGGGCCTCGTGCTCGCGGGACGGCTCGGGTCCGCCGGTCCGCAGGCAGCGGCCGGCTACGAGCTCGACGCCATCGCCGCTGTCGTCATCGGTGGTGCGTCGTTGTCCGGTGGCGTTGGCCGCGCCACCGGGACGTTGGTCGGCGCACTTGTGCTCGCCGTCCTGCGCAACGGCCTCAACCTGCTGCAAGTGCCGCCGTTCTGGCAGCAGGTCGTCATCGGCGCGGTGATCGCTCTCGCCGCGCTGCTCGACTCACTTCGCCGTCGCTGAAAACCCGCAACAGGTAAGGAAGACACCAATGAAGGTGACCCGACGGATCGCGTTGACGCTCGGTGCCGCAGCTCTTGTGGCGACCGGGTGCAGCGGAACTGGGGCGTCCGGAGGAAGCGACATCACCATCGGCCTCGCCGTGTCCACTTTGAACAACCCGTTCTTCGTGGAACTGCAGCAGGGCGCGCAGGAGATGGCGGACCAGCTCGGCGCCAAGCTGACCGTGGTCGACGCGCAGAACGACGCGACGAACCAGATCAACCAGGTGCAGACGCTGGTGACGCAGGGCGTCAAGGCGATCCTGCTGAACCCGGTCGACTCCAAGCAGTCCGCGCCCGCCGCCAAGGCCGCCGAGATGGCGAACATCCCGCTGATCTCGGTCGACCGCGCCGTCGAGGGCGGCAAGGTCGCCGCCGAGGTCGCCTCGAACAACGTGTCGGGCGGCAGCCTCGCGGCCATCGAACTGGGCCGCGCCGCCTCCGGCGAGGTCGCGCACCTCAAGGGCATTCCAGGCGCGTCGGCGTCGCGTGACCGCGGTCAGGGCTTCGAACAGGGCCTGAACAGCGGCAACATCAAGGTCGCCGCCACCGCCGTGGCCGACTTCGACCGCGCCAAGGGCCTCAACGAGACCACGAACCTGTTGCAGGGCCACCCCGGCCTCAAGGGCATCTTCGCCGAGAACGACGAGATGGCGCTCGGTGCGATCAAGGCTCTCGGTGCCCGTGCCGGCAAGGACGTCATGGTCGTCGGCTTCGACGGCACGCCGGACGGCCTGAAGGCGATCCAGGACGGCACGCTCACCGCGACCATCGCGCAGCAGCCGAAGCTGCTGGGCTCCAAGGCCGTCGAGCAGGCCGTGCACGCCGCCAAGGGCGAGCCGGTTCAGCAGGTCGTGGACGTCGAGGTCAAGGTCATCAACGCGAAGAACGTGGCAGAGTTCATCAAGTGACGAACGCTCTGCTTGTTCTCGGGTCCGCCAACGCCGACCTCGTGGTCGAGGTCGGCAGGCGGCCCGCCGGCGGTGAGACCGTGCTCGGCGGCGACACCGTCGTGCTGCCCGGCGGCAAGGGCGCGAACACCGCCGTCGCCGCTGCTCGCGTCGGTGCTTCGGTCGCGTTGATCGGCGCCGTCGGTGGCGACGGGTACGGCTCGCTGCTGCGGGAGTCGCTGGAGTCGTCCGGCGTCGACACCGCTCTGGTGAAGACTTCCGCGCGCCCCACCGGGATCGCCTACATCACCGTGACGCCGGACGGCGAGAACTCCATCGTCGTCTCACCCGGCGCCAACGCCGACGTGTCACTGTCCGATGTGGACGGTGTGTCGTTCGACGGCGCTCAGGTGCTGACCTGCTCGCTGGAAGTGCCGCTGGAGACGGTGATCCACGCGATCGGCGTCGCGTCGCAGGCCGGCGTCCGGACGGTGCTCAACCTGTCGCCGGTCGCCGAGCTGCCCGCGGAGACGCTGAAGCAGCTCACAGTGCTGATCGTGAACGAGCACGAGGCCGCGCAACTGGCTTCGGACTGGCGTGACCTGCTCAAGCTCGGCCCGACGTCGGCGATCGTCACGCTCGGCTCGCGTGGTGCCGCTGTGGTGGCCCGGACGGGAGTCGTCGAGGTGCCGTCGATCGAGGTCGACGAGGTGGTCGACACGACCGGCGCCGGTGACGCGTTCGCCGGAGCACTGTCCGCCCGGCTGGCCGAGGGCGACAACCTCGTCCAGGCCACCGAGTACGCGGTGAAGGTGGCCGCGCTGTCCGTCACGAAGGCGGGCGCGCAACCGTCCTACCCGACCGCCGCCGAGGTCTACTAGGTCCGCACCGCCGCACGATCGTCGAACAGGTCCTCGCTCGGCACCAGGTACTTCTCGACGTCCGGTGCCCTGTCCGGCAACGGGTCCGCGGGCATCTCCGGCTGCAGCGGCGGCGCGGCGACCTGGTTGAACGGGATTCCGCGCGGCGCCTTGGACTTCTTCTGCGGCACGTCGTCGTAGCGCACGTCCTGGCCGTTGCCGACGATCACGTTGCTCTCCAGGCGGTCCTGGCTGGAGCTCGGCGCCAGCCCGACACCGGGGTTGGCGGTGATCAGGTTGTGGGACACCAGGTTCTTCGTGCTGGACAGGATCCTCATGCCGAGCCCGAACGCGCCGTCGGCCCGCGCGGGCGAGAGGGCCTCGTCGTTGTCGGAGACGAGGTTGCCGACGAGCGCGACGTCCTCCTGACGCTCGGCGGCCGAGGTCAGGCCGACGCGGTTGCCGCTGAACCTGTTGCCGAGCACGAACATCCGCCCGGACGCGTTCGTGCCCTCGTAGCCGACGGCGTTGCGCTCGGCGACGTTGCCGCGCACGACGACGTCGCACGGCTTGCACCGGCTGACGGAGAACCCGGAGTCCGCGCTGCCGCTCGCGTAGCTCTGCTCGATCACGCCGTTCTGGGAGGCGGACGCGTGGATGCCGTGCCGCGCGTTGTTGCTGGCCGTCACGTAGGAGACGCGGAAGCCGCGCTGCTCGGAGATCAGCACACCGTTGGCCGTGTGGTTGCGGACCGTCAGGTTCTGCACGGACACGTCCGGTGCGGCGACCTCGATCCCGTTCTCGCGCTTGACCTCGCCGTCGATGATCACGCTGCCGCGCCGGGCACCCCTGATCGTGAGGCCCTTGGTCCTGACCCGCACCGACTCCTCGTAGACGCCCGGCGACACGACGATGGTCGCGCCCTCCTGCGCCACGTCGACGGCGTCCTGGATGGTGCTCACTTGCGCCGGGACGTTGATCTCGGGGCCGAGGCCCGGTTGCGCCGACGTGCATCCGGCGACCAGGAGGATTGCGGCGAAGACGAGCGGAAGGCGCACAGCCGGGGACCGTACTGCTCCGAACGGCCTATTGTCACACCGCTGTCGGCTGTTCGTGTTAAGCCATGATGACGAACGGGCCACCGCTGCGCGTTCTGCCGCTCGATTGGCCAGACTGAGCTGTCCAGGGTTTCCCGTAGGAGGGTATGGTCTAGACCATGTCGAGCGCGCGGCTGAGCGGTGTCGGTGTGAGCAGCGGACGGGCAACCGGCCCCGTGGTGAGGGTCGCGGAGGCTCTCCCCGAACCCCCTGCGGGCCTGCGAACAGCGGATACGAAGATGGAAGCCTCCCTCATCCGTCCTGCGGCCGAGGTCGTGGTGCAGCGCCTGATGGAGCGCGCGAAAACGGTCGAGGGTGACGCCCGTGCCGTTCTGGAGACCACCGCGGCGATGGCGGGCGACCCTTCGCTCATCAAGGCCGCCGAGAAGCTCGTCGTCGACCAGTCGCTGACCGCCGCCCGTGCGGTGCACCAGGCCGCCGAGAAGTTCATCTCGGCACTGCAGGCCTCCGGTGGCTACATGGCCGAACGGGCCCGCGACGTCCAGGACGTCCGCGACCGCGTGGTGGCCGAGCTCCTCGGCCTGCCCGCACCCGGCGTTCCCGACCTGGCCTCGCCGTCCGTGCTGGTGGCGCGTGATCTGGCGCCCGCGGACACCGCCGGTCTCGACCCGTCGAAGGTCCTCGCCCTGGTCACGGAGGAGGGCGGTCCGACCTCTCACACCGCGATCCTCGCCCGCTCGCTGGGCATCCCGGCCGTCGTCGCGTGCCGCGGCATCCTGGCGTTCGAGGGCACCTCTCTCGACGTCGACGGTGACACCGGCCAGGTCCGCGAGTCGGACGGCAAGGTCCGCGCGGCCGGCACCAGCAAGAAGGCCGAGTGGAACGGCGTCGGTGTCCTCAAGGACGGCCACCGCGTGAAGGTCCTGGGCAACGTCGGCTCCCCCGCCGATGCTCAAGCCGCTGCTCAGGCGGGTGCGGAGGGTGTCGGCCTCTTCCGCACGGAGTTCTGCTTCCTGGACGCCGCAGAGGAACCGACCGTTGCTGAGCAGACTGCTGCTTACGAGGCTGTGCTGGCGCCGTTTGCGGGCAAACCCGTTGTGGTGCGCACCCTCGACGCGGGCGCGGACAAGCCGCTGGCGTTTCTGAACCCGGACCCCGAGCCCAACCCTGCCCTCGGTGTCCGCGGTCTGCGCGTCGCCTTCGACCGCCCCGAGATCCTCGACCGCCAGCTCGAAGCCATCGCCGCCGCGGCCAAGTCCTCCGGTGCCGACGTCTCGGTCATGGCCCCGATGGTCGCTACCGCCGCCGAAGCCGCCTGGTTCGTGGATCGCGCCCGCAAGGCGGGCATCCAGCGCGCCGGCGTGATGGTCGAGGTCCCGTCCGCTGCCCTGTCGGCGAAGGAGATCCTCCAGGTCGTCGACTTCATCTCCATCGGCACCAACGACCTGGCCCAGTACGTCTTCGCCGCCGACCGCCAGCTCGGTGGCGTCGCCGCGCTGAACGACCCGTGGCAGCCCGCGTTGCTGCGCCTGATCGCCCAGGTCGGCGATGCGGCGACCGCCACCGGCAAGCCCGTCGGCGTCTGCGGCGAGGCAGCGGCCGACCCGCTGCTCGCGTGCGTGCTGATCGGCCTGGGCATCACGTCGTTGTCGATGAACCACACGGCTCTCACGGGCGTCGGCGCGAAGCTCGCGACGACCAGTGTGGACATCTGCCAGCTCGCGGCACGTGGCGCGCTGGCGGCGGGCGACCCGGCTTCGGCGAAGCTGGCGGCTCGCGCCCCGCACTAACTGATCGCGGTCACGCGGATCTCGATGCGCATCTTCGGGTGACCGAGGGCGGTGACTCCGCTCTCGGTCCAGATGGGCGCGCGCTCGCCCATCCGCGTGCGGAACTGCTCGACCATCACGCGGTTGTGGTCGTCGAACGAGTCGTCGCCGAGCACGTGGTACGAGTTCACGTGCACGACGTCGGCCCAGGACGAGCCCGCCGTCGCGAGTGTGCGCTCGACGTTCTCGAACGCGCGCACGATCTCGTCCTCAAGTGACTCGGGGAACTCGAACTCGTCGCTCCAGCCGCCCTGACCTGAGATCTCGACCCGGTCGCCGATGCGCACGGCCTGGCTGTACCGCATGTTCTTGAGCTGCGTCTCGCCGTATCCAGGGGTGGCGAAGAACTCCGGCTTGCTCATGACTCGTCCCTTCGATGACTTCATGCTTGAAGTCAAACGTAGCATGACTTCAAGCATGAAGTACGCTGCGCGGAATGCAGTGGCTGAACGCCGAGGAGAAGGACGCCTGGACCGGCCTGGTCTCGATGTTGCTGTTGCTGCCGGGCCGGCTGGAGGCGCCGTTGCAGCAGGAGTCGGGGCTGAGCCTCTTCGACTACCTGGTGCTCAGCCACGTCTCGGAGGCACCGGACCGCCGGATCCGGATGAGCGAGCTGGCGCACCTCGCGAACGGGTCGCTGTCGCGGCTGTCCAACGTGGTCAAGCGCTTCGAGCAGCGTGGCTGGGTGGTGCGTGCTCCCGACCCCGACGACGGCCGCTACACCGTCGCCTCGCTCACCGACGAGGGCTTCGAGGTGGTCAAGGCTGCCGCGCCCACGCACCTGCGGGCGGTGCGCGAGTTCGTGCTCGACCCGCTCACCGCCGCTGATCGCCAGGCGCTGACCCGCATCGCGGCCAAGCTGCGCGTGACGATCCCGCCGCCCTAGGCGGGACCTCTGCACATCGGCAGCACGGCCGCACCGAGCGCGTCCCCGGTGAGGCTGCGCGCCACGGCAGTTCCGGCGCCGGAGCACCACAGCCGGCGAGCAGAAGCACGAGCATCGCCACCCGAAGAGTCATGTCCCGCAAGGTGGGCAGTCGAGGTGGGACAGGTCCCCGTCAGCGCTGGAGCTCGCCGAGGACCGCACTGATCAACGGGTGGTCCTCCGACCCTCGCCGCACCGCCGCCACCACCCGGCGCAACGGCGCCACCCCGGCGACAGGCACCCCGCGAACGGCGTTCCGCGGCGCCAGCGCCACCCCGGCTCCGGCATCGACGAGTGCCTGGATCGCGCGGAAGTCGTCAGACGTGTGCCGGATGCGCGGCGTGAACCCGGCCTGCGCGCACGCCATCTCCACCACGTCCCGCAGCGGGTTGCCCGGCAGCGTCACGACCCAGTCCTCGTCCGCCAGCTGCCGCAGCTCGACCGGTCCCCTCAGCGCATGCCCCGGTGGCAGCACGACGTCGAAAGGCTCGGTGTAGAGCGGAAACCGCGTGAGGCGGTCCGTCGCGCGGTGTTCCTCGGTGATCGCCACGTCGATCTCGCCGTCGAGCAGAAGCCGCACGCTCTCGTGCCCCTCGGCGTCGCGCACGGACAGTTCGATCGCCCGTTCCTTCAACGCCGCCAGTGCGGGCGCCACCACCTGCGTGATCGCCGACGCGAACGCCGCCACCGCCACCCGCCCCGCCGTACCGGAGGCGAGAGCGTCCAAAGTGGCCTGTGCGCGTTCCAGTTCCGCGGCGACGACGTGGGCGTGCGCGACGAGCAACGAACCGGCCGGAGTCAGCGAGACCCGCCTGCCCTTGCGCAGCAGCAACGGATGCCCTGCCTCGGACTCCAGCGCCGCGAGCTGCTGCGACACCGCTGACGGCGTGAGGTGCAGTGCGGCGGCTGCGGCCGTCACGGTGCCGTGGTCAGCGAGTGCGCGCAGCACGCGGAGCCGTCTTGGGTCGATCACCGCTCAATGATGGGGGATTCCACTTCGCCGTTCACGGGGACGTCCTGAGGCACGATCGGCTCGAAGGCCACCTCCTCCAGCAGGAGGTACTCCTCCTCCGAGATGGGCATTTGCGCGGGCAGGCCGAACTGGGACGTGGTGATCACGTCCCGCTTGCTGATCGGCAGGCCGGTCTCCTTGCTGATCACGAGCTGCGTCTCGACGTCGGAGAACTGGAACGTCGGCGGCGCGGCGATCGCCACACCGATTCCCGCGCGCTCGACGTGCACGGTCACGTCACCGAGGAACCGCGCCCCGTCGAGCGTCTTGATCAGCTCGAACGCCGCCCGCCGCTGGTCGGCGCGCACGTTCGAGCTGATCAGTTCCATCGCGAGCGACCCGATTCGGTAGGTGTCCTTCCCGACGATGGTCTCCAGCGCCTTCTTCAACTCCTGGGGGTCGGCGGGCAGCGACTCGAGCGAGTCGAAACGCGTCTGGCTGTGGAGGGACATCTGGAAACCGGAGACCGCGGTCTTCTGCACCGCCGGCTTCATCGGGCCGATGCGCACCGAGTGGGTCCCGCCGACCTGGGGCACCGTCTCCGGCTTGCCCGCTGCCTCCCACTCGAGGCCGCGGTCCAGCGAGAAGGGCGTCACGTCGCCCTCCTTCTGGATGACCGTGACCTGCTGGTTCGCGGCCAGCCACCGGTCGGTCTTGGAGTCGAGGTGTACGGCGTACGGGTCCGCCGGATCGCCAACGATCATGATCGACGACTGTCGCGTCAGCACGTGCCACCACTTCGGAGGCGCGGCGGGCTGCACGGGCTGTGGAGGCGCAGGCAACAACACGACCGCAAGCACGATCACCGCACCGATGACCACCAACGGCGCAAACCGCTTGAGGAACAGCTTCCGAGCAGGCCTCTCGCGTGGCAACAAGACGATCCGCGCGAGGTCGCGTTCCATCCGCGCGGAGTCGACCTCAGGCGTCGGAGGCTTGGCCTGGGCCAGGTCTTTCAGGATGTCTTCCACGACGCCCTCGCACTGTCGAATTTCGGAGTCCAGAGCGCAGCCTGCAAACGCCGCCGAGCCCGATGCAGCCGCACGAAGAACGTCGCCGTCGTGCACCCGAGCACCTGCGCGGCCTCGGCCGCCGCCAACCCGTGCCACGCGATGAGCGTCAGCACCTCCTGGTCGTTCTCGGACAGACTCGCGAGAGCCGCACGCAGCTCGATCACCGCGAAGTCGTCGTCGGCCGGGAAGTCGGTGAGCTCGTAGGTCGTCGTCTCGCGACGGGTCGCGCGCACCAGGTTGCGGGCGATGCCGAGCAGCCACGGCAGCGCGTTCGACGGCATCTGCGCCTGTCTGCGCCAGGCGATCGTGAAGGTCTCGCTGGTGACGTCCTCGGCGAGGCGGCTGCCCGCGTGGCTCGCCGCATAGGCGAGCACTCGCGGGTAGCACTCGCGGTAGACGATCGAGAATTCCTCCACGTGAGGAAGTGCGCTGACCGGGCCGATTCTTACCGGTGTGTGATGCGGGTCACATCGCGGAGGAACGCGGACCACGCCTCACCTGACACGGGGAGGTGCGTGGCCGGCGCCTTGCTGTCCCGGATGCCGACACCGTGCCCGATCTCAACGCAGTCACTGGAGTTCGGGCTGTAGGAGCTCTTGCGCCAGGTCGACATGCGGAACGTCTCCTCAGGTCAGGATGCCGGTGATCAGCTCCTTCGATTCTTCCGGATTCAGAGCTTGATCGTCGAGCCGCTTCACCACGGAGGCGTAGACGGCAAGTGAGACCGCGTCTTCGAGGAAGAGGCCGGAGTTCTCGCCTTCGAGGAAGACCACCGGCTCGAACTTCTCGTAGCCGAGCCGGATGAACGACCCGGAAACACCGGCGTGCGCGCCGATCGCGGCCGGCACGATTCGCAAGGTGATGTAAGACCGCTGCGCCATCCCCAAAAGGTGGATGTATTGATCTTTCATCACGTCCGGTCCGCCCACAGGGAGGCGAAGAGCGTATTCGTGGATGTAGAAGACGAACGTGCGGCTCCATTGAAAGAGCTTGTGCCGTTCGAGCTTCGCGGCGATGACTTCCTCGTAGTCGACCGCGTCGGGGTGAACCACTCCGTCGATGGCCGCACGCATGTAGTCAGTGGTCTGGAGGTGACCTGGGATGAGGAGCGACGACCAGACGGTGATCTCGTTGGCCAGGCGTTCCTGTTCAAGTAGCGCCGGTACCTGATCATCGGAGAACTTGAGGTACCCGCGCACCCGAGTCTCACGGAACAGGGCGAGCAGGTGCTGGATCACGTCCGGCTTGACGTGGCAGTAGCTGAGCAACTGCATCACTTCGACTTCGGTCACGCCGCCCTTGCCGCGGACCATGTCGGAGAGCTTGGCTTCGTCCCAGCCGAGTTCTTCGGCGAGCTTGCGGTGGGTGAGCCCGGTCTGCGCGATGACCTCGCGTACGGCGTCGCCGAACTCACGTCCCACCACACTGGAATTTCGTCGTGGCATGCCGACGAAACTAGAAGCAAGACCCGTACCGGCTCCAATGTTTCCTTCCGAATATCACCGAAGGAAGTAGTTTTTGGAGCCGGTACAAGTCCTACCTTCACATCTTTTCGCGTGCGGCGATAAAGGCGTCAACCGCGCGGTTAACGTCCTCGGTCGTGTGTGAAGCCGACATCTGCGTGCGGATGCGTGCCTTGCCGTGCGGCACGACCGGGTACGAGAAGCCGATGACGTAGACGCCCTGCTCAAGCAGTAGATCCGCGAGCTTGGCCGCCTCGGCAGCGTCGCCGATCATCACCGGGATGATCGGGTGCTCGCCGGGCAGCAGGTCGAAGCCCGCCTCGGTCATCCGCCGGCGGAAGAGCTCGGTGTTCGACCTCAGCTGGGTGAGCAGTTCCGTGGAACTGGACAGCATGTCCAGGGTGGCGATCGCGGCCGCGGTGATCGACGGTGCGAGGGAGTTCGAGAACAGGTACGGGCGCGAGCGCTGGCGCAGCAGTTCGACGATCTCCTTGCGGCCGGACGTGTAGCCGCCGGACGCTCCGCCCAGTGCCTTGCCGAGCGTTCCCGTGACGATGTCGACGCGGTCCTGCACGCCGAACAGCTCCGGGGTGCCGCGGCCGGTCGGGCCGGTGAAGCCGACGGCATGCGAGTCGTCGACCATGACCAGGGCGTTGTAGCGCTCGGCCAGGTCGCAGATCTCGTCCAAAGGCGCCAGGTAGCCGTCCATCGAGAAGACGCCGTCGGTCGCGATCAGGCGGTAGCGGGCGTCGGCGGAGTCCTTGAGCTGGCGCTCCAGGTCGTCCATGTCGCGGTTCTTGTAGCGGAAGCGCTTGGCCTTCGACAGCCGCACGCCGTCGATGATCGACGCGTGGTTCAGCTCGTCGGAGATGATCGCGTCCTCGGCGCCGAGCAGCGTCTCGAACAGGCCGCCGTTCGCGTCGAAGCACGAGCTGTAGAGGATCGTGTCCTCCGTGCCGAGGAACTCGCTGAGCTTGCGCTCCAGTTCCTTGTGCGGCTCCTGGGTGCCGCAGATGAACCGGACCGAGGCCATGCCGAAGCCCCAGTCGTCCAAGCCCTTCTTGGCGGCCTCGATGAGCTGCGGGTGGTCGGCGAGACCGAGGTAGTTGTTGGCGCAGAAGTTCAGGACCTCGTCACCCTTGCCGACCCGGACGGCGGCGTTCTGCGGGGTGCCGATCACGCGTTCCGACTTGTAGAGCCCGGCCTCCCTGATCTCCTCGATCGTCTTGAGGAGGTCGTTCTTCAGCTCGCCGTACATCAGGCTCCCGTCCAGTCGAGGATGACCTTGCCGCACTTGCCTTCGCGCGCGGTGGCGAACGCCTCCGCGTGCTGCGTGTGGTCGTACCGGTGCGTGATGACCGGCGCGAGGTCGAGGCCGCGCTGCAGCAGCACGGTCATCGAGTACCAGGTCTCGAACATCTCGCGGCCGTAGATCCCCTTGATGTGCAGCATCTTCAGCACGACGCTGCTCCAGTCGACGGAGAACTCGTCCGCGGGCAGCCCGAGCATCGCGATGCGGCCGCCGTGCGCCATGTTCGCGATCATGTCCCGCATCGCCACCGGCTTGCCGGACATCTCCATGCCGACGTCGAAGCCCTCTGCCATGCCGAGTTCGGCCTGGGCGTCCGCGATCGACTTCTCGGCGACGTTCACCGCGAGGTCGACGCCGACCTTGCGGGCCAGATCGAGCCTGTGCTCGGAGATGTCGGTGATCACGACGTTGCGCGCGCCCGCGTGCTTGGCGACGGCGGCGGCCATGATGCCGATCGGCCCGGCGCCCGTGATGATCACGTCCTCGCCGATGACCGGGAAGCTCAGCGCGGTGTGCACGGCGTTGCCGAACGGGTCGAAGATCGCGGCCACGTCCAGGTCGACCTGCGTGCGGTGCACCCACGCGTTCTGCTCGGGCAGCACGACGTACTGCGCGAACGCGCCGTTGGAGTGCACGCCCAGACCGCGCGTGTTCGCGCAGAGGTGGCGGCGGCCGGCCTTGCAGTTGCGGCAGGTCCCGCAGACGAGGTGGCCCTCGCCGCTGACCAGGTCGCCGACCTTGACGCCGGTGACGCTGTTGCCGATCTCGACGACCTCGCCGACGAACTCGTGCCCGAGGACCAGTGGCGCCTTGATGTTCTGCGCCGCCCAGTCGTCCCACGAGTCGATGTGCAGATCGGTGCCGCAGATGCCGGTGCGCAACACCCTGACCAGCACGTCCGTCGGACCCGGTGTCGGGTCGGGGACGTCGGTCAGTTCGAGTCCAGGCCCAGCGGCGACCTTGACGAGAGCCTTCATGCGGGAAGTTTCACCCTTTGCTGCTTGTGCAGTCCATCAGGACTTTCTGAAGTTCTTGTGCAGCTCAGCTTCATTGGCGATGTTGCGCACCATGCCGCCGAACACGATGCCGTGAAACGGCCAGACAGCCGCCCAGTAGAGGTGTCCGGCGAGCCCCTTGGGCACGAACACGGCGCGTTGGCGGTAAGTGGACCCGTGTCCCTCGTTGCCCGCCACTCGAAGCTCCAGCCACGCCTTCCCCGGCACCTTCATCTCGGCCCGCAGCCGCAGCAGATGCCCGCGTTCGATCTCCTCGACGCGCCACCAGTCAAGCGCCTCGCCGACGTTCAGCCGGTTCGCGTCACGCCGGCCACGCCGGAGCCCGACGCCGCCCGCGGCCCGGTCCATCCAGCCCCGTACGGCCCAGGCCAGCGGGAACGAGTACCAGCCGCGTTCGCCGCCGATGCCTTCGACGACCTCCCAGAGCCGTTCGGGCGTGGCGTTCGTCTTGCGCTCGCGTTCGTCGGTGTAGATCGAACCGCCGGACCAGTCGGGGTCGGTCGGCAGCGGCTCACTCGGCGCACCCGGCAGCGACGCCCCTGACCAGCGGGTCTCGACGTTGGCGTCACGGATCTTGTCCAGCGCCAGTTCGACGGCCTTGACGAAGCCGGTGTTCTCGCCCGGCAGCACCTCGCGGATGTCGTTCTCGCGGCACACCACCTCGTGCACCAGCGATTCGATCAACGGCCTGGCGATCGACTTCGGCACCGGCGTGACGACGTTGACCCAGTGCGAGGACAGGCCCGGCGTCAGCAACGGCACGGGCAGCACGCGGCGCCTGGGCAGCCCGGCGACCTCGGCGTACCGGAGCATCATCTCCAGGTAGGTCAGCACGTCCGGCCCGCCGATGTCGAACGTCCGGTTGTGGCCTTCGAGCGTCGTGGCGTCGACCAGGTAGCGCAGCACGTCCCGCACGGCGATCGGCTGGATCCGGTTGTGCACCCAGCGCGGCGTGACCATGACCGGCAGCCGTTCGGTGAGGTAGCGCAGCATCTCGAAGCTCGCCGACCCCGACCCGATGATCACCGCCGCCTGCAGCACCACGGCCGGTGTCTTCGAGCGCAGGAAGACCTCGCCGACCTCCTTGCGCGAGGCCAGGTGCGGCGACAGCTCGACGTTGGCCGGGTGCAGTCCGCCCAGGTAGACGATTCGCCGCACGCCGGCCCGTTCGGCAGCCCGCGCCGTGTTCTCCGCGGCCTTGCGGTCGGCGTCGGCGAAGTCCTTCGACTGCAGCGAATGCACGAGGTAGTGAACGACCTCGACGTCCCGCATGGCCTCGTCGAGATCGCCGAGCACGTCACCCTTGACGATCTCGACGTCAGCGGCCCACGGGACGTCGCGCAGCTTCTCCGGCGATCGCACCAGGCAACGCACCTGGTGCCCTTCGGCCAGCAGCCTGGGCACCAGTCGTCCGCCGAGATATCCGGTCGCGCCGGTCACGAGGCATCGCATGCCTCGATCCTGCGTGTTCGCGCGACCGTTCGCAGATCAGCGCTTCCGCTTGATCACCACGGTTCCGCCGCGCACCGAGCCCTTGAGCTGGAAGTGCGGATTGCCGTCGGAGTTCTGGACCTTGTCCTTCAGCTCGCCGGCGGTGATCTCGACGGCGTCGGCGTTGACCGACGACCCGGCCGGCAGCAGGAGCTTCACGGTGCCCAGCGACACGTCCAGGTCGACGTTGACGACCGGCGGCACGTCGGCGGCGGTGAAGTCGAGGTTCGTGGTGCCGAGGGTGTTGCGGATGACGAGCTCGTTCGGCACGACCCAGTGACCCTTGCGGGTCGTGGTGCTCATCGTGTTCTTCAGCTCGGTCCGCTCACGGGCCACCTCGTTGTTGACCATGCCGGGCAGGTCGAGCAGCACGACGTTCAGATCGGCCCTGGTCTTCGCGGCGAGAGCGGTGTCCGTGCGGACGGTGAACTCGTCCAGCGTGATCATGCCTCGGCCCACCGCCTTGTTCAGCAGGGTGACGACGTGCTCACGTTCCGCATCGGACACGCGTAACTCTCTGGGGTCTGTCATTTCTCTGCCTCCGGTTCGGCGTCAAGACCGTGCTCGATGGCATAACGCGCCAACTCCACCCGGTTGTGCAGTTGAAGCTTCCGCAAAGTCGATTGGACGTGGTTCTCGACCGTGCGGTGGGAGATCACCAGGCGGTTCGCGATCTGTCGTGCGGTCAGGCCCTTGGCGACCAGTCGCAGCACCTCGGTCTCCCGATCGGTGAGCTGCGGCTTCTCCTCCGAGTCGTCCGGCGCGGCGGCCATGCGCCGGTACTCGCCCAGAACCAGGCCGGCGAGGCCCGCGGTGAACACGGCGTCGCCGGCGGCGGTGCGGGACACGGCCTCGACCAGTTCCTCCGAGGACGCGGACTTCACGAGATATCCGGACGCGCCCGCCTTCACGGCCTGCAGCACGTCGTCGTGCTCGCCGGACGCGGACAGCACCAGCACGCGCGTGTCCGGCAATTCGCTGGTGATCATCGCCGTGGCGTCGACCCCGGAGAGTTCGCCGAGGTTGAGGTCCATCAGGACCACGTTGGGTCGCACGGCTTTCGCGATGCGCACGGCCGAGGGCGCGTCGCCCGCGGTCGCCACGATCTCGAAGCCGCGCTCCTGGAGATCACGCGCCACGCCCTCGCGCCACATCGGGTGGTCGTCCACGACCATCACCGAGACCGTCATCCTGCCGCCCCCTTCCTGAACACCCGAACCTCCCATTCCGTGCCCTCCCCCGGCCCGGTCTGGAGCTCCAGCGTTCCGCCGAGCGACTCCACCCGGCCTTTGATCGACTTCTCGATCCCCATCCTGCCTTCCGCGGCGGCCGACGCGATCCGGCCTTCCGGGATGCCAGGTCCATCGTCCCTGACGCTCAGCACGATCTCCTCCCCGAGATCTTCCAGCAGCACCCAGGCCCGTGCGTCCTCACCGGCGTGCTTGTCCACGTTGGACAGCGCCTCGCGCACCAGCGACGTGAGCTCGCCCGCCGCCGGTGCTTCGAACATCACCTGGGTCGCGGGCGTCGACACCTGGATCCTGGGCGTGGCGAGCACCTGCAGTCCGGGCCGCAGGTCGATCTCTCCATCCACAGTGGAGTCGACGGGAGCAGCGGCCACCAAATTCCTGAGGGCCACCTCCTGCTCGCCCGCCATCTTGGCCAGTTCGGCCGCCTCGCCACCGACTTCGAGGCCGCGCTTGCGCACGCGGGCGAGGACCTGCAGCACGCTGTCGTGAATCGAACGGGCAAGCCGTTCCCGTTCCGCCGTCGCCGCTTCGGCTCTCAAGGCCTGGGCGAGCAACACGGCCGAACGTCGTGCGGTCGCCGACGCCATGCCGACGACCATGCCGGCGCCCGCCAGCAGCACGACGTCGCGCAGCAGGTCGAGACTCGGCGAACGGTGGGACAGATAGGTGAAGAGGCCGACGGTCAGCCCGCCGCCGAAGCCCGCGGCCGCCCCGCCGAGCGCGCCCAGCGCGACCGCCGGCACGCACGCCCAGATCGTCGTGATCAGCGGGACGTGCAGGACCAGCAGCTGGTGGTCGGACATGATCAACGGCGACAACGACATGAGACCGCAGGTCAGGGCCAGGTCGACGAGCACGATCGGCCACCGCCTGCCCCACGTCGTGCTGTAGGCGCGGCTCGTGAAGACGGACCACAGCGCCATCACCCCGAGCGTGGTCCACGCGAGCCACGGCCGGATGTAACCGGATTGGTTCGCGATGACGTTCGCCGCCGCGAAGAGGAATGTGACTATGCGTAGCGCAATCGTCCCGCACCACAGGGGCGTGGCCGGGTCGTCGATCACCTTCGTCACACGTTCGGCAGGCTCTTTGCGCACGCTGTGCTCCTTTCGGACACCATCCTGCCGCGTGAACGTGTGCTGGCTAACCCCCAGGTGGCCGTCTTCTGCCGAACGGAGGAATGTGCGACGCTCTCCGGGTTCGGGGGAGGGCGATGCAGGTGCGGGACTGGCCGGTGTGGACTTTGCGGCGGCCTGCGCTCTGCTACTGGTTGCTGATCGACATGGCGGCGTTCGCGACCGTCGTCTACGCGATCGTTTCCTCCGAAACGCCGTCACCCTCCGAAATCGCCAGATTCGCCGCCATCGCGGGCACGGCGGGCGCGGTGATCATCGGCAGCTCCATCTACAGCCACCGCCTGGGCGAGACCGAGCGCAACCCGTGGGCAGCCCACCTCTGCTACCTGACGGCGGGCATCCTCGCCCTCCCGCCGAACCTGCTCGTCCTGCTCCTCTTCGGCCCCGCCCTGCACAGCCTGCTCTCCCCACGCCCGGAGACCCATCGCTGGCTGTTCACCCTGAGCGCCACCGCTCTGGCCGTCTTCACCACCCGCTACGTGCTCGGCTGGGCGGATCCGCACGCCAACCTCGTGATCCTGACCCTGGGCGCGGCGCTGCTGCTGATCCTGCGCGCGGGCCTGATCTCGCTGGGCCTGAAGCTGCGCAGCCCCTCCGCCACGTTCGAGGAGAACGTCGGCGAACCCATCGACGCCATCCTGGGCATAGTGGCCGTGTCGATCGGCGGCCTCATGGGCTGCGTGGCGGAGGCGAACGCCATCCACGCCCTCATCGCCGGCCCACCTCTGGCCCTTCTGGAGCGAGCCGCCCAACTCCCGCAATGGCGCCGATCGGCCCAGCGCGACGCCAAGACCGGCCTTGCCAACGCAGTCCACTGGGACAGCCGAGCCCGCTACGAACTGACCAAGGGCTCCGGCCGCACCCGCCCCATGGCCGTCATGCTCCTGGACCTGGACCACTTCAAGCGCGTCAACGACGAGGTGGGCCACCTGGCGGGTGACGCCGCCCTGGCCGCGATCTCGTTGCTGCTGCGCGGCACCGTCCGCCGAGGCGACCTGGTCGGCCGGTTCGGCGGCGAGGAGTTCGTGGTCCTCCTGCCTGAAGCCACGCCGGACGAGGCCGAGTACGTCGCCGAACGCGTCCGCAAGGCCGTGGCCGCGTTGCGCGTGCCCACGATGGCCACGGACGGCAAGCCGCACGAGCTGCACGGCCTGACGGTGTCCATCGGGGTGTCGACGACGACTCGGTTCGGGTACGAGCTGCCGGACCTGCTGGTGGCGGCCGACGCGGCGTTGCTGGCGGCCAAGGCCTACGGCCGCAACCTCGTGTCGATGGCCTAGAGCTCCTTGACCCGTTCGCTCTTGTCGTCCTTCGGCGCCGTGTCCTGAGGATTCAGCACGTCCACCTTCTCCGGCTTCTGCACTGCGTCCGAGTCGGAGATGAGCGACCGGATCCCGGAGTTCAGCACCGCCAGCAGCGGCACGGCCAGCAACGCTCCGGCGATGCCCCCGGTCACCAACCCGCCCGCGATCGCCAGCACCACGGCCAACGGGTGCAACTTGACCGCACGGCCCAGCAACAACGGCTGCAGCACGTGCGACTCCAGCTGCATCACGCCAATAAGCACGGCCAAGACCACAAGTGCCGCAATAGGCCCGTTGGTCACCAACGCGATCAACACCGCCACGGCACCCGTGAACACCGCACCGATGATGGGGATGAACGCACCGAGGAACACCAAGGCGGACAGCGGCACCACGAGCGGCACACCGATGATCGCCAGGCCGACACCAACGCCCACGGCGTCGACGATCGCGACCACGGCCGTAGCGCGCACATAAGAAACGAGAGAGCCGAACCCGCGGCGCCCGGCCACGTCGACGCGCTGACGCACGTCGCGAGGCACCGCACGCGTCACGAAGCGCCAGATGCCGTCGCCGTCGTGCAAGAAGAAGATGAGAGTGAACAGCGCGAGCAGCAGCCCGGTCAGCAACTCGCCCAGGGTGGCCGCGGTGGTCAGGGCGCCGGACGTGATCTCGGCCTGGTTCTCCTTGATCGTCTTCACGATCTCGTTGACGTAGTTCTGCAGTTGCTGGTCGGACAGGTGCGCGGGTCCGTCCTTCAGCCACGTCTGGATCGTGTCGAGCGAGGCCGCCACCTGCGTCTGCAGTTCGGGCAGGCCGCGGGAGAACTCGCTGATCACGAACGTCAGCACGCCGCCGAGCACGCCGATGCCGAGGATCATCATCACGGTCGTCGCCACGCCGCGCGGCACCCGCCACTCGACGAGTTTCGCCACGCCGGGCGACAGCAGTGCGGCCAGCAGCAGGGCGATAGCGACCGGAATCACTATCGAAGCCAGGAAGCTCAACGCGTAGGCGACCACGTACAACGCGGCGATCACGACGACGAACCGCCAGCTCAGGGCGGCACTGACCCGTAGCAGCAGGGGAACGCGGTTGCTGATCTCCGACTCCGGCGCGCTCATGGACCTCACGGTAACTGTTCGAACCCTCGCCAAGCCGGAACTCCAGAAGGGATGATCCGACTCGTCAGGGGAGGACGAAGTGATCAAGCCGGAAGACTTGACCGAAGTCGAGCGCCAGGTCGCAGGGGCCTACGCGGGCGGTACCGAGACAGACCTGACCGGACAGAGCGTTCGCGGCGAGGTGCTCACCGGTCTGCTGACCGGCTTGTACCGGGTGCCGCGCAAGGGATTGCCCGCTTTGCGGCTTCGAAACGCGCGGATCACCGGCAGGTTCGAACTGGAGGGCACGCGCGTCACACGGGTCATCGACCTCACCCACTGCACCTTCGAGGAGTCGCTCGACCTCCGCATGGCCCGCCTCATCGGGCTCCGGCTGCGCGGCACCCGCGTCCCCGGCCTGCAGGGCCGCAACCTCCGCGTCTTCAGCGACCTGGTCCTCGAAGCCGGCTTCACCTGCACCGGCACCGTCGACCTCACCGACGCCGCCGTCGACGGCACGCTCCGGCTGGCCGGCGCGGTCCTGCGCAGCAACACCGACCACGCGCTCCTGGGCGCACGGCTGCGGGTCAGCGGCTCCGTCCAGGCCATCGCGATGCGGGCCAACGGCGAGGTCCGACTGAGGGGTGCGTCGATCGGCGGCAGCGTCCACCTCGGCGGCGCCCGTCTGATCAACACCGGCAAGGACGCGCTCGACGCGTCCGGGATCGTCGTCTCGGGCAACGTCTTCTGCAACGCCGAGGGCGGCCGCTTCAACGCGGACGGCCGGGTGCTGTTCGACGGCGCGCGCGTCGGTGGAAACGTCGAGTTCACCGGCGCCCGCCTGCACTCCGCCCACCGCGTCGACAACCAGGTGCTGGTCCTGCCGCACGGATCGGCCGACGAAGCGGCGACGCTCGTGGCCGACCGCATCCGGGTGGAGGGCAACGTCGAACTCGACGACGGCTTCACCAGCGAGGGCACGGTCCGGCTGCCCAACGCGAGCATCGGCGGTTACCTCCGGTTGTCCGGCGCGGTGATCGGGCCGCGCGAGATCGCCGAGGAACTCGCCGGTGACGTCACGAACCGGATCCCGGTCGCCCTGCACGCGGACGGCCTGCAGGTCCGCGGCGACGTCGAGGCGCGCAGCGCGGTCAACGGCGCGGGCGCCCGTTCGCTCGCGTTGCAGACCTACGGCCAGGTCCGGCTGTCCAACGCGACCATCAACGGCAGCGCCAGCATGTCCGGGGTGTCGTTGCACGGGCCCGGCATCGACGTCCTGTTCGCCGACCGCCTCCAGATCGGCGGCACGCTCTTCCTGCGCGAGCTCAGGGCCAAGGGCTCGGTCCGCCTGCAGAACGCGAACATCGGCTCGACGCTCGACATGTCCGGCGCCGAACTGACCCTCCCGAGGCTGCGCGCGAACGGTACGCAGAAGCCTTCGCTGGACGCCCGCGCCATCACGATCGGCAAGGACCTCCTGTGCAGCCGCGGGTTCACCGCGGTCGGCGGCGTGCGCATCCGGCTGGGCGAGGTCGGCAAGATGGCGACGTTCAGCAACTCGCACCTCGGCTCGACCGCCGCGGACATCGCGCTGAACGCCTACGGCCTCACCGTCCACCAGTTCCGCCTGCACATCCCCGAGGGCCAGCAGCCCAAGGGCAAGGTCGTGCTGAGCCGGCTCAAGGCGGTGTCGGTGACCGACGGGCCCGGCCTGTGGGACGCCGAGGGTGGCGTCGCCGTGGACGACTTCGAGTTCGCCGGCATCACCGCCGATCCCGACGTGCCGGTGCAGACGCGGCTCAAGTGGCTGCTCAAGGTGCAGCCGGACTTCGCCCCGGGACCGTACGAACAGCTCGCCGCCGTCTACCAGCAGGGCGGTGAGGAGGAGCTCGCGCAGAAGGTCCAGCTGGAGAAACAACGCCGCCGCTACTCCGAACTCGGCCGTGCCGGGCGGGTCTGGGGCGTCGTGCAGCGGTTCACGGTCGGCTACGGCTACCGGCCGTGGCTCGCGATCTGCTGGCTCGGCGTGTTCTGGTTGTTCGGCGCGCTGTGGTTCAACTGGCACCCGATGGCCAAGCTCAACCAGGACGAGGACCCGGTCTGGAACGCGTCGCTGCTCGCGCTCGACCTGCTGATCCCGATCATCGACTTCGGCCACGACGGCAAGTGGCAGTTCACGGGCGCGTCGCAGTGGATATCTTCGCTGCTCGTGGCCGTGGGCTGGGTGCTCGCGTCGACCGCGGCGGCGGGTGCGGCACGGGTGCTGAAGCGGGTGTGAGTCCCAGGACGGCGTTCACACGATGTAGTTAACCGGGCGCTCAGAGCGTGCATTCGGGGTGGATGGACTGGCAGAGTCGCCGACGTCGACTTGATCACGTTGATCGTCGGCGAATCCCTTGAGCGCCACCGAGTAGCGAGGTTTCCTGCGTTGTCCGCTGACATGCGAGCGAAGACGGGAGCGAACGGCATCCGCCGGTTCGCCACCCGAGCGCTGCTCGCCGTCGGTGGAGCGATCGCGGGAACGGCCGTTGCCTGGGTGCTCACCACGTCTGCCGCGAACGCGGAAGGCGCTGTGCCCACTGCGGATGCGCAGCAGGTCGACGTCGTCAGCAAGCTCGTCGCCAAGACGGACGAGAAGCTGCCGGTCGTCGTTCCCGCCGCCAAGGCAGTGCACAAGCTCGACGAGACCTTGCGCGCCGAGCAGGAGAAGGCTCGCGCCGCCCTGCCGGACGTGCAGGTCTCCCAGGCGGTCGAACAGATCGCCGCGCGAATCCTGCCGCAGGTTACCAGGATCGGTCAGTCCAGCACCCCCGCCAGCGAGCGGGCCATGGACGTGACGTTCCCGGAGATCCCGGCTCCCGCCACCGATGCCGGACAGTCGCCGGCACCGGTGGTCTCGCAGTTCACCGGCTCGTCCGGTGCCAAGTGGACGGATCTGCTGGAGCACAACGGCTTCGTCGTGCCCTCCGAGCAGCGCCCGTCCCTGCCCAGCAACCCGTTCCCGAAGCTGCCCGTCCCGGCCCCCGCGCCGGTGCAGTGCTCTTCGTGCAACGACGGTTCTGGCTCTGCCAAGGGCAGCACGTTCGCTGCCTTCGCTGCGTCCGGCAACTCTCACGGCATCTCGTCGACGAGCGCTCTCGCGCCGTCCACTGACGAGGTCACCGTGACGTCGGGCAAGCAGCCCGGTATCAACCCCGACTGATTCCAGCGCGCGGTCCGCGGCAGCCTCCTCCCCTGGCTGTCCGGAAGTCGACCGTCGCGCTTTTTTCTTGCGCTCACACAGGTCGATCACCGCGTGCGATTCCCCCGGTGATGACGCGCCTTCCCCTGCGCGTTTCGGCCCCACCCCCTTGAGCCCCCGTCGCTTTCTCGACGGGAAACCGATGAAGGAGATCTAATGCAGACCTGGGCAAAGCGCGGACTTCAGACCGCGTTTGTCACTGGTGGTTTGCTGATGCTCGGTACGGGCATCGCTTCTGCCCAGGAGAACGTCGACCCGGACGCAGCGCCTCCGGCTGTCGACGTCGCGGCCTCGGTTCCGATCAAGGCCGACCAGAACAAGCTGGCCACTCCGGTCAAGGAGATCACGGTCCCCAAGGTGGACCGCACGATCAGCACGGACCGCGTCACCAGCGCGGTGCCCACCCGCACGGCAGCGCCCGTCGCGAACCCGCTGGTCCGTCAGGCAGGCGAGCGTCTGCAGGGCACCCCGCTCCAGAACCTGGTGCGCGGCAACACGATCCAGGCGCACGTCGATGTGCCGATCAACATCTGCGGTAACGCGATCGCGGTTCTCGCCAACACCGAGGCGACCGGCGACTGCTCCCAGACCACGCACCGCGACGGCACGATCGTCACCGATGGCGCGGGCCAGGCCCTCGCCGGCAACGTCGTCGCCGTCAACCACGTGCTCCCGGTCCAGCTGACCGGCAACGCGATCGCGGCCGGTGGCAACGCCACCACCAACACCGACGCCCAGCAGGTCTCCACGACCGGCGGCGACATCACCACCAACGGTGACAAGGGCGCCATCTCCGGCAACGTCGTCTCCGAGCAGGGTGCGACCCCGGTCCAGATCACCGGCAACGGTGTGGGTGCGGCCGGCATCGCCGACGCCAACTCGACCGCCGACACGTTCGCCTCCTCCGAGGGTGACGTCCTGACGAGCGGCAAGAGCAGCTCGATCTCGGGCAACGCCGTGCCGATCCCGCTGTCCCCGCTGGCCGAGGTCAACGGCAACTCGGCCGCCGGTGCGGGCAACGCCTCCACCGACTCGACCCAGACGGGCACCGCCGTCACCGGTGGCAACGTCGACACCAACGGCGACCCGGCCACGCTGGCCGGCAACATCGCCGAGCCCGCGCTCGCCGGCCCGATCACGGTCGACGACAACGCCGCCGCCGTCGGTGGCAACTCGACCGCCGTCAGCGACACGTCCAACTGGTCGAAGGCCGGTGGCACCAAGCACACCAGCGGCACCGGTTCGACCGCGTCGGGCAACGTCGCCGGCGCGCCGATCTCGCTCCCCGCCGCCGTCGGTGGCAACGGTGCGTCGCTCGTGGGCAACGCGCTCACCGACCACGCCAACGCCGCGACCTCGAACGCCGGTGGCGAGACCTACACGCAGGCCGACAAGTCGGTCCTGTCCGGCAACATCGCCGACGTTCCCCCGGCCTCGGCCGTGGACGTGTGCGGCAACGGTGCCACCCTCGCGGGCCAGGCTGCCGGTACCTGCGAGAACGACGTCAAGTCGACCACCAACGGTTACCAGGGCACGACCGGCAACGACTCGGTCATCTCCGGCAACATCGCGCAGACCCCGCTCGCCGCTCCGGCCGAGGTCTACGGCCTCGCGGCCGCGGTCGGTGGCCAGGCCGCCGGCTCCGCCGACGAGACCAAGCTGGTTCGCTCCAGCGGCCAGCCGAACACGCAGGACGACCACGGCACGGTCTCCAGCAACATCGTGACCGCACCCACGGCCGTCGCGCCGCAGGTCTTCGCCGTCACCGCCGGCCTGGTGGGCAACACCACGTCCGACACGGCGAACGACACCACGGTCATCGCGGGCCAGGGCCCGAAGGCCTACGGCAAGAAGAGCTCGGCCTCCGGCAACATCGTCCAGGTCCCGACCTCGACGCCGGCCCAGGTCTTCGCCGACGGTGCCACGCTGGTCGGCAACAACAAGACCACCGGCGACAACGACACCGACATGAAGGCCGGCGGCGACGCTCTCACCACGGGTGAGAAGGGCTCCATCGCGGGCAACGTCGTCTCGGCTCCGGTCGCCACCGGCACCCAGGTGCTCGGCTGGTCGGTCGGCGGCGGCAGCAACGTCGACGCCTTCTCCACCAACGCCCTGTCGTCCGTCGCCGGTGGCGACGTCAACAGCAACGGCGACCAGGGCGCGGTCTCGGGCAACCTGATCGGCGCGCAGCCGGCCGTGCTCCCGGCCGTTCCGGGCAACACCGTCGCCGCCGCCGGCATCACCAACTCCGACGTGGTGTCCGACACCAACGTCGTGTCCGGTGCCGACAGCTACTCCACGGCCGACGACGCCTCGGTGTCCGGCAACCTGATCCACGTCCCCGCCAACGCCGTCGCCGGCGTGTACGCGGACTCGGTCGCGGCTGCGGGCA
This sequence comes from Lentzea sokolovensis, assembly GCF_033949975.1. Classification (NCBI taxonomy): domain Bacteria; kingdom Bacillati; phylum Actinomycetota; class Actinomycetes; order Pseudonocardiales; family Pseudonocardiaceae; genus Lentzea; species Lentzea sokolovensis. Next base: position 312,924 of record NZ_JAXAVU010000009.1, read on the forward strand.
ACGCGACGACGGTCACGGACAAGACGTCGTACACCTCGGCCGGTGGCGAGATGCTCACGGAGGGCAGCGGACCGCTGACCGCCCGCGAGATGACCGTTCCGGTCGAGGCCGCGGCCAAGGTCGCGCGCATCCCCGTCGAGGTCGTCGGCCAGGCGACCACGCTGGGCACGAGCGACGACACGCAGCTCACCGGCGAGGACGCCGGCACCCTGCGTGCCGCGCAGCTCAAGGGCCTGGAGCTCCCCAAGGGCGTCGACAGCCTGCTGAAGGCCAACGAGGTTCCGGCGTTCCACGGCCTCGACAGCAAGCTGCCCGTGAACCAGCTCCCGAACCCGGCTGACCTGGCGGCTCTGACCGGCCAGCTGCCCACCTCGGCGCTGCCCGCGGTGGCGCAGGAGCGCTCCGCTCTGCCGGTGAACGGTGGCGCGGCGAGCCTGTCCCCGAACGTCCAGGGCCTGCCCCTCGGCCAGCTGCTCGACGCCGCGAAGGGCCTCGTCCCGGCCGGCGCCACCGAGCGTTCGCTGCCGTCCCTGCCGGTGACCGCCCCGGCCCTGCCGGTGCCCGTGCAGCTGCCCGCGCTCCCCACCGAGCGCTCGCTGCCCACGCTGCCCGTCGACGGCCCGGCCTCCCTCTCGGGTCTGAACCTGAACCCGACCCAGGGCCTGGCCCCGCAGGCCGACGAGCGCGCGCTGCCGCAGCTGCCGTTCAACGCCCCGGCGCTCGCCTCGATCGACCCGGCCAACCTGTTCCAGACGGTGACCGGCTCGCTGTAAGTAACACCCCTGGTAACACCCCGCAGTTGTAACACCCTCCTCCGGTAAGAAACTGAGCCCCAGCGACAGACGTTGTCGCTGGGGCTCAGTGCCGTGCGGGGGGTGTTCGTGCTGTCGCGAGAATGTCCTGCGGCTCCGCATCACCGTCACTCGTCACCCAGTGCACGTGCGGCCGCTCCCCCACGAGTCGCCTGATCAACTCCGCGATCGGTGCCCCGTCCCCGAAGTCGTGCTCGGCCAGCACCGCCAGCACCGAGTCGCCGTACCGCGCGACCGTGAAGTCTGGTCTCAGCCCTTGCCTCAAGGCCTTCGCCGCTGCCAGCACGTCGTCCGGCCCCGTGACCAGGACCAGCGTCACGAGCGTGCCGCGCGTGCGGGCGCGGATGAGCGCCTGCTCCAGGCGGTCGAGCAGCAGCGCGTGGCCGGGCAGGCCCGTGAGCGGGTCGTGCAGCACAGTCCGGTTCTAGCCGAGGCAACTGCCGTTGACCAGGTTGTTCAGGCGATCGGGGCAGCAACCGCCTTCTCCGCGGCGCGACTGGTCTCCTCCCAGGCAGCCCAGGTGTCCATCCGCCGCCGCGAGATGTCGAAGGCGACGTCGTAGACCATGCTCCCGAGCAGAAGCCTGAGCGGCGGTTCGTCGCTGGCGACCAACTTCATCACCGCCTCCGCGGCGAGCTTCGGCTCGCTGTCGATCGACCCTTCGGCCCACTGCTTCTGGAGCTCGTCGCGCAGTTCGTCGTAGGCGGGGTTCGGCTCCGTCGCCCTGCTGCTCGTGTAGAGGTCCGTCCAGTAACCGCCCGGCTGAACGATGCTGACCTTGACGCCGAACCGCGCGGCCTCGGCGGCCAGCGCCTCACTCATTCCTTCCAGCGCGAACTTGCTGGCGCTGTAGAGCCCGGTGCTGCAAAAGCCGCCAAGTGCGCCGATGCTGGAAATCTGCAGGACGTGCCCGCTACCGTTCGCCCGCAGGTGCGGCATCACCGCCTGGCTGACCCACAACGCACCGAAGAAGTTGACCTCCATCTGCTCGCGGGCCTCGGCCTCGGTGAACTCCTCCACCATCCCGACGAACAGCGCACCCGCGTTGTTGACCACGACGTCAAGTCGCCCGAAGTGCTTCTTCGCCTTGTCGACGACGTCGAAAACGGCTGCGCGGTCCGTGACGTCCAACCGCAGTCGTAAAAGTCGATCCGGGTACCGCGCGGCGAGTTCATCGAGCGGCGAGAGGTCGCGAGCCGCTCCGGCGACCCGGTCACCCGCAGCGAGCGCAGCCTCGGTGAAGGCGCGGCCGAGACCACGGCTCGCGCCGGTGACGAACCAGACCCGTGATGAGGCTGAGGCAGTCATCCCATTCCTTCCGTCGGCCTGACGAGACGAGACGTCTCGTCTCGTTGGCGACCCGAAGCATGCCTCTGGCTGCGACTCTGTGTCAAGACGAGACGTCTCGTCTCGTCACTTGTTAGATTGGCGGGGTGTCCATGACGGCTGTTCCAGATCCCAACCGGCGCAACGACGCCGCGCGCCGCGCCATCCTCTCCACGGCAATCGATCTTGTCGGCGAGGTGGGATACGCCAAGCTCACCATTCAGGGCATTGCCCGGGCCGCCGGAGTCGGCAAGCAGACGATCTACCGGTGGTGGTCGTCAAAGGGCTCGCTGCTCTTCGACGCCTTCCTCGCTTTCGCCGGCGACGGCGAGGCCGCTGCCCTGCCGGACACCGGTGATCTGGCCGCCGACCTGAAACTGGTGCTGCGGGCCACAGTCGACGAGCTCGACGACCCGCGCTACGACCAGGCCATGCGTGCCATGCACGTCGAGATCGTCAACGACCACCTCTTGGCCGCCGAGTACGTGTTGCGGCTGGACCAGCCGATGCGGGAGCTGAAGAGGACGCGACTGCGCGCCGCCCAGCGCGCCGGTCAGCTCGCCGACGACGTCGAACTCGACGTGGCCATCGACATGCTGTTCGGCCCTGTCCTCAACCGGTGGCTGCAACGCACCGGCCCGCTGACTCACGACTACGTGGACCAGGTGGTGGACACGGCGCTGCGCGGCCTTCAGCCTCGCTAGCCATGGCGGAGACGCTGCGCGGCGAGGCCTAGCCAGGCACAGAACCGCGACGTCAGCTCAGGTCTGGGCCAGGTCCGTGAAGCGGCTGTAGTGCAGCTGGTGCGCCACGACGATGGTCGCGGTCGGGCCCGCGCGGTGCTTGGCGATGATCAGGTCGGCCTCGCCGGCGCGCGGGTCGTCGCGTTCCCAGGCGTCGGGGCGGTTGACCAGGATGACCATGTCGGCGTCCTGCTCCAGGGAGCCGGACTCACGGAGGTCGGAGAGCATCGGGCGCTTGTCGGTTCGTTGTTCCGGGCCGCGGTTCAGCTGGGAGATCGCGATCACCGGGACGTGGAGTTCCTTGGCGATCAGCTTCAGGTTTCGCGAGAACTCCGAGACTTCCTGCTGGCGCGACTCGGTCTTCTTGCCCGACGACATCAGCTGGAGGTAGTCGACGACCACGAGCTTGAGGTCGTGCCGCTGCTTGAGGCGGCGGGCCTTGGCCCTGATCTCCATCATCGTGAGGTTCGGGCTGTCGTCCACGAAGAGCGGGGCCTCGCTGATCTCGCTCATCCGGCGGGCCAGGCGGGTCCAGTCGTCGTCGCTCATCGTGCCGCCTCGCATGTCGCTCAGGCGGATGCGCGCCTCGGCGGAGAGCATGCGCATGACGATCTCGGTGCGGCTCATTTCCAGACTGAAGATGGCGCTGGTCATGCCGTGCTTCACCGAGCACGACCTGGCGAAGTCGAGGCCCAGCGTCGAGTTGTGGGTCGGGATCATCGTCTCGCCCGCGAGGTACAGGTGGTCGTGGTTGTCGACCTCGACGCAGCGCACCGGCACGGAGGCGATCGGGCGCACGGCGACGATCTCCACCTGGTCGTGCCTGCCGAGGCCCGCGATCAGCTCGGCCAGGTCGCGGCGCAGGCGGGCGAAGCGGCCGTCGATCTGCAGCGCGGCCAGCAGTTCCTCGCGCTGCTTGCGGGACGCGCGCAGGTACGCGGCCGGGATGTGCGGGTCGTCGGCCAGGTCGAGGTCCTTGGCGACGCGCAGTTCGTCGTCGGTCAGTTCCAGGTCGCCCAGGCCCGAGAGGAACAGGCCGAGCGAGCGCGGCGTGAGAGGCAGCGCCGCCGTCGGCAGGTCCCAGGCCGCGGACAGGCGCACGAACATGCGGCACACGCCGACGCGCTCGAACAGCTGCGCGGTCGTGCGGATCGCCCAGAAGCCGCCGGTCTCGCTGCACGACTCCGTCAGCCACTGGTGCTCGCCGTCGGCCACGATCACCGTGCCGTCGGAGAACTCGACCTCGAAGCACGGGCGGCCCGTCATCACCTCGGTCGCGGCGACCACTCGGGTCGGGCGGCCGTCGGCGCCGATCAGGAACGAGCCGACGGAGACCTCGCCCATCGTCGTCCAGCCGGACGGGGTGGGCAGCGGAGTGTTCAACGCCAGCGCCTTGCCGACACCGGGACGGGCGGCGACGATGATCATCTGGCCGCCGTGCAGGCCGTTGGTCAGCGCGTCGAGGTCGGCGAAACCGGTGGGGATGCCCTGCGACATGCCGCCACGGGACGCGATCGCGTCGATCTCGTCCATCGTCGGCTGGAGCAGGTCTTCGAGGGCGACGTAGTCCTCGGTGGTGCGGCGGTCGGTGACCTCGTAGATCGCGGCCTGCGCCCGGTCGACCACCTCGTCGACGTCCGCGCCCTCGGCACCGTTGTACCCGAGCTGCACGATGCGGGTGCCCGCCTCGACGAGACGGCGCAGCACCGCCTTCTCGGCGACGATCTCGGCGTAGTAGCCGGCGTTCGCGGCCGTCGGAACGGTCGCGATCAACGTGTGCAGGTACGGCGCGCCGCCCACGCGCAGCAGTTCGCCGCGGCGTTCGAGCTCGGCCGAGATGGTGATCGGGTCGGCCGGCTCGCCGCGGCCGTACAGGTCGAGGATGCAGTCGTAGATCGCCTGGTGCGCCGGGCGGTAGAAGTCGTTCGGCGCGAGCGCCTCGATGACGTCCGCGATCGCGTCCTTCGACAGCAGCATGCCGCCCAGAACGGACTGCTCCGCGGCGAGGTCCTGCGGCGGCTGACGCTCGAATGCGGGCTCCGCCATGCCCCGGTCGTCCACGAGCGCCACTGCTGAATCACCCCTGCGAAGAGTCGAAAGCCGGTGCGTGAGTCCCCTAGTTGTACCGCGAGGCACCGACAATTTCGGGCGGCCACGCTGTGCGATGGCCTTGCCCTGGTCGCGACGCTAGAGGGACCCGTCCGGAGCAAGCAAACCAGCGTGTGGATCGCCCTGTGGACAACTGGGGGACAACCTGTGGATGGATGCTCACAGGGGTCGCGGCACTGGGGACAACCTGTTGACAACCAGTGGAGTGACAGAAGTAACCGCAGCTCAGTGGCTGTGCACAAGTTGTGGAAAAAGTTGTGCGCCACACCCTCGGCGTGTCGCGAAAAACACCCTCTTCGGCGTGTCGCGACCACGCTGAACGCGCGGTTTATCCACAGGACGTGGACAGAGCGGCACTGGTCCGAACGAGCGAAAGCGCCACCCACCCGGAGCATTCCGGGTAGGCAGCGCTTCAGCAAACTGAACTGTGGGCGATCCCCACCAACGTGTCACGGGGTCTGCGGGGTCGCCCCGCAACAGACACCCGCTACTCGGCGGTGGTCTCGCCCAAAGATCACTCGCCCGCGGTGACCACGAGCGGCAGAGCGACGGTGACCTCGGGGTGGAGGCGAACCGTGACCGAGTGCTTGCCGGTGGTCTTGATGTGACCCGGCAGCTCGATGGCGCGCTTGTCCAGGACCGGACCACCGGCGGACTTGACGGCAGCCGCCACGTCCGACGCGGTGACCGAGCCGAACAGCTTGGTGCTGCCGGCGGCGGCCTTGGCCTTGAGCGTCACGGAGAGACCCTCGAGCGCGGTCTTGATCTCCTTGGCGTGGTCCAGGTCGCGCACGCGGCGGGTGTCCTGCGCGCGGGTGATGACCTGGATCTGCTTCTGCGCGCCACGGGTCGCCACGATCGCGAAGCCACGGGGGAGCAGGTAGTTGCGGCCGTAGCCGTCCTTGACCTCGACGATGTCGCCGGGAGCGCCAAGGCCGGAAACGTCAGCGGTGAGGATGAGCTTCATCGCAGTGTCTCCTTCTCTTAGCGAGCGGTCGAGGTGTAGGGCAGCAGGGCCATCTCACGGGCGTTCTTCACGGCAACAGCGACGTCGCGCTGGTGCTGCGAGCAGTTGCCCGTGACGCGGCGGGCACGGATCTTGCCGCGGTCGGAGATGAACTTGCGGAGGAGCGTCGTGTCCTTGTAGTCGATCAGGGACGCGCTCTTGTCCTTGCAGAAGGCGCAGACCTTCTTCTTGGGCTTGCGCACAGGCGGCTTGGCCATGTGTCTCTAACTCCTGAATACGCGATGAATGAAGTACTGGATGACCGGTGCAGTCGGTCTAGAAGGGGGGCTCGTCGGCGAAGCCGCTGGAGCCGGCCGGCGGGGCGGAACCCCACGGGTCGTCTGCCGGCGCGCCACCGCCACCGCCACGAGACTGCTGACCGCCGCCGCCGCCGAAGCCGCCGCCACCGCCGCCGTCTCCACGGCTGACCTTGTTGACCTTCGCGGTCGCGTAACGCAGCGAGGGGCCGATCTCGTCGACCTCAAGCTCCACGACAGTGCGCTTCTCGCCTTCCTTCGTTTCGAAGGAACGCTGGCGCAACCGTCCGGAGACGAGCACTCGCGAACCGCGGGTGAGCGACTCGGCCACGTTCTCGGCGACCTGCCGCCACACGTTGCACCGCAGGAACAGCGCTTCGCCGTCTTTCCACTCGCCCGAATTCTTGTCGAACGTGCGGGGCGTGGAGGCGACCGTGAAGCTGGCCACCGCCGCACCGGACTGGGTAAAGCGGAGTTCAGGGTCGGCAGTCAGGTTCCCGACTACCGTGATCGTCGTCTCACCAGCCATGTCTTGGGAGCTCCCCTAATCGAGGTTCGTCAGGCCCTGGCGGCGGCCCTGGCCGCCGACTTGGCCGACTTGGCGTCCGACTTGGCCGCGGCCTTGGCGGCCAACTTGGCAGCCTTGGCGGGCTCGCGGCGCAGGACCTTCGTCCGGAGCACCGTCTCCTGCAGACCGAGCTGGCGGTCCAGTTCCTTCACCGCGTCAGGCGTCGAGGTCAGGTCGAGCACCGCGTAGATGCCCTCGCTGTTCTTGTTGATCTCGAAGCTCAACCGGCGCTTGCCCCAAACTTCGACCTTCTCCACGTTGCCGCCCGACGTCTTGATGACGTTGAGGAACGTGTCGAGAGACGGCGCAATCGTGCGCTCGTCGAGACTGGGGTCGAGGATGACCATCACTTCGTAATGACGCATGAGGACCACTCACCTCCTGTGGACTCGCGGCCACGGGCTTTCCGTGGCAGGAGGGTCGTCGCGTCAGCAACTGACAAAGGTTAACAGAGCGCGTCCGGCGACTACGCAGGGGTGCGGCGGAGCACCCAGGTCCGCACCAGCGCGCCCGTGACCAGGGCCAGCAGCAGCACCGCGACCAGCACCGGAGCGCCGACGCCGCCGGGTCCGCTCAGCCGGGGCAACGCCGTCGCGCGGCCGGCCGCCTGCACCGAGTCGCCTTGGACACCGGTGCCGTTGGACGCGCGGGGCACCTGCGAGCCGTACCGGACGCCGGGTGACGGCGAGTACAGGCCGGGCATCGCGAACGGCAGCGATCCGTAGCTGAACAGCGGCACGCGCCCGAAGTTGGAGCCGATGGGATAGAGCGAGAAGTCGCGGTTGCTCGGCGCGCCGGCGCCCACACCGGGAACCCCGGGCTGCGTGCCGGGCTGACCGGGCGGGGTTCCAGGCTGCGGCGAAGGCTGCTGACCAGGAGGTTTCGGTGCTCCGGGGATCGCGCCGACGGCCTGCTGCGAGGCGTCCGCGATCGCCTTGGACCCGTCCTGCACGGGCGCCACGACCTGGTTGACGGCGACGACCGTCACCTGGCAGCCCTGCGTCAGGGTGGCGCGCACGGTCTTGTCGAGCGTGCCGAGGATCGGGCCGAGCAGCGGGATCTTCTGGACCTCCGCCATCACGGCGTTCGCGATCGTGGCACCGCTGATGGTCGTCGTGCCGACCTGCACCGCGCCGATGGGCATGGGCTTGGCCTGCGCGAACGCCTGCTTGAACGGTTCCGCGAGCGGCGGCCCGAGCAACGGGACGGCGCGCACCAGGTCCGTGATCGGCTGCGTGACCGCGGCCGGACTGAGGGAGACGGGGGTGCCGGGCGCGCCCTGCACGGTGGTGGCGCAACTGCCGACCACGATGGGTTCCGCCGCGTGCGCGACCCCGCCCACCGAAGCGGACACGAGGGCCAGCAGCGCCGTGGCGGCGACGCTCAACAGCCTCATGCGAACCCCTTTCCTACTCTCTAGTAACGACCGTAGGTCCTGGTGGTGACGTAGACCATCCCCAGTTTTTCCAATTACTCCTATCGGCGGCGGCTGCGATGGCGTTATGGACGCCGACTACCCTCCTGCGTATGCGCATCGGGGCCCATGTACGCGACGACGACCCGGTCGGCGCCGCGGCCGAACGCGGGGCCGAGGTCGTCCAGTTCTTCCTGTCGGATCCCCAGGGCTGGAAGAAACCCAAACCTCATCCGCAGACGGACGCCCTGCTGGCTTCCGACCTCGAAGTCTTCATCCACGCCCCGTACATGATCAACATCGCGTCGCTGAACAACAAGATCCGGATTCCGTCCAGGAAGAACGTGATCCAGCACGCGGAGGCCGCCGCGACCGTGGGCGCGAAGGGCCTGATCGTGCACGGCGGGCACGTCACGAAGGGCGAGGACCCGGCTGAGGGCTTCGCGAACTGGCGCAAGTTCTTCGAACGCCAGGTCGCCGACGGCGGCTTCGCGGTCCCGGTCCTGATCGAGAACACCGCGGGCGGCGACGGCGCCATGGCCCGCACGTTCGACTCCCTCAAGCTGCTCTGGGACGCGGTCGGCGAGTTCGGCGCCGGCTTCTGCCTCGACACCTGCCACGCGTTCGCCGCCGGTGAGGACCTGGTCGGCATCGTCGATCGGGTGAAGGCCATCACCGGCCGGATCGACCTGGTGCACCTCAACAGCTCGCGCGACGAGTTCGGTTCCTCGCGCGATCGGCACGACAACATCAAGACTGGCACGATCGACGCCGACCAGCTGGCGGCCGTGGTCGCCAGCGCCGGGTGCCCCGTAGTGGTGGAGACGCCGGACGAGGGCCAGGCCGACGACATCGCCTTCCTGCGCGACCGCGCCGGCCGGTGAACAGCGTGCACGAGGTGGTGAGCGTGACGCCCGAGCGAGGCGACGCCGGGCGTTTCGTGAACCGCTTCGGCAGGCCCGCCGCTGTCGTGCTCGTGCTGCTGTGCGGGCTCACGCTGCTGCTGGGCTTCATCAACAAGGACCGCTGCACCGGTCCCGCGTTCGACCAGTGGGGCCGCACGCAGCCCGACTACGACGAGCGCAACAAGGAAGACGTCTGCTACTCCGACATCCAGCACCTCTGGATCGGGCGTGACATCGACCGGCACGTCTTCCCGTACGTCGACGGCAACATCAACGACAAGGGCACCCTCATCGGGGGCTCGGTCGAGTACCCGGTGCTCTCCGGCCTGATCATCTGGGCGGGTGCGATCTTCGCGCACAACGACGCGGAGTACCTGCTCTACTCGTCGCTGCTGATGGCGCCGTTCGGCCTGCTCACGGGCTGGCTGCTGGGCAAACTCGCCCGCTGGCGCGCGTTGCTGTGGGCGATCGGTCCACCGCTGATCCTCTACGCCTTCCACAACTGGGACCTGCCGGTCGTGCTGTGCTCGGTCGCCGCGGTCTTCGTGGTGCACCGCTGGAACCGGCCACTGGTCGAGAGAGCCGTCGTCGCGTCCGTGCTGCTCGGGCTCGGGTTCGCGTTCAAGGTCTACCCGGCGGCCTTCGTGCTGCCGCTGGTGCTCTTCGTCGCCACCGGCGGCTGGCGCGGCCAGGAGATGCCGGACGGCAAGAAGGCCGACATCGCCGGCGCGGTCAAGGTCGGGCTCGCCTCGATCATCACGGTCGTGCTGGTCAACCTGCCGTTCGCGATCGCGGGTTACGACGGCTGGGCGGCGTCGTTCGAGTTCCAGCAGCTGCGCCGGGTCGACATCACCACGAACTCGATCTGGTACTGGGGCCTGCGGCCGTTCATCGGCGACGACGCGATGCAGTCGCTGGTCGGCGTCATCTCGCCGATCACGATCCTGATCTCGTTCGCGATCGCCGCCGGCTACGGCTGGACGCGCTTCCGGCGCGAGGGCACCTACCCCTGGATCGCGGTGTCCGGCGCGATGCTGTGCGGCTTCATGCTGCTGCACAAGGTCCACTCGCCGCAGTACACGCTGTGGCTGGTGCCGTTCCTCGTGCTTCTGCGCGTACGACTGGCCTGGGCGTTCGCCTACTTCGTGGTCGACCTCGCGATGGGCATCGGCATCTTCCGCTGGTTCTGGGCGATCGAGTTCGGTCAGCCGGCCGGGATCTACGACAGCTTCTCCGCGCAGGCCGTGATGATCGGCGTGTGGGGCAGGGCCGCGTTGCTCGTGGCGCTGTTCGTGGTCTTCCTCAAGGCCGGGGACGTGACCGAGGACGATCACGAGGACCTGAAGTTCCTCCGCGGGGCCGTAGCAGCGAAGACCTGATCAGCCGCAGACTTCACCCGTGAGGGTGATCATCGTGCTGGCGTTGCTGCTGGCCTGCGGTGCTTCCGGCGTGCCCGCGCGCTCGGAGGTGATCCGCTGGCTGCCCGTGTGGCAGGCCGTGCCGACGCTGTCGAGTTCGGTGCCGGACCAGAGCGTGCGCACGACCGTCGACCTCGCGGCGGGCGGCACGTCGGTCCGGGTGCGGCTGTCGAACCTGATGGGCATCAAACCGGTCCGCGTCGAGCAGGTCACCGTCACCGCTGACGGCGAGACGCGGCAGCTCACGTTCGGCAGGTCCCGTTCCGTCACGATCAGGGCCCGCGACGACGTCTACAGCGACGCCGTGCAGCTCAAGGTCACCAAGACGCTCGACATCAGCACGTACTCCCCCGCCGGCACGCCGTGTCAGGCGCGCGCCCATCGCACGATCACGTCGACGCGCGAGCAGATCTGCCTCGTCTCCGCGGTCGAGGTCGCGGGCTTCACCGCGCCGGGTGCGGTGGTGATGTTCGGCGACTCGATCACCGAAGGCTTCTACGAGAACACCTGGCCGTCGCAGGTCGAGACCGACTACGCGGTGCTGAACGCGGGCATCAACGGCAACGGCGTGGTGCTGGGCAACGCGCCGATGGTCACCCGTGTGCACCGGGACGTCCTGTACAGCAAGGAAGTGCGCAAGGTCGTGCTGCTGGGCGGCATCAACGACATCCAGAGCGGCGTCAGCGCCGAGAACGTCATCGCCGGCATCCGCACCGTTCAGTCGCGGTGCCAGAACCAGGGCGTGGAGTTCCACGTCGGCACCATCACGCCGTGGCACGGCTGGTACACGTGGACCGAGGAGAAGGAGCAGCAGCGGCAGAAGGTGAACGCGTGGATCCGCGCCACCTTCCCCGCCGCGATCGACTTCGACGAGGCCGTGCGCGACCCCGCCGATCCGCTCAGACTGCGTCCGGAGTTCGACTCCGGTGATCATCTGCATCCGAACGGGACCGCATTCGGTGCGATGGCTCGCCTCGTGCGGGTCTGACGATCTGCCGGTCCGGCGCATCGGCCAGGACGCCCGCCAACGGGTCGTCGCCCGCCAACCGCACGAGGTCGCGCTCCGGGTGGTAGATCTCCTTCAGGATGATCACGCACAACGTGATGACAGCCGCGTCCCGCAACAGCACCGCGCCGAGGAACCAGTCGATCGGCAGTCCCTTGTTGTCCGTGCCGAGGTAGAAGTACATGCGCGGCACCCACACCAGCGCGTCGACCGCCATCCACGCCAGCAGCAGCTTCCAGCGCGGCAACGCCAGCACGGCCAGCGGCACCAGCCACAGCGAGTACTGCGGGCTCCACACCTTGTTCGTCAGCAGGAACGCCGCCACGACCAGGAACCCGAGTTGCGCGAGCCTCGGCCTCGTCGGCGCCGAGAGGGTCACGTAGGCGATGCCGGCGCAGCAGACGAGGAACAGCACCGAGCTGACCGTGTTGAGGACCGTCGGCGGTTGTCCCTGCGTCAGTCCCGGGTCGAAGCCCTGCCAGCCCGTCCACTGGACGAGCACGTTGTAGAGCGTGTCCGGGTCGGCGTTGCGTTCGGTGTTGAGGCGGAAGAACTCCCTCCACCCCGTCTGCGAGGCCGGGTTCAAGGCGATCGGCGCGTTGACGAGCGCCCATGCGCCTATGGCGGCCGCGGTGGCGGTGAGCCCCGCCTTGATCCTGTTGGACCGCCAGCACAACAACAGCAACGGCCCGAGAAGGAACAACGGATAGAGCTTTGCCGCGCCACCGAGCCCCAGCAGCACGCCGGCGAGCGCGGGTTTCTTCCGCGCCCACGCCAGCAGGCCGGCCGTCGCGAACGCCGTCGCGATCGTGTCGAAGTTCGTGAACGCGTGGACGACGACCAGCGGCGACACCGCGACGATCGCCGCGTCCCAAGTCCGGCGCCGGGCGATCCTGGCCACCGAGAACACGGTCACCAGCCACGCCACGGCCAGCCAGAACGCGGTGACGTCGAAGAACACGATCACCGTCATCGGCAGCCCGGGGACGAGCGCCACGAGCCCCTGCGCCACCCGCGCGTTGAGCCACATGAACAAGCCCGTGACCACCGGGTACTCCATGTACCGGACGTGCTCGGTCGGCTTGCCCTCGTCGTCCTTCCACGAGGTGATGTACGGGAAGGCACCGCGCTGGTCGAGCCGTTCCGCGGTGTAGAGCGGCACCGTGTCGGAGTAGCAGAGGGCGGTGAACTGCTTGCTGCCCCGCCAGTCGAGCTGCACGACGCCCTTGTCGTCCGTGTACTGCTGGACGCAGGGCGACTTCTGCACCCACCCCAGCAGCAACGTGACCACGGCGAGCATCAGGATCACCCGCAGCGCCGTCCAGAAGTAGTTCCGGCCGATCTGCGCGTGCTCGCCGAGGGGACCGCCGAACGGTCTGCTCAGGCCGCGTGCGAGCGACTCGGTCCACGTGGGGGCGACGCGCTCTTCGTGAGTGAGCGAGTCGGTTTCCTCGGAGAGGTCCTTCTCGGGGGCCTCGGCGGGAAGCTCGGCAGGGCTGCTGGGCACGTCGCGGATGTTACGGCCAAGACCGTTTCGCCGTGGTCAACATCCCAGGTACCGCACAAAGCGAAGGGGCCCGGTGCACGTGCACCGGGCCCCTTCGCGGGTCAGCCGTCTCCTGGACTACCGCCTCTGGGGCGGCCGCTGGTGGACGGATCGGGATCGTCGGACGGATCGGGGCAGCTGATGCCGGGGATGCAACCGGGGTTCTGAGGCTTCGTCTGCGACGGCTTGGTCGGCTCCGAAGTCTGCGACGGCTGGTTGTTGCTCGGCGGGTTGTTGCTGCTCGGCGGCGGCGACGGCGGGTCGGACTTGCGCGGCGGGTTGAAGTTGCCCAGCGGGACCGGCTTCGCGAACGGCTCCTTCTGCGCGCCCGCGAGTGCCGCGTCCATGAACTTCTTCCACATCAGACCAGGCAGGCCACTACCGAAGATGGGGTTGCCCTGCTTGTTCTTGATGGCCACGTTGCCCTGGTCCTTGCCGACCCACACGGAGGTGGACAGCTGCGGCGTGTAGCCGACCATCCAGGCCTTCGAGTTCTGGTCGACGCTGCCGGGGAGCTCGTGCGTACCGGTCTTGCCGGCGCACGGGCGGCCGCTGGCGCACGCGATCGGCCCTGACGGGATGTCCTTCAACGTCTCGGTGACGTTGTCCGCGATGTCGCGGCTCTTCGTCTCGACCGGGTCGAACGCCGGCACCGGCTGGTCGACGTGCTGGTAGAGGACATCACCGGTGGGGCCGACGATCTTCGTGACGAAGAACGGAGCCCGGTACACGCCGCGAGCCGCGAACGTCGCGAACGCCGAGGCCATGTCGAACGGCCGCACCTGGGCGCTGTCGGCACCGATGGAGATACCGGCGGTGGGCGGGTTGCCGCCCTCACCGACCAGGGTCTGCTTCTCCTGGCCGCCGACCCGGACGACCTTCGGGATGCCGGCCGCGTGCGCCGCGTCCGCCACGGCCTTCGTGCCCGTGCCCTCGGGGCCCGCCACCATGTCGTAGAACACGGTGTTGAGGGACTCCTTCATGGCCTGCTTGATCGGGCACTGCTTGCCGCACGTGCTGTTGCCGGCGTTGCGGATCTCGACGCCGGCGATCTTGCGCGGCGTGGCGTCGTAGGTGTCGCCGATGCCCTTGCCCATCTTCAGGGCTGCCACCAGGTCGAACGGCTTGAACGACGAGCCGGCCTCCTGGATCGTGCCCTTGGCGTAGTCGATGCCCTTGAGGCCGTCCTTGCCGGGGTAGTAGGCCTTGACGGCGCCGGACTGCGGTTCGATCGCGCTGAGCGACGTCCGCAGGTCGGCGTCCTGGCCGTCCATCACGGAGTTCACGGCGTCGACCGCGGCCTGCTGCATCTTCGGGTCGATCGTCGTGTGGACGGTGACGCCGACCTTCTGCGCCTTCTCCATCGTGAGGCCGACGAGTTCGCTGTCGATCTCGTTCTGGATCTGCTGGCTCACGCGGGCGAGCGGTCCGTCGAGGCTCGCGGGCTGCGTCTGCTCGAACGGCAGCGGATTCGGGTACTGACGGGCGTCGTAGTCCGCCTGGCTGATCCACCCCTTCTCGCGCATCTGCTTCATCACGAATTCCCAGCGGCTCTTCGCGTGCTCCTCGTCCTCCGACCAGGAGGGGATCTGGATCATGCCCGCGATGAAAGCGGCCTCGGAAGGAGTGAGGTCCTTCATCTGCTTGTTGTAGTAGACCTGCGCAGCGGCCTTCATGCCGTTCGCGCCACGACCGAAGTACACCGTGTTCATGTACGCGGTGAGGATCGTGTTGTGGTCCGACTCGTTGCTCATCTTGTAGGCCTTGACGAGCTCGGTGAACTTGCGAGTCAGCGTCGGGGCCTCGTTGTTGGTGGCCTTCTTGATGTACTGCTGAGTCAGACCGGAACCACCGGAGCTGCCGCCGGTCGCCTGGATCCAGACGGCCCGGACGATGGCCTTCGCGTCGAAGCCGGGGTTGTCGTAGAAGTTCGCGTCCTCCGCGGCCATGACGGCCTGCTTGACGGTGTCCGGGAGCTCCTCGTACGTGAGCAGTGTGCGGTTCTCACCGGGTGAGGTGATCTTGCCCATCTCGGTGTCGTCCGAGTAGAGCAGCGTGACCGTCTTGTCCTGCTTGGCCGCGATGTCGCTCGGCCGAGGCCAGTCGACCAGCGGGTACGTGACCGCGATGGCGATCACCGGGCCGAGGATCATCAGGCCGATCGCGACGAACGCGCCAATTCGGATGCGCTTCCAGATCTTCTTCTTGCGCAGACGACGCTCCTCCTCTTCGGTGAGCTCCGGCTCGTCGTCGTAGTACTCGTCGTCATCGTCGGCGACACCGGCCATGAGGAACTCGTCGTCCGGCTCGCGGTGCGTGATGAGCTCGGGCTCGCGCTGCGTCGGCCGGTTGACCGGCGGCATCTGCGTGGTGCGTTCCTCACCGGGGTTGCGCGGGGGCACGCCGGGGCGACCGGGACCACCAGGGCCGCCCTGAGGGCCGCCGGGTCCGCCAGGTCCACCGGGGCGACGGCCACCGGGAGGCGGCGCGATCGGCATCCCGCCCGGAGGCGTCGGAGGACGGCCACCCGGACCACCGGGGCCGCCCTGAGGGCCACCAGGACCGCCGGGGCCGTTCATCCCGGGTCCCGGCGGACGCCCCTGAGCGCCTGGAGGCACACCAGGACCGCCCTGCGGACCGCCTGGTCCGTTCGGGCGGCGTGGGGGCTGTTGCTGTGGGAAACCACCAGGTGGCGTGCCACCCTGGGGAGGGCGCGCGAAACCGCCGGGTGGAGTCCCCGGTCGTGGCTGATTCGGGACATCGCGCCTCGTGCCGCCGCCGTCCGGGTCGTCCCCGGTCGGCCACTGCGGCTCGCCTCCGCGCTGCCGGTCATCATGCTGGTCGTTCACGTGAAAAGGCCTCCCAGACCGGCGTGCATCAGCACACGGTTCGGTGGTCGTACTTCATTCGGAGCAGTGTCACCTGTGGGTCATTCCGCCGCAGTCCTCCTGCGTGGTTTTTCCAGCCCACGCTTCCCCAGGACGTATGACTGCACCAGGTGGTTCCAACTGCACGTGCGACAAACTTCAACTAGGTACACGGAGAACTCGTCGAAGAGGTTCGCCATCTTCACCAGTTCTTCAGGCGTGCGTGCCGAGCCGGCCGCGTGCTTGAGCTCGTCACCGTAGACCCACGACACGTGAGTGAGCGGTTCCTTGCGACACACGGGGCAGGGCACGTCGGTCGCCGTCCCGTGGAACTTCGCAGCTCGCAGCAGGTACGGGTTCGCGTCGCAGACCTCCATGGTGCCCGTGCGACCGGCATAGACCTCCGCCAGCAGCGCACGCCGCTGCAGCGAATAGTCCACCACCTGCCGTTGGGTCAACACGTGACCAGAGTACGTGCCGACCGCTTTCCGATGATGGGCCGTTCAGGGCAGCGAGGTCCGGCGCGGTATCACGGTGTGCCACATCCCACAGTTGCGAGGAGCCATCGATGTATCGAGCCGATATAATCGCCTCACCTATCGGTGCAGGTGCGAGGAGGTGACTCGTGTTCGAGTTCGCGCTGCTCGGCCTGCTGCACGAGGCGCCCATGCACGGCTACGAGCTGCGCAAGCGCTTGCATGACCTGCTCGGAGCGTTTCGAGCGTTCTCGTACGGATCGCTGTACCCAACACTGCGGCGACTCCAACGTGCGGGCCTGATCGTGGAGGAGGGGCCGGAGGAGTCGGCTCTTTCTTGGGGACGCCGGGCACGCAAGGTCTACAAGCTGACTCCCGAGGGCAAGGAGCGGTTCGCCGACCTCCTGGCCAACGCGGGTCCGCAGACCTGGGACGACGACTCGTTCGGGGTCCACCTGGCGTTCTTCTCGCGCACGCCGGCCGACGTCAGGATGCGCATCCTGGAAGGCCGTCGGCGGTGTGTCGAAGAACGCAGGGAGGGGCTCCGCGAGCGGCTCACGCGCACGGGTGAGCAGATCGACCGCTACACCCGTGAGCTGCACAGCCAAGGCCTGGAAAGCACGGAGCGCGAGGTGCGGTGGCTCAACGAGCTCATCGCGCACGAGAAGTCCGAGCAGGACGAGTAGCGATTCACTGTTGATCAAGGAGGACTCGGCAATGGGCGAAAACCGCCGCACCGTTCGAGTGGCCATCGTCGGGGTGGGCAACTGCGCGGCGTCGCTGGTGCAGGGCGTCCACTACTACCGTGACGCCGACCCGAACACCCGCGTGCCCGGTCTGATGCACGTGCAGTTCGGCGACTACCACGTGCGCGATGTCGAGTTCGTCGCAGCGTTCGACGTCGACGCGAAGAAGGTCGGTGTCGACCTCTCGGAGGCCATCGGGGCCAGCGAGAACAACACGATCAAGATCGCGGACGTGCCGCCGCTCGGCGTCGTCGTCCAGCGGGGTCACACCTTCGACGGTCTCGGGAAGTTCTACCGGGAGACGATCGAGGAGTCCGACGCCGAGCCGGTCGACGTGGTCGCGGCGCTGCGCGAGGCCGAGGTCGACGTGCTGGTCTCGTACCTGCCGGTCGGTTCGGAGGACGCGGACCGCTTTTACGCCCAGGCCGCGATCGACGCCGGTGTGGCGTTCGTCAACGCCCTGCCCGTCTTCATCGCGTCGGACCCGGAGTGGGCGGAGAAGTTCCGCGCCGCCGGCGTCCCGATCGTGGGTGACGACATCAAGTCCCAGGTCGGCGCCACCATCACGCACCGCGTGCTGGCGAAGCTCTTCGAGGACCGCGGCGTCCAGCTCGACCGCACCATGCAGCTGAACGTCGGCGGCAACATGGACTTCCTGAACATGAAGGAACTGGAGCGCCTGGAGTCCAAGAAGGTCTCCAAGACCCAGGCCGTCACGTCCCAGGTGGACCGCGAGATGGGCAAGCGCAACGTCCACATCGGCCCGTCCGACTACGTGGCGTGGCTCGACGACCGCAAGTGGGCCTACGTGCGCCTCGAGGGTCGCGCGTTCGGCGACGTGCCGCTGAACCTCGAGTACAAGCTGGAGGTCTGGGACTCCCCGAACTCCGCGGGCATCATCATCGACGCCGTGCGCGCGGCGAAGATCGCCCTCGACCGGGGCATCGGCGGCCCGATCCTCTCGGCGTCGTCGTACTTCATGAAGTCCCCGCCCGTGCAGTACTCGGACTCCGAGGCGCACGAGGCCGTCGAGAAGTTCATTCGCGGCGAGGTCTGATGCGGTGAAGGGCCGCTCTCCTCGCGAGGGCGGCCCTTCTCGTTCAGCGCTTCGAGAGCCGCAGCTTCTGCCAGCTGCCGTCCGCGGTCCACCCACCGTCGACGGGCAGTGCGACACCGTTGATGTACCGCGCGTTGTCGCCGGCCAGGAACCGCACCGCCTGCGCGATGTCGTCCGGCGCGGCGAACCTGTTCATCGGCACGTGGTCGGTGATGTCGTCGTCGACGTAGTACCCGCCGGCCTGCGACTCGACGTCCATCTCGGTCTTGACCCAGCCGGGACACACGGCGTTGACCCTGATCCCCCGCCCGCCCCACTCGACGGCGAGCGTGCGCGTCAACCCGATCAGCCCGTGCTTGGTCGTGTTGTACGCCGCCCGGTCCGCCACACCCTGCAGCCCGGCGACACTCGCGATGTTGACGACACTGCCGCTGCCCTGGCCGAGCATGACCCTGCCCAGCGCCTGCGTGAGCAGGAACGGCCCGGTCAGGTTGACCGCCATGATTCGTTCCCACTGTTCGAGGCTCGTGTCCTCGAACGGCACGATGCCGGCGATCCCGGCGTTGTTGACCAACACGTCCACGCGCCCGTAGGTGCTGGTCACGTGATCGGTCAGGCGCTGGACGTCCGCGGCGCTGGCGACGTTGCCGACGATCCCGTCCTCGCTCTCCTGCAGGTCGAAGCCGACGACGGCGAACCCGTCCTCGCGCAGCACGTCCGCGATCCGCAGACCCATGCCCTGCGCGGTGCCGGTGACCACAGCAACTCGTTGCGTCATGCCCGCGACGCTAGAGACAGTTCAGCCGCGGCGGGAGTCACCCGTGCACGATCTGGTGCTCAGCATCAGTCCTGCTGACAGAGACAGCAGAAGTCCCAGTCGAACCTGCCGGACGGCTCCACGTCGACCCGTCGGCCGATGACCAATCCCACGACCCGCGCCGCTCCTGCCCGCCTGAGAGCGATCGCTGATGACTGCAGGCTTGCACCGGACGTCCACTGATCATCGATGAGCAGCACGCGCTTGCCCGTCACATCGACCTGGACGGTGTACTCGTCCGGTCGAAGCTGCCGGCTGTTGGAGCTCGAGGTGGTGAGCACCTCGGCGAACTGATGTCTCGTGATGTTGAGGCGCCGACTGAGGATGTCGATCAACGGGTGGGTGGTCGTACGTTGTCTCGTGCCGGGTACGACCGTGACGATGTCGAACTCTCCGAGACACCGACGATGCTTCGCCAGGAACGTCGCGAGCACGTACGCCAGCTCGTCGGTGAACTGCTTGCGCATTTCGGGGCGTTCGCCGTACTTGTACTTCGCCAGCACGCGAGCCAGCTGCCCGCCTCTGCCCGCCATCGATATGATCACGACGTCGTCGGCCAGCTCCGCGCCGAACTCGCGGAAATGACTGTTGCACTGCAAGCAGCGCAGGTAGCCATCAGTCCGGCGAAAGCAGGTTGCGCACACGTTCGGTCCCCGATCGGGCGGCGCGACCAGAATGTTCAAATACCGCTCGAGAACGCGGCTGAGCGGGCTCACGTCAGAGGTCGATCAGGTCCGGGACTCCGGCGTGCAGCTCGTCCAGCACGCGCAGCAGGTGGTCGGGACCTTCCAGAACAGTGGTGTTCGGTCGCTCGGACATCTCACGGCCCCACGAAGTGCCGGACACGACCTCGGGCAACAGGAAGACGTGCCGGCCGTGCTCCAGTGCGAGCCGTGCCTGGATCCGGGTGCCGCTGTGCTCGCCCGCTTCCACGACGACAGTCGCGACGCTGCAGCCGCTCATGATGGCGTTGCGCATCGGAAAGTGGTGCTTGGCGGGGGCGGCGTCCGGCCAGAACTGGGAAAGCACTGCTCCCGTCCTGGAGATCTCCTGCTGGAGGTCCGCGTTCTCCGCCGGGTAGCAGTGACGCAGACCGGTGCCGATCACGGACACCGTCCGGCCTCCGGCGTCCACGACAGCACGATGCGCGGCTGTGTCGACGCCTGCCGCGAGGCCGCTGAAGACCGTGATGTCGTGCTTGGTCAGCGTTGTCGCGATCTCGCGCGTGATGTGCAGTCCTCGCGCGCTCGCGTGCCTGCTGCCGACGACGGCGACGCCGAACTGGTCAGCGGGGTCGAGGAAACCCTTGCACGTCAGGAAAGGCGGCCGCTGGTGCACCATGAGCAGCTGGACCGGGTATTGCTCGTCCAGCACCGTCACGAGGTGGATGCCCTCGTCCTCCCAGGACCCGATCTCCTTCTCGACGAGTTCCAGGCGACCCGCCACGTCAGGAGCGATGTGGTCCAGCGTGGGTTGGTCGGGGGTGAGCAGCGACTCGAGCACGGACAGGGCGGAACCCGCGTCCTCCACGGCGCTCGTGACGTCGGCCCAGCCACGCTCGCTGTCGCGCAGTGCGAGCAGGAGCGCCGCCTGTTCACGCCGGTTCACCACCGTCACATCCTATCGAACGCAGGTTCGACGAGCCGGGTCGAACCGCCTGAAAGTGGGCGAGTCTAGCTGGGAAAGCAGCGATCGCCGCTAGGTTCGGCCGGTGCGCACCCTGCTCGTCGCCGTCCCCGGCCTGATCCTCGCCGGCATCGGCCTGACCCACCCGCACCACCTCGACGCGTCGACCGCCCAGTGGTGGCGGGACATGCACGTCATCCTCGCGGTGGTCTTCCCGCTCCTCGGTGCCGCGCAATGGGTTCTGCTCGACGGCAGCCCGCGCTACGTCCGCTACCCGGCCCGCGCGGCGACGTTCGGCTACGTCGTCTTCTACGGCGCCCTCGACGCGCTGGCGGGCATCGGCGGAGGTGCCATGACGCTGGCCAATGGCGGGCGGACCAGTGCGGACGCGCCGCTGTTCAAGATCGGCAACCAGCTCGGAACCGTGGGTGCGTGGTGCTTCTTCGCCGCCAGTCTCGCGATCGCGGTGTGCGCGCTGATCGACCACCGGCTGAAGGCGCTGCCGGGCGCGGTCTTCCTGATGCTGGGCAGCTACCTCTTCCTCAGCAGCCACATCTACTGGCCGAAGGGCGTCGTCGCCTGCACCTGCCTCGCCATCGGCATGGCCGCGATCAGCTACGCGAGCGCGTCCGGCAGGTCGGCGACCGAGGACAGCACCCGCACCTGAGCCAGCACGTCCGCGGCAGGTGGGAAGTGCGGGTTCGGCACGGCCAGCACGGTCATCCCCGCTGCCAGCGCGGCCTTCAGACCGTTGGTCGAGTCCTCGACGGCGTAGCAGAGAGCGGGGTCGACACCGAGTTGTGCGGCTGCCGCCAGGTAGACGTCGGGCGCGGGCTTGCCGGAGGCGCACGACTCCGACGACACGGCAACCGGCACGTCCAGGCCGGTCGCGTCCAGGAACGCCCTGATCAGCACGGCCGGCGCGGACGACGCGATCGCGACCTGGAACCGTGACGAGACGAGACGGACCGTCTCGTCGGCGCCCGGGATGAGCGGGAGATGCGCGGCGTAGGCCTTCTCCATCTCGGCGATCACGCCGGCGGACGCCTCGGCCGCGGTCAGCCGCACGCCCAGCGAGACCAGGTACGCGCCCCACTCCGGCGTCGACATCCCCTGCATGGCCCGGGTCGCCTCAGCGGTCCACGTGCCGCCGTGGGCGGCGGCGAACGACCGGCGCACCTCGTCCCACACCTGCTCGGAGTCGATCAGCACGCCGTCGAGGTCGAAGATCACCGCATCCACGCCACGAACCGTACCCTGTGGCCCACGATACTTCGCTATGCTAAGCAAAATCAGTTAGGATAGCTAAGTGAATTTCAAGGCTCAGCCCAAACAGGTGTGGATCACCGCGTTCGCCGCGGTCATCGCATTCATGGGGATCGGGCTCGTGGACCCGATCCTGCTGTCCATCGCAGAGGGTCTGCACGCAACACCCGCGCAGGTCACCCTCCTGTTCTCCTCCTACCTCGGCGTCCAGGTCGTGGCGATGCTCTTCACGGGCGCGGCGACGGCGCGGTTCGGGGCCAAGCGCACGCTCGTGGGAGGCCTCGCGCTGATCGTCGTGGCGACGCTCGCCTGTTCCGCGGCGGGGAGCATCGGCCAGCTCGTCGGACTGCGGGCCGTGTGGGGGCTCGGCAACGCGTTCTTCATCGCCACCGCGCTCAGCGTCATCGTCGGCGCTGCCAGCGGCGGGCAGAAGGCCGCGATCCTGCTCTACGAGGCCGCGCTCGGTCTCGGTCTGAGCGTCGGGCCGCTCCTCGGCGCGTTGCTCGGCAGCTTCTCGTGGCGTGGGCCGTTCCTCGGGACGGCGGTCCTGATGGCGGCGGCATTGATCCTTTGTGCAACGTTCCTGGCCAAGGACTCGCACGTCGAACGTCCGAGGATCGGCCTGCTCGACCCGCTCAAGGCGCTGCGGAACCCGACCCTGCTGCGCACCTCGATCGGAGCGGCGCTCTACACGGCCGCGTTCTTCACAGTTCTCGCCTGGTCGCCGTTCGTCCTGCAATGGGGTGCCGTCGAGATCGGACTGATCTTCTTCGGCTGGGGCGTGTGCGTCGCCGTGTCGAGCGTCTTCCTCGCGCCGAGGCTCGCTGACCGGGTCGGCGAGAAGGCCGCAATCATCGGATCCGTGCTGGCCTTCGCCGTCCTGATGCTGCTGATGGCGGTGCCCGCCAAGCCTCTGCTGGTGGTCGCGGTCGTCCTGAGTGGCCTGGTGAGCGGCCTGCTCAACACGTTGTTCACCGGTACCGCGATGAGCGTCAGCGACGCGCCGCGGCCGGTCGCCAGTGCCGGGTACAACTTCCTGCGGTGGCTCGGCGGCGCGCTGGCCGCGACGTTCGTGAGCCACCTGGCCCAGCCGTTCGTCGTCGCCGCGGTCCTTTGCCTCGTGGCCGCCGCACTGCTGACGTTCAACCGGACGGACACAAGGGACGTTCCGTCCGAAGCTGTCCTCGCGGGTGAACAACTTGTGGGTTAACAAAGCATGAACGGAAGCCTACGGTCGGTGCTGGTTCCCGCACCGACCGTAGGAGGCCACCACAATGATCCCTCTGCCACTCGTCAACCACCGCGTCGGCAGAGCGGCGGTGACATGCGAGTACCGCTGCGGGGACGCGTGCTTCCACGAGGTCCCGAACACCTCGGACAACCCGTACTTCGGTGACCTGGTCAGCCGCCGCACCGCGCTCAAGGCCGGTGCGGTCGTCGCGGCCGCGGCCACCATCGCCGCACCCGCGACGGCAGCGGCTGCCGCGGAACCCGAAGCGAAGTCCCAGGGCCGCCCACCCAGGGGACTCGACTTCAAGCCCGTCGCGGTCAACACCAAGGACGAGGTCGTCGTCCCCGAGGGGTACGAGCAGGGGATCGTGATCCGCTGGGGCGACCCGCTCTTCCCCGGCGTCCCCGAGTTCGACTTCGACGACCAGACCGCCGCGAAGCAGGAGAAGCAGTTCGGCTTCAACTGCGACTTCGCCGCCATCCTGCCGCTGGACCCGCTGGAGCTCAGCGGGATCATGGTCACGAACCACGAGTACACCAGCGAGCCGTTCATGTTCCGCGGCTACGACGCGAACAACCCCACCGAGGAGCAGGTGAAGATCGGCTGGGCCGCCCACGGCCTCTCGGTCTTCATGATCAAGCGCTCGCTGTTCTCCGGCCACTACCGGCCGCGGTTCAGCAAGTACAACCGCCGCATCACCCTCAACACCCCGTTCGAGGTGCGCGGTCCGGCGGCCGGCAGCGACCTGCTGAAGACCTCCGTCGACCCCACCGGCAAGAAGGTCTTCGGCACGATCAACAACTGCGCCGGCGGCGTCACGCCGTGGGGCACGATCCTGTCCGGCGAGGAGAACTTCAACCAGTACTTCGGCAACGCCGCGACCCGCAACGACCCGAGGCTCACGAGGTACGGCGTCACCGGCACCGCGACCACGCGCAAGTGGGAGCGCTTCGACAAGCGCTGGGACCTGGCGCAGGAACCCAACGAGGTCAACAGGTTCGGCTGGGTCATCGAGCTCGACCCGCACGACCCGGACTCCACGCCGGTCAAGCACACGCACCTCGGCCGCTTCAAGCACGAGACCGCGAACATCCGCGTCGCCGACGACGGCCGCATCGTCGCCTACTCCGGTGACGACGAGCGGTTCGAGTACATCTACAAGTTCATCTCCAACGGGAAGATGAAGCGCGGCAACAGCAAGGCCGCGCGCCGCCACAACATGACGCTCCTCGACGACGGCACGCTCTACGTGGGCCGCTTCAAGGGCGACAGCCCGGTGAGCGAGATCGACGGCACCGGAAAGCTGCCCAGCGACGGCAAGTTCGACGGCACCGGCGAGTGGATCCCGTTGGCGGCGGGCAAGAAGTCGTTCGTGCCGGGCATGACGGCCGAAGAGGTCTACGTCTTCACGCGCATCGCCGCGGACAAGGTCGGCGCCACGAAGATGGACCGCCCCGAGGACATCCAGTGCCACCCGCGCACCGGCACGGTCTACTGCGCGCTCAGCAACAACGTCGAGCGCGGCGTCACCGCCGGCAAGGAGGGCGCGACCGAGCCGAACCCGCGCGTCAACAACCGCCACGGCCAGGTGCTGGAGCTGACCGAACGCCGGGGCGACGCGCTCGCGCTGACGTTCAACTGGGGCCTGTTCCTGGTCTGCGGCTTCCCCGAGGACCCGAACACCTACTTCGGCGGCTACGACAAGACGCAGGTCAGCCCGATCTCCAGTCCGGACAACGTCGCGTTCGACCGGCACGGCAACCTGTGGATCTCCACGGACGCCGACGGCAAGCTCGACGGGCTGAACGACGGCCTCTACGGCGTGCCGCTGGAAGGCCCGGAACGCGGTCACCTCAAGCTGTTCCTCACGGTGCCGCGCGGGGGCGAGACGTGTGGCCCGGTGATCGGCGAGCGGGTGATCACCGTGTGCGTCCAGCACCCCGGCGAGGTGGACGGCGCGAGTGCCGACAAGCCCGTCTCGAACTGGCCGGACCGGGGCACGTCGAGGCCCAGGCCGTCCGTCGTGGCGGTGTGGCGCAAGGGCCATCGTCAACTGGGAGAGATCGGCTGATCACGGCGCGTGCTGTGATCGTTCGGGTGTAGTACGAGTTCGCCCGCCGTTCATCTTCTGGACGGCTGGCGAACTCGTTCGGCTCTTAGGTTCGGCCAGTTCCCACACTGACCGATCTCGGAGGCCTGCGTGTCCTCACCCACCGATCGGGGCCGTCGTCTGCTGCCCCTCCTCACGGCCGGCCACCCGCTCGGGCGGCAGGCGGTCACCTGCGAGTTCCGCTGCGGCAACGCCTGCGCGCACGAGGCGCCCAACTCGTCCGCCAACGCGTACTTCGGCGACGTCGTCAAGGAGGTCGTGAGCCGCCGCGGCATGCTGAAGGCCGGTGCGGTCGTCGCGGCCGCCGGTGCCGGCGCGCTCGCGTTCTCCGGTTCCGCCACCGCCGCTCCGGCGAACGCCGAAGCCCGCGGTCACGGCGGCGGCAACGACCCCGGCGGTCTGAACTTCGAGCCGGTGGCGCCCAACACCCTCGACCAGATCACCGTCCCGCAGGGGTTCCAGCAGGACGTCGTCATCCGCTGGGGCGACGGTGTGCTGGACGATGCGCCGAAGTTCGACTTCGACAACCAGACGCCTGAGGCGCAGGCCAAGCAGTTCGGCTTCAACAACGACTTCTGCGGTCTCGTCCCGGTGCCCGGCTACCACGACAGCTGGCTCATGGTGAGCAACCACGAGTACACGACCGAGTCGTTCATGTTCAAGGACTGGACACCGGCCACCATCACCGAGAAGCACGCCAAGATCGCGTGGGCCGCGCACGGCCTGTCGGTCGTG
The DNA here is from genome assembly GCF_033949975.1 of Lentzea sokolovensis. Classification (NCBI taxonomy): domain Bacteria; kingdom Bacillati; phylum Actinomycetota; class Actinomycetes; order Pseudonocardiales; family Pseudonocardiaceae; genus Lentzea; species Lentzea sokolovensis. Next base: position 338,965 of record NZ_JAXAVU010000009.1, read on the forward strand.
ATGGTCGACCGTGACCCGCGCACGGGCAAGCTCTTCGTCTGCCCGGACGACAAGAAGAAGTACAACCGCCGCATCACCCTCACCACGCCGTTCGAGGTCAAGGGCCCGGCCGCCGGGTCCAAGCACCTCAAGACCTCCGCCGACCCGACGGGCCGCAAGGTCCTGGGCACGCAGAACAACTGCGCCGGTGGCGTCACACCGTGGGGCACGATCCTGTCCGGCGAGGAGAACTTCAACCAGTACTTCGCCAACGGCGGCAACGTCACGGACCCGGACACCAAGGCCAAGTTCGCCCGCTACGGCATCAGCGGCGGCGCTTCGCTGCGCCAGTGGGAGAAGTTCGACAAGCGCTTCGACCTGGCCCAGGAACCCAACGAGGCCAACCGCTTCGGCTGGATCGTCGAGATCGACCCGCTCGACAAGACGTCGACGCCGGTCAAGCACACGGCTCTCGGCCGCTTCAAGCACGAGGGCGCGAACGTCATCGTCGCCAAGGACGGCCGTGTGGTCGCGTACATGGGCGACGACGAGCGCTTCGACTACATGTACAAGTTCGTCACGGACGAGAAGATGCAGAAGGGCGACTCGAAGCGCGCCCGCGAGCACAACAAGCAGTTGCTGGACAAGGGAACGCTCTACGTCGCCAAGTTCACCGGCGACAGCCCCGCGGCTGAGATCGACGGCACCGGCAAGCTGCCGGCCGACGGTGAGTTCGACGGCTCTGGCGAGTGGATCGCGTTGGCGCACAACGACAAGTCGTTCGTGCCGGGCTTCACCGCCGAAGAGGTCTACGTCTTCACGCGCCTGGCCGCGGACAAGATGGGCGCCACGAAGATGGACCGCCCCGAGGACGTCGAGCCCTCGACGCACAACCGCCGGATCTACGCCGCGCTGACCAACAACACCGACCGCGGCAAGGCGGGCAAGGAAGGCCCGACCGAGATCAACCCGCGCAACGGCAACAAGCACGGCCACGTCCTGGAGATCGAGGAGCGCCGCAGCGACAACACGGCGCTGACGTTCTCCTGGAAGCTGCTGCTGGTCTGCGGTGACCCGAAGGACCCCGGCACGTACTTCGGCGGCTTCGACAAGTCGCAGGTCAGCGCGATCTCCTGCCCGGACAACGTCGCGTTCGACACGCACGGCAACCTGTGGATCTCCACGGACGGCAACGCACTGGCGTCCAACGACGGCCTCTTCGCGGTGCCCGTCTCCGGCAAGCGCCGCGGTCAGGTGAAGCAGTTCCTCACGGTGCCCAAGGGTGCGGAGACCTGCGGCCCGGTCATCACCGAGGACTTCGTGCTGGTGTCCGTGCAGCACCCCGGCGAGATCGACGGCGCGTCGGCGAACAACCCGCTCTCGCACTGGCCGGACGGCGGCACCTCGCAGCCGCGTCCGTCCGTCGCGGTGGTGTGGCGCAAGGACCGCAGGAAGATCTGCGACTGATCGTGTGGTCCGGCTCACTCTGATCTTGTGAACCGGTGCGGCCACCCGTCCGTGTGATGGGTGGCTGCACCGCGGACAGCCAAGGAAAGTCCACTTTGGTCGTCCACTTTGGAGTGAATCGTGAATGTTCGTCTTCTCGTTGGTGCTGCTGCTCTTCTGGGTCTTGCTGCGTGTGGCACCCCCACCACCGGCACCGCTACCCCCACTCCCGTCGCTCAGGCGGAGGACACGCCCGTCGCCGCGGCCGTCCAGGTCCCGGCAGGCCAGAAGCTGGTCGGCGAATACCGGGCCACGGGCGTTCAGACGTACTCCTGCACGGGCAACGCGTGGAAGGGGCTAGAGCCTGCCGCGACGCTCGTGGACAAGAACGACAAGCCGATCATCATCCACTCCCGCGGCCCCGTCTGGATCTCCGCTGTGGACGGCAGTGCGGTCGAGGCGGCCCCGGTCGACGGCGCCAAGAACGACGTCAAGGGCGCCGTGCCCGAGCTCCTGCTCAAGACCAAGACCGTTCGCGGCGAGGGTCTGTTCGGCAAGGTCTCCTACGTCCAGCGCCTCGCGACCGAGGGCGGCGTCGCGCCGACCGGTGGGTGCAAGGCCGGCGCGCAGACCTCCGTGCCCTACAAGGCCCTCTACACCTTCTACGCCCCCGCCAACTGAGACGGTACTGAACCGGTCCGGTAATGAGGCCGTACGACCAGGCGTGATGAAACGTGCTGGCTTAGTCCTGGTCTCATCAACTCTTCTGGGCATCCTCGCAGGAGGTGTCGGCTCCACCGCGGCGCCGACCCCGGATGCCATGAGCGGCGGATCTGACGCGAGGGTCGCACCCGCTGTTCAGGTCCCGTCCGGCAACAAGATCGTCGAGAAGTTCTACGCCAAGGGCGTGCAGACCTACACCTGCACGGCCGGTGCCTGGAAGGGCCTGGAACCCGCCGCGACGCTGGCGGACCGGCTCGGCAGGGCGGTCGGACTGCACTCGCGCGGTCCGATCTGGGTCTCCACCGTCGACGGCAGCGCGGTCGAGGCCGCCCCGGTCGACGGAGCCCGCAACGAGGTTCCGGGAGCCGTTCCGGAACTGCTCCTGAAGGCCAAGTCCACCAGGGGCGAAGGAACGTTCGCCGGCGTCAGCTACGTGCAGCGGCTCAACACCAAGGGCGGCGTCGCACCCGCCGGAAGCTGCACCGAAGGCGCCCAGACCTCCGTCCGCTACGAAGCCCTCTACACCTTCTCCGTACCCGCCCTCTGAACGAGCGCGACCACCGCTGCCGTGATCATCGTGATGCCGACGACCCAGAGACCGGCCTTCTGGGTCCCGGTGATGTCACGCAGCCACCCGGTCACGTAGGGCGCCACGAAACCGCTCAGGTTGCCCAATGAGTTGATCAACGCGATTCCACCCGCCGCCGCCGCGCCGCCCAGGAAGCTCGTGGGAAGCGCCCAGAACGTGGGCAGCGCGGCGCAGACACCGATCGCGCAGACCGAGACCGCCACCATCGCCGCGATGGGGTTCTCCAGGTAGAGCGCGACGGGGATCGCCGCTCCACCCAGCAACATCGGCGCGGCGACGTGCCACTTCCGTTCTCCGGTGCGGTCGCCGTGCCTGGCCCACAGGATCATGGCGACCGCGCCGAGGACGTACGGAATCGCGTTGATCAGCCCGCGCTCGATGACGCCCGCCCCCGGCGCCAGTCCCTTGATGATCGTCGGCAGGAAGAACCCCAGCGTGTACAGCCCGTACACGATCCCGAAGTACACGAAGCTCAACGCCAGAATCCGGGGATGGGTGAGGGCCTTCTTCAACGGCCAGTGCTCTTCCGCCGGCTGCTCGACGGCCTCCTCCGGCTTGTCCGGCAGCCAGAACCACGTCACGAACGCCAGCCCGATCGCCGGCAGCCCCTCGATGAGGAACATCGTGCGCCAGTCCGTCCACTGGATCAGCAACCCGCTGAACGTGGCCCCGAGCGCCGTCGAGATCGGGATCGCCACCATGAACAACGCGACGATCCGCGCCCGGTCCTTCTGCGGATACCAGTAGGTCAGGTACAGGATGATCCCCGGGAAGAACCCGGCCTCCGCCACGCCCAGCAGGAACCGCAGCACGACCAGCACGGTTCCGTTGGGCACGAACGCCATCGCCGTGGCGACGATCCCCCAGGTGATCATGATCCGGGCGATCCACTTGCGTGCGCCGAACTTGTGCAACGCCAGGTTGCTGGGCACTTCGAGCAACAGGTACCCGATGAAGAACACCCCGGACGCGAACCCGAACACGGTGGCCGAGAGCTTGAGCTCCTCCGACATCCCGTTCGGCCCGGCGAACCCGATGTTGACCCGGTCGAGGTAGTTGATGAAGTAGAGCACGCAGAGGTACGGCAGGATCAACTTCCTGGGCACTATGGTCCCCCCATGACTGATCGTCCGGTCGCCCTCGTCACCGGGGCATCCAGCGGAATCGGCTCGGCCATCGCCAGAAGTCTGGCCCCAACTCACGATCTGCTGCTAGGCGGACGAGACGAAACGTCGCTCTCGGTGCTCGCCGCGGAACTCCCCGGATCCCAGGCGTGGCCCTTCGACCTGGCGAACGTGGCCTCGTCGGACCTGGGCAGCGTCTCGCGCCTGGACGTGCTCGTCCACAGCGCCGGCATCGCCCTGCTCGGCCCGTTGGCCGACGCGTCCCAGGACGACTGGCGGAAGACCTTCGACATCAACGTCTTCGCGGTGGCCGAGCTGACCAACCTGCTCCTGCCGCAGTTGCGCACCGCCAACGGCCACGTCGTCCTGATCAACTCGGGCGCCGGTCTGAACGCCAACCCGGGCTGGGGCGTCTACGCGGCCTCGAAGTTCGCCCTGCGCGCCTACGCCGACGCCCTGCGCGGCGACGAGCCGGCGTTGCGCGTGACCTCGGTGTATCCCGGCCGGACCGCCACGCCGATGCAGGAGGACGTGCGCCGCCAGGAGGGCGGCGACTACGACCCCTCGCAGTACATCGACCCGGCCTCGGTGGGGCGGGCGGTGGCGTCAGCCGTGCTGGCGACGCCCGACGCCCACATCACCGAGATCAACGTGCGGTCCCGGCCACGCCGCCCACGTCCTGAGTCACCCCGCTAGTTGTCCACAGGCTTGTCAACAGCCTGTGGCTAGAGGTTGACGCTCCGCAGTCGCCGCGCCACCGCGGCGACTCCGGCCTGCGCCTCCTGCCGGTCCACCCGCGTCGACTCGCCACCAGCGACGACGTGGTCACCGGCGACCCACACGTCGGTGACCCGGCGCGACCCGGACCCCCACACGAGGTTCGCCAGCAACTGCGCGTCCGGCGCGTCCAACCCGGTCGCGAAGGCGGGGTCGTCGGCGGCGACGTGCACGACGTCGCCCCAGCGACCGGCCTCCAGCGCACCGATGTCGTCGCGTCCCAGCGCGTCGGCACCGCCGCGAGTGGCCATCAGCAACGCCTGCGCAGCTCCGAGCACGGTCGCGTCCATCTTCGAGACGCGCGCCAGAAGCCCGGCCAGTCGCGCTTCCTCGAACAGGTCCAGGTCGTCGTTGGACGCGGGGCCGTCGGTGCCCAGCCCGACCGCCACGCCCGCGGCCAGCATTTCCGGCACCCGTGCGATCCCCGAAGCGAGCTTCGTGTTGGAACCGGGGCAGTGCGCGACGCCGACTCCGTACGCCGCGTACAGCGCGATGTCGTCGTCGGACAGGTGCACGGAGTGCGCGGACAGCACGCGGCCGCCCAGCACGTCCGAAGCCTTCATCAGCGCCGGCACCGAACCGAACTCGGCGCGGGCGGCCTCGTCCTCGAACGGCGACTCGGCCACGTGCACCATGAACAGCGCGCCACGGGCTCGCGCCTCGACAGCGATCGCCGTGAGTTGCGGAGCCGACAGCGTGTAGGCGGAGTGCGGCCCGTAGGCCAGCTCGACCCGCTCACCAGGCCCGAACCGGAGCCCGTCCGAGTCGATCCACGACGAGAGCTCGTCGGTCTGCGACTTCCAGTCCATGCCCGGCACGTCGAGGATCGCCCCGCCGAACACCACCCGTGACCCGGCGGCCAGGACGGCGGCCGTCAGTTCGCGGCCGTGGAAGTACATCTCGGTGGAGGTGGTGACGCCGTGCCGGAGCATCTCGACGGCGCCGAGCAGCATGCCGGTGCCGATGTCGGCGGGGGTCATCTGCGCCTCGTTCGGCCACATCTGCTCCTGCAGCCATCGCAGCAGCGGCAGGTCGGAACCCAGGCCGCGGAGCACCGTCATCGGGCTGTGCGCGTGGGTGTTGACCAGGCCGGGCAGCAGGATTCCCGAGAGCGAGCGGACCTCGCCGTCGAAGGCGGGGGCATCGGCGATGGCACCCACGTAGGTGATCCGGCCGTCGACGACGTCCACGACGGCGTCGCGCAACACGGCGCAGGACGGGTCGCAGGGCAGGACCACCGGGGCGTGCAGACGCAGTGACATGCGGAGAATCCTGCCATTGTGATGCCGGTCACATGCATGCATACATCCGGACGGGATGGGAATCCTCGTCCTGTCGGGCGCGGGCCGACCCCCAGGGTCCGCCCCGGCCTAAAACTTTTCCCCAACCAAGGGGCCCGTTGCGCGCGTGATGCGACGGGCCCTTTGTGCATCCAGAGCAACCACGGGTAGGACAGGGGCGTCTCAAGATCATGTCGAAGAAGCCGTGCACGTCCAGTGGACAGTTCCGCCGCGCGCAGAAGCCCTCCACCCCCAAGCCGCCGACCCGGCGCTGAGTTGGCATGATCACACTCCACGGTACGGGCGTGATCATGCGGAGGCATCAGTGGCCGACATCGACCCTCAGAACGACGACCAGCTCAACGATGTCGAGATGACTCAGGAGTTCGAAGTCATCCGCGACGACATGTGAGCTAGCTGATCGGCAGATCGGCGCGGACCGTCCACCCGGTTGGTTCGCGTCGGCCTGCGGAGAACGTGCCACCCAGCAGTTCCGTGCGCTCGCGCATGCCGACGAGCCCGTAGCCTCCCGACCCGCCGACAGGCACGCCGGAGGCAACGCCGTCGTCCAGGATCGCCAGGTGCAGCACACCGTCGCTTGAGGACAGTGCGACATCCACTGAGGACACAGCGGAAGCGTGTTTCTGGGTGTTGGTCAGCGATTCCTGCACCAACCGCAGCACCGAGCGCGCCAGTTCCTGCGGCACCGCGTCCTCGAGGTCGAACGAGAGTCGTACCGGCAGACCGGATTCCGCGGCCAGCGAGCGCACGTCGTCCACCAGCGACGAGGACGCGGCCGGCCCGGAGGACTCACCGTCCCGCAACGTTCCGACCAGCCGGCGCATCGCGGTCAGTGCCTCGTAGCCGGACGCCTCGATGGTCGGCAGCACCTGTTCGGCGGCCTCGCGGTTGAGCTGACCTGCCTGCGCGTGCACGACTATCGCGGTCACGTAGTGCGCCACCACGTCGTGCAGTTCGCGGGCGAGCGCCATCCGTTCGGAGTTCTGGGCCGCCGCGACGGACGCAGCCAGCTGCGACGCGCGTTCGTTGTCCCTCGCACGGAAGTACAGCCCGGTGCCGATCGCCAGCACGAGCATGATGCACGCCCCGAACAGGTACGACGTGGTGTCCGGCTCCCATTCGCGGTACTCGACCGCCGACACGACAGGCCAGCCGAGGACCTCCGCGGTGATCATCGCCGCCACCACCAGCAGCGTGCCGGCGATCGCGCGCACGTGCGAGGACTCCCGCACCAGGACCGCGATGGTCGCCATCGCGGCACCGGTGATCGAGACGTTGACACCGCTGAGGAAGAAGTGCGGCTCGAACGCGATGCCGAGCAGCCGCATGTAAAGCGCAGCGCAGACGATCGCGAACGCCGCTGCCAACGCCGCGTCGAACGGCCGGCGCGGTGCCAGTACCGAGATGGCGCAGATGACCAGCACACCGGGGATCTGCCACCAGCCGGCCGCGGTGCTGATGGACCCGGTCTCCGCGATGACGATGCCGGTGAGCGAGAGCGCCAGCGGCCACTGACGCTTGGCCAGCAGCCGCCAGTTCAAGTCCGTGCTCTCCACCCGAGCAACAGTAGGGCCGAAAGTGCGACCCCGCGTCCGACCGGGGGCTACCCCGGCATCAGCCATAAGGCTGACTGGGCGACCTGCGGAAATACCCTCACGGCGGATGTCAGATTACGCGGCGGTCACGGACTCTGGAGGAGCGAAAGTCGGGGAAACGGAGGACGCCATGTTGTCAGTTGTGTTCACTTGGGCCGCCGCTGTGGTCGGCCTGTTGGTCCTTGCGCTGATGGCTCTCTCGGGCGTGATGATCGACTCGAAGCACTAGGTCCTCCCGGCAGCCAGCGTGTGATGGGGAAGTCAGACGCTGGTCAGGGAGTGTTGCTGGCGGAGCAGTTCCGCCAGCCTGCTCGTCGGCTGAGGCCGGGTCTCGTCCAACGCGGCCGTGAAGCGCGCCGGAGAACCGTTCCGTGCTCGCGCCGCGGCTGCGGTGTCCAACCGGAACGCGGGACGCGCGGCCGACGGACGTTGGCGGGAACGCAGCCAAGCGAGACGGTGCAACGCTTCCGCGTGGTGGTCCGTGATGGTGACGGCCGCTTTGTCGAACGAGTGCAGCACTGCCGCGTTCAGGTGAACGGTGGCGAAGTCCCGCCACAGCGTGCGTTCGGACGAAGTGTCCAAACCCAACGCCTCGGCGACCTCGCGCGCCACACCGTAAGCACCTTCCTCAGCCAGTGACCGCGTGCCGATCTCGGCGCCGACGAACCACGAGTTGAACGGCGCGGCCGGGTAGTGCACGCCACCGATCGACAGCCGCATGTTCGAGATGACCGGAACCGCGTGCCAGCGCAGGCCCATCTCGCCGAACCACGGCAGAGTCGGGTGCTCCAGAGGAACTTCGTGCACGATCTCGGACGGCAACGTGAACAGGCGCGGTCCCTCGTGCTGCGTCTCCACCACCAACGGCAGCAGGTCGAAGCGCGACCGTCGCATCGGTGGCCGCCAGCCCATGCCCTGCATGGTCTCGGTGAACTGGGCGTACCGGCGGTCCCCCATCCCGTCGGCGTACCCGGCGTAGCGGATCAGCTGCTCGTTCCAGATCACCGGCCCGGGCGAACCGGGCGCGTCCGGCGCGAAAACCGTTACCAGCGGCCGAATTTCACCGCCGTTGGTCGCCAGCCGAAGATGTTCGACGCATTCGCCGGCCACCGCGGCGGCGTTGCGATAGCCGCGCAGGTCGCGGACTTTCAGCCGGCGCCACGGCACACCTGAGGTGCACCAACCGGAATCCCGCAACGCGATCCGCGCGCCGTACGCGAGCTCGTTGGTGGTGTGGCGGTAGGTTCCGGTCTCGGTGATCTCGGCGCGCACCTGGGCGATGCGGGCGGTCAGGGAGCCTGCGTCGGAGTGCGCCGCGTGGAACATGCGGACGAACTCCTCCGCGACGGGGAGGACGTCGGGGGTCACGGAGCGAGACGCTAAGGCCGGAAGAGCCTCACGCGTCACTGCCACTCGGGGCATTTCGGGTGATCAACACCCGCCACTCCAACGAGTGAAGACTAGACCCAGGGTGTTCACTCGATCGGCTTGAGACCTCGATCAGGTGAGGTCGTTCCGCCGGAACATCAGGTCGTGCGAGACCCGATCTTCGTTGACGGCCCGCTGCTCGAACTTCGTGACGGGCCGCCAGTCCGGCCGCGGCGCCCAGCCGTCGTGGACGTTGGTCAGCAGTCGCTCGCCGGAGCAGACCTCCAGCATCTGGTCCGCGTACTGCTCCCAGTCCGTCGCGAGGTGCAGCACGCCACCGGGCTCCAACCGCGACGCCACGAGCGCCACGAACTCCGGCTGCACGAGCCGGCGCTTGTGGTGCTTCTTCTTCGGCCACGGGTCCGGGAAGAAGATCCGCACGCCGTGCAGCGACGCGGGCGCGATGTGGTCGGTCAGCAGGTCGACGGCGTCACCGCGCAGCACGCGCAGGTTGTCGAGCCCGCCGAGGTGCTCGGCACGCAACAGCAACTGGGCCAGGCCCGGCTTGTAGACCTCGGCGGCCACGTAGTTGAGCTCGGGCGCGGCGGCCACGAGCTGCGAGGTGGTCTCGCCCATGCCGGACCCGATCTCCAGCAGCACGGGCGCGGAGCGGCCGAACCAGGAGTCGAAGTCCAGCGGCCCCTCGGGCAACGACTTCACGTCGTTGCCCATCTTCTCCCAGTACGTCTCCCAGGCTCGCTCCTGTCCCACGGTCATGCGCTCGCCGCGCTGGACGAAGCTGACGATGGAACGGGGGAACTCAGGCCTGGTCACGACCGGGCATTCTATGCAATCAGTTCGATGTCCTCGATCTGAGCACGCAGGTCATCGAGTGTGAAGTCGATGGGGTGGGGTCGGCCGGGGCCGTGGTGAGCCGGAACGAGGTGGATCCAGCCGCGGTGGGTGGAGGTGAACTGCACGGTCGTCGGCGTTGCGGGACCGTAGACACCGGATTCGGACGGGACGAACTCCCAGTACCCGATCTCGCCGTGGTCGACCCACGGCACGAAGACCCATCCGGGTCGTGACGACAGCAGTTCGGTCACCGCGTCCTCAAGGGCGTGACCTTCGGCACGTGAGGACAGCTTTCCGCGATCCAGCGCACGCAACCACCACGGCGCGGGCGCGTTGTCGACCGCGTTCACGGCGCGGTACGTCGCGAGGACCTGCTTCTCATCCGCCTGGTTCACCCAGGATCGGCGCACCTGCGCGGGTGCTTCGGCCAGGTCAGGTGAGTTCGGGACTTCGAGCGCGTCAGACCACTCGAGGCTGAGCATTGCTTCGACGTGAACCGCCACAGGCCACCTCCGGCTCCGGGATAACCCAATTGAACGTGAAGCCAAACGCCGACGATGTCCAGATTGCCGGTTTTCGCGGTTTGTTAACAGCACCCTTACGAAACGTGTGACGCCAGGCACGTTGCGCCATGACCTGGAAACACGATGTAGCTGACGTGCACCTGCTCTCCGCGCTCGCCGTCGCGCTGCCGTTGCTGCTCGCCGCGCAGTCGATCGAGGAGCAGGAGTGGCACCTCGACGCGCTCGACGTGTACACGGCACAGGCGCAGGCGCGCGGGGACGGCGTGATCGTCGGGGTGATCGACTCCGGTGTCGACGCCAAACACCCCGACCTCGCCGGGCAGGTCCTACCCGGAGCGGGCTTCGGCCGTTCCAAGGGCACCGACGGCACGACCGACACCGACGGCCACGGCACCGGGATGGCCGGGATCATCGCCGCGACCGGCAGGGGTGGCGGCGCGCTCGGCATCGCGCCCGGCGCCAAGATCCTGCCGATCGCGAGTGCTGACGAGAAGGAGCAGTTCGGGCTCGACGTCGTCGCCGACAGCATCCGGTGGGCCGCCGACCACGGCGCCAAGGTCGTCAACATGTCGCTGGGCTTCTCCAGTTCGATGACGCCGACGCTGGTCAAGGCCGTGAACTACGCGATCGAGAAGGACGTCGTCCTCGTCGCCGCCACCGGCAACGAGGGCAAGGAGGTCTCCGCACCCGCCAACATCAACGGCGTGATCGCGGTCGCGGGCACGAACAAGGTGGGCAAGCCTTGGGCGTCGTCCAACGTCGGCGCGGACACGGTGCTCGCGGCTCCGGCAGAAGGCATCGTGACGATCGCCCCGGAAAGCGTCTACGCCAGCGGTTACGCCGAGATGGACGGTACGAGCGCGGCGTCGGCGATCGTGACCGGGGTCGCCGCGCTGGTGCGGGCCAGGCATCCGCAGATGCCGGCGAAGGACGTCGTCAACGCGTTGATCAGGACCGCGACCGACCTGGCGGAACCGGGCCGGGACGCGGCGACCGGGTTCGGCATGGTCAACCCCGTGGGCGCGCTCAACGCGCAACTCCCCGCGGTGGAGCGCAATCCACTGCTGCCGGCGCCGGCGCCCTCGACGACGCAGCCGACTCCGGCGCTCGCGGCGCAACGCCCCGCGCAGCCGGTCGACGTGAAGGCCCGGCTGCCGTTCGTCGCCGCCGTCGCGGGCGGCACCGCGGTGATGACCGGTTTGCTGATCGCACTACCGGCCATCAGGTCGCGGCGTCCCAAGCCCGTCGTCAGTGCGCGTGATACTCCACCGACTCCTTGGTGAGCTGCATGAAGGCCTCCTCCAGCGAACCCCGCTGAGGGCTGAGCTCGTGCAGCACGATCTGGTTCTCCGCCGCGAGCTCACCGATCTGCTGCGCCGGAATCCCGTGCACCACCAGGCTTCCGCTCACCGAGTCGTCGGTGACCGTCGCGTGCGCCGCGAGGATCTCTCGCAGCTTCGCGGCGTGCGGTGACCGCACCCGGACGGTGTCCTGGGTGGCGTCGGCGATGAACTGCTCGGTGGTGGTCTGCGAGATCAGCTGGCCCCTGCCGATCACGATGAGGTCCTGGGCGGTCTGCGCCATCTCGGAGAGCAGGTGGCTCGACACGAACACCGTGCGGCCCTCGCCCGCGAGCCGGTGCATGAACTGCCGGATCCAGAGGATGCCCTCGGGGTCGAGGCCGTTGACCGGCTCGTCGAACAGCAGCACCTCGGGGTCGCCGAGCAGGGCGCCCGCGATGCCGAGCCGCTGTGACATGCCGAGCGAGAACCCGCCGGCGTTCTTGTGCGCGACCTCGGTGAGGCCGACGATCTCCAGCACTTCCTTCACCCGGCTGACCGGGATCTTGTTCGAGACCGCGAGCCACTTCAGGTGTGAGCGAGCGGAACGGTTGGGGTGCACCCACTTCGCGTCGAGCAGCGCGCCGACCTTGCGCAGCGGCTGCTTGAGCTCGACGTAGTGCTGCCCGTCGATCTTGACGTCTCCACCGGTGGGGGTGTCGAGGCCGAGGATCATCCGCATGGTCGTGGACTTGCCGGCGCCGTTCGGGCCGAGGAACCCGGTCACGCGGCCCGGCTTGACGACGAACGACAGGTCGTCGACCGCCTTGGTCTTGCCGTAGTGCTTGCGAAGACTGACTGCTTCGATCATGACCTCTCCCGGTTCGCTCGAAAGAACTGACAGGGACCTGGGTCACCCCCCGACGGATGACCCAGGTCCCTCTCCCCCTTTATTCGGAACAGGTCACGCGTCCCGCCGCTTCGCGACGATCAGTGCGACCACCAGCATCGCGATGGCGATACCGGCGAAGTAGGCCAGCGATCCCCACTGGCTCAGCTTGAAGTCGACGCCCGCCCCCGCCTGTTCGGCCGCGTTCGCGCCGCCGAGCTGCAGGAAGTGGTTGGCGTTCATGAACGGCAGCCAAGCCTGGATCTTCACGCCGGCCTTGGGGATGATCCCGATCAGGCCTTCGAGCAGCATGTTCCAGACGAGCAGGATCGCCACGGCGCCGGCGGTCTGGCGGACCAGGATGCCGACCGCGATCGCGATGATCGCGCCGATTCCGTAGAGCAGCCCGACGCCCGCGACGTGCCGCCACTCGTCGCCCGAGTTGATCGCGAGATCGGAAGCCGGCGACAACAGCTTCGCCATGCCGACCGAGCCGAACGCGATGATCTCGCCGAGGACAGCGGCGATGAACGCCACCACGACGGTCTTCGCGACCAGCGCGGACGTCCGGTTCGGCACCGCGAGGAACGTGGCGCGGATCGTGCTGAAGCGGTACTCGGTGGTGACCGCGAGAGCCGCCATCACCAGCACGACGGACAACGCGAGCTGGCTGCTGCCGAACTGCGTGACGCCGAGGGACAGCTGGCCGTTGTCGGTCGAGGCCGCGATGATCGCGGTGAGGCCGACACCCAGGACCAGGGCGAGCGCGCTGCACCAGTACGGCGAGCGGGTCGAGAAGAGCTTGATTCTCTCAACAGCCAACAGGGTCATCAGACTCACTTCCCGATCTCTGCGTGGTACTCGACAGCATCGCCGGTCAGCTGCATGAACGCCTCTTCGAGCGAACCGCGCTGAGGACTGAGCTCGTGCAGAACAACACCGTGAGTAGCGGCGATGTCCCCGATCTGGTCACTGGTGGCACCCGATACGGACAACGCGCCGTCCGCACCGTCACGAACGGTGAAGCCCTTGTCGACGAGCAGCGGGCCGAGCTTGAAGAGCTGAGGACTGCGCACGAGGACTGTGTTACCCGTCGCGCCGTCGATGAACTCCTGCGTGCTGCTCTGGGTGATCAGCTTCCCGCGGCCGATCACGATGAGCTCGCTGGCCGTGAGGGCCATCTCCGACAGCAGGTGGCTCGACACCAGGACCGTGCGGCCCTCGGCGGCGAGGTTCTGCATGAACGTGCGGATCCAGAGGATGCCCTCGGGGTCGAGGCCGTTGACCGGCTCGTCGAACAGCAGCACCTTCGGGTCGCCGAGCAGTGCCGCGGCGATCCCCAGCCGCTGCGCCATGCCGAGCGAGAACCCGCCGGCGTTCTTGCCGGCGACCTGGGTGAGACCGACGGCCTCCAGGACCGCGTCCACCCGCTTGTTCGGCAGCCCGTTGGACTTCGCGAGCCAGCGCAGGTGGGCACGAGCGGACCGGTTGGGGTGAACCCACTTGGCGTCGAGCAGCGCACCGACCGTCTGCAGTGGACGGACCAGTTCCGCGTAGGGCTTTCCGTCGATCAGCACGCGGCCTGCCGTCGGACGGTCGAGCCCCAGGATCATCCGCATGGTCGTGGACTTGCCCGCGCCGTTGGGACCGAGGAACCCGGTCACGCGTCCAGGTTGGACGGTGAACGACAGGTCGTCGACCGCGACCGTCCTGCCGTATCTCTTGGTGAGGCCGACTGCCTCGATCATTGGCTTTCCCCTCTCGGTGATGGGATCACTCTGTCCCTCCGAGGGGGCCTGCCACATCGGCCTGCGGTCTGCGCGTGCGTCAACTTCCGTCGTCGGGTGCCGCTACCTCCGTCGTAGTTGAATGAGCCACATGGGATACACGGAAGCCCCGGACGGCTGGTGGCGCGAGTTCGTCCTGGCCACCCCCGCCCGCACCGGCAAGCTCGCGGTCACCCGCAAGGACGGCTCACCGCACATCGCCCCGGTCTGGGTGGACCTCGACGGCCCCGACGTCGTCTTCCTCACCGCACGCGACACGGTCAAGGGCAAGTCGATCCTGCGCGACGGCCGCGTCGCCCTGTGCTTCGACGACGAGACGCCGCCGTTCAACTTCGTGACGATCACCGGCCAGGCCGTGATCGACGAGGACCCCGAACAGCTCAAGTACTGGGCGGGCCGCACGGCCGCGCGCTACATGGGCGCCGACCGCGCCGACGAGTACGCCGAGCGCAACGGCGTGCCCGGCGAGATGGTCGTGCGGGTGAAGGTCGGCAAGGTCGTCGCCGTGCAGAACGTCTCCGACTGAATCGGGTTGCCGTCCTGGCACCGGCTCGGCGACGCTGAACCGGTGCCAGGGCAGAAGAAGCGCAAGAACCGGCAGGCGATGGCGGACCGTCGCCTGGCCGCGCGCACCGCGCCGGGCACGGGCGAATGGGTCGTGCACTTCGAGACGCAGAACTACGTGGAGTGGCGCGACTACGTGCACCGTCTGCGCGCCGCGCCGGAGCAGGCCGGCCTGACTCCGTCCGACCTGGAAGTGGCCAGGGTGGACGCGTTCTGCGGCCGCGACCGTCATCCGACCACGTACCGGCTGAGCGTGTTCGTTCCGCACTCGGACTAGCGGTTCCTAGACCTCGATGGTGGCGAGCGGGTCCACGCCGTAGTTGCGCGCGTACCCGTTCTCCACCCCGACCAGCAGGTCGACCACCTCGAAGTAGGTGTCCCAGAACGGGGACTCGCGCAGCGCCTCCACGAGCAGCTGCCACGCCTCGTGGTCACGCGCCTCCCACACCCACACGTCGGTGACGCGCGTCGAGTAGAACTCGGTGTCGTAGAAGCGCGACCGCACGTCCTCCGCCTTCTCCTCGATCACGGGCAGGATCTCGGTCTCGAACGCCTGCAAGCGCTGCGGGACGGTCAGGGTGAGCCACTTCGGGGTGGTCTTGACGAGCATGAACGCGGTGATGCCTGCTTCGAATGTCATGCCTCGAAACTAGAAACCGCCGGGCATTGCTCGCCACGCAACTTTGGCAAGTCAGAGTTGCATACGATGCAAAGGTGCCTGATCAGCTGGATCTGAACCTGTTGCGCGTGTTCGACGCCCTGCTCCAGGACGGCAGCGTCACCGCGGCCGCCGAGCGGCTGCACCTGTCCATCCCGGCGACCAGCAGGGCGCTGGCCCGGTTGCGGCGGGCGATGGGCGACCCGGTGCTGGTCCGCGCGGGACGGGGGCTGGTGCCGACGCCGTTCGCGCTCCGCATCGCGCCGCGGGTCCGTTCACTGCTGGACGAGGCGTCCGCGCTGATCAACGCGAAGGAGCTCGACCTCGCCGAGTTGCGCAGGACGTTCACCGTCCGCGTGAGCGACGGGGTGGTGACTCCGCTGGTCAACGCCGTCGCCACGCAGGCGCCCGGTGTGGTGCTGCGGTTCGTGCCCGAAGGCGACGAGAGCGTCGAGGCGTTGCGGAACGGGTCCGTCGACCTCGACATCGGCGCGGGGAACGACACCGAGACCGACATCCGGTCCGTCGTGCTGTTCCGGGAGAAGCTCGTCGGCATCGTGCGCGCGGACAGTCCGCTCAAGGCCCGTCCGACGCTCAAGCAGCTCTGCCGTCATCCGCACGTCTCGGTGTCCCGCCGCGGCCGGTCGCGCGGCCCGCTCGACACGACGCTGCAAGCCGCCGGCCTGCAACGACACGTCGCCGCCGTCGTCCCGTTCTTCTCCGCAGCCGCCCAGCTCGTGGCGTCGAGCGACTACGTCGGGCTGGTCCCGCAACGGCTCGCCGAGCAGTACCCGGGAGGACTGCGCTGGTTCCCGATCAGCGCGGACCTCCCGGAGATCGAGGTGCGGATGCGCTGGCACGCCCGGCTCGACGCCGACCCGGCCCAGCGCTGGCTGCGCGAGACGATCCAGGCCTGCGTCTAGGGGAAGTAGCGGTTCAGCACCTGCGCCGCGCCGTCCTCCAGCACGGTCGGTCCCACCTCGTCCGCCGCCGCGTGCACGTTCGCCGGCGCCTGCCCCATCGCCACGCCGAGACCGGCCCACCGCAGCATCTCGACGTCGTTGGACCCGTCGCCGATCGCGAGCGCGTCCTCCGCGCGGATGCCGTGCGACGCACTGATCTCTTCCAGCGCCGAGCCCTTGGTGACGTCGAGCGGCACTGCGGTCAGCCACGCCTCGGTGTGGTCGACGGACCACTCGATGCCCGGCAGCTCCAGCTCCCGGACGGCGAACGACAGTTCGGCCGGCGTGTGGTCCAGCCAGCGCATGACCAGCCGTGGAGTCGGCACGGACATCTCGTCGAACGTCACCGGCGTCGTCACGCCCCACAGATCGCCTGGCAGGAACTCGCCGAGGTGCAGGCTGCCGACGCCGGTCTGCTCCACCGCGAACACCGACCCCGGCAGCAACGCCCGCAGCGTCTTGATCGTCGGGCCGGGATCGAACGTCACGCGCTTCGTGACCTCGGCGAGAGCCGGGTCCCACCACACGGCGCCGTTGGAGCACACGCAGAACGTCACGGGCAGCTGTGCGGCGACCGCGGAGACGCCGACCAGGCTGCGACCAGTGCACAGCACGATCAACGCGCCGTGCTCGGTAGCGCGCGTGATGGCCGCCTTCACGGCGGGCGAGATGTCGTTCGAGCCGACAGGGGTCAGGGTTCCGTCGATGTCCAGCGCCACCAGACGCGGTCTCCAGCTCACGTGACGCCACCCTATGCGAAGGTTAGTGAACTGTGGTTCACTAACCGCGTGGCACGACCTCGCACGATCACCGACGAACGGATCCTGAACGCCGTCGCGGCCGTCATCGACCGGCGCGGACCGGAGTTCACCGTCGCGGACGTGGCGGCGGAGGCAGGGGTGTCGGTCGGGGCGGTGGCGAAGCGGTTCGGCTCCAAGAGCGGGCTGCTGCAGGCCCTCACCAAGGCGGGCACCGAGGAGGTCGTCCGGCGGATGCGCGAGGCCGGCACGGTCCGCGACGCGCTGCTGACCTGGTTCGACCGGCTCGCCGACCCGGTGGTCGCGACGAACAACCTGGCGCAGCTCGGGGTCGACCTGATCGACCCGGAACTGCGCGCGCTGCTGGCCAGGCACTACGCGGTGCTGGAAGAAGAGCTGGAAGTCCTCTGCGCGGCCGAGGGGCTGCCGTCCAACGCGGCCCGGGTCCTCGCCGCGCTGGTCTACGGGATCTCGATGGACTGGTCGGTGCGACCGCGGGGTGACCTGCTGGTGCGCACGGCGGAGGACATCGATCTGGTACTGGAAGGGATGCGCTGATGGCTACCTGGGCGGAGTTCGCGGCCGAACAGCCCGACATGGCCGCGTTCGTGCAGGGCAGGTTCGCCGCCGACCGGCACGCGCTGATCGCGACGCTGCGCAAGGACGGCTCGCCGCGGATCAGCGGTGTGGAACCGGACTTCACCCACGGTGAACTGTGGGCGGGCATGATGCCGGACTCGTTGAAGTCGAAGGACTTGCGGCGCGACCCGAGGTTCGCGCTGCACTGCATGAGCACGACCGCGTCGATGACGGAGGCGGGTGACGCGAAGATCAGCGGCACCGCCGAGTTCTGGACGGACAAGGACACCTATCTGAAGGACCTGTTCGACCGCACGGGGTGGCAGCCGAAGCCGGAGGAGATCGACCTGTTCCGCTTCGACGTCACCGAGGTCGTGCAGCTCACCGTCGAGGGCGACGGAATGGTCGTCCTCTCCTGGCACGAGGGAAGGGGAACTCGCCGTGTCGTCAAGAAGTGATCCCGATCTGAGCGGGAAGGTCGCGGTCGTCACCGGCGCGACGCGCGGTGCGGGACGGGCGATCGCCGTGGAGCTGGGGGCGGCGGGGGCGACGGTGTTCGTCGTCGGCCGGACCACCCGCACGCAGCAGTCCGAGGTCGGCAGGTCGGAGACGATCGAGGACACCGCCGAGCTCGTGGACGCCGCCGGCGGCAAGGGAATCGCGGTCCGGTGCGACCTCACGGATCCGTCCGATGTGGACGCTCTCGCCGCGAGGATCGACAAGCTCGACATCTTCGTGAACAACGCCTGGGGCGGCGAGAACCTCGTCGAGTGGGGCAAGTTCTGGGAGCACGACCTCGGCAAGCAGCTGCACATGTGGCGCAACGGCGTCGAGACGCACCTCGTGGCGTTGCACAAGCTGATGCCGATCCTCATCAGGTCCGACGACGGGCTCGTGATCGAGGTGACCGACGGCGAGGACGGTGAGGCGTACTTCGTGAACCTCACCTACGACGCGGTGAAGAGTTCGGTGCGCCGGTTCGGCGAGGTGCTGGCGAAGGACCTCAAGGACTACCCGAACGTGACCGCGCTGGCGGTCACCCCGGGATACCTGCGGTCCGAGCAGATGCTGGAGACGTTCGGCGTCACCGAGGCCACCTGGCGTGACGCGATCGAGAAGGTGCCGGACTACGCGCTGTCCGAGACGCCGCACTACCTCGGCCGCGGCATCGCTCACCTCGCGGCCGACCAGGACCGCAAGCGGTTCGCCGGGCAGTGCCTGTCGTCGTGGAAGCTCAAGCGCGAGTACGGGTTCACCGACCTCGACGGCTCGCAGCCCGACTGGGGTCACTGGTGGGACGACGTCGTGAAGCCGCGCATGGCGGGTCAGACGGTGGAAGCCGACCCGGAGAAGTACCGCTAGGCGTCGCCGGGGCGGACGAGACCGGTCTCGTAGGCCAGCACCACGGCCTGCACCCGGTCTCGCAGCTCCAGCTTCGCGAGGATCCGGCCGACGTGCGTCTTCACCGTCGCCTCCGACAGGAACAGCTTGCGGGCGAGCTCGGTGTTCGACAGGCCCTTCGCGATCAGCACGAGCACCTCGCGCTCGCGTTCGGTCAGCACGTCGAGCACCGAGGCGTCCCGGAGCTCACCGCCGCCGTCGCCGAGGAACCGGCCCAGCAGCCGCTTGGTCACCGACGGTGAGACCACGGCGTCGCCGGAGGCCACCGCGCGCAGCGCCGACACCAGGTCGGACGGCGGGGTGTCCTTCAGCAGGAAGCCGCTGGCCCCGTTGCGCAGGGCCGACAGGGCGTACTCGTCCATGTCGAAGGTGGTCATGACCAGCACCTTCGCCGTTTCCGCCTCGGTGATGCGCTTGGTCGCCTCCACGCCGTCCAGGACAGGCATGCGGACGTCCATCAGGACGACGTCGGGCCGGAGCTTGTCGGCCATCTGCACGGCGTCGAGGCCGTCGGCCGCCTCGCCGATCACGTCGATGTCTTCCTGCGCGCCCAGCACCATGCGAAAGCCCATCCGCATGAGTTCCTGGTCGTCTACGAGCAGTACCCGAATCACTCGATCACCCTATGCGGCTAGCGGGAATGTTGCGCGGACGCGCCAGCCTCCGCCGGGGTTGGGGCCTGCCTCGAACTCGCCGCCGAGCACCGCCGCCCTCTCCCTCATGCCGATCAGGCCGTTGCCGCCGGAGACCTTGACCACGTCGTGGGGGGTGCCGAAGCCGTTGTCGGTCACTTCCAGCCGCAGTTCCTCCGGCATGCGGGCCAGTCGCACCATGGCGGTGGTGCCGGCTCCAGCGTGCTTGATGGTGTTCGTCAGAGCTTCCTGCACGATCCGGTAGACGCTCAGCCCCACGCCCACGGGGAGGTCGTCCACGTCGCCGGTGATCTCCAGGCGCACGGGGACCCCCGCGGCACGGGTGTTCTCGGCCAGTTCGACCACGCCGCGCGCGTCCGGCTGGGGAGCCCACTGCGTCTCGGCGTCATCGCTGCGCAGAACGCCCAGCAGGCGGCGCATCTCCGTCAACGCCTGGCGGCCGGTGTCGGCGATCGTGCGGACCGCGTTCTCGGCGACCTCCGGCTGGGACCTGATCGTGTAGGCGGCGCCGTCGGCGTGGACGATCATCACGCTCACCGCGTGGGCGACGACGTCGTGCAGTTCGCGGGCGATCCGGGAACGCTCCTCGCCCACGGCGATCTTGGCCTGCTGGTCGCGTTCGGTCTCGAGAAGTGCCAATCGTTGCTCCATTTCACGCTGGTAGGCGCGGCGGGCGCCGATGAACTCGCCCATCGCCCAGCTGAAGCCGAAGATCACGAAGACCAGGAACACGAGGAACACGGCCTGGATCTCGCCGACCTGGAAGACCGCCCAGAGCAGCGTGCCGGCGAGCAGCCAGCCCAGGTAGATCAACGCCGTCTTGCGGTTCGTGTTCGCGACGAGCGTGTACAGCGCTATGGCCAGCGCGAAGTCGGACATGCGGACCGGGAGGCCGTTGATGCCCCCGTGCGTGAAGAGCTGAAGGAACCCGCCCGCCAGGATCAGATAGCTGGTCCCGAGCGGGTGGTAGCGGCGGAACGGCAGCGGCCCGAGCATCAGCAACGTCACCGCGAGGTAGGCGGAGAACGACACCCCCTGGTCGACCGCTGTGACCGCGAAGCCCATGTCGAAGAGCAGCAGAATCCCGGCGATCAGGGAGTCCCCGAACGCCGGATGAGCCTTCATCCACAGACTGAACCGCCGCACTGGACAAGGTTAGGTGCGGGCCGAACTTCCGCGCGTCGCGCCACGGGTTGACGCTGCGTACGACTGCAGTGTGAGTTATTGTGTCAAGGAGTTGGTACAAAGTTCGGGGGTCTGCCATGTTGTACGACGCTTTGTGGTCCGCCGGCGTGGGTTTGGCGCTGCTCGTCGCGCTGTGGCCGACGAAGTCGACCGGCAAGCGGCTGCTGAAGAGCTGGGAGGTGAAGGACCCGACGCCGGCGCAGATCGATGACGCGATCCGCTACCTGAAGCGGCGGCGACTGCTCTACCCGTGGCTCATCGTCGGGCTGACGCTCCTGCCGATCGACACCGGTCGCGGTGTCGGCTCGCTCGCGGCGATCGTGCTCGGTGGCACCCTGCTCGCCGAGTTGATCGCGACGCAGCTGCACCGCGAAGGGTCGCAACGGGTGGCCTCGCTCGCGCCGCGCGGCCTGTTCGACATCGCCTCGCAGTACGTGTTGATCGCCTACGCGCTCATCGTGCTGATCGCGGTCGTCCTGCTCCTCGCCGACCTCCGGATTCCCCAGCTGCCTCCGCTCGTGGTGTCCGTCGCCGCGGTGACGGCGGTCATCTGGGCGGCGGTCGTCCGGCCGGCGGACGGTGACGAGGTGGTCGACAGGGCACTGCGCACCCGCAGCGTGCACGTGTCGGCGGGGCTCGGCGCGGCCCTGGCCGGTGCGCTGGTCGGCCATGCGCTCGCCTTCATCGGCCTGCTCGCGTGGATAGCGATGGCCAACACGAACTACGTGGCGAAGAAAATCTTCTGGTGACAGGTCCCAGAATCGTCGTCGACGTCGAAAACGGTGTCTCGCCCTGGCGCCAGGTGCGCGACCAGTTGGTGAGGTTGATCAGCGGTGGCGTGCTGCCGGTCGGGTCGCGGTTGCCGACGATCCGCCAGCTCGCCGCCGACCTCGGTCTCGCCGCCGGCACCGTCGCGCGGGCCTACCGGGAGCTGGAGACCGAAGGCGTGCTCACGACAGGACGAAGGCAGGGCACCGTGGTGGCTGCCCTGCCTTCGCATGCACCGGACCCGCTCTCCGCCGCTGCGGCGGAGTTCGTCGCCATCGCTCGGTCACTCGGCGCCAGTGAGGGGGAGGCACTGAACGCCGTGCGAGCCCACTACGTGGGTGAGTAAGGCGACTCGATCTTGGGCGCGGGCCGCGGTTCGCCTACGTGTGCCTGACGTTCCTCTTGCCGCTCTTCGTAGATGCGGTGTTCCTCTGCCATCTGGTCCGCGAGCTGCTGCTGCATCTGGCGATCCCGAATCCTGGCCAGGATCGCCATCGTCGCGCCATGAGCCCCTGCCAGCAGCAACAACACGACGCCCAGCTTCAGGACCACGTTCTTCACTTCGCTGCCGGTGTCGACCTCGATGATCGACACGATCGCCAGCAGGCCGAGCACGACGAGGTGGAACAGCACGGCCGTCAGCTTCATCATGCCGCTGGCCTGCTCGTCGTCGTACGCGGCGCGCCTCAAATATCCCTTGCCGCTGTGGTAGATCAGCTGGCCGTCGACCACGACCAGGACGATCCCCAGCACTAGGAACGTCACGTAGCTGTCACCCATGCGCTGTGGCTACCCGCGCACGCACGCACACAAACCGTGGCACGATCAGTGCCCGTGACGGCGTTGCAGGGACAACAACTGGCCGGACCGCTGTGCGCGGCGGTGGCCAACCTGTGCGTTGCCCTGCAACCGCAGGTCTCCCCGCGGACCGCCGCCGGATTCCAGGAAGTGCTGCGCCGTCTGCACGCGCCGCTGCAGGTCGCGGTCGCCGGCCGGATCAAGTCCGGCAAGTCGACTCTGGTGAACGCCCTGATCGGTCGCCGGGTGGCGCCCACCGACATCGGCGAGTGCACCCGGCTCGTCACTCGCTATCAGTACGGCACGGTCGACCGCATCGAAGTCGTGCTGCGGGACGGCAGACGGCAGGTGCTGCCCTTCGACGCGAACGGCATGATCCCCGCTTCTCTTGGTGTGGAAGGCATCTCGCACATCGAGGCGTACTTGACGAACGCCGTGCTGCGCGACTTCACCGTCATCGACACGCCAGGGCTCGGTTCGCTGGACGCGGCTTCGGTCGCACGCACCGAGGAACTGCTGGATCCCGTGTCGCGCAACGCGGTCGCGGGTGCCGAGGCCGTTCTCTACGTCGTGACGCAGGGCGTGCGCGCGGATGATCATTCGACGCTGGCCGCCTTCACCGCCGCGACCGCGTCCCGCGAAGCCGGTCCGGTCAACGCCATCGCCGCGTTGAACAAGGTCGACGCGGTCGCGCCGGAAACCGTCGAGGGCTCGGAGGGTGACGTCTGGCGGGCCGCGCAGATCCTCGCGTCGAAGCAGGCCGACCTGCTCAAGCCGCGGGTCGCGGACGTGCTGCCGGTGATCAGCCTGCTCGCCGAGTCCGCGGAGACCGGGGAGTTCACGTCGGCGGACGCGGAGGCGTTGCGGGCGCTGGCGGCCCTGGACCCCGACACCCGCACGATGATGCTGATGTCCGGCGACCTCTTCACGTCCTGGGACTGCGACGTCGCGGCCGGCGTGCGGTCCCGGTTGCTGGAGAAGCTCGACCTCTACGGCATCGGGCAGGCGCTCCAGGCGTTGGACGCCGAACCAGCACTCACCGCCGGAGCGCTCAGGCGGGTGCTGTTCGACGCATCGGGGTTCGCGGCCGTCCGAGGCCGGTTGGACGCGGTCTTCCGGGCACGGGCCGACGGCATCAAGGCCGCCGCCGCACTGGCCTCCGTCACGTCGCTGGCCGCGGGCGACGCGGGTGAACGGCAGCGCGTGCACGACGCGATCGAGGTCCTGCTGGCCCGCCCCGAGGCACATCAGCTGCGGCTGCTGGAGGCGTTGACGCTGGTCTCGTCCGGTGCGGTCGCGCTGGCCCCTGACCTGACGGAAGAGGTGCTGCGCGTCGGCAGCACCCCGGACATCGCGGCCCAGCTGGGCATGGCCGGTCGGCCCGGCTCGGAGCTGGCCGCGTTCGCGCTGGAACGGGCCGGGTGGTGGCGTTCGTTCGCCTCGTTCGGCGCGACTCCGGCGCAGGCTCGAGTGGCGCACGTCGTCCACAGGGCGTATTTCCTCATCTGGCAGCAACTACGTGCTGGGGGGCACCGATGAGCGTGAACGGAACCGAACCCGCCGATCTGGCGTCGGACCACGGTGTGGAGACCATTGCCGACGAGCTGCTCGACCAGGCGCTGGCCGAGCGCCGCGCGCTGGTCCAGCTGTGCATGTACGCGCTGGACCGCGCCAGTGCCGGCGTGGTCCAACGCATCGAGGAAGGCCTCTCGTCCATAGGGGTCGTGGCGGTGCGGGCGGACGGTGAGCGGTTCGATCCGTCGCAGCACGAGGCCGGCGGCACCATGCCGACGGACGACCTGTCGTTGCAGGGCCTGGTCGCGGAGACCGAGGTGCCCGGCTTCTGCGACCGCGGCCGGGTCCTGCGGGCTCCCGTCGTGACGGTCTACACGGCCCGATGAGCAACCTCTCGCAGACCGTCCGGCAGACCCGCGAACGTCTCGTCTCCGTCGTGCGCGAGCTCGACCCGTCGATGGCCGACTGGGTGGCTCGCCGCGCGGTACCGGAGGTGTCGTCGGTCGTGATCGTCGGCGAGACGAACCGCGGCAAGTCGTCGCTGGTCAACGCCCTGCTGTCGGCTCCTGGTCTCTCGCCGGTCGACGCCGACGTGGCCACCTCGACGTACCTCGTCTTCCAGCACGGCCCGTCCTGGGCGGCCCGCGCCTGCTACCCCGGCCTGCTCGCGCCGGTCAGCTTCCCGCTGCCGGCGCTGATCAACTGGGTCTCCGCCGCCCACGACCTGCCAGAGGGCGAGCTGCCCCCGCGTTACGTCGAGGTCGACGCCCCGATCCCGTTGCTGGAACGGATGTCCGTTGTGGACACTCCAGGCGTCGGCGGCCTGGAGTCGGTGCACGGCGAACTCGCCCTGGAGGCCGTCACCTCGGCCACCGCCCTGGTCTTCGTCGTGGACGCCTCGTCGCCGTTCACGCGCGGCGAACTCGACTTCCTCAAGCGCGTCGGCGACCGCGTCGAGACCGTCGTCTTCGCCCTGACCAAGACCGACCAGTACCGCGGCTGGCGCCAGGTCCTCGACGCCAACCAGGCCTTGCTCGCCGAGCACGCCCCCCGCTTCGCCGACGCCACCTTCCACCCGGTGTCGTCGCGCATGTTCGGCATGGCCGCCCAGGCCCCGAACCCCGACGCGGCCGCCATGCTCCGCGAACGTTCCGGCATCTCCGTCCTGCAGACCGCCCTGCAGGAACTGGTCACGGGCCGCGCCGGAATGCTGGCCGAGGCCAACGCCCTGCGCGCGCTGTCGACCGTGCTGGCGGAGCTGGAAATCCGCCTCGAACACGAGAAGCGCGCCCTGTCCGTGGGCGAGGACGAGGCCGTCGTCCTGCGAGCCCGCCGCGAAGAACTGCAGACCGAACGCCGTTCCTCCACCCGAGGCTGGCAGGTCCGGCTGCGCGGCGAGGTCCAGCGCGCCCGCATCGAGAACTCCCACGAGATCTCACGTCAGATGCGCGACCTGCAGACCTGGTACCGCCAGGCCATCGACGCCGCCGACCGCACCGCCCTCGCGTCCCTGCCACAACAGGTCGACACGGCGTTGCAGGTCGTGTCCGGCCGCATCTCCACCGCACTCTCGGTACGCCTCTCCCAGGTCACCGACGCGGTGCTGGCGACCCTGTTCAGCACCGAGGAACTGACCCTGATCCGCAGCCAGTTCGCCCGCGGCGAGCGACCGCCGGTCGTGTTGCGCCCCAAGGAGAAGCGCCCGCCGACAGCCGAGGACAAGCTGCTGGTGTTCATGGGCGTCTCCGGCGGCCTGGGCGCGGGCAAACTGGCCGTGATGCCACTCGCCGGTCTGGGTGTCGCCGTGCTGAACCCGATCGTCCTCCCGGTCACCATCGCCCTGGGCCTCGGCGCGGGCTGGTGGATGGCCCGCACCCGCACCCACACCGCGGAAAAGCAGCACGTCAAGCAGTGGCTCTCCGACGCCATCGCCGACGCACGCTCCACAGTGGACCAACTGGCCGCCGAACAGCTGATCGAGGCCGAGCAGGCCCTCTCCCTGGCCCTGGACGAGGCGCTGGCCAAGCGCATCGAGGCCATCGAGGCGGAGCTGCGCGAGGTCGACCGGGCGTTGCGGATGGAGGCCGGCGAACGCGGGCGCGAGCTGCAGTCCGTGACCCGGCAGCTGGCCGAGGTGGAACAGGGTCGGTCGAAGGCCGAGGAGCTACTGGGCCGGATCAGGTCCGTGCGGGACCGAGCCTAGAAACGCCTTCCACGCACGTGACGAGACGTCGAACAACGGCCCATCGGCGTTCTTCGAGTCCCGAATGGACACAAAGCCGCTGCTCAGTCGCACTTCCACGCAGCTGTCATTGCCACTCGCGCTGTGGCTGCTCTTGACCCACACGAACAAGTCAGGTGCTCCTTGCCAGAAAACGGATGAGAGCACCGCGGCTGTCTTGCGGGCTCAAGGCGATGTCTTGCACAGCCGCGAAGAGCTGTCGCATCGGTACTGTGTCATCTGGCTGATCGAAGTAGAGAGACGGGCCCCAGATCGCGGACGCGAACGTGACCGGGCTGGCGTTTTCGAACTCGAGCGACACCATGTTGCCACCCAGCAGGGGGTGGTTGCCGGCCTCGAGAGGGACGATGCGGATGCTGAGGCCGGCGTGCTGGTCCAAGAGCCCCAGCAGGTGAACCACTTGCTGGCTCATCACCGACTCGTCACCGACCACACGCAGCAGGGTTTCCTCGGTGAACACGATGTCGATCCGCTCGGCTTCGCCGACCTCGAGTACCCGGCGCTGGGACTCCAGCCGAAACCCGATCCGCTCGGCCATCTCGGCCTCAGACCAAACCGTGCTGCCCGCGCCTATGAGGGCCCTGACGTAGGCCTCCGACTGAACGACCCCCGGCATGAGACCGGTTTCGTACCAGCCGATTCGCTTTGCCGCGGTCAGCATGTCGGTGAAGCGCAGGTAGGAGTCGGGCAACGTGTCGAGGTAGCCCGCCCGCGGCTGTCGGCGCCTGCTCGCCTTGCCGAGCGAGAGGACGGTGGCGCGGTCCTCCGGCGTGACGTCGTAGAGGTCTAGCAGCCGGACGAGCTCGTCCGGTCCGAGCGCGCCCTTCCCGTTCTCGACCTGACTCAGCCGACCCGCGCTACGTCCGATGGCGTCAGCCGCTTCCTGCTGGGCCAGTCCCGCGTTCAGGCGCAGGCGTTGGAGGGTCAGCCCGAGTTGGAGGCGTTCCACGGTTTGTCGTGCCTGGCCCACGTGGCTGCCTCCCTTCATACGCTTAGGCGAGCGACTTTAGTCTCAAGTAGCTCTAAAGTTAAGCCTAATACGGGCTGACTGGGGCGAAGATGAGGTTGACCATGGGCGTCAAACGCGATTGGCTCCTCCGCTGCAGCGACAGCTACGCGGACCGGGCGGTGTGCGAGATCAGCGTGAGCGCCGGAGTCGTGGAGATCGCTGGCCCAGACGGCCAGGCCTTCACCCTCGTCGGCCAGGAGATCCGGGAGTTCCGCGACGCTTTCGATGCGGCCATCGATCAGTGCGAGATCGACAGGCACGTCCGCCACAAGGTTGGCGACGGAACCAAACCGGCATAACGTGGGTCATACCGGTACATGAGCAAGTAGGAGGTGTGTCCCGGTGTACATCGACGAGAACGGTGCGGCCGACGCCGAGCTGAAGGTCACCGTCGAGGATGAGGAGTACACCGCCGACGTCACCTTCGACCTCGACCAGGACGGCGTGAACGACTCCGCCGTCGTCGAGACGGATGACGGTGGTCATCTCGCGTTCACCGACACGAACGGCGACGGCGACGCCGATCTGATGAGCACGTTCGACAAGGACGGCAATCTCCTGAGCCAGGCTCGGTTCGAGGAGAATTCCGGTGAGTGGGTTGCGGTAGGCCCGAACGACCCGCAACAGGAAAAGACGAATTCGTCACCCAAGCAGGCGATTGTCGTGGACACCGACGAAGGTGAACGAAACGTCGGGCAGGCCACCGAGGACACCGACGGAGACGGCAAGGCCGACACCGCGATCGTGCGGGACGACGACGGTGACACGTGGCTGTTCACCGACGCGAACGGCGACGGCAAGGCCGACGTGGCGACCGAGATCACGCGATCCGGCGAGGTCACGATGTCCGAGCACCGCGGTGACGACTGGGTCGAGGTCGAGCACGGGCACATCGAGTCCGACGGCCGGTACGTGACCGACTCGAAGAGCGGCATTTTGGACGACTCGGACGACTGGCTGGAGGAAGAACGGTTCGACGGCGTCGTCCGAATCGATTCCACAACGGGGCAGTGGATCAGTCCGAACTGACCCCAGAACTGAAGCGCAGGTCACAGGCCCCGGTGTGGTGAGAACCGCACCGGGGCCTCTTGTGTTTTTCCCACCTCAAGCCGGCCTTAACGCCGTCCGAGTGCTGAATCGATTCCAGAATCGGTTTTGTGAGGGAAGCGACAGGCTGGGGGTGCTTTACCTGCCATTCACCGGGCTAACCTCGGTCCATCCCCTTCCACGTACGCCCGGCCCCACCGGGCGTCGTGAGCTATTCCCGAGGACGACGAAGTCCTGCACCGGACCACCACGTGCTCGGGTTGCCGAGGCGTTCAGTCAGGAGACGAGACGAGATGACGGCAGTGACCATTCCCGGTCTCGAACACGCACCTACCAACCACGCGCGTCTGCTCGCATGGGTTCAGGAAGTCGCTGAGCTGACCTGCCCCGACGAGGTTGTTTGGGCTGACGGGTCTCAGGGCGAATGGGACCGTCTCACGAAGAAGCTCGTCGACGCCGGCACGTTCGTGCCGCTCAAGAAGAAGCCCAACTCGTTCTGGGCGGCCTCGGACCCGACGGACGTCGCGCGCGTGGAAGAGCGGACCTACATCTGCTCCGTGCGCGAGGAGGACTCGGGCCCGACGAACAACTGGATGGACCCTTCGGAGATGAAGGCCATCATGACCGAGCTCTACCGGGGCTGCATGCGTGGCCGCACGATGTACGTCATCCCGTTCTGCATGGGCCCGCTGGACGCGGAGAAGCCGATGCTCGGTGTCGAGATCACCGACTCGGAGTACGTCGTCGTCTCCATGCACATCATGACCCGCATGGGCACCAAGGCGCTGAAGCTGTTCGGTGAGGACGCTCCGTTCGTCCCCGCGCTGCACTCGCTCGGCGCTCCGCTGGAGCCCGGCCAGGAAGACGCGCAGTGGCCGTGCAACGACACCAAGTACATCTCGCACTTCCCGGAGACCCGCGAGATCTGGAGCTTCGGCTCCGGCTACGGCGGCAACGCCCTGCTCGGCAAGAAGTGCTACTCGCTGCGCATCGCCTCGGCCATGGCGCGCGACGAGGGCTGGCTCGCCGAGCACATGCTGATCCTCAAGCTCACCTCGCCGGAGAACAAGGCGTACTACATCGCCGCCGCGTTCCCGTCGGCCTGTGGCAAGACGAACCTCGCCATGCTGGAGCCGTCCATCCCCGGCTGGAAGGTCGAGACGCTCGGCGACGACATCGCCTGGATGCGTTTCGGTGAGGACGGCCGCCTGTACGCGGTGAACCCGGAGAACGGCTTCTTCGGCGTCGCGCCCGGCACCGACTACCACACCAACCCGAACGCGATGCGCACCATCGCCAAGGGCAACTCGCTGTTCACGAACGTCGCGCTGACCGACGACGGCGACATCTGGTGGGAGGGCATGGGCGAGCCCCCGGCCCACCTCACCTCGTGGAAGCACCAGGACTGGACGCCGGACAGCGAAGAGCTGTCGTCGCACCCGAACTCGCGCTACTGCACGCCGATCGAGCAGTGCGACATCAAGGCGCCGGAGTGGGAGGACCCCAACGGCGTCCCGATCTCGGCGATCTTCTTCGGTGGCCGTCGCGCCACGACGATCCCGCTGGTCACCGAGTCCCGCGACTGGCAGCACGGCACCTTCATGGGCGCCACGCTGTCGTCGGAGACCACGGCCGCCGCGGTCGGCAAGACCGGCGTCGTGCGCCGCGACCCGATGGCGATGCTGCCGTTCATCGGCTACAACGCCGGCGACTACTTCCAGCACTGGGTCGACCTCGGCAAGCGCGCCGACGCCGACAAGCTGCCGAAGATCTTCTACGTCAACTGGTTCCGCCGGGGCGACGACAAGCGCTTCCTGTGGCCCGGATTCGGCGAGAATTCGCGCGTGCTGAAGTGGGCCATCGAGCGCCTCGAAGGCAAGGCCGCCGCCCAGGAGACCCCGATCGGCTACGTGCCGACCGCGGCCGACCTGGACCTCGAAGGCCTGGACGCGTCGCGTGAGGACATCGAGGCCTCGCTCGCGTTCGACGCCGACGAGTGGCGCGCCGAGATCCCGCTGGTCGAGGAGTGGTTCGCGAAGATCGGCGAGAAGGTCCCGACCACGCTCCGCGACGAGCTGGCGAACCTCAAGCAGCGCCTGGGCTAGTTCTCAGGTGTTTGTGATGCCCCAGCGGTCAACGGCGACCGCTGGGGCATCTTTTTGAGGTACTACTGATCGTGTGACGCGAGACGACTTCCTCGGCGGCCTGAACTTCGACGGCTCGAAGCGCGATGTGGAGGTCGGCCCGACGACGGGCATCGTGCGCTACTACCCGGTACCGCCCACCCCGCCGGCCCGTCCGTCACGGTGGCGTTACGTGCTCGTGTTCGGCCTTGGTTTAGCCATCGGCGTGGTCGCCGGCGTGGTCCTGTGCAGCAATTTTCTCTGAATCAGCGCAGCTCATCGTCCACTTGAGACGAAGTTGTCCACAGATGTGGACGGACTTGTGCACATGTTGTGGATAGCTGTGGACAAGCCTGGGGACTTCTCCACGCGTCCTGAAAAAGTCTTGCCTCAGGAATGAACCTGGCCCCTTCCGGGAACGTCTTAGGTATGTGATGGCGATCACAAAGATCGTCACCGGACGGTAGGGAGGTGTGCCGTGGGGATCGCAGGAATCGCGATGCTGGTGCTGTCCCTGGCCGCCGTGCTGATGGTCGTCGTCGCCGGGTCAGTTCGGGAGCGGGTTGTCCCGAATGCCGAGGAGAGTGCTGTTGAAGACCTTGGTGGCCTCCGCGTAGCAGACGGCGTTGGTCCAGCCCTCTGACCAGGCCTGCGAACCGGGGTTGCGCCACGCGGGGAACACGTCGGTGCGCTTGGTCGAGCCCAGGTAGTCGTGCACGGCCTTGGTGCACTTGTCGTTCGCGAGCGTGTTCATCTGCTCCTTGGACGGAGCGGGGTCGGTCGACTTGCCGAGCGACACGACACCGGCGGGCACTGCCTCTGCCAGGTGCGGGGTGTTGCAGGCGACGACCTTGACCTCCTGGTCCTTCGACGGCGAACCCTGGGTGCAGGTCTGGAAGGTGCTGAAGCCGTTGTTCTTCAGCGTGTCCTTCACGGAACCCTTGCGCGCCAGCGGCTTCTCGTCGGGGCTGATCTCCACGACGGTGCACAGCCGCCAGCGCTGACCGTCCTTCCAGCCCTGCTCGTTCGGCCAGAACGCCCAGACCCGCAGGCGCGTCGAGTCCGAGTCGCCGCCGCCCAGGTACTCGCTGAGCGTCTGGCGGCACGGCGGGAGCGCGGCCTTGCGCAGCGCCTGCGTGTCCGGGTAGGTCGCGGGCAGGCCGGTGAGCTCACCGACGCTCATGACCTCGGCCTCGTGCGATTCGGTGCACTGCAGCACCTTCAGCTCGTAGGCGTTCATGCACTGCCCCGCCTTGGGCAGGGTGGGCGCGGAGGCGGAGGCCGTGGACGGCAACGGTCCCGGGACCGCTTGCCCACCCACCTGAATCGCGCACGCGGACAGCGTCAACGCGCTCAGGACAATTGCCACCGCCAGCCGCACACGAGTCACACCACAGAGACTAGGGCCTTCACCTGATCGGCGATGTCCCGACGCTGCTTTTCGAAGGCGGAATCGGTCAACGCGGCCGGATCGGCCGGCTGCCCGAGCACCGGCGTGTGCAGGTGTCCGCCGAGGACATTCGTTGCGCCGTAACCGATTCGCAGCCGATTGGCCCGGTACATGCTCTCGTTGGAGAGGTAGTCACCGCCGCCACCGGACGCCGCGACCCTGCCCGGCGTCGGCTCGTCCGTGCGACACGACTGCTGCGAACCGACGACGACCCACTCGCAGAAGGCCCGGTTGAAGTTCACGGTGAACGGGCCGGTGCCCGCGTCGATCATCTTCTGGAACGGCAGCGAGGTCTCGATGAACTCGTTCGCCGGCTGCGGCCAGCCCGCCGCGTTCGGGACGCTGCCGAACGAACCGACGTTGTTGTTGTCCGCGAAGCCACCACGCCAGCGCGCCGCCCACCGTTCGACGTCGAAGCGGCCCGGCCTGCCCTGGCTGATCGTCACGAACGCGTCGGGCTTCTGCTGGAGAGCCGATCCGTAGAACTGCTCGACGACGCCCTCGTCGAAACCGCCCCACAGCACCGGAAGCACCGCGGCCTGCAGCACGACCTTGCCGCTGGGCGTGGAGATCTCGCGGCCGTCGAGCTGCAACGCCGCCGCGCCGGCGGGGTTGGCGCGCCGCACGTTCACGCCGCTGAGCTGGAACGGGTCGAAGCCGGTCACCGCGATCCTGCGCACACCCGGCTTGCTGGGGAACGCCGAGTCGCTCAGACCCCGCGACGCCCAGTCGAACTGCTGGACGAGCTTCGCGCGGTCGTTGGGCGCCATGGCGAACCGCGGCGTCCACTGGCGCAGCGCGGAGCTGAGCTGCAGCCGTGCCCAGTAGAGCGGACGGTCGTCGTAAGCGTCGTGTGTCACGGGTGTTGTGCTCTGTGCGCGGGCGACAGCGGCCTTCCACAGCGCGTTGCCCTCGCGCTGCACGAACTGCTGTGCCTGCTTCGGCGCGATCTGGCGGCAGAGCTTGGCGGTGAAGTCCGTGACGCGGCCGTCGAACCCGGCCAGCTTCACGAGTGCGGGGCCGACCGCGGGGCCGCCCGCGACGAGCGTGTCGTCGAGCCGTTGCTCCTCGACGGTCAGCGGAACCGTGGTGTCGTAGCAGTTCGCGTCCTGCGCTTGGGCTACGGCAGGACTCAGGGTGAGGGCGATCGCGGTCAGTCCGACCAGTCCGGCGATGGTTTTCACGTGCTAGATCCTCAACGCAAAGGGCCACCCGTCGTAACCGACGGGTGGCCCATAGTGTTGACGACTGCGTCTCAGTGGGCAGCGATGGGCTTCACTCGCGGGTTGTCCTCGTCGACGTGGTAGTCCGACGGATCGGTCTGGTCCGTGCCGTTGAACCACTTCGCCTTCTTGGCGATCAGCGTGACGACCACCGCGACCAGCAGGTTGACGAACAGCGCGATGATGCCGACGTAGATCTGCGTCGTCGAGGCGCCGAACGGGTGCCAGCCGAAGATCGAGATCTTGCCCAGAGGCAGAGCCGAACCGGCGAAGTGCTGTTTGCCGCCAGGGACAGGGCTGGCGATGTTGTAGAGCAGCCACATGCCGTAGCCCATGCCCGCGACCCAGCCCGCGACCAGGCCGTACACGTGGAACCAGCGCGTGTACAGCGCGATCGCGACCGCCGGCAGCGTCTGCAGGATCATGACGCCACCGATGAGCTGCAGGTCGATCGAGAACTGCGGGTCGACGAACACGATGAACGCGACGGCGCCGAACTTCACGACCAGCGACGCGAGCTTGGCCTGCTTGGCCTCCTCCGCCGGGGTGGCGTTCTTCTTGACGTACTCCTTGTAGACGTTGCGCGTCCACAGGTTCGCCGCCGCGATCGACATGATCGCCGCCGGCACCAGCGCGCCGATGCCGATGGCCGCGAACGCGATGCCCGCGAACCACGACGGGAAGTTCGCGCCGAAGAGTTCCGGCACGATCGTGTTGGTGTCGGGACGGCCGGTCGCCTGGTTGACGAGCGGTTTGGTGCCCGCGCTGATCGCGACGAAGCCCAGCAGCGCCAGCAGGCCCAGCAGCAGCGAGTACGCGGGCAGCGCGACCATGTTGCGCTTGATCACGTTGCGGCCGCGGCTCGCGAGGATGCCGGTCAGCGAGTGCGGGTAGAGGAACAACGCGAGCGCGCTGCCCAGTGCCAGCGTCGCGTACTGCAGCTGGTTGGTGCCCGTGAGCAGGATGCCGTCGGTCTTGCTCTCCGTGGCGTCGAACTTGGCCTGCGCGTCGTTGAAGATCTCGCCCCAGCCGCCGAACTTCGCGGGCAGGTAGACGATCGCCACCAGGATCACCAGGTAGATCAGGATGTCCTTGACGAACGCGATCAGCGCCGGCGCCCGCAGACCCGACTGGTAGGTGTAGAGGGCGAGGATCACGAACGCGATGAACAGCGGCAGGTGGCCGAGGATGCCGGAACCGTTGAGGCCCATGCTGCGCAGCACGGCTTCGAGGCCGACGAGCTGCAGCGCGATGTACGGCATGGTCGCGACGATGCCGGTGATGGCGATGATCAGCGCCAGCCAGTGCGAGCCGTAGCGGCCCTTCACGAAGTCGGCGGGCGTGACGTAACCGTGCACGCGGCTGACCGACCACATCCGCACCAGCGGCAGGAAGACGAGCGGGTAGAGGATCACCGTGTAAGGCAGCGCGAAGAACCCGGTCGCGCCCGCACCGAACATCAGCGCCGGCACCGCGACGAAGGTGTAGGCGGTGTAGAGGTCACCACCGACCAGGAACCACGTGATCCAGCTGCCGAACTTCCTGCCGCCGAGACCCCACTCGTCGAGGTGTTCGAGAGTGTCGCCCTTCTGCCACTTCGCGGCCAGGAAGCCCATGACCGTGACGAGCAGGAAGAGAGCACTGAAAACGATCAGCTCGGTCCACTGCATCAGTTCGCTCCCTCGTCCAGGTCGTCAACGCCGAGCTTGTCCGGCTTGCCGGTGACCACGGCCTCGTCCTTGGTCTTCACGTAGACCAGGCCGACGCACAGGACGCCGAGCGGGACGAACAGGAACTGGTACCAGTAGAAGAACGGCAGCCCGAAGATCCTGGGTTCGTCCTGGTTGAACCACGGCGTGATGAGCATGAACAGCGGAAGTATCAGCAGCAGGTTCCAGTTGCTCCAGCGCAAGCCGGTCTTGTGATCCGACGGCATGGTGGCCCTCCGTGTACGCGGTGTTGCGCGGATGTTAGGCCTGATGAAGAGTGCCGTCAGCCTCGTGATCGCAATCGTTGCCTTCGACTTAACGTTCTCTTTGGACTAATCCGCCGTCAGACGGCTGACGAGGTCCTGTTCGGCCGCGTCGAAGTACTCGTCCAGCTGCTGGACCGCCTGCTCGACCGTGCCGTCGTTCAGCAGTTCGACGATCTTGCGGTTCCACGGCAGGTAGGTCTGGTGGAAGGCCTCCACCTCGTGCGCGACGCGGAA
The DNA here is from genome assembly GCF_033949975.1 of Lentzea sokolovensis. Taxonomy (NCBI): domain Bacteria; kingdom Bacillati; phylum Actinomycetota; class Actinomycetes; order Pseudonocardiales; family Pseudonocardiaceae; genus Lentzea; species Lentzea sokolovensis. The sequence continues at coordinate 374,346 of NZ_JAXAVU010000009.1, forward strand.
CGCGAGCATGAGCTCGGCGAAGAGCCGGTCGGACTCGTCGCTCAGCCGGACGCTGCCCGCGAGGCCGACGATGCCGCGGTGGAACTGGATGTTCGCGGTGCCGGTCTTGCTGAAGTCGTTCTTCTCCGCCCGTGCCACGGCCTGGCGGACCGGCGTCCGCACCGCTTCCCGCTGCTTCTCGCTGACGTCGTTCCACCGGCGGAGGGCACCGCACTCGATCACGCGGCGCGCGGCGTAGAGGTCGCGCACGTCGTCGCCGGTCGGGCGGCGGACGAAGACCCCGCGGCTGTGCTCGTGCACCAGGATGCGGTCGCGCGTGAGCAGCCGGAACGCCTCGCGGAGCGTGTTGCGGCTGACGCCCAGCGCGCCGCCGATCGCTTCCTCGCTCAGGCGCAGTCCTGGCTCCAGCTCACCGTCGAGCACCCGTTCGCGCAGCATGTCGGCGACCTTTTGCGCGGTGCTCGCGCGCTCCAGGTCGGCCTTGCCCTGAGCCAGCGTCGACACCCACGTCTCGGTCACCTCGGCAGTCTATTTGCAGGATCGTTCTATTGCACTATCGTAGAATCGTTCAACAATCCCACGATCCAACAAAACGAGCGCGCCTAGGAGGACGTCCATGGACCTGAACGCGGATCTCGGCGAGGGCTTCGGCCAGTGGACCCTCGGCGACGACAAGGCACTGCTGAACGTCGTGACCAGCGCGAACATCGCCTGTGGCTACCACGCGGGCGACGCCGACACGATGCGGGAGACCTGCGCGCTGGCCGCGTCCGCAGGCGTCGCGGTGGGTGCCCACGTCGGCTATCGCGACCTGGCGGGCTTCGGCCGCCGGTTCATCGATGTAGCTCCGGACACCCTGACCAACGAGGTCCTGGCCCAGCTGGGCGCGCTGGCAACGTTCGCCCGCGCCGCCGGAACCCGCGTCTCGTACGTGAAACCGCACGGCGCCCTCTACAACACCCTCGTCCGGCACGAGGCCCAGGCCGACGCGGTGGTCGACGCGGTCCGGCTGTTCGACCCGACGCTCGCAGTGCTTGGCCCACCAGGTGCGGTGTGGCTGAAGCGAGCATCGGTGGCCGGATTGCGCGTGTGGCACGAGGCGTTCGCCGACCGCGCCTACACGGCGTCCGGAACCCTGGTGCCGCGCGGCGAGCCGGGAGCCGTGCTGCGCGATCCGGCCGAGATCGCGGCCCGGTGCGTGCAGCTGGCGACGGAGGGGTGGGTCCGCAGCGTCTCCGGCCGTCCGGTCCGGATCCAGGCCGATTCCCTCTGCGTGCACGGAGACACGCCAGGAGCGGTGGAGATCGCTCGCACGGTACGTGCGGCTCTGGAGGCGGGCGGCGTCGCGGTGGGCCGCGTGGAGTCGCCGCTGCGACACACCCGTCAGGCGGTCTGACGGACCAGCGCGGCGGCGCCCACCAGTCCGGCCTCGCCGCCCAACTCCGCCTGCCGCACTTCGAGCCCTGCCAGGTACGACAGCCCGGCGTGCGTCTTCAACGTCCGCCGCACCGGCTCGAACAGCAGCTCCCCGGCCTGCGCCACCCCGCCCCCGATGACCGCCAGCTCCAGATCGCACACCGCGGCCGCACCGGCGATCGCCATCCCGACGGCCTGACCGGCGCGTTCGAAGGCCTCCAGCGGGATCTCCTCGCCGGACATCGCGGCGGCGGCCAGCAGAGCGGCATCGGCGTGGTCCGGCGCCTGCCAGCCCTTGCGTCGCGCCCACTCCACCATGCGCGGGCCACCCGCGACGGTCTCCACGCAGCCGCGGCCGCCGCACGTGCAGGGATCGCCGTCGGGCTCCACCACGATGTGGCCGATGTGCCCCGCGTTGCCGGTGCGGCCGCCGAACGGCCGTCCGTCCAGCACCAGCCCGCCGCCGACGCCGGTGGACACGACCAGACCGATCATGAACGTGCTGCCCTGGCCAGCGCCACGCCAGTGCTCGCCCAGCGCCATGCAGACGCCGTCGCCCGCGAGCTCGACCGGGACACCGGGGAACAGCGACGCCACCGACGACCGCAGCGGGAACTCCTGCCACGACGGCACGTTGATCGGCGAGACGGTGCCGGCGACGGCGTCCAACGGGCCCGCCGAGGCGATGCCGACACCGGCGACAGCCGCGTCCTGAACGACCGACGAGATCACCGAAACGACGGCGTCCCAAGGGTTCTCGGAGGGCGTCGGCACGCGCGAGGAACGCACCACCGAGCCGCGGGGGTCCACCAGGGCGGCGGCGATCTTGGTGCCGCCGAAGTCCAGTGCCAGCACCAGATCAGTCACGGTGACGCAGCTTAACCAGCCACTTCTAGGCGGATGGGCGCAGTGGTCCTGACCAACTCGCCGGCGGTCACGCGGACCACGGCGGACCAGGTGCCCGGCGTGGCCCAGGGCGGCGCCGCGACGGTGAAGCCGAGCGGCAGACGGCCTTGGGCGGGGAGCAGGCCGCCCACGCAGAACGGGCCGGCGAAGTCCCACGACTCCCGCGGCGACAGCAGCCGGGCCTGCACCGGCAGGTCGCCGTGCGCGCCGGACGCCACGACCACCTGAAGCGACGACGTTTCCCCTGGTCCGACCGACACGACCGACGGTGCCGAGGCCACCCAGAGCACCTCGACGGGGTCGTCGTCCCATTCGGGAACCGTCAGCAGCGCGACGTCGTAGACCTCGAACGGCAGCCCTTCCAGCGTGGCGCGCACCGGATGGCAGCCGGGCGTGCGCGGCGGCTCCAGGTCCACTTCGGCCGAGACGTAGTCGCCCGCCGGAAGAGACACGGGCAGCGAGTCCCACGACGCCGACCAGCCGTCGGGCAGCGAGAGGCGGACGACGCCCGAGAACGCCGGGCCGTCCGAGACGGCCACCACCCGCAGCCGCGTAGGACCGAGCACTTCGAGCTGGACGTTCGCGGGCAGGCCGCCCAACGGCGTGGGCTCGTGCAGCCAGTAACGCGCGAACACCGGCGTCACGGCAGGTGAGACAGGGCCCAGCGGCCCAGCCTGCGACGGCGGCGTCCTGGGCGACCCCAGCACGCCGAACAACGAGGAAGGACCCAGGTGAGCGACGTCGTTCCACAGCGTGAAGGTCGTGGACCCGACCATCTTCTCGCCGACCTCGCTGTGCCAGACGCTGACAGGACCGGTCAGACGGGGCGTCTCCTGAGCAGATCCGTCCACGGCGACGAGAGAAGCGATCGGGTCGTACGACAGGACGTAGTGAGTGGAGGCGATCTCGGTGCCATAACCACGCTTCCAGCCATGGTCGACGTCGTCCTCGACCAACTCGTACGTGCAACACCCGCGTGCGGGCACATCGCGCGCCAAGAACGTCACGGTCACACCGTCGACCAACGTCGGCAGCGCCACACCGTCGAGCTCCACGTGCACGTTCGAAGCAGACGGCAGATGCACAGACACGATGTCGGTGCAGGAAGAAGGCAGCGGGTTCCAGACGGTCACTGAAGAGTCCACAGTGGACGTCAACGCGGCCAGAGACCGCGACACGACCTCGGACCGCAGGTCGAAGGCCTCGCGAGGGTGGGCGAGGGCGGCCCGCTCCAGCGCGGCGTGCGGAAACTCCAATCCGGTCAGCCGGGCGAACACGGCAGCGGGAGAGTCGTCCACCAAACCAGGCGGCACGGGCACAGACCCGCGCACGTAGTAGTCACGCGGCAACGAGCAGACGATCCGTGGCCACGTGTAGCGCGCGCTCCAGTCGTGATGGACAGCAGTAACCCACGGGTTCGGTGCATCACGAGCGCCTCCGACCGGCAGCATCACGTGCGGAGCGGAAACGCCGGGCCGCAGTTCCAGGAACGCCGAGTAGACCGACCGTTCGGCCTCACCCAGCGAAGAGGCCGTCAGCGGCAGACCGGACGGCAGCGAGGAGAGCACCGGCGCAACACCGACCACATTGGACTCGCTCCCGACGACCTCGACCCGCCCCTCCGAGATCAGCCGCAACAGCAGCGAACGGTGCTGCGGAAACGTGTCCCAGTACGGCTGCAGCAACTCCACCGACGTCACGGCGAACCGGTAGGCGGGATCGGTCAGCGCCAGGTCCAGATGGGCGCGAAGAGCAGCGAACGGCGCGTCAGCCGCGACGTGCCCGACGAGGTGCACGGTCCACCCCGGCGAGCCCACGACCAGCGAGAACGTGCACGACTCCTCACCCGCCGCAGACCGCATCACGGCCTGAGCGGGCACCACGGCGCCCGGCTGATGCGCCGAGACGTCGACGCCGAGCTCGTAGCCGAACGGTCCCAGCACCAGCGATCCGCCGTGCCGCGGCGAGTGCAGGCCGGGCCCGGACACGTGCGCGTGCACCGGCCCCGCCGCCGTCGGTGACGTCAGCCGCACCACCTGCAACAGCGCGGTCCGAGGCCCGACGAACAGCTCGGTCGACTCGGCGGCGATCACCACAAGATCGCACCACCGTTCACCACGAGGCGAAATACCCCGATGGTGGAGTTCTAACGCTTCAGCATCCGGGTCAGACCGGCCGCCACGGTCGTCGCCAGCACCCAGCCCGTCACGATCAGCCCGGACGCGATCCACTGCGACGCGCCCGGCGTCTGCCAGCGGTTCTTGTTGCCGAAGTCGACGATCGGCACCACCAGGTCGATCGTGTAGAGCCACGCGTTCCACGGCAGGTGGTCGTCGTCGTTGATCTCGATCAGCGGTCCCTTGACGTGGAACCAGATGCTGCCGACGACCCACGCCGCGATCAGCCACCCCAGGGCACGCGCCGGGCGGTAGCCGTAGCCGACCATCGACCGTTGCAGGAAGCTCCACAGCAGCACCAACGGGCCGAAGAACCGCATGCCCTCGGCAACGGCCTTGTACCGCAGGCGTTGCTTCTCGATCAGCACGGTCGAGGCGTGTTCCTCGTTGCCGGCCGCGGTCAGCATCTCGGCGAACTGGTCGTACGGGCGCGGGTGGTAGCTGCGCCGCATCGCTTGCCGCAGCCAGCGCAGCCGTTGCTCGACCTGCTCGTCGTCGCGCAGGTCGATCGGGTACGCGAGAGAGTCGTAGCGGAAGTCGTCGAGGTCGATGAACCCGGTGGCGTTCCAGAAGTTCTCGTTGTCGTCCAACGACGTGCAGCGCGCCTGCCGCAGCGTCACCAGGCCCTTGGGCGGCGACACGACGTTGAGCATCAGCTCCTGCACCTGCATGCCCATGGCGTTCAACGCGTGGCTGTCGAGCTTGTAGCCGAGCACTCCGCCGTTGAAGTTCGCCATGCGGCCGATCACCGCGCGACGGCAGCGCACGCCGCCATGCGCGACGAACTCCTTGTCGCCGCGCGCGCAGATGAGGTCGCGGCCGATCGTGGCGCCACCGATGTCGAGCGACGGCTTCTCGCGCGGCTGGTGCCGGTACTTGCCAGGCTTGATCAACCGGCTGCCGCGCAGGTCGAGGTTGGCGCCGACGGTGATGCCGCGCAGCTCCAGGCCGCCGGAGACCTCCGACTCGCGCACCACGAAGTTGCTGCCGATCTGGGAACGGTTGGCCAGCACGGCATCCGCGGCCGGATTGTCCACAGTGGCCCGTTCGATCGTGATGCTGCCGCGCACGTGCGTGTCGACCATGCGCAGCTGGCCCCTGATCTTCACGCCACGGCCGACGACGTCGCCGCCGATCTCCGCGCCGTCGACGTGCAGCGCGCGGCCCGAGCCGGTCGGGTCAGTGCCGACGGCGGGCGGCGAGACGGCGTCGATGACGGCATCTGCCAGCGACAACGTGCCGCCGATCTTCGCGTTCACCGCGCGGATGGTGCCCTGGCTGGTGAAGCCGCGGTCGAGTTCCAGGTCGCCGGAGACGTCGACGCGGTCGAGGATCAGCGTCGCCGACGGGTCGTCGTGCGGGTCGCTGCTGTCGGCGAAGTCGGAACCGCGCGAGAGCATCGCGCCGCTCAACGACAACGTGGAGCTGATCCGGGAGTTGGACAGGAACACCACGCCGTGCGAGGTGAACGCGCCGAGGAAGTTGCCGCCGACCTGCATGCCGTTGCCGTTCAACGTGAAGCCGTCGGCGTTCTCCAGCACGGAGCTGCCGAGGTTGACGTTGCCGCCGATGCGCGAACCCGCCAGCCGGATCTCGCCCTCGGTGTGGATGCCGAACCCGAGCAGCGCGCCGGCGATCGTCAACCGGTCGCCGTGCAGGCACAGCCCGCCGGGAAGACTGAACCTGGTGTCCCGCAACAGGACCGAGCCGGCGATCTCGGCATCGGTCAGGTCGGTGAGCCCGGTGACGCGGCAGCCGAGCAACGAGACGTCGTTGCCGCTGTGGAGGTTGCGCGCCTCAAGACCGGGCAGGTCGCAGTCGGTGAACGAGATGCCGGCCAGGTTCGCCTGCCGCAGGTCCGGCGCCGCCTCGAACTGGCAGCGCTCGAACTCCAGCACGTAGGGCACCTCGACCGCGCGCAGGTCGAGCACGTCGGTGACCACCCGGTCCACCACGCGGATGACGGGTGGGGTGCTCGGCCTTCGCCGAGGCAACCTCCACCCGCCACCACCGGAATTCTCGTTCTCCCCCAACAGCCCCCGCAGCACGTCCGCCGCGGCGACCTTCCCCCTCGCCACGCGACTAGACCGGGTCGCTCGGACCGTGGTGCGTCGGGTCGAGCACGCGGGCCAGGAACTCCTGGGTGCGCGTCTCCTGCGGGTTGCCGATCACCTCGGCCGCGGGGCCCTCCTCGACGATGTAGCCGCCGTCCATGAAGATCACCTTGTCGGCGACCTCGCGGGCGAACTGCATCTCGTGCGTCACGACCAGCATCGTCATGCCCTCGTCGGCGAGCTGGCGCATCACGCCCAGCACGTCACCGACGAGCTCGGGGTCGAGCGCCGAGGTCGGCTCGTCGAACAGCATCACTTCGGGGTCCATCGACAACGCGCGGGCGATCGCCACGCGTTGCTGCTGGCCACCGGAGAGCTGCGCGGGCATCGAGTTGGCCTTCTCCGACAGGCCGACCCGCTCCAGGTTGCGCAGGGCGACTTCCTGCGCCTCCTTCTCGCCGCGCTTGAGCACCTTGCGCTGCGCGACGGTGAGGTTGGCCAGGACGTTCAGGTGTGAGAACAGGTTGAACGACTGGAAGACCATGCCGATCTTCGTGCGCGCCAGGTCGATGTCGACGTCCTGGTCGGTCAGCTCGACGCCGTTGACGACGATCTTGCCGTCGTTCGGCTCCTCGAGCAGGTTCACGCAGCGCAGCAACGTCGACTTGCCCGAACCGGACGGGCCGACGATGCAGACCACGTCACCGCGGTTGACCGTGACGTCGATGCCCTTGAGCACGTCCAACGAGCCGAACGACTTCTTCAGCCCGGTGATCTCAACGGAAATCTCGCTCACAGGACGGACACCTTCTTTCCGCCGGAGCGGCGCTCCAGGTACCGCGAGAGGTACCCGAGCGGCAACGTGATGATCAGGTAGCAGAGCCCGACGACGAGGATCGGGGTGAGCGACGGGCTGCGGCTCAGCGTCTCCCGCCCGAACTTCGTCAGCTCGTACTGGTCGCGGGCCAGTCCGATGATGTAGATCAGCGAGGAGTCCTTGGTCAGCAGGATCAGCTCGTTGGTCAGCGGCGGCAGGATGATCCGGAAGGCCTGCGGGATCACGATGGTGATCATCGCGCGGCCCTGCGACATCCCCAGCGAACGCGCCGCCTCGATCTGCCCCTTCGGCACGGCCTGGATGCCGGCGCGGATCGTCTCGGCCATGTAGGCGGCACCGACGATGCCGAGCGCCAGCATGGTCGTGGAGTAGATGTCGAACTGGATCTGGAACGCGAGCGGCACACCGAACGCCAGACCGATGAACACCAGCAGCGCGGGAATGCCGCGGAAGAACTCGATGTAGACGGTCGCGATCCAGCGGTACGGCGCGATCGACGAGAGCTTCATCAGCGCGAGGACCAGGCCCAGCGCGAGGCCGAACGCGAACCCGAGCGCCGTGTAGATGAGAGTGTTCTTCAACGCGATGACGATGACGTTGGGGAACATGTCCCCCATCGTCTTGAAGTTGAAGAAGGCCGTGCGGATCTGTTCCCAGTCGGCGAGGAACGCGATCACCAGGGCGATGACTACGAGCAGCGTGTATTGCGAGTACCGGAAGTATTCGGCCCGCTTGCGCTTGGACAGCGCCATGGTCTGACTCCTAGCGGCTGTGGTTCGGACACGAACGGGGCGGCGTCATCCGCCGCCCCGTCGTTGGTGGAGCTACTTCTTCTCCGGCTTCTTGCCGAACCACTTCTCGTAGATCTTGTCGTACTCGCCGCTGTCCTTGGCCTTCTTCAGGACGTCGTTGACCTTGGTCAGCAGCGCGGTGTTGCCCTTCTTCACGCCGATGCCGTACTGCTCGTTCGTCTGGAACTCCGCGGAGACCGCGGTGTCCGGGAACTCCTTGACGTAGTCGAAGAGCACGCCGTTGTCGTTGATCGCGGCGTCGACGGCGCCGGTGCGCACGGCCGTCTCCATCAGCGGGAGGTCCTCGAACTGGATGACCTCGTAGCCGTTGGCGGCCTTGTTGTCGTTGGCGTAGATCTCACCGGTGGTGTCCTGCTGGACACCGATCTTCTTGCCCTTGAGGTCCGCCAGCGCCTTGATCGGCGAGTCCTTCTTGACCAGCAGCGCCTGCGTGGCCTCGAAGTACGGGTCGGAGAAGTCGATCGACTGCTTGCGCTCCTCCTTGATGGTCATACCCGCGGCGGCCACGTCGCACTGGTTCGCGTTGAAGCTCGCGCCAGACGTGATCGTCTCGAACTGGGTGTCGAAGATCTCCTGCTGGACACCCAGGTCCTTGGCGATCAGGTCGACCAGATCGACGTCGAAGCCGACGGTCTTGTCACCATCGGTGTACTGGAAGGGCTTGTAGGACAGATGGGTGCAGGTGACGAGCTTGCCTTCCTTGACAAGCTTGATACCACCGTCGGTGGTGCCACCACCGCTGTTGGTGCTCGTCGCGCAACCGGCGAGCGCGGTCAGCGCTAGGGCCGCTGCGGGCAGCAGGGCGAGCACGTGCCTGGATCGACGAGCCACTGCGTCACTCCTCGTAACTGTCGCGGACGAGTGAACGGGATCCTGCCACTCGGGTGACGCGGTGGACAGCACGTGGGTGTTACAGGCCACTGCCTTGCAATGTTTTTGCGTCAAATCAGTCTTGTGGGCACAGAATCTTGCGCGATTTGGGCCAGATCACACAACGTCTTCACGTATTGCGCACGAATGATAACCATCCGCGAGCGTGTCCTTGATCAGGATTTGATCACGACGGTGCTGGTCAGCGTGTTCTTTCGGTCAGCAGTCCGGCCACCAGCGCGGTCCAGCCGGTCTGGTGCGTGGCCCCGAGGCCTTCTCCGGTGTCCCCGTCGAAGTACTCGCTGAAGGTGACGTGCCTGCGCCACAGGGGTGACTCGGACGCCTCGATCCGCTTGCCGTCCGACGGTCTGCGCCCGTCGTGGTCGGGCAGGAACAACCCGACGAGCCGGTCGGAGAGCTCGTCCGCGACCTGGCCCGCGGTCACCCAGCGGCCGGAGTGCGTCGGCATCTCGACCTGGAACATGCCGTCGTGGAACGCGCAGACGGTCCGGAGCGCCTCCACCAGCAGCGCGTTGGTGGGCAGCCAGACCGGGCCGCGCCAGTTCGAGTTGCCGCCGAACATCGGCGTGTGCGACTCGCCGGGCTCGTAGCCCATGCGGTGGTCCTGGCCCGCGACGTTGACCTCAAGTCCCTCGCGGTGGGCGGCGCTCAGGCTCCGGATGCCGTGCGGCGACAGGAACTCCTGCTCGTCGAGCATCCGGTGCAGCACGCGCTTGAGCTTGCTCTCGTCCAGCAACGACACGAACGCGCCGCGCTCGTAGTGGAACGTGATGAACTGCCGCAGCTCCGGCCGGCGCTTGAGCAGGTGCTCCAGCCGTCTGGTGAACCCGTGCAGGTCGCTGAGCACCCACGGTTCGAGAACGGCGCTTGCCAGCAACGGGATCAGGCCGACCATCGACCGCACGCGCACCGGCTCGGACTCGACGTGGCCGTCCGGGTGGCGCCGCGAGACGCGGTCGTAGCAGAAGCCGTCCTCGTCGTGCCAGATTCCGCCGCCGTGCGAACCGAAGTGCGTGAACGCCTCCGCGATCGACAGGAAGTGCTCGACGAACTTCGTCGCGACGTCCTCATAGGACTCGTCGTCGCGCGCCAGCTCCAGCGCGATCTGCATGAGGTGCAGGCTGTACGCGGCCATCCACGACGTCGCGTCGGACTGCTCCAGCCGCCACGCGCCCAGCATCGGCTCGGACCTGTTGACCGGCCCGATGTTGTCCATGCCGAGGAACCCGCCCTCGAACAGGTAGCTGCCGTCGGCGTCCTTGCGGTTGACCCACCAGGAGAAGTTGAGCAGCAGCTTGTGGAAGATCTTGGCGAGGAACCCGCGGTCCCTGCTGCCGTCGGCGCGGTAGACCTGCAGCGCCGCCCATGCGTGCACCGGCGGGTTGACGTCGCCGAACTCCCACTCGTAGGCAGGAATCTGGCCGTTGGGGTGCATCATCCACTCACGGCAGAACAGCAGCAGCTGTTCCTTCGCGAACGCGGGGTCGACCAGCGTGAACGGGATCGTGTGGAACGCGAGGTCCCACGCCGCGAACCACGGGTACTCCCACTCGTCCGGCATCGAGATCACGTCGGCGACGTCGAGATGCCGCCAGTGCACGTTGCGCGCCTCGGGCGTTCTTCGGCTCGACGGCGCCTCGGGCTTGGTCGGGTCGCCGTCCAGCCAGTCACGCGTGCGGAACCGGTAGTGCTGCTTCGTCCACATGAGACCCGCGAGCGCGCGCCGCAGCACGTGCTTCTCCTCGGGGCTCGTGTCCGGCGCGATGGCGTCGTGGAACTCGTCGGCTTCGAGCTTGCGGGCGCTCATGGTCTCTTCGAAACTCGGCCCGAACGGATCCAGGTGCCCGTCGCCGCCGACCAGCCGGACCCGGATCGTCACCGTCTCGCCCGGCTCCACCGGGTCGAACGAGTACCAGGCCGCGAACTTCGTGCCCGCCACACCGGCGTCGTCCGGCCCCACGACCTGACACGTGGACGTGCTGCCGTGCACCACGTAGTTGCAGATGCCGTCCTTGGCCCACGGCGACGGGTTGCGCTCGGCCCCGAAGAGCGACATCTCGTTGCTCTCGTTGTCCGTCATGAGCATCGACGGCGAGTCGTCCAGGTGCAGCGTGTACCGGCCGAGGTTGCCGTGGTCAGCCGTGACCTTGCGTCCGGTCGTGGTGCTCGCGACGAGCTGACACGGCCGTTGGTCCCGCCCCCACGCCCACGTGTTGCGGAACCACAACTGCGGCAGCAGATGCAGCGGCGCGTCCTCCGGCCCGTGGTTCGTCGCGCTGATCTCGACGCAGATGTCGTCCGTGTCGGCCTTCGCGTAGGTGACCTGCACGTCGAAGAACCGGTTCTCGTCGAGCACCCCGGTGTCGCTCAGCTCGGGCTCGCGGTTCTCCCGGCCGGCGTTGCGCGCCATCTCCCGCAACTGGCCGTAGGGGAACTCCCGCTGCGGATACCGGTAGACCACCTGCATCCAGGAGTGGGTGGGCGTCCCGTCGGTCACCCACCAGTGCTCCTTGACGTCCTCGCCGTGGTTGCCCTCGTCGTTGGTGAGGCCGAAGTACCGCTCCTTGAGGATCGGGTCCTTGCCGTTCCACAGGGCGATCGCGAAGTTCATGAACCCGTGCACGTCGCAGATCCCGGCGATGCCGTCCTCGCCCCACCGATAGGCGCGCGCACGGGCGTGGTCGAACGGGAACGACGCCCACGCGTCACCCTCGGGCGAGTAGTCCTCGCGGACCGTGCCCCACTGGCGACCCGAGAGGTACGGCCCCCACAGCCGCCACGGCGAAGTCGGTGTGTCCGACTCCGCGAGACGCGCCCGTTCCGCTTGTTCGCCCATCGCCCCAGTGTGGGACACCTGGTAGGACGGCTGGTGGGGTCCAGGTCTTGTCTGAGTGATTCCTCACTAAAAGACGGGTCAGGCCTGCTTTGAGTGCGAGTCGAGCACCAGCGCGATGGCCTCGGTGACCCGAGCCGCGTGCGCCAGGTGCAGCCACTCGTCCGGCACGTGGCAGTTCGAGTCCGGACCGATCACGCCCGTCACCACGAACTGGGCCTCCGGATACGCCTCGTGCAGCAGCCCCATGAACGGGATCGAGCCGCCCAGCGACACGGTCCGCCACGGCGCGCCGAAGATCTCCTTGCCCGCCTCGTCCAGGACCGCGGACAGCCAGGGGGCCAGCTCGGGTGCGTTCCAGCCGTCGGCCGACTCGACGCGGGAGAGCTCCACGGTCGCGTTGTAGGGCACGTCGGTGGTGAGCTTCTCGCGCACCGCCTCCAGCGCCGCGGCGGCCGAGGCCGTCGGGGGCAGGCGGAACGACAGCACCAGTGAGGTGAACGGCCGCAGCACGTTGCCGGCGTCGTCGGGCAACGGCAGACCCTCGGCACCGGTGACGGACAGGGTCGGCCGCCACCCCGAGTTCAGGGCCAGTTCGACCTCGTCGGAGGACACGGGCTCCAGGTCGCCGACGCGCGGCACCGCACCCCACAGCGCACCCGGCGCGGCCTCTACGGCCTCGCGGACCTCGGCCAGCCGTCCGGCCGGGATCTCGACGTGCATCTCCGGCACGAGGATCTCGCCGGTCTCCGAGTTCTCGATCCGGTCCAGCAACACGCGGGCGATGCGGAACGACGACGGCACGATGCCCGACGCCATGCCGGAGTGCAGTCCGCCGTCCAGCACCCGGACGGTGGCCGTGACCTGCACCAACCCGCGCAGCGACGTGGTCAGCCACATGCGGTCGTAGTCGGAGCCGCCGGAGTCCAGGCAGACGACGAGCGACACGCGACCCAGCTGTGAGGACAGGTGCTCCAGGTAGGCGGGCAGATCGGGCGAACCCGACTCCTCGCCGGTCTCCAGCAGCACGACGCAACGGGCGTGTGAACCACCGGCGGCGCGCACGGCCTCGATAGCGGCAATCGCGGCATATCCGGAATAGCCGTCATCGGCCGCGCCACGGCCGTAGAGACGTCCGTCACGCAGAACCGGGGTCCACGGGCCGAGCCCTTCACCCCAGCCGCCCACCGGCGGCTGCTTGTCGAGGTGGCCGTAGAGCAACACCGTGTCGTCGCCGGAGTTACCGGACGCGGGCACGTCGACCACGAGAAGTGGCGTGCGTCCCGCCAGTTGGACGACTTCGAGGACCGCTCCGGGGAGGTTCCGAGACTCGATCCAGAGGCGCACGTGCTCGATCGCGGCGGCCAGTTCGCCGTGTTCTTCCCAGGCGGGATCGAACGCGGGCGAGATCGCCGGTACGGCGACGAGCTGAGACAGGCTCGGGACGATGTCGTCGTCCCAGAGCGTCCTGACGGTGCTGGTCACAACTGAGCGGTCCACCTCTCGATCCTGTCACGACTCCGCCTCTGCTCGCGTGCCTAGGCTCTTCCCCTGAGGCCCGCAGCTAAGTTAACGATCGGTAACCGGGACAGCAGCGTCCGGTAATCGGACGGCCTAGTCGGAGGACAAAAGGTCGAACCTCCGACTGTTGTCGCTGATCAGAACGTTGACTCGTGTGTTACGAAGTGGGACGGGTCTCACCAACTCGGGTGAGGCCGTGTCAGGATGTGGTCGTAAGCCACCGTCACCGTCGACGGCTGCCTCCGGCCCCACAGGGTTGGCGGCGACCGCCGACGTCGCCGCACGAGGTCGTCACGAGCGATCAGGCGGTCGGAGTAGACAGAGGAGAAGGCGCATGTCGTCCCCTGAGCAATGGACGCACCCTGAGCCGGATGCAGCGCCGGCCGCCACTGCCGCAAAACCGACAGCGGAGCAGGTGATCGCAGGCTTGCGAGCGACAGACGAGGGCGGCGCCGACCTGGTGCAGCTCCTCACCCCGGAGGGTGAGCGGGTCCAGCACCCCGACTTCGACATCGACATCTCGGCGGAGGAACTGCGCGGTCTGTACCGCGACATGGTCCTGATCCGCCGGGTCGACCGCGAAGCGAACGCGTTGCAGCGCAAGGGTCAGCTCGGCATCTGGGTGCCGCTGCTCGGCCAGGAGGCGGCCCAGATCGGCGCCGGCCGCGCGATGCGTCAGACGGACATGGCGTTCCCGAGCTACCGCGAGCACGGCATCGCGTGGACGCGCGGGATCAACCCGACCGAGCTGCTCGGCATCTTCCGCGGCACGGACCAGGGCACCTGGGACCCCGTCGAGAAGCGCTTCCACCCGTACACGATCGTCATCGGCAACCAGGTCCTCAACGCGGCCGGGTACGCGATGGGTCAGAAGTTCGACGGCAAGGTCGGCGACGACGAAGGCGAAGCCACCATGTGCTTCTTCGGCGACGGCGCGACCAGCCAGGGTGACGTGCACGAGGGCTTCGTGTGGGCCGCGGTCTACGACGCGCCGCTCGTCTTCTTCTGTCAGAACAACCAGTGGGCCATCTCCGAGCCCACCGAGCGCCAGTCGCGCCTGCCGCTGTACCAGCGCGCCCGCGGCTACGGCTTCCCCGGCATCCGCGTCGACGGCAACGACGTCCTCGCGACGCTCGCCGTGACGAAGTGGGCGCTGGACGAGTGCCGCCACGGCAACGGCCCGATCCTGATCGAGGCGTTCACCTACCGGATGGACGCGCACACCACCTCCGACGACCCGACGCGCTACCGCCTGTCGGACGAGCTGGAGATGTGGAAGCTCAAGGACCCGATCGAGCGCGTGAAGGTCTACCTGGTCCGCCAGCAGTGGGCCGACCACGACTTCTTCGACAGCGTCGAGGCCGACGCCGACAAGCTGGGCGAGGAACTGCGGGAGTTCTGCACGAACATGCCCGATCCGCCCGCTGAACGGATCTTCAGCAACGTGTACGCGGAGGGCAGCCCCGTCCTCGACGCGCAGCGCGACGAATTCCTCGACTACGTCTCGGGTTTTGCTGGAGGTGAGCACTGATGGCTGCTCCGACCATGGACCGTTCCACGGCCGCTGCCCCGGCTTCCCCGGTGCAGACGCTCACCATCTCCAAAGCTCTGAACATGGGCCTTCGGGCGGCCATGGAGGCCAACCCCAAGGTCATCATGATGGGCGAGGACATCGGCAAGCTCGGCGGCGTCTTCCGAATTACGGACGGCCTGCAGAAGGACTTCGGTGAGCAGCGCGTGCTCGACACGCCTCTCGCGGAGTCCGGCATCATCGGCACCGCCGTGGGCCTCGCGATCCGCGGCTACCGCCCGGTGTGCGAGATCCAGTTCGACGGCTTCATCTTCCCGGGCTTCGACCAGATCGTGTCGCAGGTCGCGAAGCTGCATTACCGCACCCAGGGCAAGATCAAGCTGCCCATCGTGATCCGCGTGCCGTTCGGTGGCGGCATCGGTGCGGTCGAGCACCACTCGGAGTCGCCGGAGTCGTACTTCGCGCACACCGCCGGCCTCAAGGTCGTCTCGTGCTCGAACCCGGCCGACGCCTACTGGATGATCCAGCAGGCGATCGACAGCGACGACCCGGTGCTGTTCTTCGAGCCGAAGCGCCGTTACTACGAGAAGGGCGAGGTCGACACCACGGCCCAGCCCGGCAAGCTGTTCGAGTCGCGGGTGCTGCGCTCCGGCACGGACGCGACGCTGGTCGCGTACGGCCCGATGGTCCGCACCTCGCTCGACGCCGCGAACGCGGCAGCGGAGGACGGCACGTCGCTGGAGGTCATCGACCTGCGCACGCTGTCGCCGCTGGACCTCGCGCCGGTCTACGACTCGGTGCGCCGCACCGGCCGTCTGATCGTCGTGTCCGAGGCGCCGTCCGAGTCCTCGATCAGCAGCGAGATTGCAGCCAAGGTCCAGCAGGAGTGCTTCTACTCCTTGCAGGCACCGGTGCTGCGGGTGACCGGTTTCGACACCCCGTACCCGCCGTCGAAGCTCGAGGAGGAGTTCCTCCCCGACCTCGACCGGGTGCTGCACGCCGTCGACCGCTCTCTCGCCTGGTAAGGGGACAACCGGAAATGCCGCAGTTCAAGCAGTTCCCCTTGCCCGACACGGCAGAGGGGCTGACCGAGGCCGACATCCTCACCTGGCACGTGAAGCCGGGTGACACCGTCACGGTCAACCAGATCATCGTCGAGATCGAGACGGCCAAGGCCGCCGTCGAGCTGCCCTGCCCGTGGGCGGGCGTCGTGACCGAACTCCTCGCGGAGCCCGGTCAGACCGTCGAGGTCGGCGTCCCGATCATCACGATCGACACCGACCCCGGTGGCGCGGCCGCTCCCGCTCCCGTTGCGGCGGAAGCGAACGGCACCTCGTCCGGCAAGATCGGCGAGGAGATGCCGGGCGGGCGCATCGCGACGCTCGTCGGCTACGGCCCGAAGTCCGGTGCCGCGAAGCGCCGTGCCCGCAAGGACGCGCCCGCCGCTGCTCCGGCCGCGGCGGTCGTGGCCCCGCCCGCTCCCGCCCCTGCTCCTGTTGTGGCGCCTCCGGCTCCGGTCGTGGTCGCCGCTCCCGTGCAGACGCCGGGCGGGTACGTGCCGCTGGCCAAGCCGCCGGTGCGCAAGCTGGCCAAGGACCTCGGCGTCGACCTGCACGCGCTCACGGGCTCCGGCCCGAACGGCGTGATCACGCGGGAGGACGTCGAGACCGCGGTGGCAGCCCCGGTCGCCACCGCCGCCCCGGCAGCGTCCTACGTGGACAACGGCTCGCGCGAGCGCCGGGTGCCGATCAAGGGCGTCCGCAAGGCGACCGCGCAGGCGATGGTGGACAGCGCGTTCACCGCGCCGCACGTCACCGAGTTCCTGACGGTCGACGTGACGCCGATGATGGAACTGCGCGCGCGCCTGAAGAACGCGCCGGAGTTCCGCGGCGTGAAGCTGACGCCGCTCGCGTTCTGCGCCAAGGCGATCATCCTCGCGGCCCGTCGCACGCCGGACGTCAACGCGACGTGGGACGCGGCGGCGAACGAGATCGTCTACAAGGACTACGTCCACCTGGGCATCGCGGCCGCAACGCCGCGCGGCCTGGTGGTGCCGAAGGTCCGCGACGCCGACCGCATGTCGTTGAAGGAACTCGCGGTGGCACTGGACGAGCTCGCCACGGTCGCCCGTGACGGCAAGACGTCGCCGGCCGACATGATGAACGGCACCATCACGATCACCAACGTCGGCGTCTTCGGCGTCGACACCGGCACGCCGATCCTCAACCCCGGAGAGTCCGCGATCCTCGCCCTCGGCGCGATCCGCGACATGCCGTGGGTGGTCGACGGCGAGATCAAGATCCGCAAGATCTGCCAGCTCGCTTTGTCGTTCGACCACCGCGTGGTCGACGGCCAGCAGGGTTCGCAGTTCCTGGCCGACGTCGGCGCTCTGCTGGCCGAGCCGGGCATCGCGATGACCTACTGAGGTCCGGCAACGGGGTGCCTGTCCGTCACTCGAAACGACGGACAGGCACCCCGTTTCCTTTACGCGCTACAGAAACGTTCCGGTCAGCGCTTCCATCTGCCGGGAACCGTTGATGGTGCCGACAGCGGTGAGGACGTTGGGGCCGTTGCACCGGTACCCCATCCAGCCGAGGCCGGCCACGTGGGCTTCCGCGCACGAGCTCAGGACGGTGCTACCGAACCGGATCGCTTCGATCCGCCGGGCCTGCCCGACGGTGCCGACCCGGCCGATCAGCCCGTCCCCCATGCACAGCGTGGCCTGCCAGGCGATGTCCTGGACATGTGCCTGCATGCAGGTCTTACCACCCGTGTTGAGGCCGAAGAACTCGACAGCCTCAAGCCTGCGGGACTGGCCAGTCGTGCCGGCCATCGCCCAGCTCCCGTCGTTGCTGCAGTCCCAGCTCTGCCAGCCGATGTCCTGGACGTGACCTCGGAAGCAGGCCACCGGGTCCGCCCCCAGCCCCAGGTTGGTCGGAGCGTGCACGGCGTCGGCCGGCTCCGGGCCCACCTCGCCGATGCTCACCGGCGCGTCCCACGGCTCGTCCGCCGCGCTCGCCGGTGCGGCGACAGCGGAGAACAACGTGGCGACCAGGCAGGCCGTGCCCAACGTGAGTTTCAAAGCACGCGAAGAAATACCCATCAAATCCCCCAGAAAACGTCGGGAGGCATGCCGAAGAGACCTTCTTCGCGAAGGTCGTGAATCGGCGCTTGCCCCCCAGGCAATCCCAACCCGACCAAGCTTTCACAGATCGAGCCTCGTCGTCACGCGGCCGTTCGGGTCAACCCTCTCGGGGAATCCTTCGTTCGCGTGAAGCGGCCGAGTGGCCCCTCCTTCTTCCCCGGACCTGCCGGACGTCGTGCCACGCTGGCCTCATGAACGATGCGAACGGTGGCTACTTCATCGGCTGGGGCACGTTGTCGTTGATCAACGCGGGCCTCGCGCAGGCGAAGGGGCGCAGTGGGCTCGCCTGGTTCCTGTGGTCGCTGCTGCTGGGGCCGGTGGCCACGTTCCTGATCGTCGTCCTCGACCCGCCCAAGGCAAGAGTTTGACTCTCCAGCAACTGGAGGGTTCACAGTAGTTCTCGTGACGCGCTACCAGATCGGCGAGCTGGCCAGGATGACCGGCCTCACCGTCAGGACGATCCGGTTCTACTCCGACCAGGGCCTCATCCCGCCCACCTCCAGAACGGTCGGCGGCTACCGGACGTACGACGGTGAGGCGGTCGCCAAGCTCAAGCTCGTCCGCACCCTTCGCGACCTGGGTGTGGATCTGCCGACCGCCGGGCGGATTCTCGCCCGCGAGGTCTCGATGACCGACGTGGCGCGCACCCATGCGGATGCGATCGACGCGCAGATGAGGACGTTGCGGCTGCGCCGTGCCGTCCTGCGCGCCGTCGCCAAGGGAGGGGAGATGGAACTGATGAACGAGTTGGCACGCATGTCGGACGAGGAGCGCCAGCGGATCCTCGACGACTTCTTCGAGGAGGTGTTCGGGCCCTACGAGCTGGACCCGCAGTTCGAGCAGCACATGCGATCCGTGCGGGTCGAGCTGCCGGACGACCCGTCGACCGAGCAGTTGGAGGCGTGGGTCGAGCTCGCGAAGCTCGTGCAGGACCCGGACTTCCGCGCGTCGGTCAAGCGGATGTCCCAGCAGCACGAGGAACAGCGCAGGGCGGGGGCGGACATGGGGCCGCCGGCCGAGGGGCAGATGGAGGCGTTCAACTTCGCGATCGCCCAGGCCCGTGAGGCGCTCGACGCGGGCATCGCGCCGGAGTCCGCCGAGGCGCGCGCGGTCGTGGACCGGGTGAACGCCAACTGGGCGGAAGCGCTGAACCTGCCCAACGACGAAAGCGTCGTCGAACGGCTGCGCGAGCTCTCCGACTTCGCGGACCCGCGTGCCGAGCGGTACTGGGTCCTGATCGCGAGGATCAACGGCTGGCCCGCCATGCCGGACCACTCGCGTGAGCGCGCCTGGCTGCGTGAAGCCGGCCAGCCGTTCGGCTAGACCTCCGAGATCGCGCGGGAACCAGCTGGGCGCCCAGCTCGTTCCTGTAGCAACGAAGGGGGTTCGATCATGTCTGTGCTTTTCGAGATTCTCGGGGGAGTCGTCGCGGAGGCCTTCGGGCCCAGCGGAGAAGACAACTCACGCGGCGACGGCGACGTCTTCCTGGACGGTGAGTGGCACGAGGGCGAGCTGTTCTTCGGCCCCACCAAGCTCATCTGGGCCGAGCGGATCGTCTTCAGCGACGCCGAGGGCCGCGTCGAGCAGATCGTCGACCACGACCCGCCACACCCGAACTTCGTGGTGCTGCGCTTCCGCCGCCCGTCCGACGTGGTGCTGCTGGCAGTGCACCGCCGCGAACTCAAGCGCGTGGGCGCGATCCTGACACTGCCCGTCTAACGCGAGTCCGCGGCGCGCTGGACGATTCCGGCGTAGACGAGCGTGCCCGAGGCGAACGCGGCAGACAGGCCCACCCACCCGCGCTGATTCGCAGTCGCGTCGAGACTTCCGATGTCGTCGACGGTCAGCAGCGGGTGAGCGAAGAGGAAGATCCCACCCCAGAACGCGATCGTCGCCGCCACGATCAACCACAACGGCAGCGTCCTGCGCAGCAGCGTCCACATCGACCCGAAGCTGTCGTAGCCGAAACCGCCCTTGGACCACAGCCGCGTCCCGAACATGAGGGCTATGGAAACCACCGTCAGAACGAGGTTCGCCGCCCGCGGCAACAAGGGACTGCCGGTCAGGAACCCGAACACGATGACGACGACGTCGATGAAGAGCACCACGAACGCGGCCCACTGCGGCGGCAACAACCTCATGCCTCACAACACTAGGACCACCAGGCCGTTTACCGAGCTATAACCGCGAACCCCGATGCTTGCGCAGGTGGCCCGCCGGCTCAGGGGAACGGCGGGCCATCACTTCAACCCCTTGACGACGTTCCGCAGCTCGGCTTCCTTGCGGTACAACGTCGGCACCACCTTGGTGACCTGCGCCAGCAACACCGTCTGGTCCACCGGCGCCACCGCGTCCCACGTCAGCCCGCCGGGTTTGGCCAGCTGATCCACCAGCCCGATGGCGGTCTTCGCAGTGTCCGCGGCCACCGTCAACTCGGCCCTGCTGCCCTTGAGCGGCTGCGCCTCGACCACGGCCGCGGCCTCGGTGATCGCCTTGACCTGCCCGGGCAACGTGCACGGCACGTCCGGCGAATGCAGCCCCTTCCGCTTCTCCACGGCCGAGTTGTTCGCTTCCTTGGCCTGACCGAGGAACCGGATGCCGTTGACGGTGGGCACCGCGAGCCCTTCACCGATCAACGCGGCGTTGACCAGCTTCCCGTCCTGTGTGGACAGAGCAGCGAACGGCCCTTCCCGCGTCACGGTCACCTGTGTGCCCTCGGGCAACAGCTGGGTGAGCAGGTTCCGCGCCTCCGCGTGCAGACACTCGTCCGCAGCGGGCGCGGCAACGTTCACGAGCTTCACGGCCGTCGTGCGATCGCCTTCGCGCACCTCGACCGTCTCCGCGTCGACGACGCGCACCACATGACTGACGACGACCGGTTGCGGACGGTCCACGACCGTCACGACGTAGGCACTGCTCGCGGCCCCGGCCAGGACCGCGGCGGCCATCAGGAACACATTCGGGAGCACCACGATCCCCCTAACGCCGACCTACTGAGCTGATCGGCGTAGTGGGACACGGTGTTACATGGCGCTCACGCAGCGTCCTGATCCGCCCGCGCTTCACTCGGATGGAGCAGTGGTGGGCGTTAACGCGTTTGGGGCCGAAAACGCTATATCAGTCGATAACCGCCTCGGGAAGAAGAGGAACTCGACGTGATATCCGGCTACTCCTCGCTCCTTTCGGTGCGGTTCACCGGCGTGCAATTCCTAGCCGCCGAGAATGCGCCTTGGTGGCGCAGTGACGAGGTCATCGGTGGCGTCGCCGGCGCCGTCGTCGCTGCGGTTCTCACCAGCATCATCACGTGGTCGGTGACGAAGGGAAGGCTGAGCAAGGAGAACACTCGGATGACGAAGGACCTGGCTACCAGTAAATTGTCAGCGAACAGATTGCGCGGGCAGCTGGAATCATCGCAGCGCACGGTCACCCGTCTCACGGCGGTCGAGCAGAAGTACTTGAACGTGCGTAACGCGCTGACGAACTCCGGTGTGATCCAGCACTTCCACCAGCCGGTTCTGCTGCTCGGTCCCCGCGCGGTGGGCAAGACCTCGCTGCTCATGCAGTGGAATGCCCCGTGGGAACGCACCATCAGTGTCCAGTCGACCCGGACGCACAATTACGCGACGGTGCCGGTTTTCGACTACCAGCTTCCCTACGACGTTCCATACGCTGCCGACCCCGACATCCGGACCACGGCGTACGCCCACCTGAGGCTGCGTGTGCACGACTTCCCCGGCGAAGTCAGTGCGCAGACGAAGGCGTTGGAAGTGGCGAGTCAGGAAGCGTTGCAACTGCGCGCCGACATCGGGCAGAACCTCGGAGTGGTGCTCATCTGCATGTTCGACGCGGTGGAGGTCGTGGACGGAATTTCGTCGGAGACCAACCAGTACTACAACGGTGATCTGTTTCAGCGCCTGCGCATCTACGTGGGCGACAGCAGCATCACGATCCAACGCCTGATCGTCGTGTTCAACAAGATCGACCTGCTGGCGAAGCGCCTGCCTCAGCTCTCCCAGCCGGAGCTGCTCGACAGGTGTGTCACCACCTTCATGAAGCTGCTCGAACCGCTCAGGGGCGCCTGTTCCGCGGAGAAGGTCTGCGAGACGTTGACGATGTGCGACAGGGCCAATCTCATGGCGAGTCAGGGTGGCCCTGTGGTCAAGGGCGAGGCCGCCAGGGGAATGGTGCACGCGATCTCTGGCCCGGCGAAGGTGGCCGAGCTGCTCAACGGCAACAGCGCGAGCACGGTGATGTCCACGCAGTTCCCCATCGTCCCCACACTGAGCTAGGGAAAACCTGTGCGCCACATTCTTCGGGTCAACGTTCAAGGTCCTGGCTACTCGCTGCTCACCTTCACCTCGCTGGACGACGTCGTCGAACTGCCGCTCGACGTGATCTCCAAGCCGTTGCCCGAGCAGTACCTCGGTCTCCAGAGTGTGCTCGACGACGTGCTCGACCACAGTCCCGGCCGGGTCCACCTGGCCGCATCGGCAGCGGAGTCTGGCGAGTCGCCGCTCGTGCTCGGTGGTTACTGCGTCAGGAAACCGGATGAGCACAACCGGATGGGCATCGGCTTTCTGCACGGTGTCGTGGGAGACAGGTCGACGTCGATCCGGGACCTCACCGCCTACATGGTGAAGATGCTGTCAGCGCCGCTCCAGCGCTCCATGCACGATCTGGTCGGTGACATCGCTGTCGGGCAACAGGAAGTGTGGACGCTCATAGCCGCTGTGCTCAGTGCGGCCGAGTCGCTGAATGGTGCTCCGCCTCGCGTGGGGGGAGCGGGGGGACTTCAGGTGAGGTCGATCGTGCACGACTGCGGCGGCGCCGCGCTGGCCTGGATGGCGATGGCCCAGGCGCACGGCAACCTCCGCGAGCCGTGGCAGTTCCGCGACGTGGTTCACGAGAGCGGTGCGTTGGCCACCACTTCTTCGGTTCTGCGCGGCACGGAGATCATGTTGTCGGACTACCTGAGTGTCGCGGTGCAAGCCGTGGACCACGGCCTGGCGGTGGGCACGGCCATCACTTCGCTCGCCCGCCCAGATCAGGGCGAGCACGCTCTCCTCGACGATGGTGCGCCGGCCGAGGACGACGAAGCCGACTCTCCGTCAGGCGAGATCGAAACTCTTTCGGAACCCGACTGGGATGGCCTGAACGAGGCGCTGTGGCCGGTCGTAGTCACTTCGGAGCTCGCCTGCATCGAGTCCGTGGGATACATGAGCGGCCTCGTCCTGCGAGGCCGCTTCAAGATCAAGCTGAGACGGTCCGACGTCATCGGCTTCGAAACCAATCACGCCGCCATCGTGCTGACGGTCAGCAACCGCAGGTATTGGCCTGACCGCGAGACGATGACCTTCGTCGTTCTCTTCGTCATGTCGACACCCGAACTCATAAGTGACCTGCACGCATGGCTGGCGTGACCGCTCACTTGATCTGCATGCCTGAGATCATGCGGGACACCACCAGCCGCTGAATCTCCGAAGTCCCTTCGAAGATGGTGAAGATCTTGGCGTCGCGATGCATCCGCTCCACCGGGTGCTCCCGCGTGTACCCGGCCCCACCCAGGATGTGGATCGCCCGCTCGGTCGCCCACACCGACACCTCGGACGCCTTGAGCTTCGACATCGACCCCTCGCCGGCGGTGAACGGCACGTTGTTGCGCCCCATCCACGCCGCCCGCCACACCAGCAGCCGTGACGCGTCGATCTCCATTCGCATGTTCGCGAGGTCGAACGCGATCGACTGGTTCTCGATGATCTTCCGCCCGAACGCCTCGCGGTCCTTCGCGTAGTCGAGCGCGTACTCGTAAGCGGCACGTGCGACACCGACCGCCATCGCGCCCACGGTCGGACGCGTGGTCTCGAACGTGGCCATCGCCGCCTGGCCGCCTGCCTTCAGGCCTTCGCGGGCACGGGCGAGCCGCGCCTCCAGTCGTTCCCGGCCGCCCAGGACGCAGCGACCTGGGACGCGCACGTCGTCGAGGAACACGTCGGCCGTGTGCGAGGCGCGCATGCCGTGCTTCTTGATCTTGCCGGGGGATGACAGGCCGGGTGTGCCGGGCGGGACGATGAAACCGGCCTGGCCACGAGAACCCAGCGCGGGATCGACGACGGCGGTGACCACGTGCACGTTCGCGATGCCGCCGTTGGTGGCCCATGCCTTCTGGCCGTTGAGCACCCACTCGTCGGTGGCCTCGTCGTAGCGCGCGCGAGTCCGGTAACCGGCGACGTCGGAGCCCGCCTGGGGTTCGGAGGCGCAGAAGGCGGCCAGCTTCGGGTCCGACTCGTCGCCGAAGCACTCCGGTACCCACTCGGCCAGCTGCTCGGGTTCGCCGCCCGCGAAGATGCCCGCGACGGCGAGGCCGGTGCCCATCAACGCCAGTGCGATGCCGGCGTCACCCCAGAAGAGTTCCTCGGTCGCGATCGGCAGCGACAGGCCGATCGGGTCGGCGAACCAGGTCGCGAGGGACTCGAAGCCGTAGAGGCCGATCTTCGCCGCCTCCTGGATCACCGGCCACGGCGTCTCCTCGCGCTCGTCCCACTCCGAGGCCGCCGGCCTGATCACGTCGCGGGCGAAGCCGTGCACCCAGTCGCGCAGGTCCGTCTGGTCTTCGTTCAGCTCGAGCGAGAAGCCACCCACAGAAAGTCTCCTAAGCCTTCGGGATGTTGAACAGGCTCATGAACCCGGCCGCGAACCCCAGGTCGCCCTTCACCTTCAGCTTGCCCGTCATGAACAGCACGGGCGCGGACGCGTTGCCGGTCGCGAGCTTCAGGAAGTCGGCGGGCGTCAGCGTCACGATGGCACGGGCCTCGCGCGTCACGCCCTTGTTGATGGTGCACTGGGCGTCTTCGATGATGGCCTCGTACACGTCTTCCAGCACGTGGAAGTGCACGACGGCACGAGTGGAGCCCGCCCGGTCCGAACGGAAGTGGACCTCCATGCGGCGGAACACCTCGTCCAGCACGCGCACGCGCAGGGCGGGATCCGCGACAACGGCCTCGATCTGGTCCTTCGAGGCGCGCGAGATGATGCGGGCGAAGTTGGACGGGTCCATCTTCGACAGGTCGAGGTCGGCGCCGCCGTCGGCGAGCGCGCCCAGGGCGTTCAGCAGTGCGGCGAAGTCGTCCTTGCCCAGCTTCTTCGGGTCGATGCCGCGGGCGATGACGTCGATGTTCACATCGACCAGCGCCGGGTCGTCCGGCGTGATCTGCTGCAACGTGCTGATCAGCTCGGCCGGGCTGAGCTTCGCGATCGCCTCGGTGGTGAGGTCGAGCGTCATGGACACACCTCCTGGTACCTACTCGCGAGTAAGACTACTCACCAGTAGATAGAGCGGCAACCCGATCGGATAATCTTGCTGCTCCGAACCGAGGGGTAATGATGCGCACAGAAGGTCGAGCCAAGCGCTTGCCACGCGCCGTGCGTGAGCGGCAGATCATGGATGCCGCCGTCGACGTGTTCTCACGGCTCGGCTTCCACTCGGCGTCGATGGACGAGATCTCCGAGGTCGCGGGCATCTCCAAGCCGATGCTGTACGCCTACCTCGGCTCGAAGGAGGAGCTGTTCGCGACCTGCATCCGGCGTGAGGCCACCCGCATGATGGAGGCCATCGCGACGGGCGTCGAGCCCGATCAGGAACCCGACGTGCAGCTGTGGAGCGGCCTGCGGGCGTTCTTCGGGTTCGTCGGCGAGAACCGGGCGAGCTGGCAGGTGCTGCACCGGCAGGCGTCCACGCAGGGCGGTCCGTTCGCGATCGAGCTCACGGACATGCGCGGCCGCGCGGTCTCACTGGTCGCGGCGCTGCTCACCCAGTCCACGAAGGCGCCGGCGACCAAGCTGGAGGCCGAGTCACTGGCCGCCGCGCTGGTCGGGGCCGGCGAGTCGCTCGCGGACTGGTGGCTCGATCACCCCGAGGAACCGGCCGGCGTCGTCGCGGCCCGCCTCATGAACCTCGTCTGGATGGGCTTCGGCGACCTCGTCGACGGCAACGTCTGGCATCCACCGTCACGCCGCTGAACCGACCAGGTGGGGCCCCTTGCTCCACACGGCGAACTCCCAGCCGTCCGCGCCCTCGGCCGCCGAGAACTCGACACGACCGGGGATGAGCAGCGGCTTCTTGAACCGGACGTCCACCGTCACGGCCTCGGGAAGCCGCCCCTCCAGCGCGGCCAGGCAGCGCGCCTTCGTCCACATCCCGTGGGCGATCGCCCGCTTGAAGCCGAACAGCCTGGCGCTCAACGGATGCAGGTGGATCGGGTTGCGGTCGCCGGACGCCGCGCCGTAACGCCGCCCGATGTCCGCGGGCATCCGCCACACCGCCGACCCGGCCGGACGCTGGAGCACCTCGCTCTGTCCCGAGGAGCCGCCGGTGCGCCGCAGATAGGTCGAAACCCCTTCCCACACACCGGAAACCGACGTCACCACGTCGACCTGCGTGCCCTGCGGGTGGGGCCGCAGATCGCGCGCGGACACCGTGATCTCCAGCGGTTCGCACAGCTTCAGCGGACGCGACTGCGTGATCCGGTTCGCGATGTGCACGAGGCCGGGCAACGGGAACGGGAACCCGGCGCCCGACATCAGCTTCATCTGCGACGGAAAGCCCAGCACGTGCGGGTACGTCAGCGGCAACGCGTCGCGCAATCCGAACCCGCACACCGCGTTGTACGCCGCCAGATGCTTCAGCGACACGTCCAAAGAAGCAGAAACCGGTTCCGCGGCAAGGGTTTCCCCGCGCCGGAACGACGTCAGAGCGGCACGCAGCAACATCAGGCCCCCAGCAGCATCTGACCGCACACCCGCACGACGTTCCCGTTCACACCACCGGAACCCGGCGACGCGAACCACGCCACGGTCTCCGCGACGTCCGCCGGCAACCCGCCCTGCGACAGGCTGTTCATCCGCCGCCCGACCTCGCGCGTCGCGAACGGAACGGCCGCGGTCATCTTCGTCTCGATGAAACCGGGCGCCACCGCGTTGATCGTGGCCCCGCGAGCGGCCAGCACGGGCGCGAGCGTCTGGACCATCCCGATCACGCCGGCCTTCGACGTGGCGTAGTTGGTCTGGCCGACGTTGCCCGCGATGCCGGCGATCGACGACACCCCGACGATCCGCCCGCCGTCGCGCAGCACGTCGCCGTCCAGCAGCGCGGCGTTGATCCGTTCCTGGCAGGCGAGGTTGACCTCCAGCACCGAGTCCCACAGCGAGGAGTCCATGCGTGCCAGCGTCTTGTCGCGGGTGATGCCCGCGTTGTGCACGACGACGTCGACGCCGCCGTGCCGTTCGAGCAGGTACGAGGTCAGCCGGGCGGGATCTCCGGTGATGTCGAGCTGCAACGCCGACCCGCCGACGGCGTTCGCGACCTTCGACAGTTCGTCGCCGGCCGCGGGCACGTCGAGGCAGACCACGTGCGCGCCATCGCGTCCCAGAGCCGTGGCGATCGCTTCGCCGATGCCCCGGGAGGCACCCGTGACCAGCGCGACCTTGCCGTCCAGCGTGCCTGTCGGAGAGTTCCCGGACACGTGGACGACCTGCCCGGACACGTACGCGGACCGCCCGGACAGCAGGAACCGCAGCGTCGACTCGACCCCGTCCTCGGCGCCGTCCGCCACGTAGACCAGGTTGGCCGTGCCGCCGCGGCGCAGCTCCTTGCCGACCGACCGCACGAATCCTTCGAGCGCGCGTTGTGCCACGGAGTCCGGCGACCGCCCGATCACGATCACCCGCCCGCACGGCCCGAGCTGCGTGATCGCCGGGTGGAAGAAGTCGTGCAGCTGCCGCAGGTCTCCGACCGAACCGATCTCCGACGCGTCGAACACCAACGCGCCGTAGGGAGCCGCGCCTGTTTCCAGCTGCTTCAGAAAGGGCAGCCGGGAAGCGCCACCGACCAGAACGGGTGTCGCCAGGGCGGCGTCACGGCGGAGTGGATACGGGTTCGGCAGGCCGAGCCTGCGCACGAGCTGGCGGCCCAGCCCCGACGTCGCGAACTTCTGGTACCTGTCCACGTCACACAACCTACTCGCTAGTAAGTCTACCCGCTAGTAGGTAGTATGGCGGCATGCGAGTAGCGATCATCGGCGGCAACCGCATCCCGTTCGCCCGCTCGAACGGCCCGTACGCCACCGCGTCGAACCAGGACATGTTCACGACGGTGCTGGACGGCCTGGTCAGCCGCTTCGGTCTGCAGGGCGTACGCCTGGGCGAGGTGGTCGCCGGCGCCGTGCTGAAGCACTCGCGCGACTTCAACCTCGTCCGCGAGTCGGTCCTCGGCAGCAAACTCAGTCCCGAAACGCCCGCGTACGACCTCCAGCAGGCGTGCGGCACCGGCCTGCAAGCGATCATCGCGGTCGCGAACAAGATCGCGCTCGGCCAGATCGAGGCGGGTATCGCGGGCGGCGTCGACACGACCAGCGACGCGCCGATCGGTGTGAACGAGAACTTCCGCAAGCTCCTGCTGGAGTTCAACCGCACCCGCAAGGTCAGCCTGCTGACGAAGCTGCGTCCCAGCCACGTCGTCCCGCACCTGCCCCGCAACGGCGAACCGCGCACCGGAATGTCCATGGGCGAGCACGCGGCCATCACCGCCGCCGAGTACGGCATCACGCGCGAGGACCAGGACGACCTCACCGCGCGCAGCCACCAGAACCTCGCGCGCGCCTACGACGAGGGCTTCTTCGACGACCTGGTCACCCCGTACTTGGGCCTGACCCGCGACCAGAACCTCCGTCCGGACAGCAGCGCCGAGAAGCTCGCCAAGCTCAAGCCGGTCTTCGGCGACACGATGACCGCGGGCAACTCGACCCCGCTCTCCGACGGCGCCTCCGCGGTCCTGCTCGCGACCGAGGAGTGGGCGGCTGAACGCAAGCTTCCGGTCCTCGCCTACCTGACGTTCGCCGAGACCGCCGCCGTCGACTACGTGCACGGCGACGAGGGCCTGCTCATGGCACCCGTGCACGCCGCACCGCGCATGCTCGACAAGGCGGGCCTCACGCTGCAGGACTTCGACTTCTACGAGGTGCACGAGGCGTTCGCGTCGCAGGTGCTCGCCACGCTGAAGGCCTGGGAGAAGGAACTCGGCGAGATCGACAGGTCCAAGCTGAACGTCAACGGCTCGTCGCTCGCGGCAGGCCACCCGTTCGCCGCCACTGGTGCCCGAATCGTGGCGACCTTGGCGAAGTTGTTGCACCAGAAGGGAAGTGGGCGCGGGTTCGTGTCCATTTGCGCCGCCGGCGGTCAGGGCATCACGGCTATCTTGGAACGGTGACGCTGCAGACGCTGCTCGAGTCCCACCGCGACACCGTTCCGGCCTCGGTCGCCGTCATCGCCCGAGGCGACGCCGTCGAGTTCGCGGCGGTCGGAGAGTCCCGCGAGGCGGTCTTCCCGATCGCCTCGGTCAGCAAGCCGATCGTCGCCACGGCGGCGGCGCTCCTGGTGCGGGACGGCAGGATCGGGCTCGACGACCCGATCGCGCACTGGCTGCCGGAACTGGCGAACCCGCTGGTCGTCCGCACGCCGGCCAGCGAGATCACCGACGTCGTCCCGGCAACCGGGCCGATCACCGTCCGGCACCTGCTGACGTCCCGTTCGGGCTGGGGCTTCACCGCGGACTTCTCGTTGCCCGCCACCGCCAAGCTCTTCGAAGAGGCGCATCTGCACGGCCACGCCGACCTGCCGTCCCCGGACGGGTGGCTCAAGCGCCTCGCCCAGGTGCCGCTGCTGCACCAGCCCGGCGACGGATGGCTCTACAACACCGGATACGACGTGCTCAGCGTCCTCGTCGACCGCGTCACGGGCTCACTGCCCGGCTACCTGGCCGACCGCTTCTACGAGCCGCTCCGCATGACGAACACCGGGTTCATCAGCGACACCTTCCCGTCCGGCGCGGGCGGCATGCAGTCCACTGTGGACGACCTGCTGGCCTTCTTCCGCTTCCTGCTGACCAGCGACCTGCTGCCGTGGCTGGCGACCGACACGACGTCCGAGCAGGAACGCGAGGCCGCGCGCATCTTCCTGGAGGGCCAGGGCTGGGGCATCGGCGGCAGCGTCGACATCGCCGAGATCGACCCGTGGAACTCGCCCGGCCGTTACGGCTGGGTCGGCGGTTCCGGCACGGCCGCGCACGTCGTCCCGGCCCAGGACGCGATCACGATCCTGCTCACCCGCACGGCCATGACGAGTCCCACCCCGACCGCGATCATGCGCGACTTCTGGCGGTACGCGGCCGAGTAAGGCTTGCCGAACCGGACGGTCCTTCATGCACACTCACAGTGTCGCGTCGCTGCGACACTGGGGGTGGGGGAATGCCGGACCTGCAGGTCGATCCCGAGAAAGATCCGGTGCTGGCGCGCGCACTCGTCGGCACCCTTCGCGACGAGTGGAGACCGGCCGCCGACGCGATGCGGTCGGCGCGAGAGTGGGAGCGCCGCGCCTACATCATGCTGACGCTGGCAGCGGCCGCCAAACGCCGCGTCAAGTGGCTCAAGAACTGGCTCAAGGCCCGTCCGGGCGACCGCGACGCCGTTGCGGTGCACAACACGATGGAATCACTCAACGGCCACTAGCGATCGTGCTGTCGATCCACGCCTGATGCGGCGCCACGGCGGTGTAGACGGTCCAGCCTTCGCCGCCGCACGGCCCGATGGGACCACGGCTCGTCACCGCGACGACCTTGCCGTCGACGACCGCGGGCGTGCCCGAGTCACCGTGGCACGCGGCGGCGTCGACGGTCTGCTTCACGCAGATCTCGTCGTCCCCGCCGCACTGGCCGAGCACCTCGGTGTCGAGCTGCTTCAACTCACGCGGTGACGTCGGCGACGACTGCGCGTCCATGCCCCAGCCCAGCAACCGGATCGGCCCGGACACCGGCATCGGTCCGACGGTCAGCGGCGCCTCTGCCACGGGGTTCTTCAGCTTGACCAGGCCGATGTCGCCGTAGTCGCCCTTGTGCACGCTCTCGACGGCGACGACGGTGCCGCCCTCCAGCCGGTCGTGCGAACCGATCCGGATCGGCGTGCCCACCGCGACCGTGCCCAGGCAGTGTTCGGCCGTCACGACCCACCGCGAGGCGACCAGACCGCCACCGCAGCCGTGCCCGTTGTCGTCGTGCCCCAGATCGGCGATCCACGTGTGCTTCCCGGCCGCCGTCTCCCCGCCGATGATCGCGTGCGCCGGCGCGATGGAAGCCATCGCGGCCGCCCCGACGACCATGCCGATCAACAAGTTCCGCATGGAGCAGAACGCTAGGTGCGGACGCCGTCAGCGCGGATCACGCCGCGGCATGATCCGCGCGTCAGACCTCAGGACTACCGCGTCACCCGCTGCCGGCCGCCGCACACGAGGACGAGTTGTCGTAGGTGCCGTTCGGCTTGGCGCGGTACTGGTAGCGCCCTTCCCCGCGCCCGCGCCGCACTCGGCGGCCGGCCAGGACCAGGCCAGTGAAGATGATCAGGAAGAGCACCGTCACGCCGACGATGCCCAGAAGCAGTCCTGTCGGCATCGTCAGTCCAGCAGCGACCAGGCGGCGGTGCACGAAGCCGAGACGGTGATCTGCTGCGCCTTCAGGTTCAGCTGGTCGACCATCCCGGCGGGCCCCGCCATGTCGAACGACGCGGCGCCGCTCATCATCCGCGGCTGGTAGTGCGCGCCGCCCTCCGTGTCGCCGATGCGCAGCAACGGCCCGAGCCGCCGCCCCAGTGCCGACGCGTAGCCCTCGGCACGGCGCAGCGCGTCCGCCACTGCTTCTCGTTGCGCCTCACGGATGGCCTCGGTGTCGTCGACGAGCGTCCACGACGGGCCGTTGATCCAGGACGGCTCCGCCTGCACGAGTTCGGCCAGCAGCCCGTCGAGGCGGTCCAGGTCTTTCACCCAGATCACGTACTGCTGCGACGCGCGGCTGCCGACGCGCTGGTTGTTGTCCCAGTTGTCGTGCGCGGACAGCTGCCGCGATCGCACCTCGAACTCCGTGAGCAGCGGCTCGATGGCGGAAATGCGCTGGTTGAGCGTGCTCACCGCCTCGGAGCGTTCGGCGCCGAGCGCCTCGAACGTCACGTCCACCTGAGCGCGGTCGGCGGTCCGCTCGACCTCGCCGGTCCCCTTTGTCACGACTTCAGCCACGTGACGCAGCCAACCGGCACCGGGGTTCATCCGCAACTATCAGCGTCTATTGCTCAATCACTAGATAAAGGTATACAGCGGCATCCGGCCCCACTTCGAGGTTCGTCTGCGCGTCTCTAGAGGCGTCGCTAGAAACGCGGATACGGTGCGAGCCATGGACCCGGTGCGCAATCCGTTCGCCCCCGGTGCAGGCCAGCGGCCTCCTGAGCTCGCCGGCCGGGACAAAGAGGTCGGCGCGTTCGAGGTGGTGCTCGAACGAGTGGCCCGCGGCCGTCCCGAGCGCAGCCTCGTGCTGACGGGGCTGCGGGGCGTCGGCAAGACCGTGCTGCTCGGCGAGCTGCGGTCGATGGCCGTCAAACGCGGCTGGGGCGCGGGCAAGATCGAGGCCAGGCCCGACGCGGATCTCCGCAGGCCCCTGTCGGCCGCGCTGCACCGGGCGATCCGCGATCTCGCGGTCCGGCACCGCGCGCCGGACCGGGTCGAGGCGATCCTCGGGATTCTCAAGGCGTTCGCGCTGAGGGCGGCCCCGGACGGCGCCAAGCTGCGCGACCGCTGGCAGCCAGGCATCGACGTCCCGGCGTCGTCCGGCCGTGCGGACTCCGGTGACATCGAGATCGACCTGGTCGAGCTGTTCACCGACGTCGCCGAACTCGCGCAGGACGTCGGCACGGGCGTCGCACTGCTCATCGACGAGATGCAGGACCTCAAGCCGGACGACATCAGCGCGTTGTGCGCGGCGTGTCACGAGCTTTCGCAGATCGGCGCGCCGCTGGTGGTCGTGGGCGCCGGCCTGCCGCACCTGCCGGCGGTCCTGTCCGCGAGCAAGTCGTACTCGGAACGCCTCTTCCGCTACGTCCGCATCGACCGGCTCAGCCGGGAGGACGCCGACCGCGCGGTGCTGGCCCCGGTCGAACGGGAGGACGCGGGCATCACGGACGAGGCGCTCGACGCGTTGTTCGACGCGTCCGGCGGCTACCCGTACTTCATCCAGGCCTACGGCAAGGCCGCCTGGGACGCCGCCCCGGCAGACCCGATCACCGCGACGGACGTCTCCGTGGCCGCCCCGGAGGCCGACGCGGAGCTGGCTGTGGGCTTCTTCGGCTCCCGATACGAGCGTGCGACGCCCGCTGAACGCGAGTATCTCCGGTCGATGGCCGAGTTGACCGACGGAAAAGATGCGGGCGTCAACACCGCCCAGGTGGCCGACCACCTGAAGCGCAAGCCCTCGTCGCTGTCGCCCGCGCGGGACTCGCTCATCAAGAAAGGCCTGGTCTACAGCGCGGAACGGGGTCAGATCGCCTTCACCGTGCCGCACTTCGGACGGTTCCTGCTCGGCCGCGAGGAGTGACCTGGCGCACCCCGACGTTGTCCGGCTGTTCACGTTGTCTGCCGATGATTCATCGGCATGTGCCCCAACTCACCGGATAATCGCGTGCTTTCACGCGCGTGCAGGTGCATACTTGGGTTACCAACCAAACAGACCTCACAGAGGGAAGTGCAGACCCAGATGAACTTCGCAGCGAAGCTCCGCGCCCGTCGTGCCGAGGCGCGTAACCGGAAGGCCGTGGCTCGCGCGATCGACATGGCGACCACCCCGTCCATGCGTCACGAGCTGATGGCCATCGCCCAGGCTCAGGTCACCACCCTCCGCTGACCACGACCCGGCACTCGCACGGCGCCCCGTCGCGAGTGCCTCCCTACGGGAACCCCTGGAGCACCTCCCGCGCTCCAGGGGTTTCATTCTGTTAAACGTGATCCACGCCACAGTATGATGGCGTTGTAACAGCGCACGTCGGTCCGCCGATGTCACTGTTGACCCCGCGGTGCTGTCGGACCCCCGACCTGGCAGCACCGCGGGGTTTCTTGTTTGCTGGGGGACATGAAGATCGCCGTGCTCGGCACCGGCCTCATGGGTGCCCCCATCGCAGCCAACCTCGCCGCGGCCGGACATGAGGTCCGGGTCTGGAACCGCACGCGAGCCAAGGCCGAACCGCTCGCCGCGCAGGGCGCCACCGTCGCCGACTCCCCCGCCGCCGCAGTCGAGGGCACGGAGATCGTGCTGACGGTGCTCAACGACGGCGCCACGGTCACCGCGGCCATCCAGGCCGCCGCCGAGTCCCTGCCGCACGACGCCGTGTGGATCCAGGCGTCCACGGTCGGCATCGCGTTCACCGAGGACCACATCGCACTCGCTCGTTCGCTCGGGCTGGAGTTCGTGGACGCGCCGGTGCTCGGCAGCACGAAGCCCGCCGCCGAAGGCAAGCTCGTCGTGCTCGCGTCCGGCGCCGAGGAGCTGCGCGAGCGCGTGCAGCCCGTGTTCGACGTGATCGGCGCACGCACGATGTGGGTCGGCGAAGCCGGTGCGTCGTCGAAGCTCAAGCTCGTCGCGAACAGCTGGGTGCTCGCGCTGACCGCGGCGGTCGGCGAGGCCGTGTCGCTGGCCGAGGCGTCCGGGATCGACCCGAAGCTGTTCCTCGACGCCGTGTCCGGTGGAGCGATGGACTGCGCGTACCTGCAGATGAAGGGCAACGCGATCATCGAGCGGTCCTTCCCGCCCGCGTTCACCGTGCAGAACGCGCTGAAGGACGCGTTGCTGGTGAACGAGGCCGCGGTGCGCGCCAACGTGCACCTCGACGTCGCACAGGCGTCGAGTGCGCGGCTGAACCGCGCTGTCACCAAGGGGCACGGCGACGAGGACATGGCCGCGTCCTACTACGCCAGCTACGAATAAGCCCGACGATCGGCCGGTCCGGCGGGGCGTGCGGGCTCAATAGCTTGGCCTGGTGAACAGACTCGCACGCTCCCTGCTGGCGTTCGGCCTGGCATCCGCGCAGGTCGTGGCCACCGCGGCGGTCGTGTCCGCCGCCACCGACATCAAGGACCGCATCGCCGCCATCCCCGGCGTGCGGATCATCAGCGAGGGGACGTCCGGCGCCGCGCGGACGTTCGTCCTCGGCATCCAGCAGCCCGCGGACCACCGCAGGCCGCGCGGCACGAGGTTCGAGCAGCGCTTCTCGTTGCTGCACAAGGCCGAGTCGAAGCCGATGGTGCTGCACACCACCGGCTACAACCTGCCCGGCACGATCAGCCCGTCCGAGCCCGCCCGGCTCGTCGACGGCAACCAGATCAGCGTCGAGCAGCGGTTCTTCACGCCCTCGCGGCCCACGCCGGCGGACTGGGACGACCTGAACATCTGGCAGGCCGCCAACGACCACCACCGGATCGTCGCCGCGTTCAAGAAGATCTACGGCGCTCGCTGGCTCTCCACCGGTGCCAGCAAGGGCGGGATGACGTCGATCTACCACCGCCGGTTCTTCCCGCGCGACGTCGACGCGACCATCGCGTACGTGGCGCCGAACGACGTGGTGAACGACCGCGACATCTACGGCGAGTTCATTCGCAAGGTAGGCAACGACCCGACGTGCAACCGTCGCCTCGAAGGCGTGCAGCGGCAGGTCCTGCAACACCGCGACGAGATCGTGTCGCGGCTGGAAGCCAAGGGCTACACGTACGAGCAGTTCGGCAGCGCGCACAAGGCGCTGGAGATCCTGGTGCTGGACACGCCGTTCACGTTCTGGCAGTACGGCACCCAGGAGCAGTGCGCGCTGGTTCCCGGCGCGGGCGCCTCGGTGGACGACCTCTGGACGTTCATCGACAAGACCGTCGGCTGGGACTTCTACAACGACGCGGGCGTCGCGCCCTACACGGCGTACTACTACCAGGCGGGCACGCAGCTCGGCTGGCCGGAAGCGGACGAGTCGGCGGTGCGCGACCTGTTGCGCCACCCCGGTTCCTCGGTGCCGCGCTCGATGGTGTCGCCGGACATCAGGTTCCCGCGTTTCGACCGGTCGGCGATGCGCGACGTGGACTCGTGGGTGCGCTACCAGGGCTCGCGGCTGCTGTTCGTCAACGGCCAGAACGACCCGTGGAGCGCGGAACCGTTCCGTCTCGGGCGGGGCACGCGCGACTCGCTGTCGTTCACGGTTCCCGGTGGCAACCACGGCTCGAACATCGCCAAGCTGCCCGAGAAGGAACGCGCTGCCGCGACGGCGGCCGTGCTGCGCTGGGCCGGAGTCTCCGCCGCTCCCGTTGCGGCACTTGCCGTGGACGAGGGCCCGGACTCGCTGGACGCACTGCGGGCACGCCGGGGCTGAGGCACCCTGAGGACGTGAAGCCGTTGCTCGTGGTCGATGCAGCCAACGTCGTGGGATCGGTCCCGGACGGGTGGTGGCGCGACAGAGCGGGCGCGGCCGAACGCCTCCGCGACGCCCTGCGCGGCCGCGACGAGGAGGTCGTCCTGGTCGTGGAAGGCAAGGCGCGCAACGTTTCTTCCGTCGACGACGTCCGGGTGGTCTCCGCTCCCGGCGAGGGCGACGACACGATCGTCGAGGTCGTGCGGGCCGAAGGTGCCGGACGAGTCGTGACGGTGGTGACCGCTGACCGCGCGTTGCGGCAGCGGGTGATGGCGCTGGGCGCCGGGGTGGCGGGACCCACCTCGGTGCCGCGCCGCTAGAGCCTGAAGAGCTGTTCGAGGACCTGCGCGACGCCGTCCTCGGTGTTCGGCGGCGCGTGGTTGGCGCAGGCCTGCTTCACGAGCGGGTGCGCGTTGCCCATCGCGTACGCCGTGCCGGCCCAGCCCAGCACCGACAGGTCGTTGGGCATGTCGCCGAACGCGATGACCTCGTGTTTGCCGATTCCCCTTGTGTTGCACAGGGATTCGAGCGTGGCCGCCTTCGAGACACCCGGCGGGCTGATCTCCAGCAACCCGAGCCCGCCCGAGTGCGTGACCGTGACGTGCTGCCCGACGGCCTCTCTGGCGATCTCCATCATGTGGTCGGCCTCGGCGTCCGGCGCCCAGGCGAGCATCTGCACGACCTGGTGCGCCTCCTCGAAGACGTGGGCGAGCAACTCCAGTGTCCTGTGTGGATTCTTCGGCCCGAACCCCTGGAAACCAGGCTCTGACAACACTTCCAGCCCGGTCTCGACCGCGATGCCGACGTTCGGGATCACCTCGGCCAACGCCTCCGACACCTTCCGCACGACGTCCAGCGGCACCGTCTGCGCGTGCGTGACCTCGCGGTTCGTCAGGTCGTAGATCATCGCGCCGTTGGAGCAGATCGCCGTGCCGGTCAGTTCCAGGTCCTGCACGAACCGCGGCGGCCGCGCCGTGACGACCACGACGTCCGCGCCGACGGCGTGGAGCGTGGCGCGGGTGCGGTCGCTCAGCACTCCGCCCGGTTGCAGCAGCGTGCCGTCGAGGTCGGTCGCGATCAACCTGATCATCGGCCGATTATCGGGCAGGGACTACTGATTGCGGGCGAGAAGCCCCGAAGCCGTCACCTCGACGGCACGGCGCACGACGTCGGTGAAGTCGACGCACATCACGTCCAGGGCCGGATCGGCGGCGTAGGCGTCGAGGACCGCCTGAGGGGGGCGGCTGGCCGGCCAGGCGGCGACCGCGACCAGCATGACCGTCTGCATCAGGGCGGCGGCGTCCTCGTGGCCCAGTTCGGGGAGGTGCGTTCCGGCGAACCGGACGAGCGTCTCGAGGTACCCGTGGACGGCGCGCTTGTGCTGGAGCGCGGTCTCGGCGGAGATGTTGTGCTCCAGCACGGTGGACTGGGCACTGACCAGGTCGCACAGCGCGGGGCGGCGCACCAGTGAGGTGGCCAGCAGATCTGCCAGCCGGTCTCCGCGTTCCCGGACGGTGCCGCCGCCGGGGAACGCCGCGGACTCCAGTTCCGCGATCCAGTCCGCGACCTCCGCTTCCAGCAGCGCCAGCAGCACGGCCTCCCGCGACTCGAAGTAGCGCAGGACGTTGGCCTTGGCCAGACAGACCCGGCGGCTGAGCGCGGTGAGGGTCAGGTCGGCGACCGGCATCTCGGTGAGCATCGCGGCCGCGGCGGCGAGGATCTGCCGCCGCCGTTCGCTGCGCTGCTCGTCCGTGCGCGCCCGCTGGAAGCTCATGTCACGCATATTACAGACCAGCGGTACTTTACTAAGATACCGACGGTCCGTTATGTTGGAGGAATAAGAGACCGACAGTACTTAAGGGGTGTTCGTCGTGTACCAGGTTCCTGACCAGCGAGGTAAGCGCATCGTCGTGACCGGCGCGAACAGCGGCACGGGCAAGGAGACGGCCAAGCGACTGGCGGGAGCCGGGGCCGACGTCTTGCTCGCGGTGCGCACGGAGGCCAAGGGCGAGCAGGCGAAGGCGGAGATCCTCGCCGCGCACCCCGGCGCCCAGGTCGAGGTCCGCCGGCTCGACCTGGCGGACCAGGGGTCGGTGCGCGTGTTCGCCGACGCCCTGATCGCCGAGGGCAAGCCGTTGGACGTGCTGGTGAACAACGCCGGCGTGATGAACGTGCCCGCTCGCACCGAGACCGCCGACGGCTTCGAGCTCCAGCTGGCCAGCAACTTCCTCGGCCCGTTCGCGCTGACCGTCCGGCTCCTGCCGTTGCTGCTGGTCGCTCCCGCGCCCAGGGTCGCCACGATGAGCAGCGGAGCCGCGTTCCGGGGGAAGATCGACTTCGACGACCTGCAGTCGCGCCGCCGGTACAGCCCGATGCTGGCCTACTCCCACTCCAAGCTGGCCGACCTGCTGCTGACGGTGCGCCTGGCGGACCTCGCGCAGGAGCGGGGATGGCCGCTGCTGTCGGTCGCCGCGCATCCCGGCTACACCCGCACCAACCTGATGACCTCCGGTCCGCATCTGAACGGTGGACGGCCCGGCCTCGTCGAGTCGGTGGGGTACAAGGTCCTGCCCTCGCAGGGCGTCGAGCAGGGCTCCGAGCCGCTGCTGTACGCGGCGGCCGACCCCGGCGTGGTCCCCGGCGGCTACTACGGCCCGCGCTGGGCGCTCGTCGGTCCGACCAGGCCCGCCTCGCTGCCGCGGCCCGCCAGGGACAAGGCGCTCGCCGCACGCCTGTGGACCGAGGCCGAACGCCTCACCGGGACGTCGGTGGAGGTCGTGGGCCGGTGACCCCACGTTCGGGCAAGATCGAAGCATGACCCATCGAGTTGACGACATGCCGTTGCCGGTTTGGCTCCCGGAGTCCGGTTCCGGCCCCGGCATCGTGCTGATCCAGGAGATCTTCGGCCTGGACGGGTACCTGCGCGGTGTTGCCGAGAAGCTCGCCGCGCTCGGCTACGTCGTGGCCGTGCCCGAGTTGTTCCACCGCTTCCAGCCGGGTTGGGTGGGCGAGCACGACGAGGCCGGCATCGCGAAGTCGATGGAGGTCGTCGGCAACCTCGACTTCCCGCTCGCCGTGCAGGACGTCGTCGCGTCGGTCGAGTACCTGCGCGGCCTGCCCGAGGTCACCGGCGGCGTCGGCGTGTTCGGCTTCTGCCTCGGCGGCACCCTGGCCTACTCGGCGGCCGTCGCCGACGGCCCGGACACCGCCGTGTCGTTCTACGGCTCGGGCGTGCCGGACCAGATCGGCGCGCTGGACCAGGTGTCCTGCCCGATCCAGTTCATCTTCGGCACCGAGGACGCGTTCATCACCGGCTACCAGAAGGTCGCGGACGCGGTGCCGTCGCACGAGGGCGCCGAGATCCACCTGGAGGCCGCGGGTCACGCGTTCCTCAACCACCTCGGCCCCTGGTACGACAAGGACGCCGCCGACCGCGCCTGGGACCAGTCCGTGAAGTTCCTCACGCGCACGCTTCCCGCCTAGGCGATGCACGGCACCGCGAGCTGCTGCGAGAAGAACCTCTCCAGCGGCTTGCGGTGCAACCGGCGTTCGACCGCGATCAGCTCGTTGCGCCGGTAGTGCCTCACCTGTGTGCTCGTGACGACGAACCCGTTGCGTTCGGCCGTCGGCATCTCGTCGTAGAGCAACGCGTGCTGTCCTTGCGTCACAACGACATCCGCCAGCCCGTCCGGAATCTCGCCGGCCCTCGTCGCGATGGTGGCGGCGAGCGCGTCCGGCCGGTTGCGCAAGCGGCGATGCGGCCACGGCACCCCGTGGTGCTCGGCCTCCAGCGTCCGGTGCAACGCCCTGGCCGCGTGCCGGATCGCCTTGATCGAGTCGCCGGTGAGCACGTGCGCCTCGGGCGCGTCCAGCGTCGTGTCCCTGCGGAACCCGGTGCACACGATCACCCTGTCGTACCGCAGCTCGCCGGTGCCGTCGATCGTCGCGACGAACTCGTTGCCCTCCTTGACGACCCGCTGCACCGTCCGCCCGACGGTGTGCGTCACCCGTGCCGTGGACGCGATGTTGTCCGCCGTCTCGAACGCGCTGTGCCCACGTCCGATGATCAGCACCCGCTTCCCCGCGTACTCGGTCGGATCGGTGCTGGCCGTCGCGTACGTCTCCGCGTGCTCGACGCCGGGAATGCTGGGCAGACAGGGCTTCTTGCCGGTGGCGACGATGACGTGCCGCGCGTTGTACTGCCCGGCGTCGCGGACCGGCGTGTTGTAGCGGACGTTCAACGGCCGCGCGAAGTCCTCCAGGTACCGCACCAGGTCGTCCGCGTTGGGGAAGGACCGCTTGCTGTAGCGCGCGAACGGCACGCCTTCGAACAGCGAGTTGTCGTCCGTCGAGAGAACACGATGCCGCGGGAACGTCCGGAAGAAGCTCGCCGGCTCCGGCCCCGCCTCGACGATCAGGTAGTCGCGGCCTGCACGGTGTAGAAAGCGCCCCATCTGCAAGCCCGCCGGACCCGCACCGATCACCAGGTACTCCACCATCACGCACCTCCCGGCGTCCTCTACGCCGAGCACGGCGAAAAGGTTCAGACGGGCGGTCTGCCTCCATGATGACCGCTACCGGCGAGTTCTGGCCAACCTTCCCGCCTGCCGGACACCCGGCACGCGGATAGGCTGAACCGATGAGGTTCATCGCGGTGCCGGCACTGGCTTTGCTGCTGGCCTCCTGCGCCTCCCAGGCCGCGCCTCAACCCACTCCATCCCCCGAGCCCACGAGCGAGTCCTCCATGCCGCCGACGCCACCCGGGCAGGAACCGTTCGAGATCACGACGGAGGTCAACGGCGTCCGCGAGTGGCAGAACTCCCCGGAGCAGATGGGATTCGTCTACCGCGTGCAGCCCATCGACTTCACCCTGACAGCCCGCAACACCGGCAGCACACCGCAGTCGGACGCCCGGATCAGGTTTGTCGTCGAGGACATGGACGGCGAGGGCGACCTGACCGTCGGCGGCGAAGGATGGACGTGCGAGGGCGGCCGCGACATCGCCTGCACCGCCACCGGCACCACAGCAGCAGGCGGCACCTGGTCCCCGCTCACGCTGACGATGCGGCACACCAAGGCCGGGCAGACCAGCGTCGTCGTCCACTGGGGAGACGTGGCGCCCGACGTGATCTTCCGTTACGACGCCGGCACCTGATCTCCGCCACTACGCTCGCGCCGTGGCGAAGGCTGATCGCGAACTCTGGTCGATCCGGACGCACATCGGCACGGTGGTGCTGATCGGCCTGGCGGTCTTCGCGGTGGCCGCCACCCTCCTGTGGCTGGCCCTGAGCATGCCGACCGCGGTGAACACCCGAGTCGACATCATCAAGATCGCGCTGTCGGTGGTCGCCGGCGTGGGCGGTGTGGTCGCGCTGGTGGTGGCCTACCGCAAGCAACGCGTGGGCGAGTCCGCCGAGAAACGCGAACACGCCAAGGTCCTCAACGAACGCTTCGCCACCGCCTGCAACCAGATCGGCCACGACAAGCCCACAGTCCGCCTGGCCGGCCTCTACGCCATGGCATCGCTGGCAGACGAGTGGACCGCGCAACGCCAGACGTGCATCGACGTCCTGTGCGCGTACCTCCGCATCCCGTACGAGCCGTCGCTGGACTCGGAATGGGACCACGACGAGGAGACCGAGGTCCGCCTCTCGATCACCAGCGTCATCGCCGCCCACCTCCGCGACGACGCCCCGACGAGCTGGCAGGGCCACGACTTCCACCTCACCAGGGCAGTGCTGCGCGCCGCGGACTTCGCCGGAATCCACATGACCGGCGGCAACCTGGTGCTCAGCCTGGCGCGCTTCCCCGGCGGCTGGGTGTCGTTCGACGGCATGAAGGTGAGTGGCGGCGAGGTGTGGTTCGGCGGCGCGACCTTCGCCGGCGCACGCGTCACGTTCCACGGCGCGCAATTCGCCGGTGGCCGCGTGAGGTTCGAGGGTGCGGAGTTCAACAGCGGCGAGGTGTCGTTCCGCGGAGCCCGGTTCGCCGGCGGTGAGGTGGACCTGTCGGAAGCGGTGATCACGGCGGCGCCGGTGTTCGACGACGGCGAGAAGCCGGGACTGAAGCTCCCGTGATTGTCAGGGGTGCCTGCCAAGATCGCCGCCATGGGCACCTGGGACATCGGTCATTTCGACAACGACACCGCCGCGGACTTCTCCGGTTCGCTCGACGAGGCACCGGAGGCCGAGCGCGAGAACATCATCCGCACCACGCTGACCCGCACGATCGAGGCCGACGAGTACCTCGACAGCGATGAGGCGTGCGAGGCCCTGGCCTCGGCCGCGCTGATCGCCGCACAGTGTCCGGGCGGAACGCCGATCACCACGGCGTACGGCCCCGACGAGCCGCTGCCGGTCTTCTCACCCGACCTGCGACCCCTCGCCGTGCGGGCCCTGGACCGCGTCCTGGCAGCGGATTCTGAGCTCCCGGAACTGTGGGACGACACCGAGCACGGCCCGCAGTGGCGGCAGAGCGTCGCCGACCTCAAAGCCGTCCTTCTCACCTGATGGACGTCGGAACACCCCCACCGTCCACAGTGTTGGATACGGCCGTGACGACTGTGAAGCGCCGTGCCCGTGTCCGTGCCCCTGAGCTGGTAGGACGGGGCTGGCTGAACACCGGCGGCGAGCAGATCAGCCTCAAGGACCTGCGCGGCAAGATCGTGCTGCTCGACTTCTGGACCTTCTGCTGCATCAACTGCCTGCACGTCCTGGACGAGCTTCGCCCCCTCGAGAAGGAGTTCGAGGACGTCCTCGTCACCATCGGCGTGCACTCCCCGAAGTTCGTCCACGAGGCCGACCACGAGGCGCTCAAGGCCGCCGTCGAGCGGTACGAGGTGCATCACCCGGTCCTGGACGACCCGGAGCTCACGACCTGGCAGCACTACGCGGTCAAGGCGTGGCCGACGCTCACGCTGGTCGATCCCGAGGGCTACGTGGTGCACGTCGCCGCTGGTGAGGGGCACGTCGAAGCTCTCAGGACCATCATCAAAGAGCTGATCGACGAGCACGACGAGAAGGGCACGCTGCATCGCGGCGAAGGTCCGTACCAGGCGCCGGAGCCGGCGAACACCACGCTGCGGTTCCCGGCGAAGGCCATCGTCACGCCGCGCAACACGATCCTCGTCAGCGACTCCGCCCACCACAGCATCGTGGAGCTCGAAGCGGACGGCGAGACCGTCATCCGCCGCATCGGCACCGGCGAACGCGGCCACCAGGACGGCACCTCGCCCACCTTCTCCGAGCCCGCGGGCCTCACCGAGGTCCCGAACACCCACGGCTACGACGTCGTCATCGCGGACACGGTCAACCACCTCCTCCGGGGCCTCAACCTGGAAACCGGCGAGGTCACGACCCTCGCGGGCACCGGCGAGCAGTGGCGTGACGGCGAGACGGACGGGCCCGCCGACAAGATCGAGCTGACCAGCCCGTGGGACGTCGCCTGGTGGAACGGCGGCGTCGCCATCGCCATGGCCGGCAACCACACGCTGAGCTTCTTCGACCCCGCCCGGAACACCGTCGAAAGGCTCGCCGGC
The DNA here is from genome assembly GCF_033949975.1 of Lentzea sokolovensis. Lineage (NCBI taxonomy): Bacteria > Bacillati > Actinomycetota > Actinomycetes > Pseudonocardiales > Pseudonocardiaceae > Lentzea > Lentzea sokolovensis. The sequence continues at coordinate 418,309 of NZ_JAXAVU010000009.1, forward strand.
ACGACGGTCGAAGGCATCAACGACGGCGCGGCGAACCAAGCTTTCTTCGCGCAGACGTCCGGGCTCGCGGCGGACGGCGACCGGTTGTGGATGGTCGACTCCGAGACGAGCGCGCTGCGCTATCTCGAGAACGGCGAGGTGCACACGGTCATCGGCAAGGGGCTGTTCGCGTTCGGCCACAAGGACGGCGACGCGGACGAGGCGCTTCTGCAGCACCCGCTGGGCGTCACGGTCCTGAGAGACCACTCGGTCGCCATCAGCGACACCTACAACAACGCCATCAGGCGCTTCGACCCCGAGACGAACACCCTCACCACCATCGCCACGGACATCGCCGAGCCGTCCGACGCGCTGATCATCGACGACGAGCTCGTGGTCGTCGCGAGTGCGGCGCATCGGCTCGAACGGTTCGCGGCGGCCGCGACGAAGATCGACGGCGCGGCCCACGAGGTGAAGCGCCCGTCGAGCGACATCGGGCCGGGCGCGTTCGAGCTCGCGGTCGTCTTCACCCCGCCGACCGGGACGAAACTGGACGAAAGGTACGGACCGTCCACTCGTCTGGAGATCACCAGCTCACCGCCGGAGCTGATCCTGGAAGGCGCGGGCGTCGGCACGGAACTGGTACGCGCGTTGCGGATCAACGATCAGGTCACGAACGGCGTTTTGCACGTCGTAGCGCAGGCCGCCAGTTGCAGTGACGATCCTGCCGACGAACACCCGGTCTGTCGCCTGACCAGGCAGGACTGGGGGGTGCCGGTTCGAGTGGTTGCCGATGCACCTACCAGGTTGCCGTTGCTCATGGGCGGCATGGACGAGGAGCCTTCGCAAGCCACGTAGACTCTGCGGGTGCCTGATGTCAAGCTCGAGATCCAGATGCTGTACGACCGTGTCATGGTCCGCATCTCGCCGGAGGACGGCGAGCGGCGTTCCAGCGGAGGCATCGTGATCCCCGCTACGGCCCAGATGGCGAAGCGGTTGGCGTGGGGTGATGTGTTCGGAGTCGGTACCAGCGTGCGCCACGTGAAGGTCGGCGACCGGGTGATGTTCAACCCGGAAGATCAGCTTGAGGTCGAGGTGCACGGCACCACGTATCTCGTGATGAGGGAACGCGATCTGCACGCGGTTGCGACGGAGCTCACCGAGCACGGTACTGGTCTGTATCTATGAGCCGCCGGTTGTGATCGACGCCTGATAGCTGCACACATTTGCCACCTCAGGAGAGACAGGGCGACGGGGAGAGCTGTGCCGTACGACGCTGACAAGACGAGAGCGATGCCTCCGGTGGGTCCCGGCGGCACCTCCTCCGAGCAGACGACCAAGATCACTCCGGTCCGGGTGGACGCCTCGACCGAGGCGTGGCCGTCCGAGGAGCCGGACCCGAGCGAGCCGACCGTCACCGCTGCCGTGCCCGGTGTCGGGTTCCCGGCCAGCGAGGACGCCACCGAGTACATGAAGCCGGTGCTGCCGCCGGAACCGCGGCCGGAGGACTCCGGTGTCTACGGGCCGGTGATGATCGAGCCCGGCGAGGACGAGGCCCAGCCGAAGTTCAACCGGAAGCGAGCGGTCATCGTGGCCGCGGCCGTGGTCGGCGCCTTCGGCCTGCTCTACGGCCTCGACATTCTCGTCTCCAGCGGCAACGTGCCGCGCGGCGTGACGGTGGCGGGCGTCGACGTCGGCGGCATGAGCCACGCCGACGCCGAGAAGAAGCTGCGCGACGAGATCGGCCCGCGCCTCGACAAGCCCGTCGCGCTCAAGGCCGGCGATGTCACCGCCGAGCTCGACCCCAAGACCGCGGGTCTGGAGCTCGACTGGAACGGCACGATCGACCGTGCGGGCAGCCAGCCGCTCAGCCCGATCACGCGCGTCACCTCGTTCTTCACCAGCCGCGAGGTCGGTGTCGCGACGAAGGCGGACGACGCGAAGGTCTCCGGCGCGCTGGAGGCCCTGCGCCCCAAGCTCGACCACGATCCGATCGAGGGCACCATCAAGTTCGAGGGTGCCAAGCCCGTCGCCGTCGACCCGCACGACGGCCAGAAGCTCAAGGTCGAGGACGCGGCCGGCGCAGTGGTCTCGAACTGGGCGTCCGGGAACCCGGTCGAGGTCCCGATGGACTTCACCCCGGTCAAGACGACCAAGGAGGGCGTCGAGAAGGCGCTCAACGACGTCGTCAAGACCGCGGTCTCCGGTCCCGTCGTCATCAAGGGCGAGGGCAAGGACGCGACGCTCTCGCCGGAGCAGATCGGGGCCACGCTGGCCTTCGCTCCCGGTGACGGCGGCGCGCTGAACGTCACGCCCAACAAGGACAAGCTCGCCGAGGTGACCGCGCCGCAGCTCAAGGACACGGTCAAGGAGGGCAAGGACGCCGAGATCGTCTTCGAGGGCGGCAAGCCGACGGTCAAGCCGTCGGTGGACGGCCTCGACCTCGACTGGGACAAGAACCTCCAGCCCTACTTCGACACGCTGAAGAAGACGGACGCGCGCGAGATCAAGTTCGAGTACAAGCACACGCCCGCGAAGGTCACCACCGAGCAGGCGAACAAGATGGGCATCAAGGAGGTCATCGGCGAGTTCCAGACCGGTGGCTTCGCTCCCGCCTCGGGCGTCAACATCAGGGTCGTCGCCGAGAAGGTCAACGGCGCGATCGTGAAGCCCAAGGAGACGTTCAGCCTCAACAAGTACACCGGCCCCCGCGGTACCGCGCAGGGCTACGTCGAGGCGGGCATCATCGAGAACGGCATCCCCGGCACGGCGGTCGGTGGCGGCATCTCGCAGTTCGCGACCACGCTCTACAACGCGTACTACTACGCGGGCATGAAGGACGCGGGCCACAAGGAGCACAGCTACTGGATCACGCGGTACCCGAAGGGCCGCGAGGCCACCGTGTTCATGGACAACGCGGGCAACAGCCTGATCGACATCGCGTTCACGAACCCGGACGACACGGGCGTCGCCATCCAGACGGTCTGGACGGGCTCCTCGATCAAGATCGTGCTCTGGGGCACCAAGAACTACGACGTCACCGGCTCCACCAGCGGCGACTTCAACCCCACCCAGCCGCAGGAGAAGAAGGTCAACAAGGCCGGCTGCGCGCCGAGCAACGGCGCCCCCGGCTTCTCGGTGACGGACACCCGCACGATCAAGGACCGCCGCACCGGCCAGTCCCGCAACGAGTCGCGCACCGTCCGCTACGACCCGCAGTTCAAGATCATCTGCGAGCCTCCGCCCGGCGGCTGAGCAAACATTCAGGTTCACGGTGGCCACGCGGGGGTATTCACTCCTTCGTGGCCACTGTTGCGCAAGAGGCGAGAAGACACCCCGTCGTCCAGACGCTCGGACGCGCGGGGATGGTGCTGTACGGGGTCGTGCACGTCCTGGTGGCGTGGCTCGCGATCCAGGTCGCGTTCGGTGACTCCGAACAGGCCGACTCGAAAGGCGCGGTGAGCGACATCGCGCAGGGCGGCGCGTGGTTGCTGTGGACGCTCGGCATCGGACTCGTGTGCTTCGCGCTGTGGCAGCTGCTTCTCGCCTTCGTCGGGTACACCTACATCGGCAAGAAGCGGAAGCGCATCTCCAAGCGCATCGGCTCCGCTGCCCGCGCCATCACGGCGACCGGTATCGCCCTGGGTGCCTTCAAGTACGCGACGGGCTCCGGTAGCGGCGGCGACCAGAACCAGCAGCAGCAAGAACTCACGGCTCAGGTGCTCTCCTGGCCCGGCGGTCAGCTCATCGTCGGTGCTGTGGCGATCGGCATCCTCTCGATCGCCGGCGTGATCATCTACAAGGGCATCAAGAAGTCCTTCGAGAAGGACCTCGACATGGGCCGGGCTCCGAAGTGGATCGAGCCGGTCGGCAGGATCGGCTGGATCGGCAAGGGCACCGCGTACGGCGTGATCGGTGTCCTCGTCGGACTCGCCGCCGTCAACGCGGATCCCCAGCAGTCCGGTGGCATGGACAAGGCGCTGAAGACGTTGGCAGCACAGCCCTACGGCACGTTCCTGCTGTCCGCCGTGGCGATCGGTATCGCCGCGTTCGGCCTCTACTGCTTCGCCGCCGCGCGGGCGATCAAGGAGTGACGCCGGTGGCCGCGATCCAGTGCCGATGCCGGGCCGCGGCTGTCTGCGCCTCCACCGTCATCGACGCCAGGACCTGCCCCGCCGCCACGTAGAAGACGTTGGGGCTGGCGTTGTCCGGTCCCCAGCCGGGACTTCCCCGCAGCAGCAGGAGATCACCGGGATCCGGGTTCATCCCCTCGAACCAGGAGTCCTGCTCGACGCCGGTTCGCTGCCACACGATCACGGCCTTGGTGCCGCTCCCCGCTCGTTGGTACACCTGCGCGACGCTCGCCAGTTCAGCTCCTGGCGACGCGTCGCGCAGCTCGTTCATGTGCCGCCGGTACCCGAACCACAGCTCGTCCTGGCGCGCCTGCCGGTTCTTCAGGCGTCGCAGGACGATCGTCGCCAGCGCCGCGAGGCCGGCGATCGCGCACACCATCAGCAGGTACAGGAACACCGGCCAATCTTTGATTCCGAACGAGGGACTGTCAACTGACAACGAAATCAAGCTGCGTCTGGTGAGTTGATCGCGCTAGCGTGCCGGTCATGTCGAGTCCTGAGGCATCCAGGGTCGGGTCTGCGGTGTAGCCGTCAGCCCCGAAAACCCTTCGTCCCTCGGAGCTCCTCCGTGCCCTTTTCGCTGTACCTGCTTGCCCTGGCCGTGTTCGCCATGGGCACCTCCGAGTTCATGCTCTCCGGGCTCTTGCCCGCCATCGCCGTCGACTTCGACGTGTCCGTCGGCACCGCCGGCCTGCTCACCTCCGCGTTCGCCGGGGGCATGGCCGTCGGTGCGCCGCTGATGGCGGTGCTCGCCCGTTCCTGGTCGCCACGCCTGAGCCTGTTCGGGTTCGTCGTCGTGTTCCTGGTCGCGCACGTGGCCGGCGCCGTCACGACGAGTTTCACGGTGTTGCTGGTGTCCAGGGTGCTCGCCGCACTCGCGAACGCCGGATTTCTCGCCGTGGCACTGACAACGGCCACCGCGCTCGTACCGCCGCAACGACGTGGGCGGGCGCTCGCCGTGCTGCTGTCTGGCACGACGGTGGCCACCATCGCCGGTGTGCCGGGAGGGGCGTTGCTCGGCGCCGTGCTCGGCTGGCGTGCCACGTTCCTCGCGGTCGCCGTGCTCTGCGTGCCGGCTGCGATCGGTGTCCTGCAAGGGATTCCGGCGCACCGGGAGCGTGTCGTGCCGCCCGCGTTGCGTCCCGAACTCACCGAACTCCTGAAGCCACGACTGGCGTTGGTCATCGCGCTCGCGATCCTCGTGAACGCGGTGACGTTCGGCCACTTCACGTTCCTCGCCCCGGTGGTGACGGACGTCGCCGGGCTCAGCGAGTGGTGGGTGCCGGTCGTGCTGATGCTGTTCGGCGTCGGCTCGTTCCTCGGCGTCGCGATCGGTGGCAGGTTCGCCGACACCTCGCCACGGCCTGTCGTGGCGTTCGGCGGGCCGTTGACGCTCGCCGGCTGGGTGAGTCTCGACGTGCTCGGCAGGGAACCGCTCGTGTTGCCGGCACTGGTCTTCGTGCTCGGCGTGCTGTCGTTCGCGGTCGGCAGCACGTTGATCGCTCGCGTGCTGCACCACGCGACGGGGGCGCCCACGATGGCCGGTTCCTACGCGACCGCTGCGTTCAACATTGGCGCCGCCATCGGTCCGGTTCTCTTGTGAGGCAATGAAAAACGGGTCCGCGCACCCCGGGCAGGGGATGCGCGGACCCGTCGTCCTCGAGACGCTCAGAAAGCGCTCTCGTCGATGTCCATCAGCGCGTTGTCGGTCTGCTCGGCGATCTTGCGGCGCGAGGTGAGCTCCGGCAGCACGGTCTTCGCGAAGAACGACGCCACCGCGATCTTGCCCTCGTAGAACGCCTTGTCCTTGGCGGACGGCGTGCCACCGAGCTTCTCCAGCGCGACCTCGGCCTGGCGCAGCAGCAGCCAGCCGACGAGGACGTCGCCCGCCGTCATCAGCAGGCGGACCGAGTTCTGGCCGACCTTGTAGAGGTTGCGGACGTCCTCCTGCGAGGTGGTCAGGAACCCGACCAGCGCGCCGAGCATGCCCTGCAGGTCTTCGAGACCCTGCTTGAGCAGCGCCCGCTCCTCCTTCAGGCGACCGTTGCCGCCCTCGTTGTCGAGGAACTTCTGGATCTCGCCGTTGATGAACGTGAGCGCCTGGCCCTTGTCGCGGATGATCTTCCGGAAGAAGAAGTCCAGCGACTGGATGGCCGTGGTGCCCTCGTACAGCGAGTCGATCTTGGCGTCGCGGATGTACTGCTCGATCGGGTACTCCTGCAGGAAGCCCGAACCGCCCAGGGTCTGCAGCGACTGCGCCAGCTGCTCGTACGCGCGCTCGGAACCGACGCCCTTGACGATCGGCAGCAGCAGGTCGTTGACCTTCGCCGCCAGCTTCGCGTCCTCGCCGCCGAGCATCACCTTGTCCTGCTGCGTCGCGGTGTACAGGTACACGGCGCGCAGGCCCTCGGCGTACGCCTTCTGCAGCATCAGGCTGCGGCGGACGTCCGGGTGGTTGGTGATGGTGACGCGCGGAGCGGTCTTGTCCGTCATGCGCGTCAGGTCGGCGCTCTGCACGCGCTCCTTGGCGTAGGACAGCGCGTTCAGGTAGCCGGTCGACAGCGTCGCGATGGCCTTGGTGCCGACCATCATGCGGGCGTACTCGATGACGTCGAACATCTGCGCGATGCCGTCGTGCACCTCGCCCAGCAGCCAGCCCTTGGCGGGAACGCCGTGCTGGCCGAACGTCAGCTCGCACGTGGTGGACGCCTTGAGGCCCATCTTGTGCTCGACGTTGGTGACGAAGGCGCCGTTGCGCTCGCCCAGCTCACCGGACTCCGGGTCGAAGTGGAACTTCGGCACCAGGAAGAGCGACAGGCCCTTGGTGCCCGGCTTCGCCTCGACGCCTTCGCCCTCGGGACGCGCGAGCACCATGTGCATGATGTTCTCGGTCAGGTCCTGGTCGGCGGACGTGATGAAGCGCTTCACGCCGTCGATGTGCCAGGAGCCGTCCTCCTGCTTGAAGGCCTTGGTGCGGCCGGCGCCGACGTCGGAACCGGCGTCCGGCTCGGTCAGCACCATCGTGGCGCCCCAGCCGCGGTCGATCATCAGCTGGGCCCACTGCTTGTCGCGCTCGGTGCCGTTGTTGTAGACGACCGTCGCGAAGCTCGGACCCGCCAGGTACATGTAGACGGCCGGGTTCGCCCCGAGCAGCAGCTCGGACGCGGCCCACGTGACCGATGGCGGGGTGCCGAAGCCGCCCAGCTCGTTCGGCAGGAACAGGCGGTACCACTCGCCGTCCCACACCGCCTGGTACGACTTCTTCAGCGACTCCGGCAGGGTTGCCGAGTGCGTCGCCGGGTCGAACACCGGCGGGTTGCGGTCGGCGTCGACGAAGGAGTCCCCCAGGACACCCTCCGCGAGGTTCTTCACCTCGGCCAGCACGCTGCGCGCCGTGTCCTCGTCGGACTGCTCGAACGGCCCCGTGCCGAGGTGGTCCTGCACGTTGAAGACCTCGAACAGGTTGAACTCGAGATCCCGGACGTTGCTCTTGTAGTGGCCCATCTCGTCAGCTCACTCCTCAGGGTCGCGGCGGGGTCGCCTACTGACCGGTAACAACAGAGTATTACTCGACAGTAACCCCGGCAAGGCCGACCACCCACTGGTGGCGAAGTAGACAGTCCTCCGAGTGACCTGAATCGGGCATGAGGGCCGGTCAGACGCGTACCGGGCGTTCGGGCACCATCTCGAGCAGTGCGGAGTTCGTCCGTTCGGCGAAGCTCACCGAGCGGGGCACCATGACAGATTCGTAGGCCCGCACCCCGTCTCGGACACCGTCCGCGGCGATCGCCAGTGCCAGTTCGGCCGCGTCCTGCATGGCGAGGTTCGCCCCGACGCCCAGTGGTGGCTGCAGATGGGCGGCGTCGCCGAGCAGCGTCACGCCGGGCGTGTGCTCCCAGGTGTGGGGCACCGGCAGCGAGTACAGCGGGCGGTAGATCAGCTCGCCTTCGAGGAACGCCAGCAGCGACGGGTGCCAGCCTGCGTAGAGCTCCATCAGGTCGGTGTTGGAGGGCATCCACTCTTCATCCGCGCGCATGCACGCGTACGCGCGGATGTGATCTCCGCTGTTGCGCTGCGACCAGATCATCAGGCCTCCGCCGTCGGCGACCATCGTGCCCTGGCCGGTGAGATCGAGCAGCCGTTCGTCGTTGTCGTGCCGCGTCTCGACGAACATCACGCCGGTGTACAGCGGCACGGCCGGCGACAAGGCCGGACGGACCCGCGACCAGGCGCCGTCCGCCCCGATGACCAGGTCGAACGTGGACGTGGAGCCGTCCAGGAACGTGACCTCGCCCGGTTTCGCCGAGGAGATACCTCGACCCCACGTGACGGTTCCGGGCGCGAGCGAGTCGAGCAGGAGCCGGCGCAACTGGCCGCGGTCGATCTCCGGCCGGAAGTCGCCCTCCGCCGGTTCGTGCTCGATCAACGCGGCCGTGGCGTGGTCGACCTTGCGCTGCTCCTGGCCCTCGAAGCGGGCGAGCGCGCGCCACTGCTCGAACAGTCCGGCGGCGCGCACGGCCTCCTGGCCGCTGTCGGCGTGCAGATCGATGGTGCCGCCCTGCTGGCGGGCTTCCGGGGAACTCTCCCGCTCGAAGGCGGTGACGTTCTCGAACCCGTGCAGCTGGAGGACGCGGGCACAGGTGAGGCCGCCGATGCCGGCCCCTGCGATGGCGATGCGTGGTGAGGTCATGGCTCCATGAAAGCGTATCGACTTCGAAAGTGCAACCACTACACTTTTGAACCGGCTCAACTCTTGCGGTACGATCGGCAGGTGACCGAGCTCGGCCGCCGCGAGCGGAAGAAGCAGCAGACCCGTCAGTCGATCTCCGACGCGGCGACGAGGCTGTTCATCGAGCGCGGGTTCGACGCCGTGGGCGTGAAGGAGATCGCCGACACCGCGGACGTGTCGGTGACGACGTTGTTCAAGCACTTCCCCAGCAAGGAGGCGCTGCTCTTCGACGAGGACGAGCAGCAGGAGTCGGCGCTGGTCGCGGCCGTGCGCAACCGCGGGGGCAGGTCGATCCCGATGGCATTGCGCGATCACTTCGTGCAGGCGGCGAGAGGGCACGCCGACCACCCGCAGTTCGAGGTTTTCCAGCGGCTGGTGCTCGACACGTCGGCGCTGCGCGAGTACGGGCACCGGATGTGGACGCGGCATCAGCACGCGCTGGCGGCGGCCATCGCGGAGGAGATCGGCGCGCCGGCGGACGACGTCAGGTGTGCGGCGCTGGCCCGGTTCGCCCTGGAGGCGCGGGACGTGATCTTCGATCGGCCCGACCGCGAACGGGCTGCCGACGAGGTGTTCGGGTTACTCGAGCACGGCTGGGCGGCCGATCAGCAGGCCTGACCGGTAGGCGAGCGACACCGCGTGCGTCCGGTCACGCGCGCTGAGCTTGCGCAGGATGCCCTTCACGTGGGTTCGCACGGTCTCCACGGACAAGATCAGCTCGTTCGCGACCTGCTGGTTCTCCAGGCCGTCCGCGATGAGCGTGAGCACCTCGTACTCGCGCTTGGTCAGCGTCGGTCGTTCCTTCGGCCGCAGGTCGGGGTGCACGTACCCGCGTGAACGGAAGGTCTCGGCGATCACCCGGACGATCTGTTCCGGCTGGGCCGATCGCGGTACGACGCCGCGGACACCCGCCTCCAACGCCGTCGTCACGTAGTTCGCGTGCGAGTGCGCGTCGCGGACCAGTCCGATGATCAACAAGGTCGGATCTCGTTCGGCGAGCAGCCGGGCCACGTGGCCGACCGGGTCGAGCACGGAGTCGATGAGCAGCACGTCGGGACGCAGTCGTTCGTGCAGGCGAACGGCAGCGTGCAGATCGCCGGTCGAACCGAGCCAGCGCAGGCCCGGGGTCCTCCTGATCAGGGCGGACAGGCCTTCGCGGTAGAGCGGCACCGGGTCGATCAGCGCGACGCCGGGGGCAGGCCGGCTGGGCGGGAGCATCAGCACCTCCGTTCGTGCTTCCAGAGGAGTGACGTAGTTCCCTCGGACGTGTGACGCGGAATAGTCGGTTCATGTGGATGAACAAGGGTCACGAATGTGATTCAAGACGGCCGAAGGTCTTCCGCACCCCCGCAACAGTCTCGTAAGACCTACGTCACATATCCCGTGCGGATGTGCCAGGTTCCGCCGCCATGAGGCCTGGTGCTCTCGCGGGCACACGTGTGTGCACGCAAGGAGGTCACATGGGCACCCTCGATTGGGTCGTGGTTGTCGGCTATTTCTTCGTGATGGTCGGGATCGGACTCTGGTCGCGTGGGCGGGTCCACAACATCGCCGACTTCTTCACGGCAGGCGGCAAGATGCCGTGGTGGTTGTCCGGCATCTCGCACCACATGTCGGGCTACAGCGCGGTCATGTTCGTCGCGTTCGCCTCTGAGGCGTACCGGCTGGGACTCACCGTCTACGTGTGGTGGTCATTGACGATCGGCATCGGCGTCGGCATCGGCGCGTTCCTGTTCGCACCGCGGTGGAACCGGTTGCGCTCGAAGCACGACGTCAAGTCACCGCTCGAGTACCTGGCCAAGCGCTACAACGTGCCCACCCAGCAGGTCATGGCCTACGCGGGTGCGTTGCTCAAGGTCGTCGACATCGCCGCCAAGTGGGCGGCCGTCTCGATCCTGCTCCGCGGCTTCGCGGGTGTCCCGATCACCTGGGGCATCATCATCATCGGCGTGGTCACGATGATCTACTCCGTGCTCGGTGGCCTCTGGGCCGACGCGCTCACCGACTTCGGCCAGTTCATCATCCAGGCGGCCGCGGGCTTCGCGATGTTGTTCGCCGTCGCCGGCACTCTCGGCTGGGACTTCCCCGTGACGATCTGGGACAAGCTCCCGGAGAGCCACAGCGACCCGCTCGCCGGCCCGTACACGTCGACGTTCCTCATGGCGCTCTTCCTGATCAAGACGCTGGAGTACAACGGCGGCATGTGGAACCTGGCGCAGCGCTACATGGCCGCGCCGTCCGGCTTCGCGGCCAAGCGGTCCGCGCTGCTCTCGTCCGCGCTGTGGCTCGTGTGGCCGCTCGTGCTGTTCTTCCCGATGTGGGCGGCGCCGCTGATCGTGCCGGGCCTCGAAGGAGCGCAGGCGGAGAACGCGTACATCGAGATGGGCAAGCAGATGCTGCCCGCGGGCATGATCGGCCTGGTTCTGGCCGGCTTCTTCTCGCACACCATGGCCATGGTGTCGTCGGACGCGAACGTCATCGCCGCTGTCATCAACCGCGACATGCTGCCGCACCTCTGGAAGCGGGTGAAGACGTTCACGGCGGACAACCAGTTGAAGCTGGCCCGCATAACGACGTTCACCTTCATCGGCGTCAGCATGATCATCGCGATCGCGTCCGGAGGCCAGGGCTTCGTGCTCAAGGTGGTGGTCGACCTGGTCGCCGCCACGATGGGCCCGATCGCGATCCCGCTGATGCTCGGCCTGCTGCCGTGGTTCCGCAAGATCGGCTCGACCGCGGCGATCGCCTCGGTGGTCGGCGGCCTGGGCATGTGGGCGTTCCTGTACATCGAGCAGATGAACAAGGCGGCCTGGGTCACCAAGGGCGTGCTCGTGTCGTGGCCGCTGATGCTCTCGCTCGTGCTCTACCTGTCGATCGGCTTCCTGAAGAAGGAGCCCGACACCGAGCGCGACATCCTGCTCGACTCGCTCAACTCCGACGAACCTGAACCGGAGAAGGTGAAGGCGTAAGCCGTTCGTTCCGCATGATCCTCGCGGCGGCGCACCCGAACAGGGTCGCCGCCGCGAGCCACACGTAGGGCATGGGCGTGCCGGTGTAGGTCTGCGCCGTGGACGCCAGCACCACCGTCGCACCCGCGACCAGTCCGGTCGTGTGCGTCACCGGGTACTCGCTCCGCAGCACCGTGGCGACGGCGAAGGGCACGAGCAGGAACCCGTAGGCGAACACGCGCGTGATCAGGTTGGCGTGCTCGGCGATCTCGTACTGGAGAGCGGGGAGGGCGAACACCGTGAGAACCACGCCCAGGGCGAGCCCGCGAGCGAGGCTCTTCACGCTCTGTCCTTGCCAGGAACGCGTCATGCGCTACAAGACGTATGTGTGACCCGATGGTTGCCGTGGCGTGCGTCATCGTCACGAGACTCTTCCTCTTTACCCATGCACAGTGGATGCATGGGTAAGTGGTCTCCCGCAGACGACGCGGAACTCGCCACGGGCTGGCGGCTCTGGCTGGAGCTGAGCGACCGCGTGTGGCCGGACCCGTCGTGGGACGGCACGCCGGCCGACGCCATCCGCCAGGTCCGCTCGCTGCTCGCGGTCTGCGAGGAGATCCGGCTTTCCTACCTGGCCGAGTCGATGCGGCCCTCCACGGCGCTTCTGCAGCTGCTGCAGTCGATGTCCTTCGTCGCCTCGTTCGCCGTCGACCTGTGGCACGACGACACGCACCCGTTGGACGTGGAACGCGCCGAACTGCTGCACGGCGACCTGGCGTCGTTCGCCGACCACGTGGCCGGCGTGCGAGCGGCTCTCGCACGCGGCGGCGGCTGGGCGGAACTGGACCGCCGCCCGTGGGGCCTGCCGGTCGACTAACCGGCCTGTTGTTCCCGCGCCGCAAGACGTTCGGTGACCGCCTGCACGAGCGCCTTCGCATGCGGCTCGTCCTTGGTGGCCCACCCGCGCATCGCCTCGCACTGCACGACCCGCCCGTCGTTCATCAAGATCGACACGCGCTGGATGCGGCTCTGCTCGTGGTCGATGCCCTGGATGTCGTCCCACCGCAGGAACTGGTCACGCCACGAGTTGCGCACAAGCACCCCGTCCGACCTCACGACCACCGCCAGCCGCCAGGTCTGGAGCACCGCCACCGCCAGAAGAACGAAGAGCAATGCGGCGAGAACGTCCTCGACCAGCCCGTCCGCGAGGTCGTAGATCCGGAACGACAGAACGAAGTACGCGATCACCGCAATGATCACAACGGCGACACGGGCCGATGGCCTGCGGAAAGTAGTGATCCCCATGCGCCGAAGTTAGCGCCGTGCGGACCCGGCTGACCTGGAAACGACGAAAGCCCTCCGCTGGAGGGCTTTCGGGTGGAGCGGGTGACGGGAATCGAACCCGCCTCTACAGCTTGGGAAGCTGTCGTTCTACCAATGAACTACACCCGCGGGATCAAGCTCGCCGCCGATCATACACAGACCGGCAACGTGACGTCCCACGGTGCTGGCTCGCCAACGACGCCAACTCGGTTAGCCTGTCCCGGTGCTGCTGAGTGACCAGGATCTGCGCAAAGAGGTCGAGTCCGGCCGTCTCGCTCTCGACCCGTTCGACGTCGAGATGCTTCAGCCGTCGAGCATCGACGTGCGGCTGGACCGGTTCTTCCGGGTCTTCAACAACACCAAGTACACCCACATCGACCCCTCGCAGCAGCAGGACGAGCTGACGAGCCTGGTCGAGACACCCGAGGGTGAGCAGTTCGTGTTGCACCCCGGCGAGTTCGTGCTCGGGTCGACCTACGAGATGGTGACGCTGCCGGACGATCTGGCGGGGCGGCTCGAGGGCAAGTCCAGCCTCGGCCGGCTCGGGCTGCTGACGCACTCCACGGCGGGGTTCATCGACCCCGGCTTCTCCGGCCACATCACGCTGGAGCTGTCGAACGTCGCGAACCTGCCGATCACGCTGCACCCCGGCATGAAGATCGGGCAGCTGTGCCTGTTCAAGCTGTCGAGCCCGGCGGAGCACCCGTACGGCTCGGCGCAGGCCGGCAGCCGGTACCAGGGGCAGCGCGGGCCCACGCCCAGCCGCGCCTACCTGAACTTCAGCCGCACGGACACGCGCCGCTAGCTCAGGTCCCCGTAGCGCTCCAGCACGCGGCGGCGCAGTTCGGGGTCGGTGCGCGGGACCGGTTCCAGGAAGATCTCGTCGAGGTCCGTGAACTCCGCGCGCAGTTCCGCGGAGATGCGCACGCAGGCGTCTTCCAGCTGGTGGGCCGTCAGGGCGTCGTCGAAGTCCAGTCGTGCGCACAGCAGGACGCGGTCGGTGCCGATGAGCATCGTCAGCACGTCCACGACGGCGTCCACCTCGGGCACTTCGCCCAGCCTGCGCCAGATCGCCTTCACCATCACCGGGTCCGCCTGACGTCCGATCAGCAGGCCGCGGTTGGTGCGGGCCAGGACGTAGGCCACCGACGCCAGCAGCACGCCGATCGCCAGTGACGCGAGGCCGTCCCACAGCGACGAGCCGGTCAGCTGGTGCAGGCCGAGGCCCGCGAACGCGAGCAGCAGGCCGATGAGGGCGGCCGAGTCCTCCAGGAAGACGGTCTTGACGGTCGGGTCGTCGGACACGCGCAGGAAGTCCCAGAAGCCGCGGCCGTGTGCGGCGGACTCGGAGCGGACCTGTCGGAACGCCTGCGTCCACGAGACGGACTCGAGCGCGAACGCCAAGCCAAGCACGATGTAGCCGACCAACGGACGGGTCTGCTCTTCCGGCTCGCCGAAGACCGTGCGGAAGCCCTCGTAGAACGCGAACATCGCACCGGAGGCGAAGATCGAGACCGCGGCCAGCAGCGACCAGAAGTAGCGTTCCTTGCCGTAGCCGAACGGGTGGCGGCGGTCGGCCGGTCGGTCCGAGCGGCGCAGGGCGGTCAGCAGGAGCGCTTCGGTGAACGTGTCGGCCACCGAGTGGGCGGCTTCCGAGAGAATGGCGGCCGAACCGGTCAAAACGCCCGCAACGGCCTTCATGATTGCAATCGCCAGATTGACCAGCAGGGCCAGTACGACGGTGAGGGTGCTTTCGCCGGAGGCCTGCGGCTTCTCGCTCATGTCGATCAGCTTAGGACCGCGGACGGGCGTGCACCTGCTGCGACAGGCGGGGATCACGGTTGTGTCACGGGGGACAACCGGCGATGCCTCTCGAACGACTTCTATAGCGACCGGATGCTGGGGAGCGTCCGGGAAATCCGCTGAAGAATGCGCTGCTTCGTGCTGCGTGAAATGTTCCTGGGGGAAGTAAATGGGTATCAAGATTCGTGCTGCGTTCATCGCCGTCACGGCCTCGCTGATCGCGTTCGCCGGCGTCGCGTCCGCGCAGGCCGCCGAGCCGACCGGGTACGTCGGCGGCATCGTCTTCGAGGACCTCAACCACGACGGCGTGTGGCAGGACGGCGAGCCCGGCATCAGCGACGTCGACGTGGTGGTCACCGACGCCGACGGGGTGAGCGCGGACTTCCCGACCAGCAGCTATGGCGTCTGGACCATGAAACGCGCGCCGTACGGCTGGTACCAGGTCAGCTTCAACGACCCGGAGTTCGTCAACATCTCGGACTCCACCGTGCTCGTGGAGATCGGCGACGACGAGCTTCCGTCCGTCAACTTCGCTGTCCGCCGCGCCTGATCGTTACTGCATTCGAGTGACATTCGGGGGTCAGGGCAACATCCAGATGTCCTGAGGTGTCTTAAGGCTGGGATCTGCTCCGGGGGGACGCTGATCACCAGGGGGTAAGACGGAACGGCCCGCGTCCGGGAGAGACGCGGGCCGTTCTGCATGCGGGCGCAACTACCATCGCAGGATGGGCAAGCGTGGTGCGGACGACACCGATGCCGAGGTCGAGTCGTGGAGGGCCATGGTTCCGGCGATCGATCCGGTGGTCGAAGGCGTGGTCGACCGGGTGCACCAGATCAGCAAGTACCTCGACTTCCTCGCCACGGAGATCGCCGCGCCGCACGGGCTCAACCGAGCCGACTACGAGATCCTCGCGCGGCTCTTCTGGATCGGGCCGCCTCATCGGCTCACGCCCAAGCAGCTCGCGAACGGCACGCTGAGCCCGGCCACCACGATCACGAGCAGGCTCGACCGGCTGGAGAAGGCGGGCCTCGTCGTCCGCGAACTCGACCCGAGCGACCGCCGGTCGTTGCCCGCGACGCTGACCGACGCCGGCCGCGAGATCTTCCTGCGGATCGTCGCCGGCCAGGCCGAACGGGAGCGCGACCTCTTCACCGCGCTGCCGGGTGCCGACCTGGAGCGCCTGCGCGAGCTCCTGCGTCAGGTGATGGAGGTGCTGTCCGGCGAACTGGGGCCCGCGCACCGTCGCACGCGGCTCGCACTCGACAGCAAGGAGTAATTGCTACGAACTCGTACTATCCGATATCGTGCTAACTGGCGCGAGAGGGAGGGGTGCGAGATGGGTGGCTACCCGCTGTCCGAGTGACCGGTGTCATGCAACGCTGACCCCCGGCGTTCCGATGTCCCAAGTGGAGCAAACGAACGCTGGGGGATCAGTGAAGAAGTTCTTCGCCGTCGCGATGACGGCCGCCCTCGCCCTGCCCGCCGTGGCCACTTCCGCCGCCGCGCAGGACGAGACGATCACCGTAGAAGGCCTGTTCTACCTCGACCGCAACGGTGACAACACCTTCAACGAAGGTGAGAACGTCCGCGCCAACGGCAGCGGGGTCGTCATTCGCGTTCAGGGCACCAACGAACTGGTGGGGAACTTCCCGACCGGTCCGGACGGCAGGTACAAGGCCGTCCTGCCGAAGGGGCCGAAGTACGTGATCAGCAACAACGACATGACCGACTACTCGACCACCAAGGTGGGTCACGGCGCGTCGGAGTCCGCGTCCGGCCTCGACTTCCCGTTGCGCGGCCTCTTCCTCAGCGGCTTCACCTTCGTCGACGCCAACGGTGACGGCGCGAAGCAGGCCGACGAGAAGACGCACGGCGCCAGGGTCAAGGTCACCGGCAAGACGAACTCC
Source organism: Lentzea sokolovensis (assembly GCF_033949975.1). NCBI lineage: Bacteria > Bacillati > Actinomycetota > Actinomycetes > Pseudonocardiales > Pseudonocardiaceae > Lentzea > Lentzea sokolovensis. The sequence goes on from NZ_JAXAVU010000009.1 coordinate 435,132, forward strand.
GGTGCCGCCGTCGACGTGGAGACCGCGGCCGGCTCGGACGGCGCCTACCTGCTCGACCTCCCGCTGGGCGACCTGACCGTCACCGCGCCGGACCTCACGGCGGCCAAGCTGGCGCTGGCCGAGCCGAAGTCCGCCCAGGACGTCGACTGGCTGACCGGCACGCGCGCCGTCGCGCCCCAGGGTGGCGACCGCGACGTGCGGATCGACCTGCGCTACGTGGAGGCCAAGGCCGACGTGGCGCTCGCGTCCGCGATCACGCCGGTCAAGGACACCTACGCCATCGGCGACCAGCTCGACCTCAAGCTGACGCTCTCCAACAAGGGCAACGTGCCGATCGCGCCGACCTTCGTGCTGGGAAGCTTCTCCGCGAAGCTCTTGTCCCACAGCGACAACGTGACGTTGCAGCCGGGCACCGACGAGGACTTCACCGTCAAGGACAAGATCCTTCCCGGCAAGCAGACCGAGGTCGCGATCAAGATCGAGCTGAACGACCTCACGTACACCGAGGTGCACGCCATGGCGCGCTTCAACTTCGGCCGTCTGCCGGACGTCGACCACAAGAACAACGTGGTCAGCACGAAGATCAAGGTCGTGGAGAAGGGCGCGGAGACCACCGCGCCGACCACGACGGAGACGACCACCGCCGCGCCGGTCACCACGACCACCCAGGCCGTGGCCAAGGCGGGCAACAAGTCCGGCCTCGCGTCGACCGGTGCCTCGCCGCTCGGCTTCCTCGGCCTCGGCTCGTTGCTGCTCGCGGCCGGCCTGGGAGCGTTCTTCATGGCGCGCCGCCGCCGCTCCTGACCACTTAGGACCCGTCACGGTTAGTCTGCGGCATGGGCATCTTGGTGCATGTGCTGCTGACTGCCGTGGCGGTCTGGGTGTCGACCGCCCTCCCGGGCATCGACCTGGGCGAGGGCTCGACCGGTTCGAGAATCCTCACGCTGATCGGCGTCGCGGTGATCTTCGGCCTGATCAACGCGATCGTGAAGCCGGTAGTGAAGTTCTTCGGCTGCCTGTTCTACCTGTTGACGCTCGGCCTGATCGGGCTCGTGGTGAACGCGCTGCTGTTCATGTTCACCGGGTGGCTGGCCGAGCAGTTCGACCTGCCGTTCCGCGTCGACGGCTTCTGGCCGGCGTTCTGGGGCGCGATCATCGTCGCCCTGACCGGCTGGGTGCTGAACGTGGTCTACGACAAGGTCACCGACAAGGACTGACGCAACCTCGGTGTGCGGGGCACGTCCCTTGATGTGGAAGTTCACTTCACATCCTGGGGGATTTGAAATGCGTGCTGTGACAAGACTTTCCGCACTCGGACTCGCACTGGCCGCGTCGGCCTTCGTCGTTCAGCCGGCGATGGCCGACGAGCCCGGTGGGGTCATCACCGGGTCGGCGTGGTTCGACGACAACGGTGACGGCGTCCGGCAGCCGGGCGAAGCGCCGAAGACCGGGTACACGTTCCTGATTCCGGGGCTGTACAAGACGGCGAACACCGACGAGAACGGCAACTACCGGTTCGAGAACATCCCGGCGGGCACCTACGTGGTGACCATGTTCAACCGGGAGTGGTCGACGGCGTTCACCAAGAGCGGCGGCGACTCGGACTTCGACGAGAACACGCTCAGGACCGAGGAGTTCACCCTCGCGCCAGGCGGTCAGGCCGGTCCGTACGACGCGGGATTCGTGCAGGGGCGGTACGACGCGGCGGTCGATCGCGTGGACGCGCCCCGTTTCATGAAGGTCGGTGACGAGGTCGACGTCAAGGTCACCTACCGGAACAAGGGCAACACGCCCGCGACGATGCACGGGTATGCCACGCTGCCGGAGGGGCTGACCCCGTTGTCCGCCAACGCTCCCGTCTGGCACGTCGACGGACAGCAGGTGAGCCTGTCGAGTGTTTACCAGAAGAACACCTACATCGGCGAGTCCGTCACTTACACGGTCAAGGCGCGGGTGGACAAGCCGATCAGGCGTGGCGAGATCGTCGTGACCGCCGAGACCCTCGGCGCGCCGGACGTCGACTGGGAGAACAACGTCAAGAAGCTCAAGGTCTGGGCTTTCTGACGACAGAGCAGAACGGCCCCGGTCCACAGTGGACCGGGGCCGTTTCTCGTTGCCTGACTCAGACGTTCGCGTCCTCGGCTGCCGCCTCCGGCGTCGGCTGCCCGCGCTTCACGGACTCCAGCAGCATCTGCGCCACGTCCACGACCTCGACGTGCGCACCGGCCTGGCCGTCGGCCTGACGCGCGGTCACGCCGTCGGTCAGCATCACGCGGCAGAACGGGCAGCCGGTCGCGATCTTCGACGGCGCCGTGGACAACGCCTCGTCCACGCGGTCGACGTTGATGCGCTTGCCGATCCGCTCCTCCATCCACATGCGCGCGCCGCCGGCACCGCAGCACATGGAGCGTTCCTCGTGCCGCGGCATCTCGCGCAGCGTCGCGCCGGACGCCCCGATCAGCTCACGCGGCGCCTCGTAGACCTTGTTGTGACGGCCCAGGTAGCACGGGTCGTGGTACGTGACGTCCTCGGTGACCGGCGCGACCGGCACCAGACGGCGTTCGCGCACCAGCTTGTTCAGCAGCTGCGTGTGGTGCACGACCTCGTACGTGCCACCGACCTGCGGGTACTCGTTGGCCAGCGTGTTGAAGCAGTGCGCACACGTCACGACGATCTTGCGCTGGCCGGCGGGCCGGTCCTCGAACACCGAGTTGAGCACCTCGACGTTCTGCTGCGCGAGCATCTGGAACAGGAACTCGTTGCCGGCGCGGCGAGCCGGGTCACCGGTGCAGGTCTCCTCCGGGCCGAGCACCGTGTACTTCACGTCCGCGGTGTGCAGCAGCTCGGCGACGGCACGCGTCGTCTTCTTCGCGCGGTCCTCGTACGCACCGGCGCAGCCGACCCAGAACAGGTACTCCGCGTCGCCCAGTTCGCCGTCGAACACCGGCACCTCGAACTCGAGGCCCTCGGTCCACGCCAGGCGGTCCTTGGAGTTCTGGCCCCACGGGTTGCCCTTGTTCTCCAGGTTCTTGAACATGCCGCCGAGCTCGGACGGGAAGTTCGACTCGATCAGCACCTGGTAGCGGCGCATGTCGACGATGTGGTCGACGTGCTCGATGTCCACCGGGCACTGCTCGACGCACGCGCCGCAGGTCGTGCAGGACCACAGCACCTCGGGGTCGATGACGCCCAGCTCGTCGGGGCCGCCGACCAGCGGGCGCTCGGACTCGGCCATCGCCAGCACGTCGATGGACTCGAGGCGCTTCTTGTAGTCCTCGTACTTGTCCTCGGTGAGACCGACCTCGTCGCCCGCCATGTCGCGCGAGCCGCCGGCCAGCAGGTACGGCGCCTTCGCGTACATGTGGTCGCGCAGCTGCGTGATGACCAGCTTGGGGGACAACGGCTTGCCGGTGTTCCAGGCGGGGCACTGCGACTGGCAGCGGCCGCACTCGGTGCAGGTCGAGAAGTCGAGGACGCCCTTCCAGGTGAAGTCCTCCACCTTGCCGACGCCGAACACGTCCTTGTCCGGGTCGGCCTCTTCGAGATCGAGGACCTTGCCGCCGGACATCATCGGCTTCAGCGCGCCCAGAGCGACGCCACCGTCGTCCTCGCGCTTGAAGTAGATGTTGAAGAACGCCGAGAACCGGTGCCAGGCGACACCCATCGTGAGGTTGCGGCCGACCACGATCAGCCAGATCATCCCGCTCAGCAGCTTGACCAGCGCCATCACCGACACCCAGATGGGCGCGGACGGCAGGATCTGCGCGAGCGGCTGCGTCACGAACGACGTCCACAGCGGGGCGACCTCCAGGCCGCTCGACTGCTTGAACGCCTTGACCAGCAGGATGCCGACGCCCTCGATGATCACGACGGCCTCGACGAAGTACGCCGACTTGAAGTCCGAACCCTGGAAGCGGGAGAGCCGGTCGGCGCGGCGCGGGTGGTTGCGCTGGCGGATGACCGCCAGGGCGACACCACCGACGACGGTGCCGAGGCCCAGCAGTTCGACCAGCAGCAGCCAGACCGACCACGTGCCGATGATCGGCCAGTGGAAGTGCGGGTCGAACACCTCGCCGTACGCCTCGAACAGCACCGCGGACCCGATGAGGAAGCCCCACATCACCATCCAGTGCCACGGGGCGACCGAACGGAACTTCGCCATTCTGGTGTGCGCGACGAACTCGACGATCATCGTCTTCATGCGCGGCACGAACGGCCCGAAGCGGGTGCCGTCGGGCTGGCCGAGCCGGATGATCTTGATCTGCTTCAGCACGGCGGCGACGAACACGCCCCAGGCGACGACGCTCACCGCCACGGCGACGAGTCCGAGAACCAGCTGGAGGGTCATGGCGGGATTCTAGGCCACGTTACTGATCAGTAACCACTTGGACGTGGCCGGTGTCTCCTCACGTACCGGTCAAGTATCCGGAAATTGATCAAAAACTTGTGGAACACTTGTTCAGGTAGTTGTCCTGAACAGCCGGAGGTCGCCGTGTTGTACGTGTATCTCGCCGCGGCGATCGTGGGAGAGATCGCCGCCACCGTGTCGTTGAAGCTGTCCGACGGATTCAGCAGACTGTGGCCTTCGGTCGTTGTCGTCGTCGGATACGCCATCGCCTTCACCGCACTTTCGCGCGCGTTGAAGTTGGGTATGCCCGTGGGCGTCGCTTACGCCGTATGGTCCGCTGTCGGCGTTGCGGCAGTCGCGATCATCGGCTGGAAGTTCCTCGGCGAAACCCTCAACCCCACGATGGTCATCGGCCTGGTCCTGATCATCGGAGGCGTGGTGACGCTCGAACTCGGGAGGACGCACTGACCGCGCTGGCAGACATCCAGAAGGTCGACGGGCGAAAGGCGCGCGGCGAGAAGAAGCGCCGCGCCATCGTCGAGGCCACCCTGCGCGTGATCGAACGCGAAGGCGTCGCCGGCGTGACGCACCGCAGCGTCGCCCGGGAAGCCGGTGTGCCGACGACGGCACCCACCTATTACTTCGCCACGCTCGACGACCTGTTGATCGCCACGCTCGTGTGGTCGGCCGAGTCGTTGTGCGACGACATGCTGAAGATCGTCGCGAGCGGTGGCACCGCCCGTGAGATCGCGAGCAGCCTCGCGAAGGCCGTGAACGAGAACCGCGGCCGCACGCTCGCCGAGTACGAGCTGTACCTGCTGGCGGGCAGGCGTCCCGAGCTGAAGCCCGCCGCGCGCCGGTGGCTCGACCTGGCCGTGGAGGTCGTGCGGCCGGAGGACCCCGTCGCGTTCCGGGCGTTCCTCGCGGCCATCGACGGGCTGCTGATGCAGGGCCTGATCGCCGACGTTGCGCCGAACGAGGACGAGCTGGAGCCAATCGTGTCCTTCTTGATCCGCGGTCGCGACGAATTCACGGCCGCGCCGCGGGAACAATGAGGCCATGAGGTTCGCGCGAGAGGTGTCCGGCATCAGCCACGGGGTGAGCCTGGGGCTGCTCGCCGCGCTGTACGTGCGCGACTCGCTGGCGTTGTCGGTCGACGTCGAGCCGCACGTGCCGGGCCTGGACCCGTCGTTGCCGGTGCGGGTGCCGCCGGGCACCGACCGCGCCGCCGTGACGGCCGAGTGGCCGGGCTGGTGGGCCGACGCGCTGGACGCCTGCAGGCGCGGCGCCGAGCCCGCGATGCCCGAGGACGCCGAGGCGTTGCTGACCCGGCCGGCCAGCCGGGCCGTCGTGCTCGCGCTGAAACCGGGCATCGAGCAACTGCACCGCGTGCAGAGCCCGGCGGCGTTGCCGATCGGCGACGTGCTGCGCGGCATCGAGTCGCGCATCGGCCGGTGGGCGCAGAGCGTGGAGCTGCACATCGCCGAGGTGCCGGTCGAAGGCTTGTTGTGGGAACGCATCGCGCCCGCGCACGTGCTGGCGTCGACGAGGTTCCTGAACGACCCGGCGCGCACGGCTCCGGCGTTGCGCGCGGTGCTCGAAGACCTGGTCTGAGCTAGGTAGGGAGAACCCCACCCCGCCTTCGGGGGCTGACTGCCGTGTAGCTGAGCCCCGCCACCTCTAGTTTTGTGCTCATGATGAGGACTGCGCTGGTGGCGTTGGTGGTGGGGGCGGTGCTCACGGTGTCGACCGGCTGTGGCATCCGCATCATGAAGTACGAGTTCTCCGACGACCACGTCGTTGCTGAGAAGTTCACGTCGGTCAAGGTCCGCGGTGACCAGGACTCGGGGGACGTGACGATCCGCTTCCAGCAGGGCCTGGCCGAGACGAAGGTCCACCGCAAGGTCGAGCACAACAAGGACAACAAGCCCTCGGGCATTGCGCACCGCATCGAGGGCAGCACGCTGGTGCTGGACGGCTGCGGCAACGACTGCGAGATCAACTACGAGGTCCTGGTCCCCTCGGCGGACATCACGGTGGTCGGTGACATCGGCTCGGGTGACGCGACCGTCGAGGGGCTGTCCTCCGTCGACTTCAGGACCGGCTCCGGCAAGGTCATCGCCCGCGACATCGCGGGGGACGTCAAGGTGAAGACCGGATCCGGTGCCTTCGAGGGGGCTCGGATCGGTGGCGCCGTCACGGCGGACATCGGATCGGGCCGGATCCAGCTGGACGCGGTCAAGGGCAAGGCGCTGCTCGGCACCGGTTCAGGGGAGATCGACGGGACCTCGATGGAGAACGAGGTGATCGCGAACGCCGACTCCGGGGGGATCAGGCTGACGTTGTCGGCGGCGAAGTCCGTGCGGGCCACCACCGGGTCCGGCGACATCACCGTGCGGGTGCCGGGTGGTCCGTTCAAGGTCGTGGGTTCGTCGGGCAGCGGTGAGCGTGCGATCCACGTTCCGACCGATCCGGGTGCGCCGCTCGAACTCAACCTCAACGCGGGCTCGGGGGACGTCCAGGTGCTCGCGGCCTGAGGGCCGACCAAGGGGGACCGTGATGGAAGGCCGCTCGTGCGCGGCCTTCCATCACGGTCGTGGTTGTCTCTGGTTCGCGAGGGCACTGTGTCGAGGGCCACTCCACAAGGGGTGGCCCTCGTCGCGTTGTGAGGGAACAACCAGACTTTGTCGGCCGTTAGGACAGTCAGAAACCTTGAGTCGGGTAGGCTCAACGTTGAGCGGATGGCAAACTTGAGCCAGTAGCACTCAACAAGTACTAGCGGAAGGAACTCCAATGGCGCGTGCAGTCGGCATCGACCTCGGGACGACCAACTCGGTCGTCGCAGTCCTCGAAGGCGGTGAGCCGACGGTCATCGCCAACTCGGAGGGCTCCAGGACGACCCCGTCCATCGTCGCTTTCGCCAAGAACGGCGAGGTCCTCGTGGGCCAGCCCGCGAAGAACCAGGCCGTCACCAACGTCGACCGCACGATCCGCTCGGTCAAGCGCCACGTCGGCACGACCTGGCAGACCGACGAGATCGACGGCAAGAAGTACACCTCGCAGGAGATCAGCGCTCGCGTGCTGATGAAGCTCAAGCGCGACGCCGAGGCGTACCTGGGCGAAGAGATCACCGACGCGGTCATCACCGTCCCCGCCTACTTCGAGGACGCGCAGCGCCAGGCCACCAAGGAGGCCGGCCAGATCGCGGGTCTCAACGTGCTCCGCATCGTCAACGAGCCGACGTCGGCCGCTCTGGCCTACGGCCTCGACAAGGGCGAGAAGGAGCAGACCATCCTGGTCTTCGACCTCGGTGGCGGCACGTTCGACGTCTCGCTGCTCGAGCTCGGCGACGGCGTGGTCGAGGTCCGTGCGACCTCCGGTGACAACCACCTCGGTGGCGACGACTGGGACCAGCGCGTCGTGGACTGGCTGGTCGAGCGCTTCAAGCAGGCCAACGGCATCGACCTGACCAAGGACAAGATGGCCCTCCAGCGCATCCGTGAGGCTGCGGAGAAGGCCAAGATCGAGCTGTCGAGCTCCAACAACGCCTCGATCAACCTGCCGTACATCACCGTCGACGGTGACAAGAACCCGCTGTTCCTCGACGAGACGCTGTCTCGCGCCGAGTTCCAGCGCATCACGAACGACCTGCTCGAGCGCACCCGCGCGCCGTTCAACAACGTGATCAAGGACGCCGGTGTCTCCGTCGGCGACATCGACCACGTCGTGCTCGTCGGTGGCTCGACCCGCATGCCCGCCGTCGCGGAGCTCGTCAAGGAGCTGACCGGCGGCCGCGAGCCCAACAAGGGCGTGAACCCGGACGAGGTCGTCGCCGTCGGCGCCGCACTGCAGGCCGGTGTCCTCAAGGGTGAGGTCAAGGACGTCCTGCTGCTCGACGTCACCCCGCTGTCCCTGGGCATCGAGACCAAGGGCGGCATCATGACCAAGCTGATCGAGCGCAACACCACGATCCCGACGAAGCGTTCCGAGACCTTCACGACGGCCGACGACAGCCAGCCGTCCGTGCAGATCCAGGTCTTCCAGGGCGAGCGCGAGATCGCGGCGCACAACAAGAAGCTCGGCATGTTCGAGCTGACCGGCCTGCCGCCCGCCCCCCGTGGCGTGCCGCAGATCGAGGTCACCTTCGACATCGACGCGAACGGCATCGTCCACGTGTCGGCGAAGGACCTGGGCACCGGCAAGGAGCAGTCGATGACGATCACCGGTGGCTCCGCGCTGCCGAAGGACGACATCGACCGCATGGTCAAGGACGCCGAGGCCCACGCGGAGGAGGACAAGCGCCGCCGCGAGGAGGCCGAGGTCCGCAACCAGGCCGAGACGCTGGTCTACCAGACGGAGAAGGTCGTCAAGGAGAACGACGACAAGCTCCCGGCCGAGATCAAGGACAAGGTCAACGCCGCGATCGCCGAGGCGAACGAGGCGCTCAAGGGCACCGACATCAACGCCATCAAGACGGCGGTCGAGAAGCTCGCGACCGAGTCCCAGGCCATCGGCCAGGCGATCTACGCCAACGCTCCGGGTGCTCCCGGCGCCGAGGCCCCTGGTGCTGACGCGCCGGGTGCCGCCGGTGCGGGCGCCGGTGCCAAGAAGGACGACGACGTCGTCGACGCCGAGATCGTGGACGAGGACGAGAAGAAGTGACCGAACCGAGGCATGCCGCCCCTGACGAGGAGCAGCCTCAGGTCGTCGTGAACGACCGGCGCCGGATCGACCCCGAAACGGGTGAGGTCCGGGCGCCGGCCCACGTCGCCGAGGAAGAGGGCACTGCTCCGGCCGAACCTCTGGTCGCCGAGGTCGTGGACGAGGTGGCCGCCGAGCTGAAGACCCAGCTCGACGAGCGCACCGCCGACCTGCAGCGGCTCACCGCCGAGTACGCGAACTACCGCAAGCGGGTGGAACGCGACCGCGAAGCGGTGATCAACAACGCGAAGGCGTCCGTCGCCTCCGAACTGCTCTCGGTGCTGGACGACATCGAGCGGGCCGCCGCACACGGCGACCTGACCGGTGCGTTCAAGGCGGTCGCGGACAAGCTCGTGTCCACGCTCGCCAAGACCGGCCTGGAGCCGTTCGCGCACGACGGCGAGGCGTTCGACCCGTCGGTGCACGAGGCCGTGCAGCACAGCACGTCCCCGGACGTCGACGGCCCGACGGTCACCGCCGTCCTGCGTCGTGGCTACACCTTCGGCGACAAGCTCGTCCGGCCCGCGCTCGTCGCGGTGACCGACCACGAGCCCGCCGCGACGTCCGAAGAAGCCTAGGGAGGAGGAGCCGTCCGGTGAGTCAGAGGGACTGGATCGAGAAGGACTTCTACCGCGAGCTGGGCGTCTCCTCCGAGGCGACAGCGGACGAGATCAAGAAGTCGTACCGCAAGCTCGCCCGCGAGCTGCACCCCGACGCGAACCCCGGCGACGCCAAGGCCGAGGCCCGCTTCAAGGCGGTCTCCGAGGCCTACGGCGTGCTGTCGGACCCGGCCAAGCGCAAGCAGTACGACGAGGCCCGCCGCCTGTTCGCGGGCGGCGGCGGCTTCCCGGGCTCCGGTGGCTTCGGCTCCGGCGGGTTCGACGTGAACGACCTGTTCGGCCGTGCCGCGCAGAACACCGGTGGCGGCGGCCTGGGCGACCTGCTCGGCGGCCTGTTCAACCGGCGTGGCGGCGCGACTCCCGGGGCGGCCACGCGCCCGCGTCGTGGTGAGGACGTCGAGACCGACGTCCGCATCGACTTCACCGAGGCGGTCAAGGGGGCGACGGTGCCGTTGCGCCTGTCGTCCCCCGCCGCCTGCACGACGTGCGGTGGTTCCGGCGCCAAGCCGGGCACCACGCCGCACACCTGCGCGACCTGCACGGGCTCCGGGCTCGTCACGCGGTCGCAGGGAGCGTTCGCGTTCAGCGAGCCGTGCCGCGACTGCCGCGGCACGGGCCGGATCATCGACGACCCGTGCCCCGAGTGCGGTGGCGACGGCGTCAGCACCCGTACCCGCACGCTGACCGTGCGGATCCCGTCTGGTGTCGACGACGGCCAGCGGATTCGCCTTGCGGGACAGGGCGAACCAGGCCGCAACGGTGGTCCGAACGGTGATCTGTTCGTGCGCGTGCACGTCAACCCGCACAGCGTGTTCGGCCGTCAGGGCAACGACCTGACGCTGACGGCGCCGATGACGTTCTCCGAGCTCGCTCTGGGATCGACGTTGACCGTGCCGACGCTCGACGGCAAGGTCTCCTTGAAGGTGCCCGCCGGCACCGCCTCCGGGCGGGTGCTGCGGGCGCGGGGCAAGGGGATCACGAAGCGGGACGGGACCGCGGGCGATCTCCTGATCACCCTGGAGGTCGCGGTGCCGAACAACCTGTCGTCCGAGGCCCGCAAGGCGCTTGAGGCGTATGCCGACGTGACGCAGGACCACGATCCGCGAGGCGATCTGAACGCACTTCTTGAAGGGCGGTGAGTTCGGTGGGTTTTCCGTTCCCCCCAGGGACCGATGAGGACACGCCGTTCTTCGTGATCTCGGTGGCGGCCCAGCTGTCCGGCCTGCACGCCCAGACACTCCGGTCCTACGACCGGCTGGGTCTGGTCTCGCCGGGCCGCACGAACGGTGGCGGCCGCCGTTACTCCATGCGCGACATCGTGTTGCTGCGCGAAGTCCAGCGCCTCTCGCAGGACGAGGGCGTGAACCTCGCGGGCATCAAGCGGATCATCGACCTGGAGAACCAGGTCGACGCTCTGCGCTCGCGGGTCGCCGAACTCCAGCAGGAACTCGCACAGGCGTTGGCGGTGGCCGATTCCACGGCCGCCGCCGTACACGCCTCCTACCGGCGTGACCTCGTGCCGATCCGGCAGGAGACCGCACTGGTCGTGTGGAAACCCAAGCCGCGCAAGTGATCGAGCGCGTCTACGAGGTCTTCGCGACGCCGCGTCCCAGGGTGGTCGACTTCTGCGACCACTGCGTGGACGCGGCGAGCGTCGCGCCGTTCACCACCGTGCCGTTGCGAGAGCTGACTTCCAGCCAGGTCGAGAAGTTCTGGTTGAAGTCGGGCACGATCGGCGACGAGACCTTCGTGCGATACCTGCTTCCGCGCGTGCTGGAACTGATCGCACTCGGAGAGCTCGAAGCGGACTTCTTCTGGCTGCGCCTGGCGGCCGAAACCCACGCGAAGGGCGATCCGCGGGAGCGTTCGGCCGTGCAGGACTACTTCCTCGCGACGCCGATCGCGCTGGCGGGACTCGTGCGCGAAGGTCCGGACGTCGGTCCGCTGACCACGTGGCTGCGCCGACCGGAAACCCTTGCCGTGCTTGAGGAATCCGCTCTGGCCGGCCCGGACCCCGGCGGCGTCCTGTCCGAGGCCCACCTGAAACTCGAAGCTCAGCTCTGCTCGAAGTAGAACCCGGCCTCCAGGTCCTCCAGGATGCCGGGTTCCTTCGGTTCCCAGCCCAGCAACGCCTTCGTGCGCGCACCGGACGTCGGTGCGTCCCGCGAGACCATGAACGCGAGCGGCCCGAAGTGCTCCTGGGCGCGTTCCGCCGGGATGGCCTCGACGGGCACGTTCAGCTCCCGGCCGATGACCTCGGCGATCTCCCGCACCGTCACGGCCTCCTCGGCGACCGCGTGCAGCACTGAGCCCATCGGCGCCTTCTCCGCGGCCAGCCGGTAGAGCCTCGCCGCGTCCAGCGTGTGCGTGGCGGACCAGCGGTTCGTGCCGTCGCCGGGGTAGCCGGAAATCCCCGTGGCGCGGGCGGTCCTGACCAGGATCGGGATGAAGCCGGCCGTGTCCAGTGCACTGTGGACGGTCGGGGGCAGCACGACGACCGAGCCGCGGACGTCCTGGGCGTCGATGATCAGGTTGCGGGCGGCGCCGCGCGGGCCCTCGCTCGAGATCCGCTCCTCCTCGGTGGCGGTGCGGCCCAGGCCCGAGTACGCCAGCGTGCCGGCGGTGCCGATCAGCGCCTTGCCGGTGCCGGCGAGTTCGTCCAGGAACGCCCGGACGACGGCGAGGTCGGCGTCGGAGGCGCCCTGGTAGTCGCCCGCGTACATCTCCTCGTGCTTGAACGCCAGGTGGATCACGGCGTCCGCCTCGGCCGCGCCCTTGCGCAGTCCGTCGAGGTCGTCCAGATCGCCGCGCCGCACGCCGGCGCCCTGCGCTTCGAGCTTGGCGGCGGACGCGTCCGAACGGGCGAGGCCGACGACCTCGTGGCCCGCGTTCAGCAGTTCTGGGACCAGTGCCGAGCCGACGTGGCCGCTGGCACCCGTGACGAAGACCTTCATGACACTTCCTTCAAGTGATGGGACTTGGTCTCATCAACCGTAGCAGAGTGATGGGACTAAGTCGCATCACTTAGGATGGAGGCATGGGTCGATGGGAGCCGGACGCGCGGGAGCGGTTGGTGCGCGCCGCACTCGACCTGTTCAGCGAGCAGGGGTACGAGAACACCGCCGTCGCGCAGATCGCCGAGCGCGCGGGCCTCACGAAGAGCACGTTCTTCCGGCACTTCCGGGACAAGCGCGAGGTGCTGTTCGGCGGCCAGGACGTGCTGGCGGACCTGATGACCGGCGCGATCGCCGCTGCCCCCGCCGAAGCGAGGCCGCTGGAGGTCGTCGAGGCGGCGCTGGTGGCGACGGCGTCGACGTTCACGGACGAACGCCGGGCACACGGGCCGCAGCGGCTGGAGGTGATCGCGAGCAACGACGAGCTGCGCGAGCGGTCCGCGTTGAAGATGGTCGGGTTCGCCATCGCGATGACAGACGCGCTGAAGCAGCGCGGAGTGCCGGAGCTCGACGCCGCCGTGGCCGCCGAGCTGGGTGTGCTGGCGTTCAACCGCGGCTACGAGCGCTGGCTGGAGACCGGCGGGGACTTCGCGGAAGTCGTCCGCCGGACCCTCGGCGAGGTGCGTGAGGCAGTCGCCTCTCTAGAGGCTGCCGAGTAGTTCCCCGACCTCGGCGGCGATGCGGTCCAGCGCCTGGTCGTTGTCGTGGGCGGCGATCGCGCGATCCATCCAGTTCGCGATCAACGGCATCTGCTCCGGCTTGAGGCCGCGCGTCGTGACACCGGAGGTGCCGAGCCGGATGCCGGACGGGTCGAACGGCTTGCGGGTGTCGAACGGGACCGCGTTGTAGTTCAGCTCGATGCCCGCCCGGTCCAGGGCCCGCGCGGCCGGCTTGCCGCCGATCAGCTTGGACGTCAGGTCGATCAGGACCAGGTGGTTGTCGGTGCCGCCGGAGACCAGGTCGAAGCCGCGTTCCAGCAACGCCTCGGCGAGCGCCTGCGCGTTCTTCACGATCATGTGCGCGTACTCGCGGAACTCCGGCTGCGACGCCTCGTGCAGCGCCACGGCGATCGCGGCCGTCGTGTGGTCGTGCGGACCGCCCTGCAGGCCGGGGAACACGGCCCGATCGATCGCCTTCGCGTGCTCGGCGTCGCACAGGATCATCGCGCCACGCGGGCCGCGCAACGTCTTGTGCGTGGTCGTCGTGATCACCGGTGCGTGTCCTACCGGCGACGGGTGCGCACCGCCCGCGACGAGTCCGGCGATGTGCGCGATGTCGGCCACCAGGACCGCGTCGATCTCGCGGGCGATCTCCGCGAACGCCGGGAAGTCGATCGTGCGCGGAATGGCGGTGCCGCCGCAGAAGATCACCTTCGGGCGTTCGGCCTGGGCCAGCGCCCTGACCTCGTCCATGTCCACGACACCGGTGTCCTTGCGGACCTCGTACTGGACCGCGTTGAACCACTTGCCGGTCGCGGACACGCTCCAGCCGTGCGTGAGATGGCCGCCCATCGGCAGGGACATGCCCATCACGGTGTCACCGGGCTGCAGGAACGCCAGGTAGACGGCGAGGTTCGCCGGAGCGCCGGACAGCGGCTGGACGTTCGCGTGGTCCACGCCGAACAGCGCTTTCGCCCGGTCGATGGCGAGCTGTTCGACCTGGTCGACGACCTGCTGGCCCTCGTAGTACCGCTTGCCGGGGTAGCCCTCGGAATACTTGTTGGTCAGCACCGAGCCGGTCGCTTCGAGCACGGCGGCCGACACGTCGTTCTCGGACGCGATCATGCGCAGCTTGCTCGCCTGACGGCGTTCCTCTGCCTGGATGAGAGTGGCGATCTCGGGATCGACTTCGCGCAGCACGGCATCACTCCGTGCCGGGCACCCAGGCGTTCGGTGCGCTCGGCCGTCGCTTCCCGGTGGTCAGTTCCACCCTCGGCACGCCAGTCGCTTACGACGTGCCGAGTTTAGTCCAGCGTGAACGGGTCGTACTTGATCCGGTCGAGAGGAGTTCCGGCGACGAGCATGCGGGAGACCGTCGATCTGATCATGGCTGGGCTGCCGCAGACCAGGACGTCGCGCTCTTCCCACGCGCCGTAGCGGGTGACCACGTCGGCGAGGCTGCCCTGCTCGACACCTCGGACGCCGGGGTCCGACTCCAGCACCGGCACGACCGTGAGCCACGGGTTCGTGGTCGCGATGCGCTGCAGGTTGTCCAGGTCGTAGAGGTCCTCGCGGGTGCGGCCGCCGTAGAACAGGTGCACGCGCGGGTTCTCGCCGAACTGCGCCATCTCGTCGATGATCGCGTGCATCGGCGCGACGCCCGTGCCACCGGCCACCATCAGGATGTCCGAGCCGGCCGTGCGGTCGACCGACAGACGTCCCATCGGCGGTCCGATCCGCCAGGTGTCGCCGGCCTGCGTGTGGCCGACCACCGAGCGGGACACCCAGCCGCCGTCGACGGACCGGATGTGGAACTCGATGACGCCGTCCTCGCGCGGTGCGTTCGCCGGCGAGTAGTACCGCCACAGGCGCTTGCGCTGCGGCGTCTCCACGCTGACGTACTGACCGGCCTTGTAGCTGACGGGGTGGTCCGGTTGCAGCCGGACGACGGCCAGGTCCCACGAGACGCGCTGGTGCTCCAGCACCGTCGCGTGCCAGTACGCGGGCCCGTTGTCGGCGTCGGCCGCCTCCTGCATCGCCCTGGCCATGAGGGTGTAGGCCTCGGCCCACGCCATCTCGACCTTGGGCGTCCAGGCGGCGCCGGAGAACTTCTTCACCGCGGACAGCAGTGCCGTCCCGACCGCCTCGTAGTGGACGTTGATGACACCGAACTTCCGGTGGTCACGTCCCAGCTGACGCAGGAAGGGAATGAGGTCGTCCGGGCGGTCGACCATCTGCACCACGTGCACGAGGGCGCGCAGCAGACGGCTGCGTTGCACCTCCATGTTCGCGGGGAACATCTCGCGTGTGGCAGGCGAGAGCGAGAAGAGCATTCCGTAGAAGAACTTCGCCACTTCTTCGGAGTGCGGCTCCACCACCGCGAAGCTCTCCCGGATCATCCGCACCATCGCGGTGACACCAGGCGGGGGTTCTCGGTGGGGCGGGGTAGGGATGGGGCTCAGCACAGCGTTCGCAGTCATGGTCCGCGCGCAGTCTCCACGTTCTCATTGGCGTTCAGTGGCGCCGGCAAGGCGCTGTTCGTCCTCGTCAAGCATCCGTCCCCCGACAGGGTGGACAGTAACCCCTGATCGGGCTGTTTGACTCCTTGATGCCACCTTCGAGCGAAGCATGGTCACTCTAGGTGAGTAGTTGTTACCGCAACAGTGTGAATGTGAGGGTCCTTCTGTACCGGGTTGCGTGCTTGCGTGCTTGGGTTGGGCGCGTGTCCCTGCCTGAGTTGACTGATACCACCTCACCCGACCGTGACGAGCTTCCCGGCTCACGCGGTGAGCACTTCCTCCAATGTGCCCTGGAGACGTCCGATCGCGCTACGCGCTTCTACGCGGACCAGGTGCTGGACCACCTCAACCCCGCGATGGCCGAGTTCGTCGGCCGGATGGAGATGGCCTTCATCTCGACCGCTGATGCCGACGGGGAGTGCGACTCGACGCTGCGGGCGGGCCCGGCGGGATTCCTGCGCGTGATCGACTCACGGACCGTTGCCTACCCCGAGTACCGGGGCAACGGCGTGATGGCCTCGCTCGGCAACATCATGGAGAACCCGCACGTCGGGATGCTGATGGTGGACTTCGCCGACGACCTGATCGGGCTGCACGTGAACGGCCGCGCCCGCATCGTGCCTCGTGAGGAGTTCGAGACCGAGGACAAGAAGGTCGAGCGCTGGGTGGTGGTGGACGTGCAGGAGGCCTACGTCCACTGCCGCAAGCACATCCCGCGGATGGTCCCGGTCGACCGCGTCCGGAACTGGGGCACCGACGACGTCAAGAGCAAGGGTGGCGACTTCTTCGGGGTCAAGGCGGACCGGATGAGCAACGCCGACAGCTGATCCGCTGCGTCGTCTTGCGGGTCGCGGCTTTGCGCTGTGGTCGTCTTGCTAGCCGTGGCTTTGTGCCGGGGTCACCTTGCGAACCGCGGCTTTGCGCTGTGGTCGTCTTGCGGGCGGCGACCTTGAGTTGCGTGCTTCCCCTGGGCTCTGCCCCAGACCCCGGCAATCTGATCAGGGGGTCCACGCCGTGCGCAGGTAGATGGCACGCCTGGTGCTTTGGGCGGCTGCCTGTTGCGTAGCCGGGTGGCGTCGGTGGTGTGTCCCATCACGAGCCGCACCAAGAGCGGGCCACACGTGAGGAGGGGTGTCAAGCAGGCGAAGAGCGTGCCTGCTTGACACCCCTCCTCACGTGCAGCAAGAGCTGTGGCGCGACTCGTGATGGGACACACCACCCCTCGGTCTTGGCTCAAAGCGAAAAGCCGAACGCCTCGGCTTCGCCGTTGGGATTGCTCGCCTTCGGCCTCGCGGGTGATCAGGTGCTGCTTGCGACTGCGGCTTGAGCGGGCGGCGCGACGCTGGGGTGTGACCCATCAGCCACCGAATTAGTTGGCCTAGCTAACTATCTCCAGATATAGTTGTATGGCATCAACTAACTACTGGAGGTGTGCTTGAACCGGCCCTCGTCGCATCGGGAGATCCTCGAAGCGCTGTCCGGCATCTGGGTGGCGTTGCTCGTCGCGATCCTCAGCTCCACCATCGTCTCGAACGCTCTCCCGACGATCCTGGCCGAGCTCAAAGGCACGCAGACCCAGTACACGTGGGTCATCACCTCGATGCTCCTCGCGTCCACCGCCAGCACCCCGCTGTGGGGCAAGCTCGCGGACCTGTTCGACAAGAAGAAGCTGTTGCAGGCGGCGATCGTGATCTTCGTCGTCGGCTCGGTGCTGTCCGGGTTCAGTCAGAACATGGAGCAGCTCATCTCGTTCCGGGTCCTCCAGGGGCTGGGGATGGGTGGTGTGCAGGCCCTGGGGCAGGTCGTCGTCGGCGCGCTGCTCAGCCCGCGCGAACGCGGCCGCTACAGCGGCTACACCGGCATGGTGATCTCCGCCGGGACCGTGGGCGGGCCGCTGGTCGGCGGGTTCCTCGTCGACTGGCCCGGCTGGCGCTGGTGCTTCTTCGTCTGCGTGCCGCTGGCGCTGGTGGCGCTGGCCGTGCTGCACAAGACGCTGCACCTGCCGGTCAAGAAGCAACACGTGAAGATCGACTACCTCGGCGCCACGCTGATCACCGGCGGCGTGAGCCTGGTGCTGATGTGGGTGTCGTTCGCGGGCAAGGACTTCGCCTGGATCAGTGCGGAGAGCGCGCTGTTCGTCGCTGGGGCGGTGCTCGCGATCGTGGGTGCCTACTTCGTGGAACGGCGGGCGTCCTCGCCGGTCATCCCGCTGCACCTGTTCAAGAACCGGACCGTGGTGCTGGCGATGCTGGGTGGTGTCGCGGTCGGCACGGCGATGTTCGGGGCCTCGGTGTTCATGGGGCAGTACTTCCAGATCGCGCGCGGGTTCTCGCCGACCAAGGCCGGGTTGCTGACCGTGCCGCTGGTGCTCGGGCTGAGCATCTCGTCCACGGTGAGCGGGCAGCTGATCGCCAAGAGCGGCCGGTGGAAGAGCTACCTGGTCTGGGGCTCGTTCTCGCTGGTCGCCGGGCTGGCGCTGCTCGGGACGATCGACCACCGCACCAACCTCGTGCTGATGGGCGGCTACCTGGCGCTGGTCGGCGTCGGGGTGGGGCTGACCATGCAGAACCTGGTGCTGGCCGTGCAGAACGGCGTGGGGATGGCCGATCTCGGGGCCGCGAGCTCCACGGCCACGTTCCTGCGGTCGCTGGGCGGGACGGCCGGCGTCTCGGTGCTCGGGGCCGTGCTGGCCGCCTCGGTGAGCACGAAGACGCTCGACCGCGGTTCCCTCTCCCCAGTCGTGCGGGACTCCTACGGCGACGCGATGGGTGAGCTGTTCCTCATCGCCGCCGGTCTCGCGGTGTTCACGGTGATCGCGGTCCTGCTGATCAAGGAGCAGCCGCTGCGGGACTCGGTGGAAGACGAAATTGTCACTCCAACGGGTTCTGGTGCACAGACGGTCGCCACTGAGCTTGATTCACCTGTGGATACTGACCAGCGGATTGTGGACAAGTCAGTCCCCGCTGTGGACAAGCTGTTGGTGCTTTCGAGTGACAGCGATCAGGAGGTCGCGGCGCGTTCGGCTGCGCTGCGTTCCACGCAGAACTCGTTGCCCTCGGGGTCGCGCAGGGTGACCCAGCCGGTGCCGTCGGGCCTGCGCTGATCGTCGAAGATCGTCGCGCCGATGCCGACGAGGCGCTCCACCTCCTCGTCGCGGGTGCCGTCGGTCGGCTGCAGGTCCAGGTGCAGGCGGTTCTTGAGTTCCTTGCCTTCGGGAACGTTGATGAACAGGTAGCCGATGCCGTTCGGCAGCTGGATCAGCGACTCGGGGTCGCCGGGGTTGTCGTCGGGGTGCAGTGGCAGGCCCAGCACCTTGCTCCACCAGGAGGCGATCTCGTAGGAGTCGCGCGCGTCGATCGTGATGCTGTGGATGATTGAGGTCATGAGGTGATCTTCGCCTAGTCGGCGTGTGATCTGGACCGATTTCAAGGTTGAGCGGAACACACTCAACTTTTCTGACGTTGTGCGGGATGATGGTCCATGCTGGAGGCTGACCACGAGGTGGAGGAATGGACGCTTTCAACCCGACGACCAAGACGCAGCAGGCTGTTTCCGCGGCGGTGCAGGCCGCGACGCTGAACGGGAACCCGGACGTGGGTTCCGTGCACCTGCTCAGTGCACTGCTGGCGCAGACGGACGGGTTGACCGCCCCGTTGCTGTCGGCCGTGGGCGCCGACCCCGCCCAGGTGCGCAAGGAGCTGGAGCAGCTCTCCCGCTCGTTGCCGAGTGCATCCGGCTCGACCGTGTCCGCTCCGCAGTTCTCGCGCGACGCCGTGCGGGTGATCGGCAAGGCCCAGGAGCTCGCCACCGAGATGGGTGACGAGTACGTGTCCACCGAGCACCTGCTCGTGGGGCTCGCGCAGCACGGTGGCCAGGTGGCCGACCTGCTGCGGCGGCACGGTGCGACGCCCGAGGCGCTGACCGACGCCTTCGCGAAGGTGCGCGGGTCGGCACGGGTGACGTCGGCCGATCCCGAGGGCACCTACAAGGCGCTGGAGAAGTACGGCGTCGACCTGACCGAACGCGCGCGCAAGGGCGAGCTCGACCCGGTGATCGGCCGTGACGCCGAGATCCGCCGGGTCGTGCAGGTGCTGTCGCGGCGCACCAAGAACAACCCCGTGCTGATCGGTGAGCCCGGCGTCGGCAAGACGGCGATCGTCGAGGGCCTGGCGCAGCGCGTCGTGGCCGGTGACGTGCCGGAGTCGCTGCGCGGCAAGAAGGTCGTGTCGCTGGACCTCGGCTCGATGGTCGCGGGCGCCAAGTACCGCGGTGAGTTCGAGGAGCGGCTCAAGGCCGTGCTCAAGGAGATCACCGACTCGGCCGGGCAGGTCATCACGTTCATCGACGAGCTGCACACGATCGTCGGTGCCGGCGCGACCGGTGAGTCGGCGATGGACGCCGGCAACATGATCAAGCCGATGCTGGCCCGCGGTGAGCTGCGCATGGTCGGTGCCACGACCCTGGACGAGTACCGCCAGCACATCGAGAAGGACGCCGCCCTGGAACGCCGCTTCCAGCAGGTGCTGGTCGGCGAACCCTCGGTGGAGGACACGGTCGGCATCCTGCGCGGGCTCAAGGAGCGCTACGAGGTGCACCACGGTGTGCGCATCACGGACGCCGCCCTCGTCGCCGCCGCCACGCTGTCCGACCGCTACATCACCGCGCGCTTCCTGCCGGACAAGGCCATCGACCTCGTCGACGAGGCCGCGTCCCGGCTGCGCATGGAGATCGACTCCCGGCCCGTCGAGATCGACACCGTCGAACGTGCCGTGCGGCGCCTGGAGATCGAGGAGATGGCGCTGGCCAAGGAGTCCGACGCGGCGTCGGTCGAACGGCTGCACGCCCTGCGCGCCGAGCTCGCGGAGAAGCGCGAGGAACTCTCCGCGCTGACGGCCAGGTGGCAGAACGAGAAGGGCTCCATCGACCGCGTCCGCGGCCTGAAGGAGCAGCTGGAGTCGTTGCGCGGTGAGTCCGAACGGGCCGAGCGCGACGGCGACCTCGGTCGTGCCGCCGAACTGCGCTACGGCCGGATTCCCGAGCTGGAGAAGGAACTCTCCGTCGCCGCGGAGTCCACACAGGACGATGCGATGCTCAAGGAGGAGGTCGGCCCGGACGACGTCGCGGACGTCGTGGCGGCGTGGACCGGCATCCCGGCCGGCCGCCTGCTGGAGGGCGAGACCGCCAAGCTGCTGCGGATGGAGGACGAACTCGCGCGCCGGGTCGTCGGCCAGGCCGAAGCCGTGCGGGTCGTGTCGGACGCGGTGCGCCGCACGCGCGCCGGAGTCGCGGACCCGGACCGCCCGACGGGCTCGTTCCTGTTCCTCGGCCCCACCGGCGTCGGCAAGACCGAGCTCGCGAAGGCGCTGGCAGCGTTCCTGTTCGACGACGAGCGGGCGATGATCCGCATCGACATGAGCGAGTACTCCGAGAAGCACTCGGTGGCCCGCCTGGTCGGCGCGCCTCCCGGCTACGTCGGCTACGACCAGGGCGGCCAGCTCACCGAGTCGGTCCGCCGCCGTCCGTATTCGGTCGTGCTGCTGGACGAGGTGGAGAAGGCCCACCCGGACGTCTTCGACGTGCTGCTGCAGGTCCTCGACGACGGCCGCCTGACCGACGGCCAGGGCCGCACGGTCGACTTCCGCAACACGATCCTGGTGCTCACCTCGAACCTGGGTTCGCAGACCATCGTGAACCCGTCGCTGACCGAGCGGGAACGCAAGGACGCCGTGATGGCCGTGGTGCAACGGCACTTCAAGCCGGAGTTCCTGAACCGGCTGGACGACGTCGTGGTGTTCCACGCGCTCGCCACCGAGGAGCTGACGTCCATTGTGGACATCCAGATCACTCGCCTGGCGGACCGGCTCGCGGCCCGTCGCCTGACGCTGGAGGTCACGCCGTCGGCCCGGGACTGGTTGGCGTTGAACGGTTTCGACGCGATCTACGGCGCCCGGCCGTTGCGGCGGCTGGTGCAGTCGGCGATCGGCGACCAGCTGGCCAAGGAGTTGCTGGCCGGTGAGGTGCGGGACGGCGACACGGTGAGGGTCGACGTGCTGGACGACAACAGCGGCCTGATCGTGGGCCGCACCGCGTGATGTTCGTGAGGTATCAGGCGGCGCAGGCCAACGCCAACGGGAACTTCTCCGGAGTCTTCGGACTGGTGAACGGCCTGCGCCGGCGCGGTGAGCTCACCGCGGAGCAAGAAGAGTTCGTGCGCGTCAACAACGCCTGGTACAACGCCGCCTACGTCGATCCGTCGACGGTCGACCCGACGGTCTACGACCGGGAGGTCAACCCCGGTGCGCGCGCGTGGTTCAAGGCGGAGGCGACACACCTGGTGGAACGTCTGCCGGGTTACCTCGCCCTCCTCGACGCGCACGGGGTGCGATGGGAGCGACTGACCAGCGACGATCCCGGCCGCGTCGTCTACGAGGACGCGGACCAGGTCGTCGTGGTGCCCCACTCGTCAGCGGCTTTCGATCGTCAGCTCGCCTGACATCACCGTGCGGATGTGGTCGCCGCCGAGCAGGTCGTGCGGGTAGCCGAGGTCGATCGCACTGACCTCGTCGAGACGTGCCACCTGCTCGCCGGTCAGCTCGACCTCCAGGGCGTCCAGGTTCCCCAGCAACTGCTCGGGCGTGCGGGCGCCGATGACGGGTGCCGTCACGCCGGGCCGCCGCACGCTCCACGCCAGCGCGACCTGGGCGGGCGTGCGTTCCACCTCCACAGCCACTTCGCGCACGACGTCGGCGATGGCGAGCGTGCGTTCGGTGACCATGCCCAGTCCGGCGTTGAAGCTCCTGCGGGTGCTCTCACCGGCGCCGGGGTCGGGGCTGGAGTACTTGCCGGACAGCACTCCGCCGCCCAGCGGTGAGTAGGGGGACACGCCCAGCCCCAGCGCCCGCGCCATCGGGATCAGGTCGCGTTCGCCGCCGCGGTTGATGAGGCTGTGCTCGATCTGCAGCGCGACCAGCGGCGACCAGCCGCGCAGGTCCGCGACCGCCTGCATGCGGGAGATCTCCCAGGCCGGGGTGTTGGACATGCCCGCGTACAGGACCTTGCCCTGCCTGACCAGGTCGTCCAGGCCGCGCAGGACTTCCTCGAACGGCGTCAGCACGTCCCACACGTGCACGTACAGCAGGTCGACGTGGTCCGTGCGCAGCCGGCGCAGGCTGTTCTCGACGGACGCGAACAGGTTCTTGCGGTGCGAGCCACCGGAGTTCGGGTCGCCGGGCGTGCGCAGCGTCGAGTACTTCGTCGCCAGCACCAGGCTCTCGCGCCGGTCCTGGGTGAGTTCGCCCAGCAGTTCCTCGGAGCCACGGTAGGAGGCCGCGGTGTCGATGAAGTTGCCGCCGCGCTCCACGTAGATCCCGAACAGCTTCCGCGCGTCTTCCGGCGAGGAGCCCCAGCCCCACTCGTTGCCGAAGGTCGCGGTGCCCAGTGCCAGCGGTGAGACCCGCAGCCCTGAGCGGCCCAGCAGCCGGTAGGTGTCGAGCGACATGGTGTTTCTCCCGTGTTCGTGGTGTGGCGCAAGCCTGTGATCACCGGGAGCCGGGGGTAAGGGAAGGAACTTCCTGGGAACACGAGTCCTACCCGGACTGTTGCACCGGCCATGGCCACCGACGTGACGCAGGAACTGGCCGCGTTCCTGAGGAGCAGGCGCGAACGGCTGGACCCGCGGGACCTCGGCCTTCCCCCGCGCCGGCAGCGGCGGACTCCGGGGCTGCGCCGCGAAGAAGTGGCCGAACTGGCCGGCGTGAGCGTCGACTACGTCGTGCGGCTGGAGCAGGCGCGGGGGCTGAGGCCCTCCGCGGACGTCGTCGAGGCGCTGGCCGGTGCGTTGCGCCTGAGCGGCGACGAACGCGCCTACCTCTTCGGCCTGGCCCGGCAACGGCCTCGCGGTGAGGACGAGGCCGCCACCGAGGCGGACCCGTCGCTGGCCGGACTGGTCGCCGACCTGGCACCGCGGCCGGCCATGGTGATGAACCACCGCTTCGACCTCCTCGCGTGGAACAGCGAGATGGCGAGGGTGCTCGTGGACTTCGACACCCTGCCGCCGTCGCGGCGCAACGCGATCTGGTTGTGCCTGCTGCATCCGGAGATCCGGGAGCGCTACGTCGACCGCGACCGGACCGTGCGCGACGGTGTCGCCCACCTGCGCGCCGCGTGGGCCGCGCACCCCGAGGACCAGGTGCTGGCGGGCCTCATCGCCGAGTGCGTCACCGGCGACGAGGAGTTCGCGCGGCTCTGGGCCGAGGGAGACGTCAGGCTCAACGGCCGCGGGGACAAGGTGATGCGGCATCCGCTGGCCGGTCGGATCGCCCTGCGGTTCGAGACGCTCACGTCCCTTCAGGACCCCGGTCAGCTGCTGGTGATCTTCCGTGCGGCGGACGACGCGAGCCAGGAAGCGATGGACGGGCTGCGCCAGTCACTGACCTGAGGAAAGGCACGTCCAGGTCACGACGCGCGGAAGTGATCTTCGTTCCTCGCCCCCGACCCACTAGGCTCTGGCTGTGGGCATACCGGCGTGGGTCTGGTTCACCGTCGCCGCGGTGGCGGGCGTGGCGGGGTTTGCCCTGCTCGCGACCGACCGGGCGCAACGAACCGCGCGTAATCGTGAACGGCGCCGTTGGGCTGCCCTGCGTGGCTGGCAGTTCGAGGAGACAGACCACGTGCTGCCGACCCGCTGGGAAGCGGGAGCCATCGCGTACTACGGCACGGGTCTCGCCCGTGACGTCGTCGCGGGCTCCACCTTCACCGCGGACGGGCGCAGGCAGGTCTACGTGCTCGATCACGAGACCGGCGGCAAGGTCAACTCCGTGCTGGTCGGCGTGCGCTGTCGCAGGGCGCTGTCGGTGGTGATCGAACTGTGGCTGTCGACGGTCCCGTTCCAGCGCGACAACGACAAGATGCCGATGCCCGACCTGCTCGGGCCGGTGGGCTCGCGGTACGCGTTCGTCACGGACGTCCCGGCGGCTCGCAAGATCATCACGCCGGACCTGATCGACGCCGCCGAGGAGATCGGTGGCGACGTCACGGTCGTCTGGATGGAGAACGACTGGGTGCTGGCCGCGGCCCCGCCGAACTCGTCGCCCGCACGCCTGGAACGGCTGCTGCGCGACGTCGGTGAGCTGGCGGACGTCATCGACCCGTTCGACCCGGACCCCTCCGAGCGGGAGGAACCGGTGGCGGAGGACGACGAGGGTGGCGAGGTCTACCGGCCGTCGTTCGGCCGCAAGCCCTGACCGGAGCCCGCCGAGCGTTGGGTGATCACCGGCTTTCCGACTACCGTTCGGTGGCATGCCAACCGCACTGGTGACCGGATCGACCGTCGGGATCGGGGCCGCCTTCGCCCGCAGGCTCGCGGCCGAGGGATATGACCTCGTACTGGTCGCGCGCACCGCGTCCGCGCTCGAGGAACTCGCGAAGCAGCTGCACGACCGGCACGGCGTCCACGTCGACGTCCTGCCGGCCGACCTCAGCGACCACGAGGACCGGCTCAAGGTCGAGAAGCGGCTGGCCGAGTCGGCCGTCGACCTGCTGGTCAACAACGCGGGCTTCGCGAACACCGGCGAGTTCTTCGCCGCCGACATCGAGAAGCTCCAGGCCCAGCTGGACGTCAACGTCGCCACGGTGCTGCGCCTGAGCAGGGCCGCGATCCCGGCGATGATCGCGCGGGGCAAGGGCGACGTGATCAACGTGTCCAGCGTCGCCAGCTTCCTGCCCGGCCGCGGCACCAGCTACAGCGCCGACAAGGCGTGGGTGACGACGTTCTCCGAGGGCATGGCGCTCGCGGCCGAGGGCACCGGCGTGCGGATCATGGCGCTGGCCCCCGGTTTCGTGAAGACCGAGTTCCACCAGCGCGCGAAGATCGACATGTCGAAGACGCCGGACTGGCTCTACGTCGACGCCGACAAGCTGGTCCACGAGGCCCTGCGCGACCTGCGACGGGGCAAGCCGCTGTCGATCCCCGGCCTCCAGTACAAGGCGATCGTGACCATCACGAGGCTGCTGCCGCGGCCGTTCGTGCGCAGGATGGCGTCGCGGTTCGCCGGCGGTCGCGGTCGCACCTGAGCGGAACCGTTCGGCCTAACGGCGCGTCGGAGCCCTCGTGAGCGAACAGTTCCATGTCGAACCGGACGAGCTGCGCGGGTACAGCGAACTGCTGGACCGCAACGCCCAGCACTTTCTGACCATCAAGGACCACGCGATCTCCAAGGGCGGTGACACCAGCGGGTTCACCGGCCTGCTGACGTTGCTGCACCCCGTCGTGACCGGCGTCGCGAACCTCTACGGGGAGACGTTGGACTTCGCCAACAAGACGATGCTCAAGGACGCCGACGCCCTGAGGAAGACGGCGGACTCCTACGAGAAGGTCGACCAGTACGGCCTCAAGCTGATCCAGGGTGCGGGAGGTGGCCGATGACCACGGCGTACGCGGATGTCCAGGACCCGTCGGTCGCGCTCAGCGCCGCCGCGGAGGACCGCCCTGGCCGGCAGAGCACCAAGGAGCTGATCGAGGCCGCCGGCTGGAAGCTCCAGGGCGTCAACTGGATCTACGAGAAGGTCACCGGCGAGAACCTGATCGAGTCGCTGATCAGCCCGCTGGTCGGCGACTTCGAGAAGATCGACGCCAACGCCAACGCGTGGGACCAGGTCGCCAAGGCGCTGGACTCCGTGCGGCACAACGTCGGTGACGGCGTCGGTCAGCTCAACCCGCACTGGAACGGTGGTGCCGCGCAGGCGTTCGAGCGCCGCATGGACACCATGTGGGTCATCGCGATCGAGGCGGACTCCCAGGTCGCCCGGATCATCGGCAACAAGTTCCAGTCGATGGCCTCGGCGTGCCGGTCGGCCACGAAGATCGCGCTGTTCCTGCTCGACAAGCTCTGCACGATGCTGCTCGAAGCCGCCATGACCGCGGTGATCCCGGTCGTCGGCTGGGGCCGCGCGGTGTGGATGGTCTACGACGCCATCCAGATCGTCGACGCGATCCGCAAGATCATCCAGTCGATCATGACGCTGATCGAGGGTGTCAAGGGCATGGTCGACGGCATCGTGGCGATGGGCACGGCGCTGATGAAGCTCAAGGACGTCAGGAACGTGAACGACGCGCTGGACGTCGTCGACGGCGTGCAGGACGGCAAGCAGAAGTTCGACAACGGCGTGGCGGCCGCGAAGTCCGGTGCGATCGGCGTCGGTCTCGGCGCCTACAGCCTCGGCAAGGCCGGTTCCGCCGCGTCGGGCCGGTCGAGTTCGGCCCCGGCTCCCGCGCCCGCTCCGGCACCCGCGCCCACCGGCGGGGGTCAGCAGTGACGTTCCCCTACGACCAGGCACGCCTGCAGGCGCTGTTCTCCGAGGTCGACTCCCGGATCGACGACCTGGGCAAGGTCGCGACGGCCGCCTCGCACGTGCAGCGCCGGTCGCGCGGGCTCTCCGAACAGGACCTCGCCGCGATCGAACGGTTCGCGAAGTCGCCCGGCGCGCCGAAGGAGCTCAAGGACCTCCAGCGGCGCGTCGACGCCGGCGAGATGTCCTGGGCCGACGTGGCGGCGGGCCGTGCGATGAACGACCCCGGCGTGCAGCAGGCGCTCGCGGTCGGCGTTCCCGACCTCCAGCGCGCCTACCGCGCGATCGAGGAGGGTCAGGACATCGACGACATCATCGAGTCGGGCAACCCCGCCCCGCAGCCGCCGCCCAGGCCGCGCCGTGACGACGACGAAGAGGACGACGGCCCGAGCCACTTCCGCAAGGACGCCTGGTAGTCAGACTGGCCAGTCCACGCCGCCACTGCTGGTGTGGCGGGTTCCGGTGCCGCGAACGACGTCGAAGGCGACCGCGCAGGCGGTCGCCAGCGAGCGCAGCGGCTCGGTGACCTGAGGGTTGATCTGGACGCGGTCCCGGCGGACGCGCTTGCCGTGGCGCTTGGCCCGCGCTCCGGTGTCGATCCGCCCGATGTCGGTGAAGAAGCAGAGCTGCTGACCGCTCGGGTCGTGCAGCGACTGCTTCCACGCGCCGTGGGTCTTGATGGTCCCGATCAACTGACCGGCCGGGGTGCTGACCCGCACGTGCGGGCGTCGTCCGAACTGCTTGGCGATGTGCATGATCGGCTGGCCGTGCGGCGCGACCACGTCGAGGTCGAACGACGTCCAGCCGGAGAACCCGGTGTGCCGCAACGGTCGCTGCAGGCCTGGTCCGCTGCTTTCCCTCACCACCATGAGCGGCGTGTCGTGCTCGTCGAACACCTCCACCCGGTAGTGCGGCCGGAACAACAGGCTCATGGAGGTCCACGGCTGTTCGACGTAGAGGGTGCTCACAGTGATGCAGGGTACGAGGCAGCGACGGCGAGGGTGTGCGAAGCTGACGACCCGTGCGAACTGAAGTGGTCTTGGACGCGAACGCGAAGTCAGAACTCGCTCGTCTTGTGAGCGAATTGGCCGTGGTGCACGGCAAGGTGACCCTCTCCAGCGGCAAGGAAGCCGACTACTACGTCGACCTGCGGCGGGCGACGCTGCACCACGCGGCGGCCCCGTTGATCGGCAGGCTGCTGCGGCAGCTCACGTCCGACTGGGACTTCGTCGCGGTCGGCGGTTTGACGCTCGGCGCGGACCCCGTCGCCTACGCGATGATGCATTCCGCCGGAGCCGACGGTGACGTGCTCGACGCGTTCGTCGTGCGCAAGGCGAACAAGGCGCATGGCATGCAGCGGCAGATCGAGGGCATCGACGTGCGTGGGCAGCGTGTGCTCGCGGTCGAGGACACCTCCACCACCGGCGGTTCGGTGCTCACGGCCGTCGCTGCGCTGCGCGAACACGGGGCTGACGTCATCGGCGTCGCCACCGTCGTCGACCGCGGTACGGGCGCCAAGGAGGCCATCGAGGCCGAGGGTCTGCCGTACCGCTACCTGCTCGACCTGAACGATCTCGGACTCGCCTGAGGTTTTATCGAGAGCGCTTCGAGCCACCCCGTCCTAGGCTGGAGGACGGGGTGGTGCGAATGGCCAGATTGTTCGCTGAGGCGGTCATGACGTTGCACTTCGCGGTGCTGGCGTTCCTGCTCGTGGGCGGGTACGCGGCATGGCGATGGCGCGGCGTGATCTACCCGCACCTGGCGATCGGTGCGTGGGCGATCCTCAGTCTGCTGGTGCCGGTGACGTGCCCGCTGACGACCGCGGAGGAGTACTTCCGCGCGCAGGCAGGCATGCCGCCGCTGGGCACGGGTTTCATCGACCACTACATCGACGGCGTCTGGTACCCGGAGAGCGCGTCGACGCTGGTCCAGCTGGTGCTGGGGTCGATCGTGATCATCTCGTGGGTCGGCTTCTATGCTGGTCACCGTGCTGCTCGAAGGCTTTCACGCTGTTAAGCACGCGTTGCGCTTCGGCGCCGATGTGCACCCGCTGATCACGACGGACCTCGCCGCCGCGATCAGCCTCGCCGAGACGCACGCACCTGATCTGCGCGAGCGGTTCGCGGCCGCCACCGAGGTGGACCAGAACCACTTCAAGCTCCGTGCCGGCCGAACGCACCCGACGGGGGTGGCGGGGTTCGCGGAGAAGCCGGACCTGGCGTTCGACCGGGACGCTCCGATCGTCCTGCTCGACAATCCGCGCAACCTCGGCAACTTCGGTGCCGCGATCCGGGTGGCCGCCGGCCTCGACGCGGGTGGCGTGATCTCCACCGGCGACGTCGACCCGTGGCACCCCAACGTGCTGCGGGGATCTGCCGGACTGCACTTCGCGCTGCCGGTCGCCAAGGTAGACAACCTGGACTTCACGGGTGAGCTCATCGCGTTCGACGCGGACGGTGACCTGCTGAAAGGCCCGATTCCCGACGACGCCGTGCTGGCGTTCGGTTCGGAACGCCACGGGCTCTCCGCCGAGGTACGCGCGAAGGCGTCCAGGATCGTCCGGCTGCCCATGCGCGAGAAGGTCAGCAGTTACAACCTCACAACTTCTGTGGCCATGGGCCTCTACCACTGGGTGATTCATCGAGCTTCTTGACCGGTCAAGCACGCACGATGACCTGGTGGTGATCGCGAAACTGCTGGCGGCACGCGCGGGTGTCGCGGAGCGCGCGGTGTACTCCAGGCACCTTCGGCGGGTCTGGGGTGTGCCGGGCACGCTTCTCGGGGCGCGGGCGTGGCCCCCGCTCTTCAAGGACAAGATCCACACCAGCTTCAACTACTGGTGGCAGGCGCACCTGCTCGACTGCATGATCGACGGCTACCTGCGCTCGCCCAACGAACTGCGCAAGGCGGCCATCGCGAAGGTCGTGCGGGGCATCAGGGTGCGCAACGTCCTCGGCTGGACCAACGACTTCTACGACGACATCGCCTGGCTCGGCCTCGCCCTGCAACGCGCCCAGAACGAGGTCGGTGTCGCGAAGCCCAAGGCGCTCGACGCGATCGCCGTGCGGCTGCGGGACGGCTGGACCGACCACGCCGGCGGCGGCATCTGGTGGAAGCGCAACGACGACTTCAAGAACGTCCCCGCGAACGGCCCGGCCGCGATCTTCCTGGCCCGCCAGAACGAACGCACCGACCTCGCCCGCGCGCGGTCCATCGTGGACTGGGTCGAGGAGCACCTCGTCGATCCGGGCAACGGCCTCGCGTGGGACGGCCTGCACGTCCACCCCAACGGCGAGATCCGCGAGTACGAGAAGAACATCTACACGTACTGCCAAGGGGTTCTGATCGGCGCGTGCGTCGAACTGGCCAAGCACGGCCAGCACGACAAGTGGCTCGACAAGGCCGCCCGCACGATCACCGCCGTGCACGACGACCTCGCCACCAACGGCGTGATCAGGGGTCAGGGCGGTGGTGACGGCGGCCTGTTCGCGGGCATCCTGACCCGCTACCTCGCCGAGGCGGCGCTGGTGATCCCCGACCTCGACCCCGATCGGCACGAGACCGCGGACCTGGCCAGGGAACTCGTCGTCCAGTCGGCGGAAGCGGCGTGGAACAACCGCGTGATGGCGGTGAGCGGCCCGTTGTTCGGTCCGGAGTGGACGGTCCCGGCCGACGAGAAGGAGGGGCGTGACCTGTCCGTCCAGCTCGGTGGCTGGATGTGCCTGGAGGCGGCCGCCCTGCTCGAACGGCACGGCCTGAACGTCGCTACTGCTTGAGCCAGCTCAGCAACGTCCTGGCGTCCTCGCGGAACTGCTCCGGCGAGTCGTCCAGCACGAACTCCAGCAGTGCGTTGCGTTCGACGCCGTCACGCGCGAGCTCGGTCAGCACCGGCTTCCACAGGTCACGGCGTTCGGCGAGCGGGAACCGCTCCTTGAAGCCGCCGGAGCCCCACGAGAAGACGTGCGCAGTCACCGGTTCCAGCGTCCGCACCTCGTGCACGGCGGAGAACACGTCCTGGCCCCCGCGTGGCTGCCAGTACGACACCACGCCGTCGACCTCGTCGAGCAATCGCACCGCCGAGTCGAGCGTGTCCGTGAGCGTGTTCGGGTGGTACTCCAGCGCGATCTTCGTGCCCAGCGCGTCCGCGTGCTCCACGGCGTGCTGCAACGCCTCGATCACCGGACCGCGGTCGGGGCACTCGGCCGACCCCGCGGTGCCGGCCCAGACCCGCACGAACGGCGCGTCCAGTTCGGCCGCGGTCTCCAGGATCGGCGCCAGGTCGGCGCGATCGGAGACACCGGCGCGGTAGTACGACCCGTACGCGGCCACCTTCAGGCCGGTGTCCAAAGCCCGTCGTGCCGCCGCGACGTCGCCGGGCGGCACGTGCACGTCGCCGCCCCACTCCACGGCCCGCAGCCCGCACTCCGTCGCCAGCTCGCCGATCTCGGAGACCGTGAGCTGCCGGAACGTCACCGAGACGAGTCCGGGGATCAGCATCCGCAGGACTGCCTGTGCCGCAGGGACGGCGCCAGCCGGATGGTCTCCGGAGGCCGTTGCGGGTCGGCGATGCGGGAGAGCAGCAGCTTCACCGCGGTCCGCCCGATCTCCTCGACCGGCTGGGCCAGCGTGGTGAGCGGCGGTTCGATCAACGTGGCCCACTCGACCTCGTCGTAGGCGACGACGGCCAGGTCGGTGCCGAGCTTCAGGCCGCGGGCGCGGGCCTCGTGCAGCATGCCGACCGTGACGAGGTGGTCCGCCGCCACGACGGCCGTGGCCGGGTCCTCCTGGTCGAGCAGCGGCGCGAGCCAGCCGCTCTGCGAGACCAGGGCCTCGTCCCACTTCAGGCCCGCGCGGCCGAGACCGAGGCGGTAGCCGAGGATGCGTTCCTCGGTCGTCGCCACGCCCACCTGGCCACAGACGATGCCGATCCGCCGGTGCCCCAGTTCCGCGAGGTGCTTCACCAGACCCGAGGTGGCCTGCACGTTCTCCGGCCCGACCTGGTCGATGTCCTTGGCCACGGTCAGCCGGTCCACCAGCACGGTGGGGATGTTCAGCCGCTTGAGCTCCGGCAGCACGAGGCTTCCCCCGGTGCCGGCGGACGGTGTGAGCAGCAACCCGTCGACTCTTCGCGAGCGCAGCGTTCTGACCGCCGTCTGCTCGGACTCGGGGGTGTCTCTCGTGTCGATCAGCACGAGCGAATAGCCGTTGCGAGTCGCTTCGGACTCGATGGCGGCGATCAGCTCGGCGAAGTACGGGTGCGAGACCAGTGACACGGCCAGGCCCAGCGACTTCGTGCCGCCCATGACCAGCGAACGCGCGATCGCGTCCCCCGTGTACCCGGTCTCGTCGATCGCCTTCTGGACGCGCTCGCGCGTGTCCCCCGCGACCGGCCTCGTCTCGTTGATCACGTGTGACACCGTGGTGATGGAGACTCCCGCGAGAGCCGCTACATCCCGCATGGTGACCATGGCTCGGACCTTACCCGTTTGGAGGAAGCCCAGATGGCAGCCGTGCTGTGTGTCGGGCTCACAACTCTCGACGTGACCCAACGGGTGGACGCCTTCCCGGAACCGGGCCAGAAGATCCGCTCGCTCGGCGCGGTGCTGTCGCCCGGCGGTCCGGCGGCCAACGCGGCCCGCGCGGTCGCGGCACTGGGCGGCCGGGCGGCGTTGCTCACCGCGTTGGGCGCCGACGCACTGGGTGAATTCGTCAGGGCTTCCTTGGAACCGGTTCAAGTGACCGCTGTGCCGGGCACGACGCCTGTGAGCATGGTCGTCGTCAGAGACGCTGATGGGGAGCGCACGGTCGTTTCCCGCAACGCCTCAGTGCCGGTGGAGGCGCCGGATTTGTCTGATCTTCTGGACGCTGCGGACGTGGTGCTCTTGGACGGACACCACGAGGGCCTCGTGATCCCCGTCGCCCGGCAGGCGAAAGCCATGGGATTGCCTGTGGTGCTCGACGCCGGGAGCTGGAAACCTGTCCTCGATCACCTGTTGCCGCTGGTGGACGTGGCCGCCTGCTCTCACGGGTTCGAGCGGTCCGAGGCCGAGGTGCACTCCTACGGGGTGCCGCTGGTCATTCGCACGCAGGGTGCGAAGCCGGTCACCTGGTCGCGGAACGGCTCGTCGGGAGAGCTGCCCGTGCCCGCGGTGGAGGTGAAGGACACGAACGGTGCCGGCGACGTCTGGCACGGCGCGTACGCCTACGCGCTCGCGTCAGGGACGGACCCGGTGGCCGCCATCGGGTTCGCTTCGGAGGCGGCCGCCGTTCGCGTCGGTGCGGTCGGGGACTGGGTTGAGGAGCTGGCGCGGTGGCAGGACAGCAGGTCAGGTTCGACGAGCTGCTAGAACGGGCTCGAGTTCTCACCGATCAGGGTGAGCGCAAGATTCTCGGCATCGGCGGCGCACCCGGTTCGGGCAAGTCGACACTCGCGCGACGGCTCGTCGAGGCCCTCGACGGCCAGGCCGTGCTGGTCGAGATGGACGGTTTCCACCTCGCGCAGAGCGAGCTCGAACGGCTGCGGCTGGTGGAACGCAAGGGCGCGCCCGACACGTTCGACATCCCCGGCTACGTGGACCTGCTCGGCCGGATCAAGGCGTGCGGGCCGGACATGATCTACGCGCCGGAGTTCCGCCGCGAGATCGAGGAACCGGTCGCCTGCGCCGTGCCGGTGCACCCGGACGTCCCGCTCGTCGTCACCGAGGGCAACTACCTGCTGCTCAACTACGACAAGTGGAAACGCGTCCGGATCATCCTGGACGAGGCGTGGTTCCTGTTCATCGACGAGGACGTGCGCGTGCAACGGCTGATCGACCGCCATCTGCGGTACGGGCGCACCCTGTCGGAGGCGGAGGAACGCGTGCTGCACGGCACGGACCACGTCAACGCGTTGATGGTGAACTCGTCCAAGGGATCGGCGGACCTGCTGATCACCGAAGTCCTGTAGGCAACCGGATCGCTGGTCCGTGCGTGCTCTGCCGCGGGGGGATGAACCGTGGACTCTGTGCTGGGAATCCTGCTACGCCACCACCGGATCGCCGCCGGACTCACCCAGGAGGCGCTGGCCGAGAAGGCGGGCCTGAGCGGTCAGGCCATCGGTTCCCTGGAACGGGGCGATCGGCGCCATCCTCATCGCGCCACGGTGCTCCGGCTCGCCGACGCGCTCGGCCTGGGCGCGGACGAACGGGCCGAGTTCGCCGCGGCCGCCGCCCGCACGCCCAGACCGCGCCGCACGCCGTGTGCACCGGTCCGGCAGCTGCCCGCCGCGCCGGTGCGGTTCTCCGGGCGGGAGGCCGAGGTCGCCGAGCTGACCGGCCTGGTGGAACGATCGGGCGTCGTGATCGTCTCGGGCATGGCGGGCGTCGGCAAGACGTCGCTCGCGCTGCACGTGGCCCATCGCGTCGGTGACCTCTTCCCCGACGGTCAGCTCTACCTGGACCTGCGCGCGAGCCTCCCGCCGGAGGACGCGCTGGGTCAGCTGTTGCGCGCCCTTGGCAGGCCCGACCACGGCGGAACGCTGGCCGAGACGGCCGCGCGGTTCCGGTCCGCGCTGGCCGGGCTGCGGGTGTTGCTCGTGTTCGACGACGCGGCGACGGCCGCTCAGATCCAGCCGCTGCTGCCCGGCACCGTCGGTTGCGCTGCGGTCGTGACCAGCCGCCGGGCCATGGACACGCTGCCGCAGGCCCACCACCTGAGGCTGGACCTGCTGCCCGAACGCGAGGCGCTCGACCTGCTCGCGGCCTACGCGGGACCGGAACGGACCGGCGCCGACCCGTCGTCGGCGGTGCAGGTGGTGGAGCAGTGCGGACGGCTGCCGCTCGCCGTCCACCTCGCCGGTGCCCGGCTCGCGTCCCGCCCTGCCTGGCCGATCGCCCACCTCGCGCGCCGCCTGGCCGTGCGCAGGCTCGACGAGCTGGACCGCGACGACGCGGGAATCCGGGCGAGCTTCGCCGTGTCCGTCGACCAGCTGGACCCGTCCGACCTGAGCGCGTTCACGCTGTTCGGCGTCTTCGAGGACATCTCGCTACCGGTCGCCGCCCGCCTGCTCGACGTGGACGGGCTCGCCGCCGAACTGGTGCTGGAACGGCTGGCCGACCTGCACCTGATGCAGGCCACGACGCCCGGCCGCTACCGGATGCACGACCTCGTCCGGACCTATGCGCGCGAACAGCCGGCGGACCCCGAGGCGCTCGGGAGGGTCGCCGATCTGTTCGTCGCGGTGGCGTGGCGGTCGGTGGCGCTGGCCGTGCCGCACAGCTTCCGCGGGACCTGGGCCGACCCGGCGTGGACCGCCGGCGCACCGGACTTCACCACGGCCGCGGCAGCGTTCGCGTGGCTCGACGAGCACCGCTCGCACCTGGCCGATCTCTGCCGGACGCCCGGTGTGCCGGCTCAGGCGCTGGTCCGGCTCGCGACCGGGCTGTTCCCGTACTACCTGAGCCGTGGCCATCGCGCGGACTGGGCCGAGCTGTGCGCGCTGGCGTTGCCCGCGACGAGCGACCCGCTGGCGCACGCGATCGTCGAGATGGACCTGGGCGTCGCGCTGGGCGATGCAGGCCCCTTGCACCGCGCCTTGGCCTCGTTCCGGGAGCTGGGCGACACCAACGGCGTGGCGGTCTGCCTCACCAACCTCAGCGAGGTGATGGACACCGTCGAGACCGGTGAGGAGAGCCTCGCCGTGGCGCGCGAACTGGGGCTGAAGTGCGTCGAGGCCGCGGTCCTGGAACAGCTGGGCAGCGCCTACGGCAAGCGCGGCGACCACGAGCGCGAGCTCCGTTGCTACCTGGACAGCCTGCGGCTGAGCTCTCAGGAGAGCGACGAACGCGTCTGTGCGGGCGTGCTGCACCGGATCGGCGCACTGCACCGCCGTTCAGGCCGGACCGAGGACGCCGCGACGGCGCTGGCCAGGAGCCTGCACCTGTTCCGCGAGGGAGGAGACGCGACCGGCGAGGTGGCGTGCCTGGAGGAGCTGGGGCTGGTGCACCTGCTGCGCCGGGATCGTGCGGCGGCGGTCGAGACGCTGCGCCGGGGCCTGGGCATCGCCGAGCGGCACGGCGACCTGAGACGGCAGGCGAGCCTGCGGCAGCACCTCGCGAAATGTGGAGGTTCTTCGTAGAGGTTGTCGCTGTCGAGGTCCTTGCGTTCTCGCAACCATCAACGGCATGAACAACTTCTCGAGGAGCCTCGCCAGGACGGCCGTCGCAGGTGCACTCGCCGCCGTGGCCGTCGCCGTGGCCGCGCCCGCCGCCTCGGCCGCGGCGCGCGACGGCAAGTGCGACAACAACGAGTTCTGCTACTACTGGGCCAACAGCAGCACCGTTTCGCTGTCGGACTTCGCGTCGTCGCTCAAGAACTACGGAGAGACGCAGCCGTCGTGCTACGAGTACCGGACGCCGGGCACGCTCGGCTATGGCGAGTGCATCAAGAACAACGCCGTGAGGGCGTGCAACTTGAGGTCAAAGCCCGTGCGCGTGTACTTCAACAGCGACCACAAGGGCACTTACGACACGATCCCAGCCGAGACCTGCACGCTTCTCGACAACACCCTCTTCAACAACGCGTCGCACCTGTTCCTCTGACGGATCAGCGTGCCTGCGGGTGGCTGACGTGCTCCAGGTCTTCGCTGGTCTCGTCGATCGGCTTCGCCATCTCCTGGCGGTAGCGCCAGATGCCCCAGCCGGTGCCGCCCAGGAAGAACGCGACGCTGACGACGATCGCCGCCGTCTCGAGCCACGGGAACGTCTGCAGAACTCCCGCGCCGTAGTAGCCGGCCAGCACCAGCGTCGGCACCCACGCGATCGCACCGATGGTCGTGGCCAGCGTGAACCGGCGGAGGTCCATCCGGGCGGCGCCCGCGATCATCGGTGCCAGCGTGCGGATCCACGGGATCCACCGGGCGAGCACGACGGCCCAGAAGCCGCGCCGGTCGAGGAAGTCGCCCGCGCGTTTCAGGTTCTGCCGGTTCAGCACCTTGCCGCCCTTGCGGGCGAGCACGCGCGTGCCGGTGCCTCGGCCGATGAAGTAACCGACCTGGTTGCCGACGACGGCGACGATCAGAGCCGCGAGGGACAGCAGCCATGCCGACAACTCGCTGTTGTGCGTAGCCAGCACCACACCGGCCGCGAACAGCAGCGAGTCACCGGGCAGGAAGAGCCCGAAGATGAAAGCGCACTCGACGAAGATGAAGCTCAGCACGATGACCCAAACGGCCACCGGACCCGCGGTCTCCAGCGAGGCGAAAGCATGCGCCACGGTGAGCCAGCCTACGTCGTGCCGTGCGAGGGGCACGGCGACATCGGGTTAACGGGTGGACGAAATCTGGATTGAGCACGCCGAGTCACCGCGTGAACTCCCTTCGATTGAGATCACCATCGAGTGAACCAGTCGAATCGGGCTAGCGTTGCGGGTATGGAGAGCCTGCTCGCTGAACTCCGCATCGCCGTGGGTGACTCGGGTGTCCTGACCGATGCCGATGTCACCGCGAGCTACCAGCGCGACATGATGCCGTTGGCGCCGCACGGCAGCCCGTTGGCGGTGGTGTTCCCGCTGAACACCGAGCAGGTCCAGGCCGTGGTCAGAGCCTGTGCGAGCCATCGCGTCCCGATCGTTCCGCGTGGTGCGGGCAGCGGGTTGTCCGGGGCCGCGAACGCCATCGAGGGCTGCGTCGTGCTGGTCACGACCAAGATGAACGCGATCGTGGAGATCGACACCGACAACCGCCTGGCCGTCGTCGAGCCCGGCGTGGTCAACCTCGACCTGCGCGGTGCCGTCGAGAAGGACGGTCTGTTCTACCCGCCGGACCCGAGCAGCTACGACTGGTGCACGATCGGCGGCAACCTCTCCACCAACGCCGGTGGCCTGTGCTGCGTGAAGTACGGCGTGACCACCGACTCGGTGCTCGGTCTGGAGGTCGTGCTGGCCGACGGCGAGGTGTTGCGGACCGGCCGTCGCACGGTCAAGGGCGTCGCGGGCTACGACCTCACCAAGCTCTTCATCGGCTCTGAAGGCACGTTGGGCGTGATCACCAAGGCCACGCTCGCCCTGAGGCCCCTCCCACAGGCCCCCGCCACGCTGGTCGCCGCGTTCAGCAGCACCGCCACGGCCGGCGCCGCGGTCAGCCGGATCGTCCGCGAGGGCCTGGTGCCGTCCCTGATGGAGATCATGGACCGCACCTCGATCGAGGCCGTCGAGCAGTACCTGAAGACCGAGATCGGCGCCGGGCCGGGCTGCGCGGCGTTGCTGATCTGCCAGTCCGACGCGGGCGGCGAGCAGGCCAGGCACGAACTCCAGAAGATCGAGGAGATCTGCCTGGAGGCCGACCTCGTCTACGCGACCCACGACGTCAACGAGGGCCGCGACTTGCTGACCGCGCGCCGGGCCGTGCTCACCGCGCTGGAGATCTACGGCTCGTGGCTGACCGACGACGTGTGCGTGCCCCGCACCCGCATCGCCGAACTCATCCAGGGCTGCGAGGACATCTCCAAGGAGGTCGGCCTCAAGATCGCCGTCGTCGGCCACGCGGGCGACGGCAACATGCACCCGACGATCGTCTACGACCCCACCGACGCCGACCAGTTCGCGCGCGCCCAGAAGGCGTTCGACGACATCCTCGCGGTCGGACTCTCGCTCGGCGGCACGGTGACCGGCGAGCACGGCATCGGCAAGATCAAGCGCGAGTGGCTGGCGAAGGAGATCGGGCCGGTCGGCCTCCGGGTCCACCGCGAGATCAAACGCGCGCTGGACCCGGAGAACCTGTTCAACCCCGGTTCGATGTTCAGCCTTTAGTGGTGTGGCTCTGAACGGTGCCGGGGGAATTCGCGGTCAGACGGGTGCATCGTGGTGCCGCCCCCACGTCCTCGTACTGGTTGTACGGGGGCGTGGGGGCGGCGCCGCGAGGTGCCCTGCTGAGCGTGGATCACCTCGCCACCGTTCCGAGACGCGCCACTAGCAACAGGTGCGCGCGGCCGCGGGGAACGGTTCCTGAGCGGCCTTCTCCACGTCCGCGAGCATCTGCCGCCGTTCGGCGGGCCCGAGGACCTTCCCGCGGGTCAGCACGGTGTGGATCCGTTGCGTGTTGCGGATGTCCTTGAGCGGGTTGCCGTCGAGCACGACGAGGTTCGCGGCCTCGCCGGGCTTCACCACGCCGCCCCGCGTGCCGGCCTTCAGTGCCGCCTTCGGGGGCAGACCCGCCTCGACCAGCAGCTCCAGCTCGTCGTGCAGCGAGAAGCCGGGGAACGTGTACGGGTTGCCCGCGTCCGTGCCGGCCAGGACCTCGACGCCGTGGGCGTGCATCTCGGCGACCTGATCCATGCGGCGCCGGAGGAACTCCACCTGCTGCCTGATCTCCTGCTCGGTCACCGGAGCCCAGTTCTTCAGCCCGTCGCGCCAGAAGTCCCGGTAGAACGCGGGCATGTACTTCAGCCGCGGATCGTTCGCGAACCGGTCCAGCGGGCTGGCGAACACCCTCATCGTGACCATCGTCGGGACCAGTGCGGAAGTGTTGCGCTGCAACCGTTTCGCGAGTTGCGCGGCCTTGCTTCCGCTGTGCGACAGGGCTGCCTGCCGTTCGAACTCCAGCACCTGCCTGAACCACGCGAACGGGTTCGCCGGATCGAGCGGCAGGTCCGCGATCGCCTGGCGCAGCTGGGTTTCCCGCGTGCTCGTGGCGAGCGGCAGGCCGTACATGTGCTCGAACGTGCGCTGTCCCAGGTCGCTCGCGTCGCCCAGCGCCACGTGGTTCGAGCAGTGGCCGGCGAACGTGATGGCCTGCATCGCGCACTCGTCCGCGACGGCCGCGAGCGTTGCGCGGTCGAGGAACGAGTAGACCTTCACGAAGTCCGCGCCCTGGGCTTTCGCGTCCCGCACGGCCTGGCGGCCCTCGTCGGGCGTGCTGACGATCAACGCGTCGGGCAGCGTCGAGTTCGGCCCGTCGATGATGGTGCTGCCCACGATCAGCCGAGGTCCGAGCACCTCGCCACGCTCGATCCGGTCGCGCAGTTCGTAGATCGGCGGGAAACCCCACATCTCGCGGATGCCCGTCACGCCGTTGGCCAGGCACAGCGGCAACGTGATCCGGTCCATGTACGCGCCGTGCACGTGCATGTCCCACAGGCCGGGGATGACGAACTTGCCGGCGAGGTCCAGCACCGTGGAGCCGCGCGGCAACGGCAGGTCGCACGAGCCGACGGCGAGAACCTCGTTGTCCGCCAGCACGATCGTCGTATTGGATCGGACGCCGGACGAGTCGATGAGCGTGACGTCGCGCAACGCGGTGACGTTCGTGGAGGCGCCGGCCTGACCGGGCAGGAGCAGGCCGGCGCCCGCTGCCGCACCGAGTCCGGCAAGCCATCCCAGCACTTCACGTCGAGTGGTGTCGGTCATGCCGTTCAACCAACACCTTGACGTAACGGGAGACTCAAATCCTTTCGAGCACTTCCCGTGCCGCCGACGCCCAGAGCGGGCTGGTGCTCAACTCGTCGAGGTCGGGCACCAGCGCCGCGCGCTGTTCGGGGTCCAGTCTCTCGGCGACGTAGTCCAGCGCGGCCGACACCTGCCACGCGTCCCGGCTCCGCAAAGCCTGGCGCAGCAACGCGACGCGGTCCTCTGCCTGATGCATCGTCTAACGGGACATGGCCTTCAGCAGCGAGTACTGGGCGTCGTCGTGCCCGAGTTCCCACATGAACGTGCCGAGCAGACCACGTGCGCGAGCGAAGTCCGCGCGGATCCCGATCGACCGCGGGTTCTCGTACGACACGAACTTCTTCTCGGCCGCGTTGTACAGCCACGGCGACTGCGCGACCGGGTGCCAGTACTCCTTCCAGCCAGGAGTCGCCTTCAGCTTCAAAGCCTCGTCGTAGCCGTCGACCCAGAACGCGCTGTCGTAGGCCTGGTAGAGGCCGTGCTGCGGACCTTCGGTCTTCACGTTGAAGCCACGGCCGTAGAACGGGGTGCCGAGCACCATCTTGCGCGGCGAGACGCCGTGCCGCTGGTAGTAGTCGATGGCGCCGACGACGTTGTTCCACTTGCGGTCGGCGGCGGGCATCGGGTCGTCGGCGACCTCGCGGAAGCCCGCGTTGAACGTGGACACGGGCGAGAAACCGGTGCCCAGGTCGTAGGTCATGACGTTGATGAAGTCCATGATCTGCGACAGTTCGCGCAGCTCGAACGACTTCGCCACGTCGTACGGGCCGTCGGTCTGCAGGCGACCGGCGGGCAGCGCGGCGGTGACGAGCTTGCGCGAGCCCAGCGCCTTGCGGAAGTCGCGGGTCAGCAGCGTCATGTTGCGCTTGTCCGCGGGACGGTCCGTGATCTCCGTCGGGCCGCCGTAGACCGGGAACTCCCAGTCGATGTCGATGCCGTCGAACGTGCCGTCGCGGAAGAACAAGTCCACACAGGACTGAACGAGCGTCCTGCGCGAGGCGGGAGTCAGCGCGGCGTCGGAGAACCCGCCCGCACCCCAGCCGCCCAGCGAGATCAGCGCTTTGAGCGAAGGCTTGCGCTTCTTGAGATCCCGGATGTCCGCGAAGTCCTTGGGCGCGGTCTCCGCCGGCATCACGCACTTGCCGTTCTCGATGAGCGAGAACGCGTAGAACAGGTGCGTGATCGGCGTGTTCGTGGGGATCGACGAGATCGGCTTCGAGCCGCTGTACCAGTTTCCGTAGTAGGCGCCCACGATCTTTCGGGGCGAGGCATCGGCGACACCGATGCCAACTGAGACGGAAAGCGCGGCCAACGTGACCGCCACTCCCTTGCGGAACAACGACATCGCGCGCCTCCGGTGGTCCAGACCACTAGCAACCTAGGGCCGGTAACCGACCTGGTGCAACACCTTGTGGAGATAGGTCTCCAGTTCGTCCGGTGTGTTGTGTTCCGGGCGAGTCAGTGCGCGGTAGAAAAGCGCACCTCCGGCCATGTCCACGACGACGTCCAGGTCGGTACCGGGCGGAAAACCGGGACGTACCAGGTCCTTGAGCACCGCCCGGCGCGGCGCGATGAAGAGCTCCCAGTACCGCCGCATCAACCCGAAGTTGTCCGCGGACGCGCCGATGATCCGGCGCAGCAACTGGACCGCCTCGCCCGTCGACATCAGCGCGGCCCAGCCCTTGATGATCTCCTCCTGCGAGGAGACGGCCATCCGCGCGGGGTCGAGCGCCACGACGTCGCGCGGCAGCTCGATCACGCTGAACAGCAGCTCTTCTTTGGAGGCGAACCGGCGGTAGACCGTCGCGCGGGTCACTCCCGCACGACGAGCCACCTGCTCGATCGACGTGCCGTCGAGGCCGCGTTCCAGGAACAGCTCGAAGGCGGCCGTCAGGATCGCGTTGTCAGCCTCGGGGTCGCGGGGACGCCCAGCACTTCGTTCAGCCACGCAGAAAGCCTCTCCGGGGAAGACGGACCGCGCCACGCCAGGTGTCCGTCGGGACGCACCAGCAGCGTGTCGCCGGCGCGTTCATGGTGCACGACGTCCCCGAGCCGTTCCCGCGCCACCTCCAGGCACGTCGCGGGCCCCGCCAGCACCCACCGGCCGACCCGCGCGAACGCCGGCACCCGCGGTCCGCCCACCGGGCCCGAGTAGCGGACGCCGAGCTGCGAGGCGAACCGGATGAGACCGCGCTGCACCGGCGGAAGGCCCAGCAGCGGGAACAGCAGGCCGCGCACCAGCCGCGTCGCGCGCCCGGAGCCCATCGAGATCCGCGTCGCCGGCGTGGTCGACCCGAGCACCTTCGCGGCGACCGGCCGCCGTTCGGCCTCGTAGGTGTCGAGCAACGAGGCGGCAGCCCTGCCCTGCACCACCAGCGCGAGCTTCCAGGCGAGGTTCTCCGCGTCACCGAGCCCCGTGTTCATGCCCTGCCCGCCCAACGGGCTGTGGATGTGCGCGGCGTCGCCTGCCAGCAGGACGTTGCCGCGCCGGTAGGCGGAAGCCAACCGGCGGTGGATGCGGAACGTCGACTCCCAGTCCACGGCGCCGACCGGCCCCGGCGTCCACCGCCCGCCCTCCGGCGACATGACCCGCCAGAGATCGTCGCCGGGCAGCGGGAAGACCGCCGTCAGGTGCCCGTTCTCCAGGTAGACGTGCATCGACGACCGGTCGAGGTCCCAGTCGGCGTGCAGGTCGCGCAGCAGGAAGTTCTCCATCACCGCCTCGCCGTCGAACGAGATCCCCGCGATCTTGCGCACCGCCGAGTGCGCGCCGTCGCAGCCGACCAGCCAGTCGTCGCCGCGCACCGGGACCGAGGCGATCGGCGTGCCCCACTCGACGGCCACGCCCAGCTCGGCCAGCCGGTCCCGCAGTCGTTGCTCCACCCACGTCTGCGACGCGATCAACGCCCCCGCGTCGCGCATCGGCGTCAGGTCGAGCCGCTTGCGCCCGTTGATCCGCAGCGCCTCCATCCGGATCGCCTTCTCCGGCAGGTCGCCCAGTGCACCCAGCCTCGCCAGCACCTCCGCGCCGCGCGGCTGCACCCC
The DNA here is from genome assembly GCF_033949975.1 of Lentzea sokolovensis. Taxonomy (NCBI): domain Bacteria; kingdom Bacillati; phylum Actinomycetota; class Actinomycetes; order Pseudonocardiales; family Pseudonocardiaceae; genus Lentzea; species Lentzea sokolovensis. The sequence goes on from NZ_JAXAVU010000009.1 coordinate 478,743, forward strand.
CAGCGCCCGCGACGTCGTGGCCGGTCCGTCCGCCGCGTCCACGACCCGCACTTCCACCCCGTGCTTCCGCAGTCCGCACGCCAGCGCCAAGCCGGTCGGACCCGCCCCCGCGATGATGACCATATGAATACAGTACAGCCCTGTATTCAAACTAGGTGGGCAAAAAGCCCGCCTGTCGGAACAGGCGGGCTTCGGTGCTGGTCAGCGTTCGACGCGGGGGATGATCTGCGTCGAGTCGTCCTGGAGCTGAGCCTGCATGACCTGGGTGATGTCGTCCGCCTCTTCCTGCAGGAGCGACTTCTTCTCCCTGCGCGCCTTGATCACCTCGATGATGATCGGCACGATCGACAGGAAGACGATGGCGAGCAGCGTGATCTCGAGGTTGTTCTTGATGAACGAGACCTGGCCGAGGAAGTAGCCCAGGATCGTCAGACCCGCGGCCCACGCCACGCCGCCGATCGCGGAGTACGTGAAGTACTTCTTCGGGTCCATCTTGCCGACACCGGCCATCGCCGTGATGAACGTGCGGACGATCGGCACGAACCGGGCGAGGACGATGGCGCGCGCGCCGTACTTGTCGAAGAACTCCTGCGTCTTGTCGACGTACTCCTTCTTGAAGATCTTCGACTCGGGCTTGCTGAACAGCGCCGGGCCGGCCTTCACGCCGATGTAGTAACCGGCGACGTTGCCGACGAACGCGCACACCGTCAGCAGCACGCAGACGAGCCAGAGCGGGGTGTCGATGGTGCCCGCCGCGACGAAGAGACCCGCCGTGAACAGCAGCGAGTCGCCGGGCAGGAAGAAACCGACGAGGAGCCCGCACTCCGCGAAGATGATGAGGCACAACCCGATGAGCATGTACGGGCCGAGCCCGTTCAGCAGAACGGTGGGGTCCAGCCAGTCAGGGCCCAATGCAATCGTCACGGCGACAACGGTACAGGTCAGCTCAGGGTGATCACTGCGGCCACCGTGCCCGCTGCCAGGCCCAACAGGAGTGCGAGGCCCAGCACCCACCACACCGACATGGGTGCGGGACGGTCGTCGTCAATTGGGACAGGTACGGCAAATCCGGCATTCGTGCTGGTCGCCTGCGCTCGCAACGCGTCGGTCACCAGTCGTTCCGGATCGTCCGCCATCCACCTATTCCTTGACCCACTCGCCCCTGACCATCACGTCCTGCGGCTTCAATTCTGCATCGAGTACGACGATGTCCGCAGCGAGTCCGGCTTCGAGCTTGCCCGTGTCGAGGCCGAGCAGCTCGGCGCCACGGGTCGAGGCGGCGTGCGTGGCTTCCACGAGCGACAGCCCGCACGAATTGACGGCGTTGCGGAACGCCATGTCCATCGTGAGCGTGCTGCCGGCCAGAGAGGCGCCCCCTGCCAACGTTGGCACTCCGTCGACGACGCGGACTTCCAGGCCGCCGATGTCGTACACGCCGTCGCCCACGCTCGCCGCCGCGATGGCGTCGGTGATGAGGACGGTGCGCTGGAGGCCCGCGTGGCGCGCGGCCAGGCGGACGGCGGTCGGGTGCAGGTGCACCAGGTCGCAGATGAGCTCGACGGTCACGCGTTCGTCGTCCAGCAGCGCGCCGATCGGGCCGGGCTCGCGGTGGTGCAGCGGGCGCATGCCGTTGAACAGGTGCGTCGCCACGGACGCGCCGGCGTCGACGGCGGGCCTGACCTGCGCCTCGGTCGCGTCGGTGTGGCCGATGGCGGCGATGACGTTGTTGTCCACGAGCTGACGCACGGCGTTGACGGCGCCCTCCAGCTCGGGCGCGATGGTGACCATGCGGATGGTGCCCTTGCCCGCGTCGAGCAGCTTCGTCACCGCGGTCCGCTCCGGCGGGCACAGGATCGCCGGGTCGTGCGCGCCGCAACGGGCGGCGGACAGGAACGGGCCTTCGAGGTGAACGCCCGCGACGACGCCCTCCTGCACGAGCTCGGCCAGCGCGGACACCTGGTCGGCCAGTTCCGGCACGGGGCGCGTGACCAGGGAGGCCAGCATCGTCGTGGTGCCGTGCTTGCGGTGCGCCGCGGCGGCCTTGCGGACCTTCTCCGGGTCACTGCTGGTGAACGCGGCACCGCCACCGCCGTGGCAGTGGATGTCGACGAACCCCGGCACGATCGTGCAGCCACCGACGTCCTGGGTCGGGCCGTCGGGCGCGGCGCCCTCGCCGACCGCGGCGATCCTGCCGTCCCTGACGCTGACCCACCCGTTCTCGAGCACTCCGCCCGGCGTGACGACCCGACCCCCGGTCAGGATCACGTCGACAGGTCCACCCCACGTGCTCATCACGCCTCCAGCGTGTCGATGGCCAGCAGCGCCGCGCCGAGGAAGCCCGCCTCGTCGCCGAGCGCCGCGAGCCGAAGCTCCGGTCGGCGCTGGAAGGCGATCAGGCCGTCCAGCCGTTCCCTCAGTGGCTCCACCAGCAGGTCTCCTGCGAGTGCGAGCCCACCGCCGAGCACGACGGCCTCCGGACCGAGCAGCGTCGCCAGCACCAGGATCCCCCTGGCGAGCGCGTCCACGGCCTCGTGCCACACGGCGACTGCGTCCTGCTCCCCGTCCCGGACCCTGAGTGCGACCTCAGCGGCGCCCTTGACGGGGATGCCGGTACGTGCGGTGTACCGGCGGGCGATCGCCGCGGAGGACGCCACTGTCTCCACGCAGCCGATCTGGCCACAGGCGCAGGGCACGCCGTGGCCGACGTTCACATGTCCGATCTCACCGGCGAAGCCCTCGCCGCTGTAGATCTTCCCGTCCAGCAGCAGCGCGCCGGCGATACCGGTGCCGATGGGCATGATCACCGCGTTGCGCAGGTCCCTGGCGGCGCCCATGCGGCATTCGGCCAGGCCGGCGGCACGGACGTCGTGGCCGAACGCGACGGGCAGGCCCAGCCGTTCGGTGAGGACGGTGCTGAACGGGAACTGGCTCCACGGCAGGTTCGTCGTGTACACGCCGACGCCGTTGGCCTCGTCCACGATGCCCGGCGCCACGATCCCCACGGCGTCGATCTCGTGTTCGGAGGCGTTGCCCAGCTCGGCGACGAGCTCGGCGATGACGTCGAGGAGAGGCGCCAGCTCGCCGGGAGTCGCCCGGCGCGCGTGCTTCTGCGCCGCCACCGACTCCCGGGTCCCGGTGACCAGCGCCGCCTTGGTTTCGGTGCCACCGATGTCAACGGCGACCACGTGTCTGCGTGCCACGGGAACTGATCCTGCGGCATGGGAGGCCTATTGGTCTATACCAAGTACCGATTTGGGCGCGTGGTCTTACGAGCTGAAACCGCCCGCAACGGGCAAAACGGTCTCAACTGGGGATACGGTGAAGTTTGCTTACTGTCCCGGACGGGCCGGTCAGCCCGCCATGATCTTCTGCAGGGCGTCGAGCGCACGGGACGCCGTCGACTTCACGGTGCCCTTCGAGATGCCCGTGGCCTCGGCGATCTCCGCCTCGGACAGGTCGCCGTAGTAGCGCAGCACGAGCACCTCGCGCTGGCGCGGCGGCAGCTGCTGCAACGCCTTGACCACGGCCTGGTGCTCCGCGGTCAGCATCGCCAGCGACTCGGCCGAACGTGCGTTCGCCACGTGCGGCGGGATGTAGTCGCGGGCCGTCTTGCGCCGGCGCAGCACGCTGCGGGAGCCGTTGACCACGGCCGTGCGGAGGTAGCCGACGGCCGCCTGGGCGTCCCGCAGGCCCTTCCAGTTGCGGTGCAGACCGGCGAACGCCTCCTGCACCACGTCCTCGGCCGTCGACGGCTCGTCGACGAGCAGCAGCGCGAGCCTCACGAGGCGCATGCGGTGCTGCTTGTACAGGTCTTCGAGCGTGAGGGGCCCTGTGGGAGGTCCTGCGACGCCGTCCTTGATTCGCAGGTTGGTCAGGGTGTCCTGCACGGTGCGCGGGGTTTCTTCGCCAACCACAAGGTAGGACGGTACCGGTCACCGTCGCTACGGTGGACGCATGGCCCGCTTTGCAGTCGAATTGGTGTTCGGTCCCGACAGCGAGAAGCGCCTCGCGGTGCGCCCCGCACACCGCGAGTACATCGCCTCTCTCGCCGAGAAGGGCGTGGTCCTCGCCGCAGGTCCGTACGCGGACGACACCGGCGCGTTGATCATTTACGAGGCGGCGGACGAGGCCTCGCTGAAGGAGATCCTCTCCGCCGACCCCTACACGCCGGCGAACGTCATCACGAAGTGGGAGATCCGCGTCTGGAACGCGTTGCTCGGGTCTTGGCTCACCGACTAGCGGCTTGACCGCCCGGCCCGACCAGTCCTGAGGTGTCCGACCTGGCCATCTCGATGTCGGCTGCCGCCACCTCCTCGACCGCCTGGCGGTCCACGACCATCGGCGTGAACGCGCGGAAGTACTTCAGAGCGCCGACCCAGCCGGGGACGTGGACCGCCTTCGCCCGTTTCTCGATGCCCCTGACCACGGCTTTGCCGACGTTGCGGACCGGGTACTTCTTGCCGGCCACCCCCGGCATGCCCTGGCGCAGCTTGCCGAAGACCGGGTGCTCGTCGGCGCTGTTGACCATGTCCGTGGAGATCCACGAGAAGTACGCGGTGCCGACGTCGACGCCCAGGTGCCTGATCTCGGCGCGGAGGCTGTCCGCAAACGCTTCACAGCCCGCCTTGGCCGCCGAGTAGGCCGCGTTGCCGGGGATGTGGACGATCGCCGCGAGCGACGAGACGACCAGGCAGTAGCCGCGGCTCTTGATCAGGTGCGGCAGTGCCGTGCGGACCGTGCGCCACACACCGAGCAGATTGACCTCGATGACCCGTTCGAACGCCTTCGGGTCCATCGAGCGCACGAACCCGGTGGCCGCGATGCCCGCGTTCGCCACTACGACGTCGATGCCGCCGAAGTGAGCCGCGGCCTCGTTCATGACGCGATCGAGCGCGTCCCAGTCCGTGACATCGGCTTCCCACGCCTTGCCGCCGGTCTGCCGCGCGACCTCTTCGAGCTGCGCCTTCTCCAGCCCTACGAGCGCGAGACGAGCTCCGCGCGCGGCCAGTTGCCTCGCCACCTCGGCGCCGATGCCCCTGGCCGCGCCGGTGATCAGTACCACCTTGCCCGTGACGTCCATGCTCGTCACGGTAACGCAACCTACTCCCGGTAAGCTACTGGCAAGTTAAATTGCGCTGAGGCGGTCCACCTCGGCCTGGCCGAGCTCCAGGGTCAGCACCGGCAGCAGGTCGCTGAGCTGCTCCAACGTCCGGGCGGACGCGATCGGCGCCGCCACCGTCGGCTGCTGGGCGAGCCACGCCAGGGCGATCGCCGCGACCGAGGTCTCGTGCGTTTCGGCCAGCTCGTCGAGCACTTCGAGGACCTGCAGGCCGTGCTCGTCGAGGAACTTCGAGGCCGCGCCGGCCCGTGCGCTCCTGACCTCGACACCCGGCCGGTACTTGCCGCTCAGGAAGCCCTTCGCGAGCGACGAGTACGTCAGGGTGGCGAGGCCGAGCCTCGCCACGGTGTCCTGGAGCTCTCCCTCGAACTTGTCACGGCTGACCAGGCTGTACTCGGGCTGCAGCGCCACGAACTTCGCGAAGCCCTCGCGTTCCTGGATCTCCAGCGCCTTCGCCAGCCGTTCGGCGGAGAAGTTGGACGCGGCGACGTACCGGACCTTGCCGTCGCGGACGAGCTGGTCGTAGGCGGCCAGCGTCTCTTCCAACGGCGTGTTCTGGTCGTCCAGGTGGTTGTAGTAGAGATCGATGTGATCGACGCCGAGCCGCTTCAACGAGCGTTCGGCGGCCGTCAGCACGGTGTCGCGCTTCTGGTTGTTGAAACCGGCGAGCATGCCGACCTTCGTCGCCACCACGATCTGGTCGCGGTCACTTCGCCTCGACAGCCACCTGCCGATGATCGCCTCCGACTCGCCGCCGGAGTTGCCCTCACCCCAGGCCGAGTACACGTCGGCGGTGTCGACGAAGTTCCCGCCCGCCTCGGTGTAGGCGTCGAGCACTGCGAGCGACTGGTCCTCGTCAGCGGTCCAGCCGAACACGTTGCCGCCCAGGCAGAGGCGGGACACGTCCAGGTCTGTGGTGCTCAAGATCGGCATACTGCGAAAGGTAGTACGCCGCGACGATTGGGGTTCGCATGCTGGGAACGTTCGGAGTCTGGGGTTCGCACTACGAGTGGGCCGGGAAGCTCGGCGAGATCGCGGAGCTCGAAGCACTCGGCTACGGCACCTTCTGGATCGGCGGCTCGCCGGAGGTCTCCCTGGTCGGGCAGGCGCTGGACGCGACGAAGTCGATCACCATCGCCACCGGCATCGTCAACGTCTGGCAGACCGAGCCGGAAGCGGTCGCCGCCGAGTTCCACCGCCTCGCGAGCGACAGGTTCCTGCTCGGCGTCGGAGTCGGCCACCGGCAGCTCGACCAGGCCTACGAGAAGCCCTACGAGAAGCTCGTGGGCTACCTCGACCGGCTCGACGTGCCGGCCGACCGGCTGGTGCTCGCGGCCCTCGGCCCGAAGGTGCTGACGCTCGCCGCCGACCGGACCGCGGGCGCCCACCCGTACCTGGTGCCGGTCGAGCACACGGCCGAAGCCCGCAAGGCGCTCGGCGACAAGCTCCTCGCGCCCGAGGTGACCGTGGTCGTCGACGAGGACCCGGACGCCGCGCGGGCCATCGCGCGCGAGAAGCTCGCGATCTACTTCACGCTCACCAACTACGTGAACAACTGGCGGCGGTACGGGTTCACCGAGGAGGACGTCCAGGGCTCGGACCGCCTGATCGACGCCCTGGTGGCGCACGGCAGCCCGGACCAGGTGGCCGCGAAGCTGCGGGCGCACGTCGACGCGGGAGCCGACCACGTGGCCGTCCAGTCGCTGAACGGCCACTACGCGGAACTGGCCGGCGCCCTCGGGCTCAGGCGCTGATCTCGACGCCCTTCCAGAACGCCACGTGGCCCTTGATCTGCTTCGCCGCGTCCTTCGGCTCGGCGTAGTACCAGGCCGCGTTGGTGTTCTCGGTGCCGTCCACCTGCAACGAGTAGTAGTTCGCGTCGCCCTTCCACGGGCAGTGCGAGGTGTGGTCGGTCGGCTTCAACACGGCCGGATCGACCGACTCCAGCGGGAAGTAGTGGTTGCCTTCGACCACGACGGTGTCGTCGCTCGAAGCGATGATCTTGCCGTTCCACTGAGCGGTTGCCATGTCATCCACTATCCCCCTACCGGCGGGTAGCGCAGACCGGCTGGTCAACTGGTACTTGATCGATCACTCTGTGAGGACGGCCACCGAGTTGGCCCCGTGACTCGGCCTCGTAGGATGCGAGCTGACACCCGTTCAGGGCGCCTGAGGAGGACCACCGATGCCCATCGCAACTCCCGAGGTCTACGCGGAGATGCTGGACCGGGCCAAGGCGAACGAGTTCGCCTACCCCGCCATCAACGTCACGTCGTCGGAGACGCTCAACGCGGCTCTGCGCGGCTTCGCCGAGGCTGAGAGCGACGGCATCATCCAGGTCTCGACCGGCGGTGCCGAGTTCGCCTCGGGCACCAAGGTCAAGGACATGGTGACCGGCGCCGTGGCGCTCGCGGAGTTCGCGCACGTCGTCGCGGCCAAGTACCCCGTGAACATCGCGCTGCACACCGACCACTGCCCGAAGGACAAGCTCGACGGGTACGTGCGTCCGCTGATCGCGATCAGCCAGGAGCGCGTCGACAAGGGCGGCAACCCGCTCTTCCAGTCGCACATGTGGGACGGCTCGGCCGTCGCGCTGGACGAGAACCTCCAGATCGCGAGCGAGCTGCTCGACCTGTCCGCCAAGGCGAAGATCGTCCTCGAGATCGAGGTCGGTGTCGTCGGTGGCGAGGAGGACGGCGTCGACAACGAGATCAACGACAAGCTCTACACGACCGCCGAGGACTACCTGAAGACCCTCGAGGCGCTCGGTGCCGGCGAGAAGGGCCGCTACCTGCTCGCCGCGACCTTCGGCAACGTGCACGGCGTCTACAAGCCGGGCAACGTCAAGCTGCGTCCGGAGATCCTCAAGCAGGGCCAGGACGTCGTGGCGGAGAAGCTGGGTCTCCCGGCCGGCTCCAAGCCGTTCGACCTGGTCTTCCACGGCGGCTCCGGCTCGCTGCTGGAGGAGATCCACGAGGCCGTGTCGTACGGCGTCATCAAGATGAACATCGACACGGACACGCAGTACGCCTTCACCCGCCCGATCGCGGCGCACATGTTCGCGAACTACGACGGCGTGCTGAAGATCGACGGCGAGGTCGGCAACAAGAAGGTCTACGACCCGCGCAGCTACCTCAAGGCCGCCGAGACGGCCATGGGCGCTCGCATCGCGCAGGCGTGCGAGCACCTCAAGTCGTCGGGCCGCATGATCGCGGGCTGACACCGGTTGTGAGAAGGGCCCCGGCTTTGTGCCGGGGCCCTTTCGCATTTAACGGAACGCCTCGACGTGGCGCGCGATCCAGTCGGCGAACGTGCGCGGGGCGCGGCCGAGGACCTTCTCGACGTCCGGGCTCACCGCCACCTCGTCCGGGGTGGGCGATCCCAGGATGTCCAGGGTGTCGTCGGCGAGCTCGCCCGGCATCAGCTGTTCCAGGCCCGCCCTGGCCTCGGCGCGGGTGAGCTCGTGGAACCGCACGGGTTCGCCCAGCGCGGCCGCGATGGCCTCCGCCTGCTGCCTCGGCGTGATCACCTCTCGACCGGTGAGCTCCAGGACGCCGTTCCTGTCGCTGCGCAGGGCGGTGGCCGCGACCTCGGCGATGTCGGCCGGGTCGATGATCGGCAGGGCGGTGTCCCCGAAGGGCGCCGCGACGGTCCGCTGTGTGCGCACGGCCTCGGCCCACCACAGCGCGTTGGACGCGAACCCGCCCGGTCGCAGGACCGCCCAGTCGAGGCCGGACCCGCGTACCACGTCCTCCAGCCCGCGCAGTTCGATCCGCGTCGTGCCGAACGGCCTGGTCCGCACGCCCAGCGACGACAGCAGCACCACCCGGCGCACGCCCTGCGCGGCGGCCCGTTCGACCAGTTCGGCCGGGCTCGCCCCGACGGCGTGCAGGTCGCCGGACAGCAGCAGGAACAACGCCTTCGCGCCCCTCAGGTCGAGGCTCGCCGGATCGGAGAGGTCCGCCACCTGGTGCCGCACGCCGTCCGGCACCTCCGCCGCGTGCCGCGACACGGCCACCACCTGCTCGCCGGCCTCGGCCAGTGCCTTCGTGAGTGGGCGTCCGATGTTCCCGGTCGCTCCGGTCACCACGATCATGTCCAGCTCCTTCGTCGTTGTGCGGACGACGCTAGGAACCGGGCTTACATTTCGTAAGGACGTACCTCTGGGTAAGCTCCCGACATGGCGGTCGGAGCTCAGTTCACGCGCCCCGAGAACAACGGGCGCTATGACGTGTTTCACACCAACTGCCCCGCGCGCGAGATGGTCGACCACGTCACCAGCCGCTGGGGAATCTGGGTGCTGATCTCGTTGCAGAGCAACGACCTGAGGTTCTTCGAGCTGCGCGACGGCATCCAGGGCATCAGCGAGAAGATGCTGTCCCAGACGTTGCGCGGCCTCGTCGAGGACGGCCTGATCTGGCGGAAGGTCGAGCCGACGACCCCGCCCCAGGTCACCTACGGGTTGACCGAGTTCGGGCGGGACGTCGGCGAGCCGCTGGCCGACCTGTTCGGCCGGATCACCAGCAGGCTGTCAGCCCAGCTTGAGGCGTGACGCGATCAGTTGCGTCTCCGGTCGATGGATCACCATGTCCCCGACCGTCCACAGCACCGCCAGCAGCACGGCCGTGACCGCGGCCGACGAGAACGAGATCGGCGGCCCCCACAGGTACTCCTGCTGGAACCAGATGCCGACGTACCCGACCGTCGTGACGGCCGCCGACCCGAGCACGGCCGCAGCCGGCGTCGGCATCTTGATCACGTGCGCGGCGTCGATCGCGAGCCCGACCAGGATCAGGAACAACGGCACCGCGGACTTCGGGAAGTCGATCCCGGCGAGCAACGGCCAGATCAGGCACCGGTACGCGACGTATCCGGCGGCGACGGTCGTGGCAGCCCACGGCCTGGCGATCGTGCGCCGGGCGATGACCAGCACGAGGGCCGCCGCGACCAGCCCCCACACCGGGTAGACCCAGTCCGCGATCGGCAGCGCGAAGTGCACGACCGCCTCACGTCCGACCGGCACGCCCAACTGGTCCGCGGCGAACTGCAGCAGGATCGGCTCGGCCTCGGCCTTGCCGCTGTCCCAGGCCTGCAACGCGCGCACGCCGTACTCCTGGTGCTGGTTGGGGAACCAGACGTTCTCCAGGAAGAAGAACCACAGCGCGGTGAGCCCGAACGTCCTCGCGTTGCCCGCGGGGTAGTACTTCATCCACCCGCGGATCGCGCCGGCCAGCATCACCGCCGTGCCCAGGTAGAGCAGCGCGTGCGACCCGCTCCAGCTCGTGATGTCGAGCCCGTTGATCCGGTGGTTGATGATGTCGATCGGCAGGGCGATGAGGAAGATCCCGCTGCCGACCTGCATCAACCGGATGGTCAGCTTGTCGACGCCGTACCCCGTGAACGTGTGGAACAACGTCAGCCCGACCACGATGACCGTGCCGACCGTGTTGATCAGGTGCGGCGGCGCGAGGTCGTCGCGCAACCACTTGAAGTGCCACGAGACGTCCCACGACGACCCGATCAACTTGAGCAGGAGACCGACGAGCCACAGCTGGTAGAGCTGCTTCGTGAGTGCCGCCGGTGTCTCCCTGCCGGGCGCGCCCCGCTCCCAGTAGAGCTCCCGGAACTGCTTAACCCCCTGAATCATCCGAACATCATGAGCGCAGCTCGCGTGTCCAGGTAGGGCGAACGGCCCTGGTTTTACCCTGATGTTTCCAATTCGTGTGCACGATGGAGTGAACGGGAGTGCGCGAAGTTGAACTTCGGTGGGGTGGATCGGCAAGGTGCACGGCCATGAGCTCTGACAGTTACGACGACAGGTACAAGGCGACCACGAAGCAGCGGATCATCGCCGGGGTGCTCGTCACCGTGCTGCTGCTGGCGGTTGTGGCCGCCGTCATGAGGATGTTCGTCTAGCCCGGTCCTGGGGATGCGGCACGATGGGGCGCATGGTTGAGAACCTCCTCGGGCCCGAGCCGACTCGTCTTCCCGAACGTCCTGAGGCGCAGGCCGCTGCTGACGGCGGCACTGACCCGGCCAAGATCGTTCGGGCTTATCCGGATTTCTCCGAGGCTTGGGCGTTGCTGGCTGAGCGTTCGTTGCACGCTGGGGACCCTGTTGCCGCCTACGCCTATGCCCGTACCGGGTACCACCGCGGGCTTGACCAGCTGCGTCGGTCCGGGTGGAAGGGGTTCGGGCCTGTGCCTTGGTCGCACCGGCCCAACCAGGGGTTTTTGAGGGCGCTTGCTGCGCTCGCGCTGGCCGCTCGGGAGATCGGGGAGGACGAGGAGTGGGAGCGTTGCTCCAAGTTCCTCGCTGACTCCGATGCTGAGGCTCCGGCTGCGCTTGGGCTGGTCTGATCTGGCGCGTCCTACGTAGCGTTCCCCGGTTGCGGGCGGCGGGTTCTGTTGCGTGCTTCCCCTGGGGGCTCTGCCCCCAGACCCCCGGCAATCTGATCGGGGGAGGGCGCCACGCGTAGGTAGATGGCACGCCTGTTGCGTTGGGCGGCTGCCTGTTGCTTTGAGGGTTGCGTTGGCGGTGGGTCCCGTCACAAGTCGCACCAAGAGCGGGCCACACATGAGCAGGGGTGTCAAACGGACGAAGAGCGTGTCCGTTTGACACCCCTGCTCATGTGCAGCAAGTGCTGTGGTGCGACTCGTGACGGAACCCCACCGCCGGGCCCGCTCGGTAAAGACGGCTCGCCTTCGGCTTCGCGGGCGATGAGACTGGCGGCTTGTAGGGGTTCGGTAGAGGGCGGGTGAGTGGTGGGCGCGGTCAAGGACGCGGTCGGGCGTGGGTTTTCGCGGTGGCGCGGGGCCGCGTTGCCGATCGTCCAAAGTGCCCTGTCCGCTGGGCTTGCCTGGCTTGTGGCGACGCTTGTCATCGGGCATGAGCACCCGTTCTTCGCGCCGATTGCCGCTGTTGTGTCCCTTGGGGTTTCGCTCGGGCAGCGGTTGCGGCGGGTCGGTGAGCTCGTCGTTGGTGTTTCTGTTGGTGTCGGGGTTGGCGACGCGCTGATCAGCTGGATCGGCAGTGGGCCCTGGCAGATCGCGCTTGTCGTCGGGCTGGCGATGTCTGCCGCCGTGTTGCTGGACGGCGGGTCTGTCATCGCGTTGCAGGCTGGGAGTAGCGCGGTACTCGTGGCCACGTTGCTGCCGCCCAGTGCCGGTGGTGGGTTCGATCGGATGATCGACGCGTTGACCGGTGGGCTGGTCGGGCTGGCTGTGGCCGCGCTCATTCCGGCCAATCCGGTCACGGTGGCTCAGCGGCAGTTGAAGGCGCTCACGAACACGTTGAGCTTGGCGCTGCGGACTCTTGCGGAAGCGCTGGAGGAGAAGGACTCGGTCAAGGCCGCCGGGGTGCTTGCCGAGTTGCGGACCAGTCAGACGACCATCGACGACTACAAGTCGGCGTTGCAGACCGGGAGTGAGATCGCGAAGATCGCGCCCATTCGGTGGCGGTCCAAGGACGAGCTCAAGCGGTATCAGACGGCGGCTGGGCCCGTGGACTACGCGATTCGGAACACGCGGGTGCTGGCTCGGCGGGCGATGGCGGCGTTGAAGGCCGATGAGCCGATTCCGGACGGGGTGCCGGATGTCCTGAAGGACTACGCGAACGCTGTGGACTGTCTGAAGGGTGAGCTGGAGAAGGGTGCCGAGCCCAAGCTGACCAGGGAGGCCGTGCGGGACGCCGCGCGGCATCTCACCGCGCGGCGTCTCGGTGGGGACGGGTTCTCGTCCAAGGTCGTGCTGGCGCAGATCCGCAGTGTCGCGGTGGACCTGCTGCAGGCGACCGGGCTGAACCGGAGTGAGGCGATGGAGGCGTTGCCGCCGCTCAGCCCTCCGGCCGGTTCAGCAGGGCCAGCAGAAGAGAGTGCACCTGTTCGTGATCCCGGGGATCTGCCAGGACGCACGAAGCGCCCGTGATCGCGTACCACTCTTCCGCGCCCTCGTAGCGGACCAGTGCGCGGAACTTTCCGTCGTCGGAGAGTTCTGTGCTCAGTTCCAGGTCGCCTGTCACGACGCCGACCTCGTCGGTCATCACGCCGCCTGGGCCCGCTGCGAAAAGCGCGGAGAGTGTCGCCATCAGCAGGTGCTCAGCATGCTCGTCAACGCCGCCTTCTCAGCCGAATCGGTCTTGAGGTTGTACCGGTACTTGGTGTGTACCCACATTTTGGCGTAAGTGCAGTAGTAGGACGTCAGCGGTGGCTTCCAGGTGCCGGGGTCCTGGTCGCCCTTGGACTGGTTGACGTTGTCGGTCACCGCGATGAGCTGCGGGCCCGACATGTCGTTGGCGAACGCCTGGCGCTGCGGCGTCGTCCAGGTGTTCGCTCCTGACCTCCAGGCCTGCGCCAGCGGCACGATGTGGTCGATGTCCACGTCGGAGGCCGCGGTCCAGGTCGCGCCGTCGTACGGCGAGAACCAGCGGCCCGAGGTGGCCGCGCACGACGAGTCGGTCACCACGTTCGTGCCGTCGCGCTTCAGCACGGCCTCACGGGTGTTGCAGCTTCCCGACTGGGTGATCCAGTGCGGGAACAGGTCACGTGAATAGCCCGTCATCGAGCCCTCGGCGGCGACCGTGAGGCCGGCCAATTCGGACTTCGCGGTGGCGGCGCTGGGGATGTTCGGCGGTGTCGCGAGTGCAGGGGAAACAAAACCAATGGTGAGAGCTGCCGTGGCAACTAGAACACCAATGGTTCGGTTAACTTTTGACATCGTCCCGACCTTCCTTGTTGGAAAGTGATCGGGACCTACCCTCAGTCACATTATGAAATTAGGCAATGCCTTCGAGTGACACTCAAGTGAATGACAGGCGCACGCCTAGAGGCCTCGGACGAGCCTCAAGTCCTCGGTGTGGCGGTACCAGGTCCACTTGTCGACCGGACGCGGGTGCTTGTGGCCGTCCAGGACCGCGGTCGTGGGCAGGCAGCCGAGCTGGAACGCGCGCGGGCGGCTGACGCGGACCTTGGAGCCGAAGAGGCGCTTGTTGATGATCCGGATCTGCAGGCCGAGGCCGCCCTCCGGGTCGGGCGTGCACTCGATCCGGCTGGCCTGACCGCGCAGCACGTTGTCCGCGTCGCTGTAACCAACGCCACGAACAGGGGACAACACGCCGAGACCCATCAGCACTCCACCGACGTCGTCGCGGACGAGCGGAACGGGATCTACGTCACCGTTCAGGGCGACGTCCAGGGCCCGCGCGGGATCGGTCGAAAGCCCCCAAAGCGCGGCAACGGACGAATCGGCGACCGGCACGTAACCCAGTGCCACCGAACCGAGCTTCTCCTTGCGCAGCAACCTCAACGCGACCGCCGCGAGGTCGGCGTCGGTGCCCATGACGACCAGCCGTTCGGCGTCCAGATGCTGGTCGACGTGGTCCTTGCCGGGGCGGGCGGGGACGACCCGCACGTCGTCACGTTGAGCGATCATTGGCGACTGCGTGTTTCCGCAGGCCAACACGATTCCGCGCACGGTCATCTCCTGGTCTACCCTCACGTACCGGCATTCGCTTGAACCAGTCCAAGTGCTTGGAGTTTCACATGCCGGCCGTCGTGCTGATCGGTGCCCAGTGGGGCGATGAGGGCAAGGGCAAGGCCACCGACATCCTCGGTGAGCGTGTCCAGTGGATCGTTCGCTACCAGGGCGGCAACAACGCGGGTCACACCGTCGTCCTCCCGGACGGTCAGAAGTTCGCCCTGCACCTCATCCCGTCCGGCATCCTCACGCCCGGCGTGAAGAACGTGATCGGCAACGGTGTCGTGGTCGACCCCGGCGTGCTGCTCACGGAGCTCGCGGGCCTGGAGGAGAAGGGCGTCGACACCAGCGGTCTGCTGATCTCGTCGGACGCGCACTTGATCATGCCGTACCACGTGGCCATCGACAAGGTGACCGAGCGCTACCTGGGCAAGGCGAAGATCGGCACGACCGGTCGTGGCATCGGGCCCGCCTACCAGGACAAGCTCGCCCGCGTCGGCGTGCGCGTGCAGGATCTGCTGGACGAGAAGATCCTCCGGCAGAAGGTCGAGGCCGCCCTGGACTTCAAGAACCAGGTGCTGGTCAAGGTCTACAACCGCAAGGCGCTCGACCCCGAGCAGGTCGTCGACCAGGTGCTGGAGCACGGTCAGCACTTCGTGCACCGCATCGCGGACACCCGCCTGCTGCTCAACCAGGCGCTCGACCGCGACGAGATCGTGGTGCTGGAGGGCTCGCAGGGCACCCTGCTCGACGTCGACCACGGCACCTACCCGTTCGTCACGTCGTCGAACCCGACCTCGGGTGGCGCGACCGTCGGTTCCGGTGTCGGCCCGACCCGCATCAGCACCGTGATCGGCATCCTGAAGGCGTACACGACCCGCGTCGGCTCCGGTCCTTTCCCGACGGAGCTCAACGACGACATGGGCGAGTACCTGCGCAAGCAGGGCGGCGAGTTCGGTGTCACCACCGGACGCTCGCGCCGCACCGGCTGGTTCGACGCCGTGATCGCCCGCTACGCCTCCCGCGTCAACGGCATCACCGACTACTTCCTCACCAAGCTCGACGTGCTGTCGGGCCTCGAGAAGGTGCCGGTCTGCGTCGCGTACGAAGTGGACGGTCGCCGCACCGACGAGATGCCGATGACGCAGACCGACGTGCACCACGCCGTCCCGGTCTACGAAGAGCTGCCGGGCTGGTTCGAGGACATCTCGTCGTGCCGCACGTTCGACGAGCTGCCGGCCAACGCCAAGGCCTACGTCGAGTACCTGGAGAGCATCATCGGCGCCCGCGTCTCGGCGATCGGCGTCGGCCCCGGCCGCGACCAGACGATCGTGCGCCACGACGTGCTCAGCTGATAGCTCGTTTCTGGGCCTCGATCAGCGCGGTCTGCGTGACCTCCAGCTGGTCGAGGCCCTTCAGGAACTCGGCAGCCATCGAACCGTCGTCCTTGCCGGCGTCCCGGAACACGACGAGGCACGAGCGCGTGCCGTTCTCCATGGCCCGCAACCCTTCCGTCCACGTCGTGGCGATCTTCGCGTCCGGCGGCAGCGGGAACGGCTCGCGCAGCACGGGCCCGAGTTGCTCGCACCCGGCCGCGATCGCCGCCGGGTCCGCGGCCCGCACGCCCGCGAACACCTTGTCCTGGGCCTGCACCACGGCCATCATCCGGTCCCAGCCGCCGCCGTAGATCCAGGTGTTCACGGCCTGGTCGGTGTTGATCTCCGTTGCCGCGGGCGGTGGCGGTTCGATGACGGCCGCGCTCGCTTCCGCGACCGGGCGCCACACCGCCAGCGCGACACCCACGACGGCGATTCCGACCGCCCAGATCGGCGCTGAGCGGGCGTGGGCGCGCTGGAGGCCGTAACCACCCGCGACGAGTGCCGCGAGCGTTCCCAGGGCCGGCAGGACCTGGTGCGGTTGCCTCGCCAGGACGCTGTCGACCTGGCTGCCGTTCAGGTGCGTCAGCCAGATCGCCGCCGTCCCCGCGAGCCCGATCAGCCACGCGGTGAGCAACGCGCCCACCCTGTCCACCCGTGCCGCCGCCACCACGACCAGCTGCACGACCACGACGGCGATGACCTGCCAGGCCGTGGCCTCCAACGGTGTTCCGGCCGAGCCGAGCAGCAGCACCGCAACGGCGGCGAGCACACCGCCGGCCAGGCCGGCCAGCGCGGCCACGCGAGGGAACTCGCGGCGCAGCACCAGCGGCACCAGCCAGAGCAACGCCAGCGCGACCGCCGTGGGCACCCGGTTGAAGTTCAGCAGGTACGGGATCGTCACGGCCTTGAGCCCGATCTCGTTCGCGAGGTTCTGCGCGTGGCCGTGCAGGATGTCCATGATCGGCACCATGGTGTCGCGCCACACCGGTCCGGCGGCGCGCACCTCGGAGATCCAGCCCAGCAACGAGAACGTGACGAAAGCGATCGACGCGCCGAGGAACCACCCCTGCGGGCGGGTGCGCACGAGCGTCGCGCAGTGGCCGGCCCAGACCGTCACGAGGATCGCCGTGCCCGCCAGGGCGATCGTGGCGAGGACACCCGGCACCGTGATCTGGCCGGCGTTGCGGACGTCCAGCAGATCACCGAGCACCAGGCCGAGGCCGATGGCGAGACCGGGCAACGCGAACGTGCCTCTGCGGAGCCCGAAAGCCGTGCCACGCCAGGCGACCACGCCGATGAGCGCGGCCATCGGCAACGCCCAGACGATCCGCATGACCAGGTGCGACCCGTTGCCCTCGTGGTACCAGGTCAGGTCCTGCAACGCTGTCACGGTGTGCCACCACGCGAGCTGGACGGCGATCGTGCTGCCGAGCGTCTCCCAGAAACCCGGTCGCAGCAACGACTTCGGATCGCGCATGACGGCCTGGCGGCTGGACGGGGCCGGGTGGTGGCCGAGCCAGCGGCGCAACCGGCCCGCGGGTTGCAGCAGCCGGTAGGGGTCGCTCTCGCCGGTCCACCGCACCACCGTCGCGTCAGCGTGTTTTTCCCGTGCTCTCAACACGGCGACGCGGGCGGCGAACACCAGCAGCACCAGCACGGCCAGGTGCCACAGCACGAAGAACGAGAACCAGCCCTCCGGGAACCGGGGCAGTTTCCACGGGGTGGTCGTGAGCAACATCGGGTTGAGCCACGTGAGCGCGTACGGCGTCAGCACCGCGACGACGAAGGCACGCCAGATCGCCAGGGTGGCGTAGGTGATCGTGACGTCGTTGCGGACGTGCGCGAGCTCGTGCAGCACGATGGCGCGGAACGACTCGGGATCCGTGCGGCGCAACGGCATCATGCCCACGTTGAGCGCGACGTACTTGCGGCGGTGCGTGCCGAACGCGACGCCGCCCGCGCGGACGTTCCCCCGGTCGAGCAGGAAGGTGGGCGCCTTGCTCAGCCCGGCCTCCGCGACCAGCGCGGCGAGCGGTTCCACCAGTTCGTCGGGCACCGGAGCCAGGTTCCGGCGGTAGCGCAACCACGCCGGGCGCAGCGCGTAGATCAGCGACGCCACCGCGAAGAGCAGCACCAGACCGCTGATGAGCCACACCGCACGCCCGCCGAGGAACACGTCCATGCACGCCCGGTAGGCGTCCCACTTGGACTCGTCGGGATCGACCTGGAACGTCGACGTCAGGTAGAGGCCCGACCGCACCTGGCAACGGGCCTCGTCCAGCTTGGCCGCGGCCGGCCACACCGACGCGTACAGGCCGAAGATCTGCAACGTGGTCGCCACCGCCAGCAGCACCAACGACGCGAACCTCAGCGTGGTGCCAGAAGGCACCCCTGGTCTGTCCCCCACCGAATCCATGCCTGCATGTTGATCGTCGCGGACCCCGCTGTCACTAAGCCGTTGGCGGGAAATATGTCCGTGCGGGGAACATCTCCATGTCCGACGCATTTTCACGATTTGGGCGTCGTTGACTCATCTCGTGGGCTCGCCTGTACTTCCGCCCATGACCTTGTCCATAGCGGGAGTGGCCGCGCGGCCGAAAACCGCGACGCCTTCGCAGGCGCGGAAGTTCAAGCTGCCGCTGCGCTGGATCAGCCCGGTCGCGCTGGTCCTGCTGTGGCAACTGGCCAGCTCAACGGGTGTGCTGTCGTCCGACAAACTCGCTTCTCCGCTCACGGTTGCCCAATCGGCCGGTGAGCTGATCGCGGACGGCCAATTGGGCGAAGCGTTCGCGGTGTCGATCGGACGCGTTTTCTTCGGATTTCTGATAGGCGGCTTTGCCGGCGTTGTTCTGGGGCTCGCCTCCGGCCTTTCCCGCTGGGGCGAGACATTGCTGGATCCGCCGGTGCAGATGTTGCGGACGCTGCCGCACCTCGGCCTGATCCCGCTGTTCATCCTCTGGTTCGGCATCGGCGAGGAGCCCAAGCTCGCGCTGGTCGCGGCCGGGGTGGCGTTCCCGCTGTACCTCAACCTGCACGCCGGGATCCGGCAGACCGATCCCGGCCTGGTCGAGGCGGCGCGCGTGCTCGGCTACAGCCGGGTCGAACGGATCGTGCACGTCGTGCTGCCGTCCGCCGTGCCGCAAACCCTGGTGGGACTGCGGATCGCGTTCGGCACCGCCTGGCTGTCGCTGATCGTCGCCGAGCAGATCAACGCCGACGCCGGCCTCGGCTTCCTGATCAACAACGCCCGTGAGTTCCTCCGCACCGACGTCGTGGTCGTCGGTCTCGTGGTCTACGCGCTGCTCGGCCTGACGACGGACGCTCTGGTGCGGTTGCTGGAAAGGAGGATCCTGCGATGGCAAGCCCGGTGAAGCCGGCCGTGAGTGTTCGTGGTCTGCGCAAGGCTTTCGGTCCGCGAACTGTGCTGGACGGCATCGACCTGGAGGTCCAGCCGGGCGAGTTCGTGGCGTTGCTCGGCCGCAGCGGCTGCGGCAAGTCGACGTTGCTGCGCATCCTCGCCGGCCTGGACCGCGAGGTCGAAGGCCAGGCCGAGGTCCCCGGCACGGTGTCGATCGCCTTCCAGCAGCCGCGTCTGCTGCCGTGGCGCAAGGTCTGGCGGAACATCTCGCTGGGCCTGCACAAGACGGACGGCCGCACGGTCGCGTTGAAGGCGCTGGAAGAAGTGCGGCTGACCGACCACGCCGACGCGTGGCCGCTGACGTTGTCCGGCGGTGAGGCGCAACGGGTCTCGCTCGCGCGGGCGTTGGTGCGCGAACCGGACGTGCTGCTGCTGGACGAACCGTTCGGCGCGCTGGACGCGTTGACCCGGCTGGCCATGCACCACCTGGTGGAAGACCTGTGGACCAGGCACAAGCCCGCCGTGCTGCTCGTGACGCACGACGTCGACGAGGCGTTGCTGCTGGCCGACCGCATCCTCGTGCTCGACGAGGGCCGGATCGTCGCCACGCACCACGTCGACCTGCCCCGCCCGCGCCGCCGGGCATCCGTTGTGGAGCAACGCACCCGCGTGCTCGCCGATCTGGGAGTGGACGTTGAAGAAGCTGCCTGACCGAAAGCTGCTCGCCCTTCTCGCCGCGATCCTCTTCACCACCGGGTGCTCCACGGCCGCGCAGTCCCAGGACACCCCGGCCGCCGACGTCGTGCTCAAGGTCGGCGACCAGAAGGGCGGCGCCAAGTCGGTGCTGACCGCGGCCGGTCTGCTGAACGACTTCCCGTACAAGATCGAGTGGTCGACGTTCACCTCCGGCCCGCCCCTGCTCGAAGCCGCCTCGGCGGGCGCGATCGACGTCGGCGCGGTCGGCAACACGCCGCCGATCTTCGCCGCCGCCGCGAACGCCAAGATCGCCGCCGTCGGCGTGTCGAAGGGCCAGGTGGAGGCGGACGCGATCCTCGTTCCGGAGAGCTCGCCGTTGAAGTCGGTCGGCGACCTCAGGGGCAAGAACATCGCTGTGGCCAAGGGAAGTTCCGCGCACGGCCAGGTCCTGCTGACGTTGCGCTCGGCCGGTCTCACGACCAAGGACGTCACGCTGAACTTCCTGCAGCCCGCCGACGCGTACGGCG
Source organism: Lentzea sokolovensis (assembly GCF_033949975.1). Taxonomy (NCBI): domain Bacteria; kingdom Bacillati; phylum Actinomycetota; class Actinomycetes; order Pseudonocardiales; family Pseudonocardiaceae; genus Lentzea; species Lentzea sokolovensis. The sequence continues at coordinate 499,295 of NZ_JAXAVU010000009.1, forward strand.
CGTTCACGCAGGGCAAGGTCGACGCGTGGGCGGTCTGGGATCCCTACACCGCGCAGGCGCAGCAGGAGGCCAAGGCACGCGTGCTGACCACCGGTGAGGGGAGGTCGAACGGCTACGGCTTCCAGGTCGCGGGCAAGAAGGCGTTGGAGGACAAGGGGAAGAACCCGGCGCTCAAGGAGTACCTGATCCGGTACTACAAGGCGCAGAAGTGGGCCGACACGCACCGCGAGGAGTGGGCGAAGGCGTGGGCGGCCGAGACGGGCCTCAAGTACGAGGTGGCGCTTGCCGCGGTTCAGCGCAACGGCGACACGGTGGTGAAGCTGGACGACACGGTGATCAAGTCCGAGCAGGAGCTCGCGGACGCGTTCACCGAGGACAAGACCCTGCCGGGCAAGGTCGACTTCGCGAAGTTCGTCGACACGAGGTTCCAGGGAGATCTCGCATGAGCATCACGCTGCACTGGTTCCTGCCGACCTCCGGTGACGGCCGCACGGTCGTGGAGCACTTCCACGCCAACCGCGCGCCGGCTGCCGGGGCACGTCGTGACCCGGACATCGACTACCTGGCGCAGATCGCGCGCACGGCCGAGCAGGTCGGGTTCACCGGCGTGCTCACGCCGACCGGCACGTGGTGCGAGGACGCCTGGCTGACCACGGCCGCGTTGATCGCGCAGACCAAGACGCTGAAGTTCCTGGTGGCCTTCCGGCCCGGCGTGCTGTCGCCGACGCTGGCCGCGCAGATGGCCTCGACGTACCAGCGGATCTCGCGCGGGCGGTTGCTGCTGAACGTGGTGACCGGCGGCGACTCCGTTGAGCAGCAACGGTTCGGCGACTGGCTCGACAAGGACCAGCGCTACGAGCGCACCGACGAGTTCCTCCAGGTCGTGCGCGGGATCTGGACCGGGAAGCCGTACACGTTCCAGGGCAGGCATTACCAGGTGCGGGACGCCACGCTGCTGGCCGCGCCGGACCCCGTTCCGCCGATCTACTTCGGCGGTTCGTCCGACGCCGCCCTACCGGTCGCGGCCGCACGGGCCGACGTCTACCTGACCTGGGGCGAACCGCCCGCCGACGTGGCGGAGAAGATCGCGCGGGTGCGGGCGCTCACCGATCGCCCGATCCGGTTCGGCATCCGGTTGCACACGATCAGCCGGGACACCTCGGCGGAAGCCTGGGCGTCCGCCGCGAAGCTGCTCGACGCGCTGGACCCGGCCGTCGTCGCGAAGGCCCAGGAACAGCTGGGCGCGTCGGAATCCGTTGGCCAGCAACGGATGTTGGCGCTGCACGGCGGAGACCTCAGCCGCGGCGTGCGCGGGCTGGAGATCTATCCGAACCTGTGGGCCGGTGTCGGACTCGTGCGTGGTGGCGCGGGAACGGCGCTGGTGGGGTCGCACTCCGAGGTCGCGGATCTCGTCGAGGAGTACCACTCCATCGGGATCGACGAGTTCGTGCTGTCCGGCTACCCGCACCTGGAAGAGGCGTACTGGTTCGGCGAAGGCGTGCGGCCCCTGCTCAAGCAGCGCGGGCTGCTCGACGGGGACCGCACGCTCGCACTCGCTACCGCTTGACCTTGGCCTCCACGGCCGTGTCGGGGTTGTCCGCGAACACGCCGTCGATGCCCTGCTGGAAGAACAGGTCGTACTCCTCGAAGGCCCGGCCGTACGCGGCCGGGTCGGTCGAGGACCGGAAGTCCGCCGGCAGGAACGAGTTCTCGTTGCGGAACGTCCACGAGTGCACGATCAGACCGGCCTTGTGGGCGTCCTTCACGACCGTGGTCGGCGCCTTGAGGAACCCGTTGGCGTCCCGCGGGATGATCAGGTCCTTGGTGAGCCCGACGCCGTCCGCGTAGCCGCGCACCTCGCGCAGACCGGCCGGGGTGACCAGGTCGGCGTAGGTGCGCTTGTCCCCGGCCGCGATGAAGTCGTACGGCGCGCCGGAACCGTTGACCAGCTGCACGATCGGCACCCGCAGCGACCTGTTGAGCTCCTTGAGGTTCGCGACCTCGAACGACTGCACGTAGACCTTGGCGCTGCTCCGGTTCAGGCCGTTGCGGTTCAGCGCGTCGACGAGCTTCGGCTCCAGCGCGAGACCGATCGACTTGAAGTACGTCGGGTGCTTGGTCTCCGGGTAGATGCCGATCTCGCGGTGCAGTTCGCGGGACAGGCGCTTCGAGAGGTCGATGACCTCCTGCAGCGTCGGAATCTCGAACCGGCCGTCGTAGAGGGTGTTGCGCGGGCGGATGGCCGGGATGCGTTCCTCGGCGCGCAACGTCTTCAGCTCGGCGAGCGTGAAGTCCTCGGTGAACCAGCCGGTGATCGCGACACCGTCGATGGTCTTGGTCTTCGTGCGGTCGGCGAACTGAGGCTTGGAGTCGACGTTCGTGGTGCCGCCGATCTCGTTCTCGTGCCGGGTGACCAGCTTGCCGTCCTTGGTGGGCACCAGGTCGGGCTCGATGAAGTCGGCACCCATGCGAGCCGCGAGCTCGTACGCCGCGAGCGTGTGCTCCGGCCGGTACGCCGACGCGCCGCGGTGCCCGATGACGATCGGACCCTTGTCGTCGTGTGCGGAGGCGGAGGGCAGGGACGCCACCACCGCACCCGCGAACACGAGAACTACGGCGGCAAGACCTCTCCGATACATCGTTCGACCTCCCGTTTTGTGTTGAGAGCGGAACCCAAGCATCGCAACACGAAAAGCAGGTGAACGGTTACTCACGGGACAGTGCCGCTTCCTCCAGATCCAGTTCCCGCATGACCCGGAACAGCACCTCGTCGTCGATCTCACCGGCGTCGCGCGCCTTGACGAACTCGTCACGTTCGGCGCTGAGCATCACCCTGCGCAGCCTGCGGTAGGCGGCCGCCGGGCTCTCCTCCTCCTGCCGCCCGAGCCGTTCCCACGCGGCGTTGCCCCGGTGTTCGGCGAGCGATCGCAGCTGGTCGCGGACGTGCTCGGGGACGTCCTCGATCTCCTCGTCGAGCCTGGTGACCGCCGCCTGCGCGGCCCGGTGCTGCACCTGCGCCTCCGCCAGCGCGTCCTTGCGGGCGTCGTCGCCCTCGAAGCCGATCTTGTTGATCACCCACGGCAACGTCATGCCCTGCAGGAGCAGGGTGCTGATCGTCACGACGAACGCGCAGAACACGATGATGTCGCGCCCCGGCACCTCCGGCGGGATCGCCGCCGCGGCCGCGAGCGTGACCACGCCGCGCATGCCCGCCCAGGCGATCACGGTGACCTGGCCCAGGTGCGGCGTGCCCTCGCGTTCCCGCCTGCGTTGGGACGTGTAGATCGGGACGTACGAGGCGGGGTACATCCAGATGAACCGCGCCGCGATCGCCGCGAACACCACCGCGGCCGCCCCGAGGAGCAGGCTCGCGTTCAGGTCGACGTTGCTGATGATCGACGAGACCTGCAGGCCGATGAGCGCGAAGACGAACGACTCCAGCAGCACGTCCGCAGACCGCCACACGGCCGCGTCCTGCAGCCGTGTCGAATACTTGCCGCGCGGTGAGTTGTGGCCGATGTAGAGGCCGGCGACGACGACAGCGAGCACCCCGGAGAACTGGATGCCGAACGCGTGCAGGCCCTCTTCCGCGAGCAGGTAGGCGCCGAACGGCACGAGCAGGCCGAGCGCGCTCTCCAGCACGCCCTCGCAGAGCCGTTTGCGCAGGTAGCGGACCACCACGCCGACGAGCAGCCCGACCGCGATGCCGCCTGCCGTGATGTACACGAACATCCAGACGCTCGCGATCGGGTGCATGGCCGTGCCCGCTGCGGCCGCCACCGCGACCTTGAACGCGGTCAGCGCCGTGGCGTCGTTGATCAGGCTCTCGCCGACCAGCAGCGTCATCGCGCGGCGTTGCAAGCCCAGTTTGCGGCCGATCGCGACCGCGGCGACGGCGTCCGGCGGCGCCACGACCGCGCCCAGCACGAGCGCGGCGGCGAACGGCAGGTCCGGGAAGACCAGGCTTGCCGTGATGCCGACCAGCAGCGTCGTGAACAGCACCAGCCCGACCGCGAGCAGTCCGATCGGCCGCAGGTTCGCGCGGATGTTGAGGTACGAGCTGTCCAGCGCGGCGCTGTAGAGCAGCGGCGGCAGCACCAGCACCAGGATCAGGTGGGGATCGAGCTGGAACTCCGGTACGCCGGGTATGAACGAGACCACCAGGCCGACGGCGACCAGCACCAGCGGCGCCGACCAGTTCAGGCGGCGCGCGATGGACGTGACGATCAACGCCCCGAGGAGAAGCAGCAGTAGCTCAGGCCCTTGCATGCCGCTCATTCTGCGTAATGTTGGACGTCATGACCTGTTCGCACGTGGCAGCTCTGCCTCAATTGGTGGAACCGGAGTCGGCCGAGGACTGCGTCGACTGCCTTGCCCTGGGCGAGCGCAACTGGGCTCATCTGCGGATGTGCCTCTCCTGCGGGCACGTGGCGTGCTGCGACTCAAGCCCCCACCGGCACGCGACGGCGCACTTCGGCTCGTCCCAGCATCCGGTCATGCGTTCGTACGAGCCCGGCGAGAACTGGCGCTGGTGCTATGTGGACAGTGCCATCGTCTGATCTCGCTCTGAAGTCTTTGCAGTTCCTTTGGAATGATCCTCTGGGGCTGTGATCGGCCCCACAGTACGGTCGGTTCGTGGCCAACCCGGACCTCGCCCGCATCGTCGCGGAGCATGACGAGGAGATGCCGTCGCGTTCGCTCTCACCCCGGTGGGAGCGGGCGCTGTGGATCGCCGGCCTGCTGATCGCGCTCCTGGTGCTCAAGCAGGTGTTCTTCCCGTTCGCCAAGGGAAGCCAGTACTACCTGATCATCTTCCTGGCGGTGACGCTGCCGTTGGTGTTCCTCGCGTACGGCCGCGGGCACACACCGCCCTGGTGGGACTGGATCTTGGCCGGGCTCGCCTTCCTGGTGGGCGCGTATCCGCTGTTCGGGGGCTTCGACGAGTTCCTGAACCGGCAGGGCCAGCTCTCGACGCTGGACGTGGTCGCGGGCTCGGTGCTGCTGGTGCTGATCCTGGAGGCCTGCCGGCGCACGACCGGCTGGGTGCTTCCGGTGGTGTGCCTGGCGTTCATCGCCTACGCCTACTACGGCGGGTTCCTGCCGCCGGCGTGGTCGATCTCGCACTCCGGCGTCGACTTCCCGCAGATCATCAACGGCTTCTTCAACGACGCCAGCGGGTTCTACGGCACTCCGCTGGACGTCGCGGCGACCTACATCGTGCTGTTCACGATCTACGGCGCAGTGCTGAACGCCTCCGGCGCGGGCAAGTTCTTCGTCGACGTCAGCTTCGCCGCTTTCCGGAAGTCGCGGACCGCTCCCGGACGGACGGCGGCGACCGCGGGCTTCCTGCTCGGCACGGTGTCCGGTTCCGGCACCGCCACGACGGTCTCGCTGGGCGCCGTGACGTGGCCGATGCTGCAGAAGGCCGGATACCCCAAGGAGAACGCGGGCGGGCTGCTCGCGGCGTCCGGCATCGGGGCGATCCTGTCGCCGCCCACGCTGGGCGCGGCGGCGTTCATCATCGCCGAGTACCTGCAGGTCTCGTACCTGGAAGTGCTGATCTGGGCGATCATCCCGACGCTGCTCTACTACCTGGGCATCGCGCTGGCCGTGGAAGCGGACGCGCGGCGGTTCGGGGCGCAGCCGGTGGACGTGGACGCGCCGCGGTTCTGGGACGTGCTGAAGCTCGGCTGGTACCACTTCCTGTCGCTCTTCATCATCATCGTCTTCCTGGCGCTGGACATCCCGGTCTACAAGGCCGTCGTGTACGCGACGGGCGTGGCCGCGCTGTTCGCGTTGATCAACCACCGGCGGGAGTGGCTGCGACTGATCGCGGACGCGCTGTCGGTGGGCGTGCGCTCGGCGTTCCCGGTGATCGCGGTGTGCGCGGCGGCCGGTGTGGTGACCTCGACGATCACCAAGACCGGGCTGGGGCAAGCGCTTGCGGGGTCGTTGGTGGACCTGGCTTCGGCGCTGACCTCGGAACCCGTCGTGGTGCTGATGCTGACGGCGGTGCTCGCGGCCGTGGCGGTGTCGGTGCTCGGGCTGGCGGTGCCGGTGACGGCGTCGTTCATCATCTCGTGGGTCGTGATCGGGCCGGCGTTGATCACGCTGGGCGTCGAGCCCGCCGAGACCGCCATGTTCATCTTCTACTACGCGGTGTTGTCCGAGGTCACGCCGCCGACCGCGCTCGCCGCCGTCGCCGCCGCGGCGCTGACCGGCGGCGACGTGATGAAGACGATGTGGCAGACGTGGAAGTACACGCTGCCCGCGTTCCTCGTGCCGCTGGCGTTCGTGCTGACCGACGGCGGTGCCGCTCTGCTGCTGCGCGGGCCGTTGCTGGACTCGGTGTGGGCGTTCGGCGCGTCCGCGCTGGGGGTGGCCGCTCTCGCCGTGCTGACGGGCGGCTGGTTGTTCGGTCCCGCCCGCCTGCCGGAACGCCTGCTGTGCGTGCCGGCCGCGTTGTTCCTGCTCTATCTGCAGCCGTTGACGATCGCCATCGGGGCCGGGTTCCTCGTGGTGGCCGTGGCGGTACACCTGGTTTCCCGTGGGAGGGTTCGTGATGCTGCGTAGGTACGCGATCGGTGCGATCGCATTGGCGCTCGTGGTTTCCGGGTGTGGCGGCAAGCGCACACCCACGACGCCGGACGCGTCGGGTGGCGGCGCGTCCTGTGAGGCGTCGGACGGGCGGATCACGATCGCGACCGGCAACTCCGGTGGCGTGTACTTCGTGGTCGGCGGCGGTCTGGCGAAGCTGATCTCCGACAACTCGAAGCTGAAGGCCTCGTCCGCCGAGACCGGCGCGTCGGTGCAGAACATCCAGCAGCTCGTCGCCGGCACGTACGACATCGCGTTCTCGCTGGCCGACACCGCCGCGGACGCCGTCAACGGCACCGGGGCGTTCAACGGCAAGAAGGAGAAGATCGCGGCGCTGACGCGGATCTACCCGAACTACACGCAGGTGCTCGTCCGGGCGGACGCCGGGATCAACTCCGTGGCCGACATGAAGGGCAAGCGGATCTCGACCGGCTCGCCGAAGTCCGGCACCGAGGTGATCGCCGGGCGCCTGCTGAAGACGGCCGGGCTCAACATCGACTCCGACGTCCAGGCCCAGCGGCTCGACCTGACCAAGACCGCGGACGGCATGAAGGACGGCAGCATCGACGGCCTGATCTGGTCGGGCGGGCTGCCGACGCCGCAGATCACGGACATCACTACGTCGCTGAAGGACAAGGTGAAGTTCATCGACATCACCCCGCTGCTGCCGGAGATGAAGAAGATCAGCCCGGTGTACGACACGGCGCCGATCCCGGCGGCGACCTACGGGGTGGCCGAGGTTCCCACGATCGTGGTGCCGAACCTGCTGCTCGTGCGCGAGGACTTCGCGGCCAACAACGCCTGCGCCGTCACCAAGCTGATCTTCGACAAGAAGGCTGACCTGGAGAAGGTCCACCCGGCCGTGAAGGACATCTCGAAGGACAAGGCCTCGGCGTCCGACCCGGTCCCGCTGCACCCAGGGGCGAAGCAGGCGCTCGGCTGAACTACTGTGAGCCCTCGTGCGCGTCCTGGTCATCGGGTCTGGAGCCCGTGAGCATGCCCTTGTCCTCGCGTTGTCGCGCGACCCGCAGCTGACTGCCCTGGCGTGCGCGCCGGGCAACGCCGGCATAGCCGGGCACGCCGAGCTCTACGGCGTCGACGTCGCCGATGCCTCGGCCGTCGCCGGCCTCGCGAAGGAGTGGAAGGCCGACCTCGTCGTCATCGGCCCCGAACAACCGCTGGTGGTCGGGGCCGCGGACGCTGTCCGAGCGCTCGGCATCCCGTGCTTCGGTCCGTCGAAGGCCGCTGCCTGCATCGAGGGGTCCAAGGCGTTCGCCAAGGACGTCATGAACGCCGCGGGGGTGCCGACCGCGCACAGCGAGGTCGTGGACAACCCGGCGCGCCTGGACGCCGCTCTGGCCCGGTTCGGCCCGACGTGGGTCGTGAAGGACGACGGCCTTGCCGCCGGCAAGGGCGTCGTCGTGACCGGCGACCTGGCCGCGGCCCGTGCGCACGCGATGACGTTGCTCGACGGCGGCCACCCGGTGCTGCTCGAGTCGTTCCTCGACGGCCCCGAGGTGTCGCTGTTCTGCGTCACCGACGGCGTGTCCGTGGTGCCGCTGATCCCGGCGCAGGACTTCAAGCGCGTGGGCGACGGCGACGCCGGCCCGAACACCGGCGGCATGGGCGCCTACGCGCCGTTGCCGTGGGCGCCCGACGGCCTGGTGTCCGAGATCGTCTCGCGCTGCGTGCAGCCCGTCGTCGACGAGCTGCGCGCACGGGAGACGCCGTTCGTCGGCCTGCTGTACGCGGGCCTGGCGCTGACGTCCAACGGCGTGCAGGTGATCGAGTTCAACTGCCGCTTCGGCGACCCGGAGACCCAGTCCGTCCTCGCGCTGCTGAAGTCGCCGATCTCCGCCCTGTTCCTGGCGGCGGCTGATGGTTCGTTGGCGTCGTTGCCCGCTCTGGAGTGGGAGAACGGCTACGCCGTGACCGTCGTCCTGGCGGCCGAGGGCTACCCGAACCGCCCGCGCACCGGTGACGTGATCACCGGCTCGGAGGCCGAGGGCGTCCTGCACGCCGGCACGCGTCGCCGTGAGGACGGCGCCGTGGTCTCGGCGGGCGGCCGCGTGCTGTCGGTCGTGGGCACCGGCAAGTCGTTGTCGAAGGCCCGTGACCGCGCCTACAAGCGCATCGCGGACATCCACCTCACCGGCTCGCACCACCGTTCGGACATCGCTTCGAAGGCCATCGACGGGAAGATCACACTGCCGTGAGCCTGCTCGGGTGTGTGCTGGGCGGTGCCGTCGGCGACGGCCTGGGCGCGCCGATCGAGTTCTCGTCGATCGACACGATCCGCCGCCAGCACGGCCCCGCGGGTGTCGTCGACCTCCCCGCGCTGGAGATCACCGACGACACCCAGATGGTGCTGTTCACACTCGAAGGTCTTTTGCTGGCAAGGAATCTGGGCATCGACCCGCACCTGACCGTGCGGGCCGCCTACGCGCGCTGGCTGCACACGCAGGGCGGCCCGGAGGTCGCTTCGGACGGTTGGCTGATGGCGGACCAGCGCCTGCACTCACGGCGGGCGCCGGGCCACACGTGCATAACCGCGTTGAAGCACAACGAAAAGAACAACTCGAAGGGCTGCGGCGGCGTGATGCGCGCCGCCCCGGTCGCCGTCTGGTCGTCCGACGTGCGCGAGGTCTTCGAGCTCGCCGTCGGCACGGCGAAGATGACGCACCACCACCCGAGCGGCTACCTGTCCGCAGGCGCCCTGGCAGCGATCGTCCACGCGTTGCTGGCTGGTGCGGACTTGCGTTCCGCTGTCGCCGTGGCCCGCGCCGAACTGGTCCGCTGGGACGGCCACGAGGAACAGACCTCGTTGCTGGACAAGGTGATGGGCCTGGGCCCGTTGACCCCGGAGGAGATCGAGTCCGAACTGGGCGGCGGCTGGGTGGGCGAGGAGGCCCTGGCCATCGGCCTGCACGCCGCCCTGGTGGCGCCGGACTTCCCCACCGCTCTGCGCGTCGCCGTGAACCACTCGGGCGACAGCGACTCGACGGGTTCGATCTGCGGCAACATCCTCGGCGCCCGCGACGGCGTCACCGTCATCCCCGCCGACTGGCTCGCCGTTCTGGAACTGCGAGACGTGATGGAACGCCTCGTCCTCAGCTGGTGACGGGAATCCACAACTCCGCGGTCGCCTGGTCACCGTTGATCTGCGTGCGCAACATCGACGGCCCCTCAACGCTCTCGTAGCTGTTGGACGGGAACCACTGCGTGTACACGTCCCGCCACATGTGCTGAATCGTCTCGGGATACGGCCCCTCAGCCGTGAACACAGCCCACGTGTTCTTCGGTACTTGCAGGGTCTCCATGTCCTCCGGCGCTTCTGCGCTCGTCACCACCCCCTGGAAGTAGTCGAGCATGTCGCCCTCCTCGACCCCTTCCTGGTTGAAGGTGAGAGCCAGCATCCCTCCCGGCTCCCCGTCACTGAGCGCCTTCATCCGGTCCAGCGCAGGCATCCCGATGCCCTTGACGAACTCGACGATCGCGGGATTCATCCCGAGGTGCACCAACGGCACCCGCGTCCCCCGGCCGACCACCCGGAACGCCTCCTTCTCGACCACCCGGTACTCCATGCTCGTACTCCCCTCCACAACCAGTCTGAACGTGAGAATCTGCTGCGACTGCAACACCTTCTTGCTGGCCCGAGCCTCCTGAGGCCCAACCCCGTGCATAGCCTTGAAAGCCCGCGCAAAGGCCTCGTTGGACCCATAACCCCACCTGACAGCGACGTCGAGCAACGACCCCCGTCCACTGAGGACCTCGTTCGCCGCCTTCGTGAGCCTCCTGCGGCGGATGTACTCGCTCAGCGGAATCCCGGCGAGCGCACTGAACATCCGGCGCAGGTGGTACTCACTGGTGCCCGCGATCCGCGCGAGCACCTTGACGTCCACCTCGCCTTCGAGGTCGTCCTCGATGCGGGCCATGGCCTCGTTGAGTCGTTCCAGCACGTGGTCAACGCTATGGGGCTCGACGCCTTCACACCCGACTAGCTGTGCCCTATCCGATCGCCTGCCGGACCTCGTCCGCCACCTTCTGCGCGATGGGCGTGAACGTCTGGACGTAGGTCCTGGGGTCGTCCGGCGCCCAGTCGCCGTACCCGGTGAGCTGCACCTGCGTGCGTCCGGCCACGAAGGAGATGGTCGGCGAGTCGCCCACCAGGTAGCTGCAGGCCGCGAAGTCGCCGATCTTCTCCGTGCTCATCACCGCCTCGCCCGTGATCTTGCGCGACGGCGAGGCCGGGTTGCAGTCCTGCGCGTCCTTGACCGCCATCTCGGCGTCCCGATACGTCCTGAGGCTGATCTTCAACGCCTTGCCCCGACTGCGTTCCGCGGCGTTGAACCACTCCGGCGACAGCCGCCTGCACTCCTGCGGGTTCGAGTAGAAGTACCGCACCTCGTTCTTGTCGTTCTCGAACCGCTCGTAGGTCTCGCGCTCGTAGTAGTCCCCCTCGACCACACCGGAGTCCTTGCCGTTCGTGATGTCCTGGAAGCGCTGGCTGCTCAGGACGTCACAGGCGTTCGGCACGCTCTCGTACCGTCCCGTGTGCACGTGCGTGGTCCTGCCTTGCGGACCTTTCGCAAGGTTCGCCGCAACACCCTCCAGCAGCTTCACGAACGTCGCCTTGGGGTCCGTGATCTCCTTGACGTTGCTCATGCTCGACGCACCCAGATGCGCCTGGGCCTTGACGTCCGCGCTGGTGACACGAGCGTTGAAGCTGTCCGGCTTGAGGCCGGGGCTCATGTACGCCCTGAGCCCGGCCGCGGTCACCGGCGTGTCGTCCTTGCCCTGGTAGTCGGCCGGAAGCAGATCGTTGAACGGCCGCTGGCTGATGGAGAGCGTGAACCGCTCGATCCCGCCCTCCGCCGTCGACTCGTAGAGGCACGTGGAGATCGCGTCAGTCTCGTCCTTGAGGTGGCATCGGCGGCCGGCACGGACTGCGGCAGATAGCTCTGGCTGTGCCAGCCGTGAGCGGCGTCCCGGAAGCCGATCTCTTCGAGCAGCGTGGCCGGCATGACCGTGCAGGCGTCGATCACCGCCAGGTCGCCGTACCTGACCATCTCCGGCTCGGCCTTCTGAGCGATCACGCTGGTGTCGGCCGCCTCAGGTTCCGGCGCGGCCGCCTGCTTGCCGTCCCCCTTGAACAGGACGGCCGCGGCAACCCCTCCGCCGACCAGCAGAACCGCCGCGAAGATGGCGGTGATGATCAGTCCGGTGCGCCTTTTCTTCGGCGGCTGCCGGTGAAACGGATAAGGCTGTTGATACGGGTGTTGCGCAGGGTACGGCTGCTGTCGTGGCGGGTATGGCTGTTGTGGCCCGTGCACTCATTCCCCCAGGTGGTCGCGTGTCTTCCTCCCCCAAGTCGCGGAAGCTACCGGAATCGCGACGCGCCGCCAGTGGAATCGGAACGGAGAGTGATGTGGAACCAACGAGGGGTGGTCTTCGTCCAACCACAGGTACGTCTTACGCAGGCGTTGGTAGCCTGCGAAGCGGGACCGAACCGTTACCAACCGTACGGGGGTAGGACGTCGTGACACAGGAGAGCGCGGGGGCGGATGCCGCTCTCAGTGCCGTCGCGGGTGCAGCCGGTGGTGCGATCGGAGCCGCGGTCAGCGCGTTCCACTCGGCATCGGCCTTCTTGGACGGCCTGACGTCGGGTCCATCCAGTCAGAACTTCCACGTCAACAAGGACAACGTCCTCAAGGCCGGCGTGATCATTCAGGACCAGGCCGCAGTGCTGGCGAGGGCGCTCAGGAAGGCAGAGACTCACCTCGACGTCGATGTCAACAGCGGAGAATCAGGCATCGTCAGTTCGAACATCGCAGGCGCGTGGAATCGCCGCCTGACGGTGGGTGATGACTCTTATGTCGGTCGTATCAGGCTGTACGTCGAAAGTCTGGACAAGTTGTCCCAGCAGCTCAGGGAATCGGCCAAGCAGTACGGCTTCACCGAAGAAGAAATCACCACGACGTTCGGACCGGTGGCGTGAGCAAGTCGATTCTCAAGATCATGGCAGCGGCGTCCGTTCTCGTGGCGACTGCGGCGTGTACGACGAACGGTGTCGGAGGGACGCCTGGGCCGACCTCCGGAGGGTCTCCCACGTCAGGATCCTCAAAGTCTGACGTCGAGGTGCCGAAGCGCCCTGCGGATCTGAAGGTCAACGGCGTTGATCCGTGCAAGCTGCTCACGGCTTCGCAGATGACGGAGATCAAGGTTGCCGAGGCCGTGCCTGACCAGATCGAAGTTTCGGATCTGGGGAAGCAGCCTGGGTGTTTCTACGAAAATGGCGTCAAGTACGCCTACACGGTCGTCGGACTGACGAACAGGGATATTCGGTCCTGGCTCGACGGCGGTGGGAACACCACGTCGAAGCTCCTGGACGTCTCAGGATTCGGTGCCGCTGAAATCATTCTGACGGGCACCGAAGGCGTCAACTGCGCCGTTGCTGTGGATGTTTCCGACGGTCAGGCGCTTTACGTGAACTACTCGCCGACCACCCAGAAGGGCGAGTCTCAGGATCAGCTGTGCGGCAACGCGAAGAAAGCGGCCACGCTGGCGGTCGAGACTCTCAAGACTTTGAAGTGAGGGGGAGACATGTCGGGTAACGAGCGAATCGCAGACTTCAACTTCGACGGCTGGTCCAACCAGCAGCTCGCGGCAGAGGTCCAGAAGCTCAGCAACGGTGATCTCGCCCGCAAGTTCGCGTCGGCTTCTGACGTCCTTCGCGACCTCGCAGGCACCCTGCAGGACGTGGACACAGAGTTGCGCAACCAGCTGAAGGTTCTCGGGATCGACTGGGGCGGCGCGGCTGGCGAAAAGGGGCAGCAGACGACGAAAGTCTCCGCTGAGGGCATTGGCGATGCTGGCGAAGCGACCGTGGGGAACTCGGACGCCATCGCGCGCCAGAGCGAGAGCACGACGACCGCCCGCAACACCTCGCCTGAGTCCCAGACGCTACGCGGCGACACGGAGCAGAACTTCGGAGACAAGGTCGGCGGCTTCTTCGGCGTCGAGACCGACCACGCCCAGGAGGTCGCGGCGACCAACGCCGCCCGCCAGCAGGCCATCGACAGCCTCAGCGGTTACACCGCGAACAGTCAGAGCGCGCTCGACTCGTTCCGCACGCCCAACTCTCCGCCGGACATCGTGGTGGCCAGCGCTGCCGTCGCCACGCCCGTCGGATCCCAGGTCGGCACGCCGGCGGGTGGTCCTCCCGGCGTCAGCGGCGGACCGGGCTTCACCGGCTCGCCTGGCAGCCCAGGCTCCCCCGGCTTCTCCGGCGTGCCCGTCGGCCCCACTCCGGGCACTCCCGGCAACGCCACCGGCATCCTTCCCGGAGGCGGTACGCCGACCCCGCTCGCCGCAGGCCCCGGCCTGCCCAAGCCGTTCGGCGTTCCGCCGATCGGTGTCGCCGCCGCCACCGCCGCGGCCGCCGGTCTCGCCGGTGGCACGGCCAGTGCACGCGGCGCGCAGGTCGTGGGCGGTGGACGTGGGCCCAGCCAGGCCCCGAAGACGCCCATCGCGCCTGCCGGGCCGAAGGGTGCGCCGAGCACGATCGGTGGCGGCAAGTCCGGCGCCGGTGCTGGAGGTGCTGGTGCCGGTGGTACCGGGGCCGCGGGCAAGGGGCCCGGTGGCGCGATGACGCCTGGTGGCGCCAGTGGCGTTGGGCCTGAGGCCGGCCGGGCTGGTGCTGCCGCGGGCAAGGGTGGCGTCGGTGGCAAGGGCGCCGGGTCGCTCATGTCGCCCGCGGCCAGTGCTGCCAGGGGTGAGGAAGAGGAGGACGGCGAGCACGTGCGCAAGTACGGCGTCGACTCCGACGAGATGTTCGGTGACGACCGCATGGTGGTTCAGTCCGTCATCGGCGAAGACCCGAAGGACAAGTAGATCCCTTGAGCTCACCAGGTTCTGTGGTTCTGTCCACAGTGGAGTTCGCCGTGGTCTGGGAGGCGCAGCGCCTCCCGGCCGCGCACGTCGCGCTCGACACGCGGATTCCGTCCATCACCCACACCGAGAAGTCCGAGGTGGTGAAGCGGGCCTGGGAGTCGCTGGAGGCGCGCGGCCTGGCCCGCAACGGCCGGGTCGTGCCCGAGCTCGCCGACGGGTTCGCGTTGCTGGCGAACCACCAGGTGGCGATCGACCTGTGGATCTGGGCCGACCGGCAGATCACCGGACTGGCCGCGGCCATCGGAGATGAAGCGATCCTGGCGGTGCGGGATCGTGACGAGATGTGGTTGATCGAGGCTCGGGGCACAGCGCTCGCCGAGGCCGCTGTGTCGGTCGCCGGGGAGATGCCCGCCGGTTTCGGACGGTCGATCAGCGCGCCCTACGACGAACTCGTGGCCGCTGCCAAGGACGTCGGGCTGGATGCACAACGGATGATCACCACGCTGGAGCGGCGGGGAATGCGGCTCGGCGACGCGCAGGAACTGGCCGGGATGCTCGACGGCATGTCCACGCGTGGGCAGTTCGGCGTGCAGCGCAACGGACAGCGCGCCGGCCGCGTCGTTTCCTTCCACGACACGCACAACGGGCGTTACCTCCGTCAGCTCAAGCCGAGCAGTGACGGGCGCAACTGGTGCACCATCACGCCGGTCGACAACCATCGACTCGCCGCCTCGATCTGGGAGCTCTTGCAAGAAGTCTGATCGCGGAACCCTCGTTCGTGCCCGCCCGTCGAAGTTGACGGGCGGGCATCGTCGTTCGAAAGAGCGAATCGGCGCATCGCCTGACGCAATTCGTTCTAAGGTCGGCGAGTAGACGTTGAGGGGGTAGGCGCGCGTGGCTGCGATGAAGTTCAACACTGAAGCCATGGAACAGTGCCGAACGACCGTGAGCAGTCAGGCCGGACAATTCGGCGCGATCGGTGACGGCTTTTCCGGCCAGTACGGCAATCCGGACATTTTCGGGAAACTCGGCTCTTCCGGTGCGATCTCGGGCGCGGTGTCCGCAATGGACCAGGCGGGCACTCAGGAGTTCGAAGCGGCCGAGAAGGTGCTGCGCAAGGTCGAGGGCGCGCTCGACACGATCCAGACCAATGTCGCGAACGTCGACGAAGTCAACAAGAACTCCCTGAAGGCGGTGTGACGTGAGCGCGATGGACGAAGTCGCGGCGTTGCCCGGAGGCGCGGAACTGGCCGCGCTCGCGGACGAGATCGAGACCGCGCAACCCCAGGCCGTGCGCGACATCGCGAACCGCTGGAAACAGGCAGCAGGCAAGTGCGGCGACCAGACGAACGTCCTGCAGCGGTCGGTGACCCAGCTCGACAGCGCCTGGGAAGGCAAGTCCGCGGACGGCTTCGTCACCTACATGGCCAACGTCACGAAGTGCGGCACCTCGATGACCGACGCGCTCAACGGCGCCGCGACCGACCTGGAGGCGGCCGCGAACGCGTTGGAAACCGCGAAGACCTCGATGAGCCGCATCTGCGAAAACCTCCTGAGCCGCGCCCGCCAGACGCGCCAGCAACTCCACGGCCAACCGCAGGAGGACGTCGACAGCGTCATCCGCAGTTACTGCGCCGAGGCCGTCAGCGACGCCCAACCCGTTGTCTCCCAAGCGGAAAGCGCAGTCAACGCCGCCGCAGGCACCCTGAAGGGCCGCCCAGGAGCGCTGACCCCGAAGTTCTCGTCGCTCGAAGACCCGAACGCCCAATCCTTCACACCCGCGCCGGGCAAGCCCGTCGAGTGGGCCCCGACCGCACCGCCCGACGAATCCACCAAGGCTTCGTCCACAGCGGACCCGCAGCCCACGTCCACCTCGACGCCCACGGCTTCCGGCCACGGCGGAGGCGGCGGCGGCGCTTCCGGCGGTGGGGGTGGAGGCGGCGGTGGCGGTGGCGGTGAGGGCGGCGGCATGGGCGGCCTCGGCTCCAGCGGCGGCCCGCCCTCGGGCAGCCCGCCTCCCGGCAACGTCGAGGAATGGATCCGCGAGGCCATCAAGATCCTGCAGGCCAACGGCATTCCGGTCACCGAGGAGAACATCGACGAGATCTGGAAGATCATCGAGAAGGAGTCGAGCGGCAACCCGCACGCCATCAACCTCTGGGATTCCAATGCCCAGGCGGGAACGCCCTCCAAGGGCCTCATGCAATGCATCGACTCGACGTTCAACGCCCACAAGCTGCCCGGCCACGACGACATCTGGAATCCGGTCGACAACATCATCGCCGGCGTCCGCTACACCTTCTCGCGCTACGGCGGCTTCGAAGGCCACCCCGGCCTGAAGGCGATGTCCCAGGGCGGCGGTTACCAAGGGTATTAGCTCGCTCGATCGGGTGAGATTTGTCCGGAACCCGGCACTTCTTCGTCAGGTATGTCGTGACGGAAAGGCGCCGGGTTTCAGTTATCCACACCCACACGGGTAACGAATGTCCTGAAACACTGTTATCTGCGCCCGCATATTGCGGAAGCGCGGGGGGTGCGACGGAGGTGCTGCAACCCAGACGCTCCGATCTGGGTGTGGCGACTCCACCGTTGCAACCCAGGTGTGGCGACCGGGACGTTGCAGCCCAGGTGTGGCGATCCAGGTGTGGGGACCGAGATGTGGGGACCGAGATGTGAGGCCGAGGCGCGGGACTGGGTGTGGGGACCTGGGCACGGGACCTGGGGCGTGTCGGAACGGGGCGTGGGGACCTTGGGGCGTGCCGGAATCGAGGGCGCGGGGACCTGAGGCGCGATGGCCTGAGGCGCGGGGGTCTGAAGTAGAGAGGCCTGAAGTAGAGAGGCCTGAGGTGGGGTAAGCCTTGGATGGGAAGGCTCGCGGCGAGGTGTGGACGGACGTAGATGAGGTGCGGAACAGGCAGCGGTGGGAAGAGGCGATGGGGAGTTAGCCTGGCGGCATGCTGACCGTGGCTGCCCGCGCCGACGTCCCGCCCTTCCACGTCATGGACGTGCTGTCCGCCGCCGCGCAGAGGCAGCGGACGCACGGGGACGTGATCTCCCTGGCCGCCGGACAGCCGTCGAGCCCCGCGCCGCGCCCGGTGCGAGAGGCCGCGGCGCGAGCTCTGGGCGAGCACGCGCTGGGGTACACCGAGCAGCTGGGGATTCCCGAGCTGCGGCAAGCCATCGCCGGGCACTACAAGCGGCAGTACGACCTGGACGTGACGGCCGACGACGTGGTGGTGACCACGGGGTCGTCGGGGGCGTTCACGCTGGCCTTTCTGGCGGCTTTCGACGCGGGCGACAGGGTTGCCCTGGCGCGGCCGGGATATCCGGCCTACCGGAACATCCTCAAGGCGTTGGGGTGTGAGGTCGTCGAGTTGCCGTGCGGGCCGGAGACGCGGTTTCAGCCCACGGTCGAGATGCTCGATCCTGGGCTCAAGGGTGTGATCGTGGCGAGTCCGGCCAATCCGACCGGGACCACGGCCAACGTCGAGCCGATCGCTGCCTGGTGTGCTGCCAACGGGGTTCAGCTGGTCAGCGACGAGATCTACCACGGGATCAGCTACGGGGAGCCCCTGCGGTGTGCCTGGGAGACGTCGCGGGACGCGATCGTCGTGAACTCGTTCTCCAAGGCGTTCGCGATGACCGGGTGGCGGCTCGGGTGGATGTTGTTGCCGGAGCGGCTGCGCAGGGCTGTGGACTGTTTGACGGGCAACTTCACGCTTTGTCCGCCCGCGCTGGCTCAGTACGCGGCGGTTGAGGCGTTTCATGAGGACGCGTACGCGGAGACGGCTGAGCATCTTCAGCGATACGAGGTGAACCGGGACCTGTTGCTCGAAGGGCTGACGAACCTCGGCATCGACAAGTTGGCGCCGGCGGACGGGGCGTTCTACGTGTACGCGGACGTTCGGCACCTCACGGACGACTCGATGGGGTTCTGCAAGAAGTTGCTCGACGACACCGGGGTCGCGATCGTGCCCGGCATCGACTTCGACCCCGTGGACGGGCACCACTTCGTGCGGATGTCGTTCGCCGGCGCCACGCAGGACATCGAGGAAGCGCTCAGGCGGTTGAAGGCCTGGCTCTGAGCATCGGGCAGGCAGCCGAGCAGGACGAGACCGGCAGCACCGGCACGACCAGCAGGACCGGCAGGACCGGCGAGCAACAAAACCGGTCGGCCGGACGTTCACGGGGTGGAGGAAGGGGAGTCCTATGTGGGCGATCATCGGGTGGCTGGTGGCGATCTGGATCGTGCTGGCCGTCGTCGGGGCCGTGGTGAAAGGCCTTTTCTGGCTCGCTGTGATTGGAGGACTACTCCTCGCAGGCACCGCGGCTTACGGTGCGATCAAATCCAAGCGTTGACACTGGCTAAATGACTACGCACCGCTCACCATGGGGCGGTGTTGTTAGCCAACGAGGCCCGCCTTGAACGGTGGGAGCGAAAGGTCGAGTGGCCGTTGACGGCACTCGCCGCGGTGTTCCTCGGGGCCTACGCGTGGCAGGTTCTTGATGATCACGGGGCCATGCACGTGCCTCTGGAGATCGCGTTGTGGCTGGTCTGGGCCTTGTTCGCGGCGGACTTCGTCACGCGGCTGACTCTGGCGCAGAACAAGATCAGATTCCTCAGGACGCACATCTTCGATCTTGCGGCGGTTGTTCTGCCGATGGTGCGGCAGCTCAGGGTGCTCCGGCTGATCACGGTCATGAAGCTGCTGAACAAGAAGTTCCAGCACAAGATCAGGCAACGGGTCAGCATTTACGTCGCCGGGGTGACGGTAATCGTCGCGTTTTGCGCGAGCCTCGCGGTGCTGGACGCCGAAAGGCACGCGGAAAACGCCAGCATCACCACGTTCGGTGACGCGTTGTGGTGGACGCTGACCACCATGTCGACGGTCGGGTACGGCGACCGCTACCCCGTCACGGGTGAGGGGCGGCTGGTCGCGGGGTTGTTGATGGTCGGGGGCATCGCGTTGCTCGGTGTCATCACCGGCACGATCGCCAGCTGGCTCGTGGAGAAGCTGCGCGGTGTCGAGGAAGCCGAGCTCGAGACCGTGCAGGAGTTGCGGAGCCTACGGGCCGAGATCGCCGAACTCCGTGCGGAGCTCGGCACGCGCAACAGCGGCTGACGTCCACAGTCGCGCGTCCCAGCCCGCGATCAGGGCGCCCTCCACATTGGACAGGCGGTCGTCGAAGAAGATCACGTCCGACGAACCGATCACGTCCGACGTGTGCTTCCAGATCGCCGCGTCCGGTTTCGCGCAGCCGAGGTCGCCGGAGAAGATCAGGTGCCGGAAGTGCTTGGCCCACGGCACCTTCTCGGCCAGCCGCCCGAACGTCGACGGCGCGTTCGACAGCAACGCCAGCGGTGTGCCGAGAGCCGCCAGGTCCTCGATCAGCGCGACGGTCTCCACCACCGGGTCGTCGAGCCAGCCCGCGTTGTCCGTGGCGGTGAGCTCGCGGACCAGAGCGTCGTCGAGGGTCAGTCCCAACGACGAACCGATCCGGCCCCAGTACTCGGCGTCCGATCCGCCGCGGTCGTAGGCGTCACGGTCCCAGTACGCCGCCTCGAAAGCCTGCAGCGTCACCCCGAGCTTCGCCGCCATCGCGGGCCGCGCCGGGTTCCGCTGGCTGATCACCTCGCCGAAGTCGAACACGATCCAGCGCATCTCAGACGTCCTCTCGAAGCCGGCGCAGCACCTCGGCGATGTCGGACGAGTCCACGTCGCCGTGCGTCACGAACCGAACCTTGCCTGACATGGGACTGGCGAAAACCCCGACCTCGCGCAACGACAGCAGCGTCTTGTCCAGGTCGGGCACCGACGCCAGCACGATGTTCGTGGCGGGCTCGGCCACCTCCCAGCCCAGCGCCCGCAGTCCGGAAGCCAATTCATCGGCTTTCGAATGATCGTCGGCCAGCCGACTAATCCGGTCGAGGGCGACTAGACCCGCCGCGGCCAGCACTCCGCCCTGCCGCACCCCGCCACCCAGCATCTTCCGCACTCGCCGGGCCTCGACGACGAACGACGCGGACCCCGCCACCACCGATCCGACCGGTGCGCCGAGCCCCTTCGACAGGCACACCTGAACGGTGTCCACCCCGGAGGCCAGTACAGCGGGCGACACCCCGAGGGCCGCGGACGCGTTCCACAGCCGGGCCCCGTCCAGGTGCACCGCCAGTCCGATCGACCGAGCCGCCGCCACCAGCGAAACGTGCTCGTCGACCGACGTCACCGTGCCGCCGGACGCGTTGTGCGTGTTCTCCAGGCACAACAACGTGGTCCGCAGCCCGTAATAAGGAGACTCACCGCCACCAGCGGCGATCACGGCCTCAGGAGTCATCGAGGCGAGCGCGTGCGGCATCCCGCCGGCCAGCCACGCGGCCGTCCCGAGTTCGGCGTCGAGCACGTGCGCGCCGAGTGGGGCCAAGAACCGGTCACCACGCTCAAGGTGCAGGAACAAGGCGATGAGATTGCCCATGGATCCGGAGGGAACCCACAGGGCGGCCTCGACCCCGAGCAGCCCGGCCACCCGCTCCTCCAGAGCGGCCATGGTCGGGTCGTGGTCCAGCACGTCGTCGCCGACCTCGGCCGCCGCCATCGCGCGGCGCATGGCCTCGTCGGGCTTGGTGACGGTGTCCGAGCGCAGGTCGATGGGGGTCACGAGCTCGATCACATCACATCCGGTGAACGACCGAGGGGGTGATGTAGCTCTCGCCGATGGTTCGTGCAACCGTTGGTGCCTCAGTTTCCGTCCAGTCAGTGCAACTCGAGGAACGAGCGGAGAGCAGTCCGCGTGGATCAGCGCGACGAGCAGGAGTTCGCGGAGTACTTCGTGGCTCGCCGTGAGGCCGTGCGCCGAACGGCATACCTGCTGTGCGGCGACTGGCACCGCGCTGACGACTTTGCGCAGACGGCCTTCGTCGCGGTGCACAGGAGGTGGCGGAAGATTCGGGACAAGCAGGCTCTTGACGCCTACGTCCGCCGCACCGTCGTGCGCGCGGTGATCGACGAATCGCGCCGCCCGTGGCGTCGCGAGAAGTTCACCGACGAGATGCCCGAGTCGCCGACGACGGACAACGAGATCGGCGAGACGGTCGCGACGCGCGAGGCGTTGCTGAAAGGCCTGCGCAGAGTCCCGCCCAGGCAACGGGCCGTGCTCGTGCTCAGGTTCCTCGAGGGCCTCGACGTCACGGCCACGGCCGAGGCGCTGAAGTGCTCGGAAGGAACTGTGAAGAGTCAGACCGCGCGCGGGCTGGCAGCGCTCAGGGAAGCTCTGGGTGACGCCATCGACGACCTGCGACCGGCGTCGTGACCAGCGAGAGGAGGACGTAGATGGACGAGCAGAAGCTCGCGGACCTGTTCCGCGACGCAGCACAGGACGCACCACCGGCGTCCTTCGACGCGGGCGACGTCCGCACGGCTTCGCGCCGTGCCACGCTGCGAAGGCGCAACTCGATCGCCGCCGGCACCACCTTGGTCGTGGTGCTCGGATTCGGCGGGGTCTTCGCCGCCAACAGCTGGGAGAGCCAGGACTCGAGCAGTTTGAACAACGCGGGTTCTGGGCAGAACCGTGACAACGCGGCAGAATCCCCAATGACTCCGTTGCAGGCGAAACCGCCTACAGGCTTCTCCGGTGAAAGCGACTCCACGCAGGGGGATGCGCAGACGCCGGGAAGCACTGGCCCTTCGGCCAGTGAAAGCGCAGTGCAGGGCTGCGCAGGTGTGGACCGAGAGCTCGCTGACGCCCTCGCCGACGAGCTTTCGGTCTCACCGGACTTCGCAGTTGCACCCACGCAGAGCTGCCCGCCCGACTCGCGCTCGGTCTCGTTCAAGATCGACGGGCTGACGATCACCGCGATCGTCACGCCGCAGCCGTTCGACGCGCCCGCCGGTGCGGAGAAGGTGAAGACCGCCCAGGGCCAGGACCTCTACGTGTTCACGCAGGGCGACGGGGAGCTGAAAGGCCAGGCCAAGCGGTTCGCGGACGCACTGGCCCCCAGGTTCTGATCGTCCGCCCAGTACTCTGGCTCGACTATGACGGCAGCAACTCCCAAGGGTGAGCGCAGGCGGCAGGCGCTCGTGGAGGCCGCGTCCGGCCTGTTCTCCGAGGGCGGGTTCGACGCGGTCCGGCACCGCGCGGTCGCCGAACGCGCAGGTCTGCCGCTCGCGTCGACCACGTACTACTTCGACTCGCTGGACGAGCTGATCATCGCGGCCGTCGAGTTCCACGGCCGCAGCGAGCTCGCGAGCTTCCGGGGACGGCTCTCGTCGCTGCCCGAGCAGATGACCGACGACGTGCTCGTGGAGTTCATGCTCGACCTGCTGGTCGGCGAGGACGCGACCGACATCGAGGCCGTGCTGCTGCGCTACGAACGCCTCGTCGCGACCGGCCGCCGCCCGTATCTGCGGCCGTTGATGCGCGTGCTGTCGACCGAACTGCGCGAGCTGATCGCCGACGTCTTCGCCCGCTCAGGCAGGGACATCGGGAGCGACCGGGTCGAGGAGTTGATCGCGTTGGTGGACGGATCTGTGGTCAACTCGTTCATCGAGCTGAAGTCGGACCCTCGCGGCGTGGCGGCCAGGATGCTCCGTTCGGCTCTTTCGCGTCACGCCTGATGCAACCTCGCGTTCCTCCCATGCGTTCCCCTGGTTGAGGACGCGAGAGGGGAACGCATGCGCAAGGCCGATGAACAGGGCTTTCGTGAATTCGCGGCAGCCAATGCCGCGTCTTTGCGACGTACTGCGTATCTCTTCTGTGGCGACTGGCACACAGCCGAAGACCTGATGCAGTCGAGCCTCATGAAG
Source organism: Lentzea sokolovensis (assembly GCF_033949975.1). Lineage (NCBI taxonomy): Bacteria > Bacillati > Actinomycetota > Actinomycetes > Pseudonocardiales > Pseudonocardiaceae > Lentzea > Lentzea sokolovensis. The sequence continues at coordinate 522,586 of NZ_JAXAVU010000009.1, forward strand.
ATGTACGTGGCGTGGAAGCGCATCAAGGATCTCGACAACCTGATCGCGTACGCCCGCAAGGTGCTGCTGCGCACCTGGCTGGACGAGAAGCGCAGGCCTTGGCGCAGAGCCGAGCAGCGGGACGGGGAGCTGCCCGACGCCGCGGACGCCACCGTGGATCCCGACACGACCAGCGCGAAGCTGTGGGCGCGCGAGCTCGTGCACACCGCGCTGCTGCAGGTGCCTCCGCGGCAACGGGCGGTGCTCGTGCTGAGGTACTTCGAGGACCTGCCGGTCGCCGAGGTGGCGGTGGCCATGGGGTGCACCGAGGGAACGGTCAAAAGCCAGACGGCGCGCGGTCTCGCGACACTGCGCACCATCGTGGAGAAGCTCGACAACAGTTCGGGGAGGGTCGCGTCGTGAGTGAGCAGGAGATCCGCGAGGGAATGCTGCTGGCCGTCTGGGACGAGCCGCCGCTCGACTTCGACCCCGACACCCTGATCAAGCGGGTCGAGCAGAAAAAAAGTCGTCGACGAGCGCTGGTCGCTGTGGGCGTGGCTACGGCGATGATCGCCGTCGCGTCGCTCGCGCTGCCCGGCCTGCTGCCGCGCGACCGGGAAAGCCAGCTCGGCGCCGACACCCCGGCGAACTCCTCCGCGCCGCCGACCGTGTCGGTGGACAAGAAGGCCCAGCAAATCGGCGACCAGCTGGCGCGGCGGCTCGAGCAGCAGGTGCCGGACTTCAGGGACATCGGCGCGGGCTTCCACTCCGGCGGTCGCACGTACCCGCCGTACCCGACGTCGAACGCGCCGAAGCGGCCCGACGAGCCGGAGTTCTCCGGTTTCGTGTACTTCACCGACGTGCTCGGACCGACCGCGATGGAGGTCGTCGCCGGCAAGAACCAGCCGATCGCGACGTCCTTCTGCCAGAGCGCCGTGCTGTGCCACGAGGTGCAGCAGCCGGACGGATCGGTCGTGACCGAGATCGAGCTCGCCGAGGGCGCTGAGATCTCGTCGTCGATCGTGGTGCGGACGTTCCGGAGCGGGTACAGCGTCAAGATCGGCACCTACAACTACAACGTCTCCACCCAACTCGGTCTCCGGCGGACCGTGCCGGTGCGCGTGGGGGTGCTCACAGCCCTGGTCACCGACCCGGCCATCAACTGGGAGTGAGTGCGGGGTGCACTAATCTGAGGGCGTGACGAAGCCCCGCATCGCCAACGTCCTCGCAGGTCGCTACGCCTCCACGTCGCTCGCGACGCTCTGGTCGGCCGAGCACAAGATCGTGCTGGAGCGCCAGTTGTGGCTCGCGGTGCTGCGGGCGCAGGCGGCCGCGGGCATCGACGTCCCGGCGACCGCGGTCGCGGACTACGAGCGCGTGCTGGAGCAGGTCGACCTGGAGTCGATCGCCGCGCGTGAGCGGGTGACGCGGCACGACGTGAAGGCGCGCATCGAGGAGTTCAACGCGCTCGCGGGCCACGAGCAGGTCCACAAGGGAATGACCTCGCGCGACCTGACCGAGAACGTCGAGCAGCTGCAGGTGCTGCGGTCGCTGGAGCTGATCAGGTCCAAGGTCGCCGCCGTCCTCGGCCGCCTCGCGCGTCTCGCGGCCGAGCACTCCGACCTCGTCATGGCCGGCCGTTCGCACAACGTGGCCGCGCAGGCGACGACGCTGGGCAAGCGGTTCGCGACGGGCGCCGACGAGCTGCTGGTCGCGTTCTCCCGCCTCGACGAACTGATCGCGCGCTACCCGTTGCGCGGCATCAAGGGCCCGGTCGGCACGGCCCAGGACATGCTCGACCTGCTCGGCACGCCCGAGAAGCTGGAGGAGCTGGAGCGCACGGTCGCGGGCCACCTCGGCTTCGAGCGCGTGCTCACGAGCGTCGGCCAGGTCTACCCGCGCTCGCTCGACTTCGACGTCGTGTCGACGCTCGTGCAGCTCGCCGCGGCGCCGTCGTCGGTGGCGAAGACCATCCGGCTCATGGCGGGCCACGAGCTGGTGACCGAGGGCTTCAAGCCCGGCCAGGTCGGGTCCAGCGCGATGCCGCACAAGATGAACACCCGCTCGTGCGAGCGCGTGAACGGCTTCGCGGTGATCCTGCGCGGCTACCTGTCCATGGTCGGCGAGCTCGCGGGCGACCAGTGGAACGAGGGCGACGTGTCGTGCTCGGTGGTCCGCCGGGTCGCGCTGCCCGACGCGTTCTTCGCGTTCGACGGGCTGCTGGAGACGTTCCTGACGGTGCTGGACGAGTTCGGCGCCTACCCGGCCGTCGTCGCCCGTGAACTGGACCGCTACCTGCCGTTCCTCGGCACGACGAAGGTGCTGATGGCGGCCGTGCGCGCGGGTGTGGGCCGGGAGACCGCGCACGAGGCCATCAAGGAGAACGCGGTGGCCGTCGCGCTGGCGATGCGCGAGCAGGGCCTGGCGCAGAACGACCTGCTCGACCGGCTCGCCGCGGATTCCAGGCTGCCGCTCGACAAGGCCGCTCTGGACGCGCTGCTGGCCGACCGCCTGTCGTTCACCGGCGTGGCGTCGGCGCAGGTCGCGTCCATCGTGGAGCAGGTCGCCGCGGTCGTCGACAAGTACCCGGCCTACGAGCCGGAGCCCATTCTGTGATCGTGTCCGAGCTGGTCGTCTACCCGGTCAAGGGATGCGGCGGACACTCCGTCGCATCCTCCGTCGTGGAGCCGACCGGCCTGCACGACGACCGGATGATGATGCTGGTCGACGACGACGGCGTGTTCCTGTCGCAGCGCAAGATTCCGGAGATGGCCGCGCTGCGTCCGTCCCTCGTGGACTCCTCGCTGTCGATCGGCGGCGAATCCTTCCCGGTCGTCGTTGACGGGCCCAGGGTTCCGGTGGTCGTGCACACCTGGCAGGGCTCCGGAATCGACCAGGGGGACGCTGCCGCGGCGTACTTCTCCCATGCTCTCGGGAAGTCCGTGCGGCTCGTGCGGACACCACCGGACCTGCACCGCGAGACGACCGGCGAGACCACCGGACTGGTCGGATACGCGGACGGCAACGCGTTGCTGGTGCTCTCGCTGTCCTCATTGGACGGGTTGAACGAGCGCATCCTGGAACGCGGCGGCGAACCGGTGCCGATGAACCGCTTCCGCCCCAACGTGGTCGTGTCCGGCTGGCCGGAACCGCACACCGAGGACCGGGTTCGGCGCGCGGCGATCGGCGACGTGGAACTGGCCTACGCCAAGGACTGCGTGCGTTGTGCCGTGCCGATGGTCGACCAGGAGACCGGGCTGAAGGACGGCCCAGAACCGATTCGTTCGCTGGCGACCTACCGGCGTGACCCCGACGGCGGCGTCACGTTCGGCATGAAGGCCCAGGTCGTGCGCACCGGCACGATCAGCGTCGGTGACAAGATCGACGTGCTGGAGTGGGCCTAGGCCTTCTGCCAGCGCAGCCGGTCACCGCGCTGAGGATCCTTGCGGCACACCAGCTTCTCGCCGAGCAGGCCGATGCCGTTCGCGCCTTCCGGATCGCAGCGCGCGCCCTCGTTGACCAGGAGTCCCTGCTGCGGGGGCTCGGTGGTCGTCGGCTGCTGCACGGCGGGAGGCGTCTGCGTGGGTGGCGGCTTCGGCTGCGTGGTCTTCGTCGTGGTGGTCGTCGTCGCCGCTGAGGACGACCCCTTGACCGTGATCTCGACACCGTCCGGAGTCGGGACGATGGTCACGGACTGGGTCGTGCTCGAAGTGAGCGAACCTCCTGCGGCAGGAGACGAGATGGGGCTGGAGTCGAAGCTCCACCCGGCCACGCCCAGCACGATGAGCAGTCCCAAGCTTGCCAAAGCCGGGATCCACAGGGCCTTTCTAGGGAGCACGGGTGCACCTTAAGCTTCTTTTGCCTTGATCTGTAGTGGTGCGGGGGTGTACGTCGGTTTGCGAAACGCGGGCCACGTAGGCTGACCAGCGTGCCTACGCTCGCTGACTACCAGCACGTCGCCCGCGGCAAGGTTCGCGATCTGTACGACGTGGACGACGAGCTGCTGCTGTTCGTCGCGTCCGACCGCATTTCGGCGTACGACCACATCCTGAGCACGGAGATCCCCGACAAGGGCCGCGTGCTCACCGCGATGAGCGTGTTCTGGTTCGAGCGGCTCGCCCCGAACCACCTGGTCGCGTACGACGACCCGCGCATCCCCGCCGAGGTCCGCGGCCGCGCGCTGCTGGTGCGCAAGCTGAAGATGGTCGACGTCGAGTGCGTGGCGCGCGGGTACCTGACGGGCTCGGGCATGGCCGACTACACCGCGACCGGTGCGGTCTGCGGGATCGAGCTGCCGGCCGGTCTGGTCGAGGCGTCCGAACTGGACCCGCCGATCTTCACGCCCGCCTCGAAGGCCGAGATCGGTGCGCACGACGAGAACGTGTCGTTCGACGTCATCGCCGAGAAGCACGGTGTCGAGCTCGCGTCGAAGCTGCGCGACCGGACGATCGAGCTGTACAGCGAGGCGCGCGCGTACGCGTTGACGCGCGGCCTGATCCTCGCGGACACGAAGTTCGAGTTCGGGCTGGACGCCTCCGGCGAGCTGATCCTGGCGGACGAGGTCTTCACGCCGGACTCGTCGCGCTACTGGCCGGCCGAGGGCTACGAGCCCGGTCGCGTGCAGCCGTCGTTCGACAAGCAGTACGTGCGCGACTGGCTGACGTCCTCCGCGTCCGGCTGGGACCGCAAGAGCGACACCCCGCCGCCTGCGCTGCCCGAGGACGTCGTCGAGGCGACTCGTCAGCGGTACGTCGAGGCGTACGAGCGGCTCACCGGCCGGTCTTTCGCTGACTGGCCGGCGTGAGTTAGCGCCGCTTTCACGCGGATGTCACCACGGCATGGCGCACTCATACGGTGCATTCACAGCTCGTGGTCTCTCTGTCCGGCATCGGTCCGCAGACACTCGACCGATGCGCTGATCTCGCCGCGGCCCTTGATCCGCGGCAGGTGCCGTTGTCGCTGCTCGTAGCACCTCGCGAGCTCGGCAGGGCGCAGGAATGGGTGCGGCAGCGCGCCTCGCACGGCGACGCCGTCGTGCTGCACGGCCTCGGTCAACGGCGGCTGCCGGCCTATGAAGCCGGGTTGTTGCTGACGGGCGCACGTCTGCAGATGGACGCCATCGGGCTCGACGTCGACACGTTCGCGCCTCGGCGTTGCGTGGCGTCGCCCGGGACGTTGATCGCGCTGGCCAAGCACAGGTTCCAGCGCTGCGCCGACGTGCACGCCGTCCGCGAGGTCGGCAGCGGCCTGGCGACCCTGGGCCGCCTGCACGCGCTGACCGAACGCACCAGCTTCGGTGAGCTGCGGTCGCTCGCGCTGGTCTACGCGGCCGCCAGGTCCGCGCGCCGCGGCGGACTGACCCGGATCACCGTCGACGCGCGCGACCTGCACCGGCCCGGTGCGCGGCAGGCAGTGCTCGACGCCGTGGACATCGCACTCGCCCACGACGCCGCGCCGACCACCTACGTCAAACTGCCGTCTCCTCGCCTGGCGTCAGCTGCCTGACCTCGGTGCCCTCCGGCTTCAGCATCTCGAAGAACCGGACGGCCATCCCAGGGCTCGCGAGCGTCTTCTCGTGGATCGGCACGGCGACGCGCGGCTTCACGGCGCGCATGAAGTCGACGGCCTCACCGGTGCGCAACCACGGCGCGCCGGCGGGCAGTCCGAGCACGTCGACGTCCTCGTCCGGCACGAACAGCGAGTCTCCGGGGTGGTAGAACGCGCCGTCGCCGATCACGTAGGCGGCGTTCGGCACGATCGGGATGTCCTCGTGGATCAGCGCGTGCTGCCCGCCGGTGACCTTGACCGTCGTGTCGCCGACCTTGAGCACGTCACCGGGCCGGGCGACGGTCGCGTTCTCGACGTCGGGCGCCGTGCCCTCGTCGACGATGAGCTGCGCCTGCGGGTTCGCCTTGAGCAGCGCGGGCAGCCTCTCCACGTCGATGTGATCGAAGTGCTGGTGCGTGATCAGCACCGCGTCCAGGTCTTTCAGGTCCTCGAACCCCGTGGAGAACGTGCCGGGATCGATCAGGATGCGCGTCGAACCCGAGTCCAGCAGCACGCAGGCATGACCGAAATGGACAACTTTCACGAAATCCTCCATTACCGACGTTTGGCGGGCTGACACAGTCAGGTGACGTCGGAAGTATCAAAAGGCATGAGGAAAACCCTGCAACTCCTCACGGCACTGGCGCTTGCCCTGCCGATGACGACCATCGTCCCTGCTACCACCACCTCTACACCTGCCGAGGCCTCGTCGCCGCAGACGCAGGAAATCGGAACTGAGGAAAACGTCTCAGTCCGCGTGGGTGGCGCGAATCGTTCGACGTTGATCGAACGACCGGGGTCCGGCTACGTGAAGCTGCATTTCACGGACCTGCGGATCCTGCCCGGCGACGTGCTCACGGTGTCGAACCCTGACGGCACCGAGAAGTACACGTACACGAGAGATCTGAAGGCCTCGCTGACCGCCACGCTCGACGCGTCCGGCTTCTGGGCCATGTCGATCACGGGCGACCGCGCGGTCGTCTCCGTGACGAACCCGCTGTCGCGCGTGCGGATCGACAAGCTCACGCGCGGCTACACCGACGCCGAGATGTCCTCGCAGCCGTCCGTGCAGAGCATCTGCGGCACGAACGACTACAAGGACGCGGTCTGCTACCAGTCCAGCAACCCGACCGAGTGGGGCAAGACCGCGTCCGTGGCGAAGCTGCTGCGCAACGGCAGCTCGCTGTGCACGGCGTGGCGGGTCGGCCCCAACAACCGCATGCTGACCAACGAACACTGCTTCACCAGCACCAGTGGCATCGAGGTGTGGTTCAACTACCAGTGCCCGACCTGCGGTGGCACCACTTCGGCCACCGTCACGAAGGTGCTGGCAGCGCAGGTCCTGAAGTACAGCGCCGCACTCGACTACACCCTCTTCACCGTGAACAACTTCGCGGCCATCAGTTCGTTCGGCTACCTCGAACTGGACGCGCGCGTTCCGGCCGTGGGTGAGGAGATGTACATCGTCGGCCACCCGGCAGGGAAGCTGAAGAAGTTGTCGTTGCGCGACAACAACAACGGCGGCGGCTACTGCGTCGTGCGTGCCGTGCGGGTGAACGGCAGCTCGTCGCAGTCCGACATCAGCTACATGTGCGACACCGAAGGCGGCTCGTCCGGTTCGCCGGTGCTGTCGAGGCGCACGCACAAGGTGATCGGGCTCCACCACTTCGGCGGCTGCCCGAACCAGGGCGTGCGCATCGACCTCGTCGCGGCGCAGATCAACTCACTGCTGTAAGGATTTCCTGCTCTTCCTGCTGGGTGAGTCCCGCCTTGCGGGGCCGGTCCAGCCCGAGGCCGCGCTCGTACTTCAGCGAGTCGAGCGCGGTCTCGGCCAGTGGCCTGACACGCAGCCCGTTCGCCAGCGCGTTGCTGACGTCGCGGCCGACCATCTTGGCCCACTCCTGCGGCAGCCACAGCGGCAGCGACCGCGGCCCGGCCCACGGGTTGACGTTGAGCTCCTTCAGCACGCTCTCCGGCACCGGTACGAGCTGCGTTCCCGCCGGCGCCGTCGCTCCGGCGATCTCGCCGATGGCCATCTGGAACGGCATGACCGGACCGGTCGAGTCGTACGTGCCCGTCACCCGCTCCTCGGCCGCGAACACGATCCACTGCGCCAGATCCCGCGCGTCGATGTGCTGGAACCCCAGGTCAGGGCTGTCCGGCACGACCACGCGCCCACCCTGAGCCATCCGCGCGGGCCAGTACCCGAACCGGTCGCTCGGGTCGTCCGGCCCGGTGATGAGCCCGGCTCTGACGATGAACTCGCGGCTCGCCACGGCCTCGCGCACCGCGATCTCGCTGGCCACCTTGATGCTGCCGTACCGCTCGGCCGTGAACTCCTGCGCCGGGTCGTCCTCCAGCGGCGGCAACAGCTCGTCGCTACCCGTCGAGTGGTCCGCGTAGACGGAGATGCTGGACACGAACGTCCAGTGCGGCGTGGTCGACCCGAACGCCTCCAACGCGTCCCGAACCCAGTTCACCGAGTACTTCGACACGTCGATCACCGAGTCGAACCGCTCACCGGCCAGCGCGTCGAACGCACCGGGCCTGTCCCTGTCGACCTGGACGAGCGCGGCTCCCTCCGGCACCCCGCCGGAGGCACCGCGGGCAGCGCAGACCACGTCGTGGCCGCGTCGGACGGCCTCCGCCGTGATGGCCTTGCTGAGGAACACGGTTCCGCCGAGCACGAGGATCTTCATGATCCCCAGCATCCGTCCGATCGGGCTCGGCTGCCAGTGGTCTCGCTTTAGGCGAAATAGCTTGTTGGAATAGGTCCAACACCCGATCGTTCGGACCCGATCAGTTGGAGATGCTGAACTGTTGTTCGTAACTTGCCGATCAACGTTCCGTGAGTGTGCACGCCTTCGTCGACGAGTCTCGGCGCAACGACACGTACCTGCTGGCGGTGGCCCTGGTGTCGCCCGGCCAGCTGACCAAACTGCGCAAGATGTTGATGAAGCTGCGCATGCCGAACCAACGCGAGTTGCACTTCAAGAAGGAGACCCCTGCTCGACGCAAACAGATCCTGTCCGTTTTGGCGCCGGCTGTGGTCCACGTCGACATCTACCTCGCCTGCTGCCGCAAGGGTGAGGAGCGGGCAAGGCAGACCTGCGTTGCCAGGCTGACTGACGACGTCCTGAAGGTCGGCGTCACGCGGTTGGTGTTCGACAGCCGGGAGGTTCGCGACGACCACGACCTGCTGACCATTCGAACGACTCTCGGCAAGTCCTCGTGGGGCACGGGATTGTTCTACGAGCACCTGCCCAGCGAGAACGATCCGTTGTTGTGGATTCCGGACATCGTCGCGTGGTGCTGCGGCGCCGGCGGTGACTGGCTGCGCCGCGTTCGACCGTTGATGGGCAACGTCATCGACACGAGGTTGCCCTAGAAAGCGCGAAGCACGGCGGCCGACCGTCCGGACGGGCACCGTGCTCACTTCTCCGGCTTACGGGCCGAAGCTGAGACCAGGTTATCAAACGGCGCTGCCGAGGCAAGTTCGTTCACCCGAAGGTGGACCGGTGACGATGTGCCCCCGAACACGTGTCGGGAGGATGAACGCACAGGTCAGATAGGCTCTCGAGGTACCGCCAGCCCCTCCGAGCACGGGAGCAGTCTGTCGTGGCCCGAGTCGTCGTCGACGTCATGCCGAAGCCCGAAATTCTCGACCCCCAAGGCCAGGCGGTGGCGAACGCGCTGCCTCGTCTCGGCTTCGACGGCATCACCGCCGTCCGTCAGGGCAAGCACTTCGAGCTGGAGGTCGCCGACGACGTCGACGACGCCACGCTCGCCAAGATCGCCGAGACCTTCCTCGCGAACCCCGTGATCGAGGACTGGACCGTGCGCAGGGTCGAGGCATGAGGGTCGGTGTCATCACCTTCCCCGGCACTCTCGACGACGTCGACGCGCAGCGGGCCGTCCGATACGCCGATGGGGAAGCCGTGCCGTTGTGGCACGGGGATCACGACCTGAAGGGCGTTGACGCCGTCGTCGTGCCCGGTGGGTTCTCGTACGGCGACTATCTGCGGTGTGGCGCCATCGCGCGGTTCGCGCCCGTCATGCAGGAAGTGATCGAGGCCGCGAACAAGGGGATGCCGGTTCTGGGCATCTGCAACGGTTTCCAGATCCTCGCCGAGGCCCATCTGCTGCCCGGCGCGCTCACCCGCAACCACAAGCTGCACTTCGTGTGCCGCGACCAGTGGCTGAAGGTCGAGAACAACACCACCGCCTGGACCGGCCGGTACGACCTGAACGCCGAGATCCTCGTGCCGCTGAAGTCGGGCGAGGGCGGCTACCAGGCCGACGAGGACACCCTCAAAGAGCTCGAAGACGACCAAAGGGTCGTGTTCCGGTACGTCGGCGACAACCCGAACGGCAGCCGCAACAACATCGCCGGCATCACGAACGCCAGGGGCAACGTCGTCGGCCTCATGCCGCACCCCGAGCACGCCATCGACGCGCTCACCGGCCCCACGGACGACGGTCTGGGCGTGTTCCTGTCCCTGCTCGACACGGTGGTGAACGCGTGATCGACACCGTCAAGAACGCCGAGGCGACGCCCGACCAGGAGCAGCCCTACAAGGAGCTGGGCCTGAAGGACGACGAGTACGCGCGCATCAAGGAGATCCTGCAGCGCCGCCCGACCGACGCCGAACTGGCGATGTACTCGGTCATGTGGAGCGAGCACTGCTCCTACAAGTCGTCCAAGGTGCACCTGAAGTACTTCGGCGACACCACGACCGACGAGATGCGCAGCAAGATGCTCGCGGGCATCGGCGAGAACGCCGGCGTCGTCGACATCGGGGACGGCTGGGCCGTCACGTTCAAGGTCGAGAGCCACAACCACCCGTCGTACGTCGAGCCCTACCAGGGCGCCGCGACGGGCGTGGGCGGCATCGTCAGGGACATCCTCGCGATGGGCGCGCGGCCGCTCGCGGTCATGGACCCGCTGCGGTTCGGCAAGCCCGACGCCGACGACACGAAGCGCGTCCTGCCCGGCATCGTCGCGGGCGTCGGCGGCTACGGGAACTGCCTCGGTCTGCCGAACATCGGCGGCGAGGTCGTGTTCGACGAGTCCTACCAGGGCAACCCGCTGGTCAACGCCCTGTGCGTCGGGGCGATGCGGGTCGAGGACCTGCATCTCGCGCACGCGAGCGGCACCGGCAACAAGGTCATCCTCTACGGCGCGCGCACCGGCCTCGACGGCATCGGTGGCGTGAGCGTCCTCGCGAGCGAGACGTTCGACGACTCCGCCGGCAAGCGCAAGAAGCTGCCTAGCGTGCAGGTCGGCGACCCGTTCACCGAGAAGGTGCTGATCGAGTGCTCGCTGGAGCTCTTCGAGAAGGGCATCGTCGCCGGCATCCAGGACCTCGGCGGCGCGGGCCTGTCCTGCGCTACGAGCGAACTGGCGTCCGCGGGTGACGGCGGCATGCACGTGTGGCTCGACCGCGTCCCGCTCAGGGCGAAGAACATGACCCCGGCCGAGATCCTGTCCAGCGAGTCCCAGGAACGCATGTGCGCGGTGGTCGAGCCGGCCAACGTCGAGGCGTTCCTGGCGGTCTGCGCGAAGTGGGACGTCATCGCCACCGAGATCGGCGAGGTGACCGAGGGCGACCGCCTGGTCATCACCTACCACGACGAGGTCGTCGTCGACGTGCCTCCGCGCACCGTCGCCCACGAGGGCCCGGTCTACCACCGGCCGATCCAGCGCCCCGCCGACCAGGACGCACTGCAGGCGAACACGCCGGACAGCCTCCCGCGGCCCGAGAACCTGCTGGAACTGATCAAGATCATGGCGGCCAGCCCCAACCTGGCCTCCAGGAAGTGGGTCACCCAGCAGTACGACCGGTACGTCCGCGGCGGCACGGTGCTCGCGCAGCCCAGCGACGGCGGCATGATCCGGATCGACGAGGAGACCGGCCGCGGTGTGGCTCTCTCGACGGACTGCAACGGCCGCTACGCGAAGCTCGACCCGTACGAGGGCGCGAAGCTGGCGCTGGCCGAGGCCTATCGGAACGTCTCAGCGACCGGTGCGACGCCCGTGGCCGTCACGAACTGCCTCAACTTCGGCTCGCCGGAGGACCCGGCGGTCATGTGGCAGTTCGAGCAGGCCGTGAAGGGTCTCGCGGACGGCTGCGCCGAGCTGGGCATCCCGGTGACCGGCGGCAACGTCAGCTTCTACAACCAGACCGGCTCCACGGCGATCCTGCCGACGCCGGTCGTGGGCGTGCTGGGCGTGATCGACGACGTGCGGCGCCGCATCCCCACCGGGATCGGGGCCGAGGCCGGCGAGACGCTGCTGCTGCTCGGTGAGACGCGGGACGAGTTCGGCGGGTCGGAGTGGGCGCACCACGTCCACGGCCACCTGGGCGGACTGCCGCCGAAGGCTGATCTGCAACGCGAGAAGCTGCTCAGCCAGGTCCTGGTCGCGGGCTCCCGTGACGGCATGGTCTCCGCCGCGCACGACCTGTCCGAGGGCGGCCTGGCCCAGACACTGGTCGAGACGTGCCTGATCGGCGAGGTGGGTGCGCGGATCTTCCTCGAAGGCGACCTGTTCACCGCGCTGTTCAGCGAGTCCGCGGGCCGCGTGCTGGTCGCCGTGCCGCGCACCGAGGAACAGCGCTTCGTCGACATGTGCACCGCGCGCAGGCTGCCGTGGCGCAAGGTCGGAGTCGTCGACCCGGAGTCGAACGCCCTGGAGATCCAGGGCCTGGGCGAACTCCCGCTGGACGAGCTCCGCGAGGCCTGGGAGGGCACCCTCCCCGCCCTGTTCGACTGAGCACGAAGGGCCCCGTCGCCGGCGGGGCCCTTCTCAGCTCGTGGCGATGCGCTGGAGCTGCTCGAACCGGCCGTTGAACAGGTTCTGGTCGCCGGGGAAGAGCCCGGCCGCCTGCCACTGCCAGATCGTGTGGAAGTCGAACCCGACCGGCAACGGGCCGAGCTTCGAGGTGTAGTGCGCGATCCACAGCGGATTGGTGTCGCCGAACTTCACCGAGCCGCCGACGCACTTGTTCCACCAGCTCGTGGACGTGTAGATCGCCGGATAACGCCTGGTGCGGGCGAAGACGGTGTCGCTGAACTCCTTCACCCACGCGGTCATCGCGGTCTGGTTCATGTTGTAGCAGGTGTCGCCGTACGGGTTGTACTCCATGTCGAGCGCGGGCGGCAGCGTCCTGCCGTCGGGTGACCAGCCGCCGCCGTTGTCGACGAAGAAGTTCGCCTGCGCCACGCCGTTCGCGCGGTCCGGCAGCGCGAAGTGGTACGCGCCGCGGATCATGCCGATGCCGTAGGAACCGTCGTACTGCTGGGTGAACTTCGGGTTCCGGTAGTGGACGCCCTCGGTCGCCTTGACGTAGGAGAACCGGGCTCCTTTGTCCCAGGAGGACTTCCAGTCGACGTCGCCCTGGTGACTGCTCACGTCCATGCCGGGGACTTTGCCCTCGGTGGGCGGGGACTCCTCCGCACGAAGGTTGCCGCCACCCTCGTGTTTGAGGATCTGGGATCCCGCGGTGTGGTCCGCGGAGCCCTCGGGCAAGGGCGCCGCGGACGCGGGTGCCGGCGTCATGCCGGCGACGATCGCCACGATGCTGATCAAGGTCCGCATGGGTTAGATCGTGCGACCATTTGTCGCAATTTGCTACCGGGGTCACCCGTCCAGGCGGGACAACTCCTCGGCGGACAACTCCACGTGGGTGGCCGCGGCCGAATCCGAGATGCTCGCCGGTCGAGAAGCACCCGGAATGGGGACTACCACTTCCGACTTCGCGAGCATCCAGGCGAGACAGACCTGGTGGGCGCTCACGCCGTGCGCCTCGCCGACCTCCTTGAACGGACCGGCCAGCGCGCCCGCCTTGCCGATGCCGCCGAACGGGCTCCACGGCAGGAAGGCGATGCCGAGCTTGTCGCACAGCTCCAGTTCGGGCTCACTCGATCGGAACGACGGCGAGAACTGGTTCTGCACGGCCGCGAGCCGTCCGCCGAGGATCTCGTTGGCGAGCACGATCTCCTCGGGGTTGAAGTTCGAGACGCCCGCGTAGCGGATCTTGCCGCTGTCCAGGATCTCCTTCAGAGCTCCGACCGACTCCGCGATCGGCGTCTTCGGGTCCGGCCGGTGGAACTGGTAGAGGAAGATCTGGTCCACGCCGAGCCGCCGCAACGACCCGTCGACGGCCTTGAACAGGTACTCCGGCCGTCCGTCGAGCTCCCAGCCACCGCCCGGCACACGCGTGTGCCCGCCCTTGGTCGCCACGAACACCTCTTCGGAACGGCCGCGCAGCCCTTCGGCGATGAGCGACTCGTTGTGGCCGAAGTCGGAGTCGTCGAGCGAGTAGGCGTCGGCGGTGTCGATGAACGTCACGCCCGCGTCCAGCGCGGCGTGAATGGTCTCGATCGCCTGCGCGCGCTCCGGCCTCCCCTGGACGGAGATGGGCATGCCGCCCAGGCCGATGGCGCTGACTTCCACTTCTCCGATGCGACGCTTCTGCATGTCCTCCACTCTGGACCCTGACGATTAAGCTGTCCAACGCAGAGAAGTGATCTCATTCAGCAGCGACGGTGATGAATCGTGGAACTCAGACAGCTTCAGTACTTCATCGCGGTCGCGGAGGACTGCCACTTCACCAGGGCAGCGGGCCGGATGCACGTCACCCAGTCCGCGCTGTCGGCGTCGATCAGGGCGCTGGAGGTGGAGCTCGGCGCGCCGCTGTTCCTGCGCACCACCCGTCAGGTCGAGCTGACCCAGGCCGGCCGGGCGCTGCTGCCCGAGGCGCGGCGTGCGTTGGGCAGCGTCGAATCGGCCAGGGACGCCGTCGCCGCTGTCCAGGGGCTGCTGCGCGGCACGTTGTCCGTCGGCAGCCTGCAGTGCCTGCACGTGGTGCACCTGCCCGCGGTGCTGTCGCGGTTCCACGAGCTGCACCCCGGCGTGGAGATCAGGATGCGCCAGTCCGGCAACGCCGAACTGGTCGAGGACGTCCGTGCGGGTCGCCTCGACCTCGCGTTCGTCACGCGGCAGCCGAAGATCGCCGACGACCTGCGAGTGTCCACTTTGTCCAGTGAGTCGCTGGTGCTCGCGTGCGCGCCGGAAAGCCCGTTCGCCACCAGGGAGTCGGTAGGGCTGGAGGAGCTGGCAGGTCAGTCGTTCGTCGACTTCAACGCCGACTGGGGCACGCGCGACGAGGTCGACCGCGCGCTGGCCGCGGCCGGGGTCGAGCGGCACGTCGCCGTCGAGGTCAACGACGTGCACTCACTTCTTGACTTCGTCGGGTTCGGTCTCGGGGTCGCGCTCGTCCCCCAGTCCTTCGCCGGGAAGTCGGAACTGGTTCGCTTCCTCGGGCTCCGCGGCGACGTAGACGTCCCCGTCGCGGAAACGGTCGTCGTCACCGGTCACACCGTCGGCGCCGCCGCCCGTGTCCTTCTGGACATGGTCTTCGAGGCGCGGGGCGGCCGGCTTCGGACTGCCGGATAGCTTCCAGCCCTTGTGCTCGGTGCGCATCGCCGTGTCGGGCAACACGGTCAGCTCGCCCGTCTGCTTCCGCGGTGGCGGATCGGTGAGCGCGAGGAACGTGTCGACCGTCGTGGCGCGGACGTCGACCTCGCCCTCGAACGTGGCTTCGGTGAACGCGAGCCCGCCGTCGAACTTCGTCTCCGTGAGGTTCAGCCGTCCGTGGAAGGTGGCGCCGGAGAAGAGCGTCGGCTTGCGGATCTCCATGCGGGGCAACGTGGTGATGCCGTAGAACTGCGCCCGGCGCGCGGTGAACCTGTTGACCCGCCTGCCGTCGAGCTGGAAGTACTCCAGGGCGGCACCGGTCAGGTCGAGGTCGTAGTACAGCTTCTTCTGGTTGCCCCACGAGAGCAGGTCGCGGATCAGCCGTTGCGCGGTCCGCCGGACCTGCTGCTCCCGCTGGTCCTCCGGCTTCACCTTGGCGAACACGGTGTCCGGGTCGCCGCCGTTCTCGTCCCAGGACGGGTGGTGGAAGGGTCGGCGCAGGTAGGCGCACAGGACGTCGATGACCGTCTGCTTGTAGCGCGGCGTGGAGTTCGCCAGCCACACCAGCGAATGCATCGCGCCCACCCGCACCTGGTCTGCCTCGTTGCCGAGCATCTCGACCGAGCGCGCGAACCGTTCGTCGGCGACCTTCTCGCTCTCCAGGTTGTGCTTGCGGTCGTTGAGCCACAACGCGTACAGCGCGACGACCGCACCACCCGCGACCCCAGCGGTCTTCACGATCTCGACCGGCGGCGCCTTCACCAGCCACAGCGCCACCCCCGTCGCCGCGGTCGTGAGCAGCGCGGCGAGCACCGCCACCAGCCATGCGGCACGCACGTCAGTTCCTCCACGCTTCGGGAAGATCGGCTTCCACCGCGAACGTACAGCCGTCCGCCTTCACGTCCGCCCACTCCGAGTTCGCGAACTTGGTCTCGCCGCCGAACTTCGTGTCCGTGAAGATGGCGATCCCCTGCGCCTTGAACCTGCTGAACCAGGCCCTGCCCACGATCTCCGTGTGGTGCATGTGGAACCGGCCGTTCATGGTGGCCTCGGTGACGTAGAAGTGGCCGTGGATCTTCATGTGGTGGAACGAGTTGGAGTCCTCGAAGTGGGCGACGCGGATGTAGAGGTCGCCGACCTGCCGGTACGACAGGTCCATGAACTCGAGGTGCGCCTTGGTCAGGTTGAGGTCGTAGATCGGCGGGTCCTTCTCCTCCAGGCGCGGCAGCAGGTCCTCGATGAGACGCTGCGAGGTGAGCCTGACCTCCAGCTCGATCTCCTCGGGGTCGTTGCGCGTCTTCTTGTACGGCTGGCGCAGGTACGCGCAGAGGATGTCGAGCACGGTCTGCGTGTACTCGATCCTGGACTTCGCGAGGCCGGCGAGCGCGTGCATGGCGCCCACTCGCACCTGGGCGGTCTCGTGGCCGAGCAGTTCCACGGCGCGCGCGAACCGTTCGTCGGCCACGCGGGACCGGTCGTGCTCGATGCGCTGGCTCTCGAGCTCCTGGCGCGCCTCCTCGACCTTGCGGCGCCGGTCGTTCAGCCACAACGCGTAGAGGGCGACGATCGCGCCGCCCGCGAGACCGCCCGTCTTGATCGCCTCGTGCTTGGGCGCGCCGGGGTCCAACAGCAGGAGCACGCCGCCGACCAGCACAAACGCGCATATCGACGCGAGAATGGTCGACAGGAGCAAACTTTTCCTCACGAGGTCGGCATTCTGCCAAGCGGCGGGTGCATGATGGGCGCGAACGGTACGAACGCGGGTGGGGTGAGCGGGTGGAGCGGCCGAACTGGGCCCCGGGGGACATCGACCTGGAACGGCCGAGTGTCGCGCGCGTGTACGACTACTGGCTCGGCGGCGCGCACAACTTCGCCGCGGACAGGGCCGTCGCTCAGAAGACCCTGGAGACGATGCCGGAGATCCGGGACGTCGTCCTCAACCACCGCGCGTTCCTGCGCAGGGCCGTCCGCTACCTGCTCGGCCAGGGCGTCCGGCAGTTCCTCGACCTCGGTTCCGGCATCCCGACCGTCGGCAACGTGCACGAGATCGCGCAGGCCGCAGACCCCGAGGCCCGGATCGTCTACGTCGACATCGACCCGGTCGCCGTCGCGCACAGCCGCTCGATCCTCAACAGCAACGGGCACGTGAGCGTGCTGCAGGCCGACGTCCGCGACCCGGCGAACGTGCTGGGCTCGCCCGAGGTCGACAAGCAGCTCGACTTCGACGAGCCGGTCGCCGTGCTGATGATCGCGCTGCTGCACTTCGTGTCGGACGACGAGGACCCGTGGGGCATGATCGGCGGCTATCGCGACCACCTGGCCCCCGGCAGCTTCCTCGCGCTCTCCCACGCCGGTTACGAGGCGGACGAGGAGACGGACGCCTCGCGGGAGGCCCGCAAGATCTACAACCGCGACGTCACGCGCACGACGTTCAGGGACGGGTCCGAGCTCACCCGGCTGTTCGACGGGTTCACGCTGGTCGAGCCGGGGGTGGTCAGGGTGCCCGCCTGGCGTCCCGAGTCACCGGCCGACATCGGGGAGTCCGGCAAGCGCTTCCCCGGCTTCGCCGCGCTGGGCCGGAAGGCTCAGAGATGACTCCGGACGGCGACCGGCCGTATGCTGCGCGTTCGTGGGGTTAGGGCCGAGAAGATGACCGATCGGGTTGACCAGCGGGTGCGTGAGGAACGCTCTCCTTTGAGCCCGGCCGTACTGGCCGGTGCCGAGTCGTTCGCGCGCAGCTGGGCCACAGCCGTCATCGGGTCGAGCTACGTGCCCATGACCAGGGCCGAGGTCGCGCAGCACCTCCAGGACCTCACCGAACTGCTGGTCGAGGCGCTGTTCGCGAGCCCGTTCCGCACCGCCCCCGGCTACGAGATCGGCTCACGGCTGGTCGACGCCCACTTCACCGGCACCGACACGCTGGGCCGCACCGTCCAGCTGCTCGGCGACGACCTGCTGGCCGAGCTGGGCTTCCCCGGCGACGAGCGGCTGCAGTCTCGTCTGGCGGCCCTGCAGGGCGCGCTGGCCGCCGGGTACGCCCGTGCGTTGCGGGAACGCACCCTCGCCGAGCAGGAGGCGATCAGGGCGGCCGTCCTGGACGCCCGCGACCAGGCGGAGGCGGCGCTGCGGGCCTCGGAGGCCCGGTTCCGCGCGATGTTCACCGAGGCCGCGATCGGCATCGGCATCGCGGCCATCGACGGCCGGATCCTCGACGTCAACCAGGCGCTGCAGGACATGCTCGGGTTCAGCGTCGAGGAGATGCGCCAGTACAACGTGCGCGACCTCATGCACCCCGAGGACGCGGGCAGCGTGTGGCGGCTCTACGACCAGCTCATCGCGGGCGAGTGCGACCACTACCGGGCCGAGAAGCGCTTCCACCGGGCCGACGGCGAGCAGGTGTGGACACACCTGACGTTGTCGCTGGTCCGCGACGACCACGGCGAGCCGCAGTACCAGGTCGCGATGATCGAGGATGTCACCGACCGCCACCTGCTGCAGAACCGGCTGCGCTACCAGGCCTTGCACGACCCGTTGACCGGCCTGCCGAACCGGGCGCTGTTCCTCGAACGCCTCGGGCGCGTGTTCAACAACCGCGCCAAGCACGTCCGGGCCGGTCTCTGCTACCTCGACCTCGACGGTTTCAAGGTCATCAACGACTCGCTGGGCCACGACATAGGGGATCAGCTGCTGGTCGAGGTCGGCCGCCGGCTCGACCACTCGGTGTCCGGCGAGGGCAAGCTGGTCGCGCGCATGGGCGGCGACGAGTTCGTGATCCTGGTCGAGGGCTCGTCCGGTGAGCAGGACATCGTCGACGTGGCGGGCCGGGTGCTGACCGAGCTGGAGGTGCCGATCCGCATTGCCGGCCACGAGCTGTCGGTGTCGGCGTCGATCGGCATCGTCGAACGGCAGCTGTCCGGCACGACGTCGGCGGACATGATGCGCGACGCGGACATCACGCTGTACTGGGCCAAAGCCGACGGCAAGGCCCGCTGGGCGCTGTACGACCCGGAGCGCAACGCCCGCGAGGTAGCCAGGTTCACGCTGTCCGCCACGATGCCGCGCGCGTTGGAACGCGGCGAGTTCTACGTCGAGTACCAGCCGCTGGTGCGCCTGGAGGACTCCACCGTCACCGGTGTCGAGGCCCTGGTCCGCTGGCAGCACCCGGAGTTCGGGCGACTCGCGCCGGACCGGTTCATCGAACTGGCGGAGGAGACCGGCCTGATCGTCCCCTTGGGACGGTGGGTGCTGCGCAAGGCGTGCGAGGAAGCCCGGCGCTGGCTGGAGGAGTTCGGCGACGCGGCCCCGTTCGTGTCGGTGAACCTGGCCGTGCGGCAGTCGCGCGACCCCGAGCTGGTGCGCGACGTCAAGCGGATCCTGGACGAGTGCGCGCTGCCGCCGCACCACCTGCAGCTGGAGCTCACCGAGTCGGCGATCATGGGCACCGCCGACGAGCCGCTGGAAGCGCTGCGGGCGTTGTGCGACATGGGTGTGCGCATCGCGATCGACGACTTCGGCACCGGCTACTCGAACCTGGCCTACCTCAAGCACCTGCCCGTGCACGAGTTGAAGATCGCCGGCTCGTTCATGGAGGGGCTGCGCGCCGAGAACGAGGAAGACCCGGTCGACTCGCAGATCGTGGCGACGCTGGTGCAGCTCGCGCACGCACTCTCGTTGGGCGTGACGGCCGAAGGTGTGGAGACGCCCGCTCAGGCCGCGCGGTTGTTGCGGCTGGGCTGCGACACGGGGCAGGGCTGGTTCTTCGCGCGCCCAGGTCCGCCGGAGAACATCGACAGTCTTCTGCGTGGTGATCTCTAGCTCGGGGAACACCCCAGGGCATGAAGTCATTGGCCCTGGTCGTGCTGCTGCTGGTCATGTCGGCCCCGGTCGCTCGCGCGGCCGAAGTGGTTCCCCTGCCCGCGGACAAACAGGCGTTCGGCACAGCCAGGTCCGCGGCCAGTCCGGTGTGGTTCACCCTCGGCCACCAGGGCCTTTCTGAGATCTTCCACCCCGACCTCAGCACGCCCGCGACCCGCGAGACGCGGTTGCTGGTCGACGGAAAGCCCGGCCGGGCGTACACCGAGCCCGCCGACGACAGGTCGCTGACGTTCCGGCAGAAGCTGCGCGGCGACGGCTGGCAGGCCGAGATCACCTACGTCACCGATCCGCAGCGCGCCGCCGTGCTCGCGGACGTGGTGCTCACGGCTCAGCGCCCGGTCCGGCTGTCGGTCGAGCACGTGCCGATGAAGGGCTCCAGTTCAGTGGCCAGCTCCTTGCCGACCGATCCGGTGCGACGCGCGCACGGCACGTTCGCGGTCGGGTTCGGCGAGGGCGTCGCCCAGGCCGCGCTGGATCGCGGATTCCGTTCCGCCGCCAGGGAATACGCGCAGGGCTGGCACTCCTACCTCGACGGGCTCAAGCGCCCGAGGTCGGCGGACCGGCGGCTCTACGACATGTCCGTCATGGTGCTGGCGGCGACGGAGGACAAGGCCCACCCCGGTGCGTCGATCGCGTCGCCGAGCTTCCCGTGGGCCTTCGGGTTCGACCGGGAACTGGCGCCGGAACTCGGGCCGTACGCGCTGGTCTGGCCGCGCGACCTGTACCACGTGTCCACGGCCATGATCGCGGCAGGAGACAGCGGCTTCGCCCAGCGCGCACTGGACTTCATGCTGCGCGAGCAACAGGAACCGGACGGGCACCTGCCGCAGAACACGCGGGTCGACGGCACGCCGGTGTGGACCAAGGTCCAGCTCGATCAGACCGCGGCACCGCTGCTGCTGGCCTGGCACCTGGACCGGCAGGACAAGTCCACAATGGACCAGCTGCGCCGTTCGGCCGACTACCTGCTGAGCTACCCGAACTCGCCGTTCAGCGAGCAGGAGCGGTGGGAGAACCAGGACGGCTACTCGCCCGCCACGATCGCCTCGGCGGTCGCCGGGCTGGTGTGCTTCGCGGATCTGTTGCGGCGCAACGGGGAGAACGCGGACCGCTACCTCGCGGCCGCCGACGCGTGGCAGCGGCAGGTGGAGGGCTGGACCGCGACGCGGACCGGGCCGTACTCGCCGAAGCCGTACTACCTGCGGCTCACCAAGGACGGAAAGCCCGATCAGGGCACCAAGTACAACCTCGGTGACAACAACCCGACCGACATCGACCAGCGCGCGGTCGTGGACCCGAGCTTCCTCGAACTGGTGCGGCTCGGCGTCAAGCGCGCCGACGACCCGGTCATCCGCAACACCGTCAGCGTCGTGGACCAGCAGTTGAAGGAACAGGGCTACTGGCACCGATTCACGCAGGACGGTTACGGCGAGACTGCGGACGGCAGGCCGTGGGGCATCAACTGGCCGACGCCGACGCGGACCTACGGCCGGTTGTGGCCGTTGCTGAGCGGCGAACGCGGCGAGTACGAGCTGCTCGCCGGTGACAAGGCCAGCGCCGCCAAGCGGCTCAGGGAGATCGCCGCGACCGCGAACACCGGCCTCATGCTGCCGGAACAGGTGTGGAATGGCCGAGGAACGGGCTCGGCCACCCCACTCGCCTGGACGCACGCGCAGTACGTGCGGCTGGCGTGGTCGCTGGACGCGGGTCGTCCCGTGGAACGACCCGCCGTCGTCGCTGACCGCTACTCGCGCTAGCGCTTGCTCACGTTGTGCCCGGACACCTCGACCACCGGCTGCGCGCCGCCGAGGCCGGACGTCCGGTACTCGGCCCGGATCGTCTGCGTCTCACCGGGGAACAGCGTGATGTAGTTGTCGGACCAGTCGGCCGGCAGCACCTCGGGACCACCCTGGCCCTTGCGCAGTGACGCGCGCAGGAAGAACGCCACGGACGTGCCGGTGTTCTTGATGGTCACGCTGGTGACCTGCTTGCCGTTGGTGCCCGGCGTCGTGGTGGTGGACACCGACACCTGGCCCGCCTTCAGGCTGCTCAACGACTTCAGGTCCGTGTACTGGGCCTGCGGCGTGTAGTACCAGTCGCCACCGTTGTAGTTCAGCGTGTCCGCCTTGGTGGACAGCCAGTAGACGTTGCGGTCGACCTCGTTGCCGTTCGCGTCCTTCAGCAGCAGCCGCACGAAGTACGCCGACGAGAGCCCGGACGGCTGCGGGAGGTTGCCGACCCGCACGGAACCGTTGGCCTTGGCCGGAACCGAACGCGTCTCGTTCGCCTTCTGCGTGCCGTCGGAGTTGAAGACCGTCACCTGCAACTGCAGACCCTGCTTGGCTTCCAGGCCCATGTTCACCACGGCGAGCGACTTGTCGTCGTAGGAGTACTGGGCGTGCAACGCCTTGTTCGCCGTCTTGGCGCCGAAGTACGACCCCGCGGTCGCGAGGTTGTAGTTGTAGAGGTGCCAGAACAGCTTGGGCCACGGGTCGTTCTGCATCCAGTAGATGACGCCCTGGGCCTGGTTCGCGCCGGTGTCGGAGAAGTCGCGGCCGAACGCCTCGAACTGCGCGCGGTTCGTCTCGTACTGCTGCAGCTGGGACTTCTTGACGAAGTCGTCCACGTTGGCGGGCTTGCCGTAGCGGTTGTCGAGCGCGGTGCCCCAGAAGCCGATCTTGCTGAAGTTGCCGGACGGCGACAGGTGGTACTGCGACGCGTTGTAGTCCGTCAGCTTGTTGATCTCGGCCTGGCTCAGGAACTTCTTGAGCTCGTCCATCTCCGGGATGGCGAGGCCGGGACCGATCTCGGACGCGAAGCCCGCCGAACCGCCCTTCTGGTTGTTGTACCAGTAGACCGGCGGCTCCCACCAGTACGGGCCGTCCATCTTCATGCCCGAGTCACCGAGCTGCGGTGAGCTGCGACGCGCGGCGGCGTTGACGATCGGCGTCTGCCAGTCGGCGCGCTTCAGGGTGTCCAGGTAGATCGTCTCGACGGCGGCCACCGGGGCCTCGTCCGATCCGATCAGGAACGTGAACACGCTGGGGTGGTTGCGGATCCGCTTCGCCTCGCCCTCGGCGGACGCGCCGGCGACCCTCTTGTCCTCCGCCGAGAACCCGCCGGTGTTCTGCCACTTCGAGCAGCACTCCCAGCCGGTCATCAGCAGGATGCCGGCGCGGTCGGCCATGTCGTAGATCTCGTCGTTCTCCGGCTTGCCCTCAAGGCGGATCGTGTTGAGGCCCATGGACTTCGTCAGCTGGATCTCGTCGGCGATCTTCTGCACGTCGGTGCGCAGGAAGAGGTCCGACGCCCAGCCGCCGCCGCGGATCAGGATCGGCTTGCCGTTGATCTGGTACTGGATGTTGCCGCTGATCATCTTCGAGGTGACCTCGCGGATGCCGAACGTCGTCTTCTGCTGGTCCGACGCAGCACCGGCCACGGTCGCGTTCGCCGTCGCCTCGTACAGCGGCTGCGCGCCCATCTGGTACGGCCACCAGATCTGCGGGTTGGCGACGGTGAGCGGGAACGTGACGGTCTTCGTCTCGTTCGCGGCCAGGCTCACGTTCTGGCTGTAGTTCTGGCCCGCCGCGCTGCCGGCGACGGTCGTGGTGACCGCGCTGCCGGTGTTGTTGCGCGCGTCCACCTTCACGGTGACCGCGGCGGTGTTCAGGTTGGGCAGCGGCAGGTCGCTCAGCACGTGCAGGCCGCGCAACGAGACCGCGCCGCTCTGCACGATGTCGACGTCGCGGAACAGGCCCTGGTTGCGGTCGGGCGGGAGCTGGGCCCAGTCGATGAAGTGGATCACCAGGTCCTTGGCCGGGTCGGACGGCGACGCCTTGATGGCGAGCGCGTTGTCGCCCTTGCGCAGCAGGCTGGTGACGTTGAACTCGAACGTCGGGTACGCGCCGATGACCGTGTCCGTGCCGGCGACCTTCGTGCCGTTGAGCCACACCTCACCGCGGGAGATCACGCCGCCGTTGAGCTTGAGGAACGTGTTCACGCCCGGCTGCGGGTCGGCCTGGAAGACCTTGCGGTACCACCACGGCACCTTGAAGTCGCCGGGGTTGGCCTTCTTCAGGTTCTCCGAGTAGTTGACGTCCCCGTACTTGTTGTTCGCGATCAGCCCGGCCATCACGGTCGACCGCGCGGGCACGGTCAGCCAGCCGGTGTCCGAGTACGCCGGGCCGGAGATCACGCTGCCGGACTGCGTGGCGGTGACGCTGGTCTGCATGCGCCAGTCGGGGATGGTGGAGGTCTGTCCTGGGGCGGCGGCCACCTTGAGCGCCGCTCCGGTGCCGGGCACGGGGCCCGCGTTGGCTGAGGTACCTGGCACCAGCAGGGCCAGACCCACCGCCGCCACGACCAGAGTCGGTAGTGGTCGGTTGCGCAGCATGTCGCTCCTCGACGCATCGGGGCGGCGGCGCTTCGGGGTATCGTAAAGAAGGTTTCCTTTTTGTGAGGTCGGCGGCAATGGACCTTATGGGTGACGCGGGACACGTCGTTCGCCACCCTCCGTGCCCGGCGATCCGATATTTTGGCCGCCATGCGTCGACTTGCCGTCCCGTTCCTGCTGGCAGCGGTCCTGACCGGGTGTTCATCGACGGAGGTCGGGAAGCCCTCCGCGGGGGATCAGACGGGCTCCGCGCCGACGACCGGAACTTCTGCCGGGACCGCGCCGGTGAACAGGCCGAAAGCCGTCGACCTCAAGACGCTCGACCCGTGCTCGCTGATCACACCCGAGCAGAAGACGGCTTTGGGTTTGAAGAGCGCCAACGCGGGTACCCCGCTGCCCGATTACGGGGAGGGGAGCAAGTCGTGCAACGTGAGTTTCGACGTCCGCACCTATCTCGGCACCATGCACACTTTGCTCAACGGCGGCGTGGACCGGCTGAAGAAGACGGTTGGTGAGTCCAAGCTCACCTCCCTGCAGGTGGCGGGCTATCCCGCGTACCTGACGCAGAGGGAGTCGCCGGGTTCTGTCGGCGGTTGCGAGGTCTACATCGACGCCAACGAAGGCCAGTTGTTGCTGGTGGACGCCTTCGGAGGGCTCGGCGAGACGAGCGCGACCACGGACGGTGCGTGTGAACGTGCCAAGGCGGTCGCGGGCGCTGTTGCCGCCACGTTGGCGGCCAAATGACAGTTGAGTAGAAGTACGCACCTTGTACCGGGAACCGGTCACTCGCGTAATGCATCAGAGTTAAGGTCGTCCCAAAAGCACACACGGCCCGATTTTCTGGGGGGCCGTTACTGAGGAGGGTGTGCCGTGTTTCTCGCGGATGGTGGTGGAGGCGCGTCGTCGCCGCCCGAGTTCGGGCAGCGCAAGCTGAAGGTGGACCCGTCGGCCATTCCACAGGCGAGGAAGGCCTTCGAGCAGGCGCTGGCGGAGTTCGAGGAGAAGATCGAGCACTCTGTTCGCGACCTGCCCACCAAGCCCTGGGCCGAGGACCCGATCTCCAGCGAGACCTCGAAGGCGTTCAACGAGCAGACCTCCGAGAAGGCGCTCGCCGCGCTGACCTTCTACAAGAAGCAGCTCGTCGGCGTGATCGACCAGCTGAAGATGATCGAGGAGCAGTACCGCCAGACCGAGGGCGACAACGCGGCCATGTGGGGCAAGCACCTGCGGAACCAGGACTGAGAGGGGGACTGACCGATGACTGACCACCGCTTCCAGGGGTACGGACACCCCGAGCTGTACAAGATGATCAACTCCGGTCCCGGCGTCTCCGCCTCCATCCCGGTGGAGCAGGGCTGGAAGACGATCGCCGCGACGCTCGCGCAGATCGACGCCGACCTGCACGCCGGTCTGACGAAGATGGGCGCGGACTGGGAGTCCGACGCCTCCGACGCCGCCCAGGGCGCGCTGTCGCCGCTGGCCGAGTGGGCCGGTTTCGCCGAGACCGGTGCGACGACCATGGAGAGCTCCGCGCGCCTGCAGGGCGAGTACATCGCCGACGCGCGCAAGAAGATGCCCGAGGTCGTCCCGATCACGACCGAGAAGCCCGGCCTGCTCGACATCGCGGCCGGCGCGCTGACCGGTCCCGTCGGCATGGCGCACGTCGTCGGCCAGCAGGTGGACCACGAGCGGCAGGAAGCCGCCGCGGACAACGCCGCCGCCAAGGCCGTCCAGGTCATGGAGGACTACCAGTCGGACAGCCGCTGGAACTCCTCGACGCTCGGTGACTTCCCGACGCCGCCGCAGGTCGTGATCGACACGCCGCCTCCGGCCGACACGGGTACCGGCAGCACGCGCGTCGGTTACAGCTCGACCGGCCCCGGCGGGCCGTCCGGCACGAACACCGGCACGACCAACCCGTCGTGGTCGCAGCCCCAGCCGACCCCGCAGCACGTCTCGACCGGCTGGACGCCGCCGCCCACCGACACCACGCACACGTCGTGGACGCAGCCTCCGACGACGACGCCGACTCCTCCTCCCACGCACACCCCGCCGCCCACGAACCTGCCGCACCCGACCCCCACGCCGACGCCGACCCCTGGTGGTCCGGTGTTCACCCGTCCTGGCACGGGCGGTCCCGGTGGTCCTGGTGGCCGTGGCCTCACCGGAGGCCCTGGTGGCTCCGGTGGCGTTCGCGGTGGTCAGCTCGGTGGCGGCAAGGCGTTCGGGCCGATGTCCGGCTCGCTCGGCGCGTCCGGCCAGCAGGGCTCGATGAAGCCGGGCGGCATGCCCGGCGGCATGTCCGGTCTGGGCTCCGGTCCTGAGGGCGTGCGCGGCGCTGCCATGGGCTCCGGTGCGGGCGCTGGTGCCGGCAAGGCCGGTGCGGCCGGCGTCGGCGGCGGTGGCGCTCACGGCCAGAAGGGCGAGGGCGAGGACGACATCGAGCACAAGGCGGCCGACTACCTGGTCGAGACCGACGACGTGTTCGGCGACGAGCGCATGGTCGCGCCGCCGGTCATCGGCGGCCTGTCAGAGTGAGCCTATTCGGCGCTCCGGCGGAGAGAGAGCCGATCACTCTCTCCGCCGAGGAGTTCGACGTGCTGTGGGAACGCATGAACGTCGGCCCCATGCCGCTCGTGCTCAAAGTTCCCACCCCGGGTAAGACGCGGGACGAGCGCGTTCAGCTCGAGAACCGCGTCTACCAGCAGTTGGACCACCGGCGCCTGGGCAACTCGCGCGGCCTCTCGTCCCAGTTGGACGGGTTGCTGCGGATGTTCGTGAAGCCCGAGCGGGAGGCGGACGGCCGCCTCTGGCTCGGCCACAGCCTGCGCGTCCTCGCCGTGGCGAACGGCGACTGGGGCGCGCTCGCGACGTTGCGGGACGACCAGCTGACGTTCCAGCCGTGGGAGGGCTCCGGGCTCGCCTCGGCGGTGCTGTCCCTGCTGCCCGCGCACCCCGCCGGAACAGGGCTCTCGGTGACGTTGCCGAGCGCGGACATCGAGAAGGCGATCGCGCAGACCGACGGCTCGCCGAAGTCGACGGAGGCCGCGTTCCGCAACATCGGGCTGCGCGAGGACGACGCGAAGGCGCTGGTGAAGATGTTCACCGGGATCGTGCACACCGGGAACTTCGGCGCGGCCGCCCGGGACAAGTACGGCAAGCGCTGGCGGCCCGAGCGCGTGGTCGCGTTCTTCGACACCGAAGAGGGCCGCTACCTGCAGCAACGCCGTGCCTCGAACGGCCAGCCGCCGTGGAGCACGTTCACGCCGACCGACGGCCGCCGGATGCTGCACCAGGTGGACGAGCTGATCTCCGAGGCGGTTCGTTCCGCCGGGGCCTGATGTCTGGTTTGATCTGACCACCGCCGCCGTGGCCAAGACCCCTTGGAGACGGCGAAATGAGCATCGACAGAAGGCAGTTCCTGCTGGCTACAGGGGCTGCACTGGTCGGGTCGTCAGCGTTGACGGGGACTGCCTCCGCGCAGTCCTCCGACTCGCTGTGGCAGGAGTTCGTTGCCAACCCGTACAACCACCCGCAGATCCCGAACATCTCGTTCGCGGGCTACAAGACGGGTGAGAAGCCCGCCCGTCGTCCCGTTCTCGCCAACGTCCTCTTCTTCGGCGCGCGCCGCGACGGTTCGGCCGACGCGTCGGCGGCGATCAACAAGGCGATCGAGTTCGTCGGCAGGCTGGGCGGTGGCACCGTGTACGTGCCGCCGGGCCGCTACCGGATCGACGACATCATCCGCATCGGCTACGACAACGTGGTGCTGCGCGGCGCGGGCAGCGCGAAGACGACCTTCTCCGCGACCCGGTCGCTTGAGGAGATCGTCGGCATCAACCGCAGCCGTTACGGCTCGGAGAACTCGGCGTGGAGCTGGTCCGGCGGCCTGGTGTGGGTCTGTCACCGCGACCGCTACCAGCCGCTGGTCGACGCGATCAAGGCTCGGAAGTGGCCGTTCGAGGGCTGGACGGGCAACGAACTGGAGCAGGGCTCGACGCTGACGGCCGTGACCGGTTCCGCGGCAAGGGGTTCGTTCGTCGTGACCGTCGAGAACGGACGGTCGTTGCGCGCCGGCCAGCGGGTTCTGCTGCGGCTGGACGACTCCGAGTACTCGCTGCCCAAGCACATGTGCGGCGACGTCCCCGGCACGCAGACATACAGGTGGGACGACAAGGACAAGCTCCTGTCGTACTTCCCGTTCCTGTGGCCGGTGCGCGTGGAGTGGGTGCGCGGCAACACGGTCAAGCTCGCGCAGCCGTTGCCGCTGGAGATCCGCCCGGAGTGGAAGGCGCGCCTGACCACGATGGCGCCGGTCGTCACCGGTGCGGGCGTCGAGGGCATCAAGATCGAGATGTTCAAGGTGTCGACCCCGAAACACCTGCTGGACAAGGGGTACAACGGTCTCGCGTTCCAGTGCGCGTGGGACTGCTGGGCCGACGACGTGCACGTCCAGGACGTCGACAACGGCTTCCTCCTGGTGTCCTCCAAGGGAATCTCGCTGCTGAACACGCACGTGTCCGGCCGCGGCCACCACCACGCGTACGCGGTGCGCGAGCAGTCGCACGACAACCTGACCGACGGTTTCGTGATCGAGGCACCGTCCGAACCCTCGCAGGCGGGCGCCGGCAACCACGGCCTGAACGTCGAAGGCCTGTCCTGCGGCAACGTCTGGACCCGCGGTCGCATGGACCACGACGTCTTCGACACCCACCGCGGCCTGCCGTTCGCCAACGTCCGCACCGAGATCACCATCAACAACGTCGGCGCACACGGCGGCAGCGCCAACGCGGGCCCGTTGTACGGCGCCCGTTTCGCGCACTGGAACGTCACCGTCACCAACCAGCGCGCCGGCAACGTCCGCATCGACCAGGTCGCACCGTGCAGCGCCACCGTCGCGATCTCCGAGGTCCGCGACTTCGGCCAGATCGACAAGCCGGACTTCACCGGCGAGCTGAACTCCCGCCTGGAGCTCTACGGCACGACCACCGTGACACCGCGCAACCTCTATGACGCACAACGAAAGTTGCGCCGTTCATGAGGTTGGGCGGTTGGCGGAGCGGCTTGTAAAGGTTGTCGCGCCCGGTCGGCGACAACCAAGTCGGCCGGGTCTACCGCCGGGCTGGTGGGATGTCAGGTCTGTGGAGCTCGTGCAAGACCGTGGGCGGTACACCGTCCCTGTGCCGGTAACCCCAGGCGGCAACGGGCTGTGAAGCAGAGAACTCGACCCGCGAGGGATGAATCTCCCTGCTTCAACTGGGAGAGAGGTCAAGAGCCAGCCATCGCCACGGGCAGCGACCACACCACGTCGTGCAGGTCGGTGGGGAGCACGACGCTCTCCACCGACCTCCCGATCCGCCGAGTCCAGCCCTCGTCGGTGAGTTCCAGCCGGTACGACGTGTGGACGCCCTCCAGTTCGCCGGGTGTCGTGTCGGACAGCAGCAGGTGCTGGCCGTAGGTGCGCCCGTCCCTGCTCAGGGTCTGCAGCACCGTCAAGAACTCCGGGCGTTCCCGCACCAGGCCCTGCACGCCGTCGACGCAGACCAGAAGTTCCGGCAACGGGCCGAGTCCCGCCGCCCGGTAGTCCCAGATGTTGCGGTAGTTGCCGCTGTCCACCAGCTTCCTGAGGCGCTGCTCGTGGTCTTCCAACAGGTCCACGAGCCCGTGCCGCACGTGCGGTGCGCCGTCCAGGCCCGCGAACATGCCGTTGCCGTGGAAGTCGATGAGGACGACCTGAAGCTCGTCCGGCGAGTGGCGCAGCATCTGCCCGAGAACCAGCGCGCGGATGCCCTCCGCCCGTCGCTTCTCCGGCGCGGTCACCTCGCCGTGCGGACCCATCCCGTCCTGCAGGTGCTTGGACTTCAGGTCGATCTCGACCCGTTGCCCGTACTCGTCCACACCCACCGCGACCCGGTACTGCAGCTTGACGGGCCGCGGCCGCCACACGTGCTTGTTGGGCACGTCGTGCAGCGCGAAGAAGTCCGGCGCGGGCTCCTCCTGAAGCATCAACCGCGGCAACGACTCCGCCACCTCGCCGAGGTTCGCCGGCGCCACGCAGTCGTCGATCAGCAGGTCCGCCACGTCGTGCGGACCGTCGAGGAGCAGCTGCATCCCGGACTGGCCGACGTCCTGCGCGATGGTCACGAGCGCCGCGCCGAGTTCGGTGGCTTCGAGTTCCGCGAAACCGCTGACGCAGATGAGGAGCTGCGGCAGCACCAGGTCGAAGCCGCGGTGGTCGAAGATCGTCCAGGTGTTGCCGACGACTTCCAGCCGGCGTTCCGACTCGGCCAGCAGAGCTGCCGCGATCGTCGCGGGATCCCTAGCGGCGTCACGATGATGAGCCTGCACGTGCGGCGCCTGATCAAGCCCGGCGAACGCGTCCGTGTCGTGCGCGTCGATGAAGACCGCCTGGAACAACTTCGGCGAGTGCGTGGTCATCAGCCCGAGCACCAGACTCCGGAACGCCTCCGGCGTCGTGACGCTCAGATGCGATCCCGTGCGCCACTTCCCGTCGGCGAAGTGCGTCAGCTCCACGACCACCGGCCTGCCGTCCGAGCCGACGCCGACCGGAACCTTCCACCACCGGCCCTTCCAGGCGAGCGCCTTGGTGAAGCGCCTCAACCCGTGCAGCGCGAGGAAGTCCAGCACCTCGATCCGCACCGGCACCCGCTCCGGTAGCTCGTCCACCGACCGCGCGGTGATGATCACCCGCACGTTCCACACCCTCGCCGCGATCCACCTGACCGAGTCCGCGAGTCCAGGATCGTTCTCCGCGCAGTACTTCCAGTCGTCGACCAGCAGGGTCGCGCCAGGCTCCGCACCCCGTTCGAACCACGCCAGCAGGTTCTGCCGCCGCCGTTCGTCACCGGGCTCGAAGCTCCTCGCGACGCCCGCCACGTCACCCTTGCCGATGCGGTAAACCCCTTGTATCGCAGCGATTCGGGACGCGACGGCGTCGGGCGGACCGATGAGCGCGAGGTGGTTCACGGGAGCGCGATCTGTGCGGGGAAGCGGTGCGGGTGGTAGTCGAGGCGGAAGGCGAGGCAGTAGCCGGGACGGTCCGGCACCCCGGCGGCCAGGCCGTCGTCCATCATCGACCTGGCCGGGTCGTCGAGCCGGAACTCCAGCACGAAGCTCATCGTGTTCCAGACGAACGACGGCACCTCGTCCCAGGAGCGCGCGGTCAGCACGACGAAGCGCTCCGGGTCGAACTGCTCGCCGGGGCCGTCGAGCAGCTGGTACTTCGGCAGGTCGTCACCCAGAGCCCTCGCCAGCGCGCGCAGGGCCGTGGTCTTGCCAGAGCCCGCTTTGCCGACGATGACCCCGAAGCGGCGTTGCACGTCGAAGGTGGGAACGAGGGGACGACGTTGCTCCCACTGCTCGTCCACCAGACCGATGGCGCCGGGAGGTAGCACGTCCAGCCTGAGATCGAGGTGGCTCTCGTGCAGCGAGGGCAGGACGACCGGGCGTGCCGGCGGGCCGGAACCGGCCAGTGCCTTCGGCAGCACCTCGGCCCATTCCTCGAGGTCGTAGGGCGGAACTCCGGACGGCCACTCCGGGCTCCGGACCCGCGTCCCCTCGGGGAACGCGTCTCCGGAGTAGAGCACGTACATGCCCAGGACACGACCTGCACCGACGATGGCGTTGAGGGCGTCCTTGAATCGTGGCAGCCGCCCGATCAGCACCTCGGCGCTGTCGATGCAGATCAGCAGAGCCGCCAACGGTTCGAGGTCTTCGCCGGCGTGGAGCTTGTCGCGGTAGTCGTGGAAGTTTCGGCAACCGCCGGTCTTGTGCACGAGTTCCTGCCGTCGGCTGAGCTCGCCCTCGAGACCGAGCAGGAACCGTTCGAAGGTCTTGTCCGAGGTGTCACCGTTGAGGCTGAAGGTCGTGTGCGGTGCGTGCTCCAGGCCGTCGAACACGCCGATGTTCTTCATGTCGAAGAGGCCGAAGTTCAGGTCGGCCGACGAGTGCGTGACCATGAGTCCCAGCAACGCGGCGAGCAGCTTCTGCTCCCGTTGCGCGGCCGGGCCGAGGTAGGAGCCCAGATACCCGTCGCCGTCGACGCTGATGTGCAGGTACACCGGCCATCCGCGCTCGTCGGACCCGACGGCGGCCTTCAGGTCGCGGCGCCCGTACTTGTTGCTCAGGTCGGGCTGGATGCCGTGCAGCGCGAGGAAGTCCGTGGCCTCACCGTGCAGGTGCTTTCGCAGCCGATCCGGTACGGCCGCCCACTTCCGCGCCGTGACGATCGTCTGCACACCGCGTGCCGGACCGAACGCGGCGATCCACTCGACGGTCCTGTCCAGCTCCGGGTCGAGGCCGGCGCACAGCTCCCAGTCGTCCACCAGCAGCACCGCACCCGCCGGCGCGCCGCGTTCGAACCAGTCCAGCAGGCTCCGACAGCCCGGCTGGTCCGCCGGGTCGAAGGTGGCCGAGACGGGCAACGGGTCCGCGCCCCGCCCGATCCGGTACACCGAGATGTCCGGTGCCGCCCCTAGAGCCGCCGTCAGCCGTTCCCTGGTCGCCTGCCCGGGACCGACGACGGCGAAGTTCCTGATCACAGCCCAGAGGTATACCAACAGGCCGGGGAGCGCCGCTGCCCCTTCGCTAATGTGGGCGACGTGCCAGCCAAAGCCGTCGACCCCGCCGAGATGCGAGCCGCCGTGCAGGCCGTGCTCCCCTGGCTGCGCGGTGAGGCTGACCAGCCAGAACGTCCCGTGCTCGCCGCCGCCGTCCGGCTGAGCCTGCGCACCCTCGAACGGATCGCCCCCGGCCGCAGCGTCGAGGTGCGCGTTCCGCCGTTCGCCGCCGTGCAGTGCGTCGAAGGTCCGCGCCACACCCGCGGCACGCCCCCGAACGTAGTGGAGACCGACCCCCGCACCTGGCTCGAACTGGCCACCGGAGGCCTGGCGTGGGCCGACGCGCTGGACGGAGCCCGGGTCACCGCGTCGGGGACCCGAGCCGACCTCTCACACCTGCTGCCGGTCGTGAGGTTCTAGAACCACGACCCGATCGTCTTGACGGCTCCGCCGACGCCGTCGACGACGTCCTTGCCGAGCTCCACCGCGTTGCCGATCGTGTCGACCACGACGTCACCGGCATCACTCGCGACCTCGCCGACGGTGTCCACCGCGTGCCCGGCCGCGTCGCCCCAGCGGCCGTTCGAGATGTCGTCCACGACCTGACCGCCACCGCGCCAGACGTCCTCGCCCATGTCGACGACCTCCTTGCCGGTGTTGACGCCCCAGTCGATGACCGGGCCGACACCGGGCAGGTCCGAACCGGGCACCTCACGCGGCGTGGGCGCGTCCTGCCAGCGCTGCTCGGTGACGCTGCCGCCCTCACCGTTGGCGATCTTCGCGATGTTGCTGAGCGACTCGGTGCCCTTGTCGTAGTAGGACGAATGGGCGTGCCCGATCCAGGACTCACCGGACGTGCCGAACGTCTTGGCGCCGAACGAGGAGTCGTACGGACCGGTCGACGACCCGTCCTTGGTGAACCAGTCGCCGCTCGTCGCCTGGATGACCGGGTCGTGTTCCGTGCCGCCGACGTAGACGTGCCCGCCACCGGCCGACAGCTGGTCGACGTTGGACGCACCGACGCCGGGCGAGCCGACGAACACGATGTCGTCCGCTTTCAGGCCGTTGTCCATCGCGGAGTAGCCGACGACCGTGCTGCCGTAGCTGTGGCCGATCACCGTGACGTGCGCGTTGGGGTTGGCCGTGCGGTAGCCCTCGACGTCCTTCGCCAGGATCTGACCACCCTCGATCGCCTGCTGGGGGTCGTTCACCTGACCGGGCAGGAACTCCGGTGCGTCGTAGCCGAGCCACTGGATCGCGGCGCCGTCCCGCCCCATCTTCTCGCTGAGAGCCGAGGACTGCTCCAGGCCGAAGCTGCTGAGCGTGGACGTGGTGCCGGGCACGCACACCGCGACGTTCTTCGCGGTGTCCGGGTTGCCGAACGCGACGGCGATCGCGCCTTCCTTGGCACCTGCACCGTCCGGGCTCCACGCGAGGACGTACGCCTGCTTGCCGCTCTCCTCGCTCAGCTGCCCGGCCTTCTGCAACGCGCCCACCGCGTCATCCGCGTTCTTCGCGCGACGGGCCGCCTCGTCGTACTGCGACATGAGCTGCGAGCCCTGCGCGTCGTTGCGCAGAGCCCGCTGGCCTTCTGCCGAGTTCGGGTCGACGCCGAGCTCGCGGGCGCGGTCCGCCAACTGCTGCTTGAGCTGGTCCTTCTCCGCGTTGAACCGGGCCGCGTCCTCCGGGATCCGCTTGCGGTTCGCGTAGTCCAGCACGTCGGCGGGCAGGCCGCGGAGCTGGCCGAGTTCCTGGTACTTGGTGTTCTTGAGCGCTTCCTGCTGTTCCTTGCTGAGCGACTTCCACCAGTCGGCGACGGCCTTCGGGTCGGAACCCGGCGGCGGCACCGGAGGCAGCGCACCGCCCGCACCTCCGCGCTGGGCGGCGCGGTCCCAGCCGCAGTCGGTGCGCGCGGACTCCTCGAAGCCCGGCGGGATCTTGGTCAGCGCACTCGCGTAGGAGCGCAGAACGTTGTTGTAGCCCGACTTCACCTTGTCCAGGTGCTGGTTGACCTGGTTGGCGAGCTGGCGGGTCTGCTCCTCGTCCATGCCCGGCGGACGGCCACGCCACACGCCGATCGCCTGGTCGGCCGCGCCACGCATCTGGCCGTAGGCACGCGAAGCGGCCTGCACGATGTCGACGCCCGCGCCGAGCCGTTCGGCAGCGGCCTTGGCAGCGGTGGCGGACAGCTGGGCGCGGGCGGTGAACTTCGTGGCGGCGTCGCCGGTCCAGTTGCAGACGGCGGTCTTGCCACCGTTCGCGACGGACTCGCCCGCCCGGCCGACCGCGCTGATCGCACCGGTGATCGGGTCCGCGGCGGCGGCGATCCGGCCGACATCACCGGACGCGAGCCTGCCGTAGAGGCTCTCGGGATCCGTGTAGCTCACTGACCGCCCCCAAATCCCGCCATGAGCTTCTTCAGCGCGGACGTGTGGTCCTCGTCCGTGCGCTGGTAGGCCTCGGCGTTCGACACGAGACCCTCCGCCGCGTCGGTGAACCAGGAGGAACCGCGCTGCAGGTCCTGGGAGTGCGTGCCGACGAACTTCGACAGCGCGTCCGCGAACTCCGCGGCGGCGTCGACCTCCCCGAACGCGCCCGCGTCGAGCTGGAGCATCGAGATCATCTCCGCTGCCTCGCGCACCGCGTCGGAGCCGTTGCCGAACTCCTTGGACGCGTTGCGCAGCAGCTCTGGCTCAACGCCGAACATCGCCACCCCCTGTTGGTCACCGATCAATGCGACGCAGATACATGATGGCCGGTTCCCCACTCATCGATGGGCGGTTTCGGGCACGATGTCGTTCATGGTGCAGACAGGGTGGACGGCCCAGCGGTGGACCGCTGTGTTCATCGAGCAGGCCGAGTTGTTCCGCAAGGCGGTGGCAGACGCGGACCCGGCCGCCCAGGTGCCGACGCGTCCCGGCTGGACCGTCCAGGACCTGGTCATCCACCTCGGACGCTTCCTGGAGACCTCCACCGAGTACCTGCGCACCGGCAGCCGCACCGCGATGCGGCCGCCGCCCCCGCAGGCGGGACTGACGCCGCTGCAGTACCTCGACCTGCAGATCTCCGCGGCCGCCGAGATCCTGACGGCCGTGCCGGGAAACCGCCCCGTCTGGACGTTCTCGCCCGCAGCGCCCGATCTGGCCTGGGTGTGGCACCGCCGGATCGCGCACGAGACGGTGCTGCGCCGGTTCGACGCGCAGACGGTCGTGCGCCAGGTCGTGGCCACGGACGCGGACCTCTGCGCCGACGGCATCGACGAGGTGCTGAGCACGATCGTCGCGGCCAATCTTGACGGCGACGTGCCGAGCACCGTGACCGGCACCGCGGTGGTTCGCCCTACCGACGTTCCGGAGTCGTGGCTGATCTCCTTGGTGGCTGGCGAAGTGCCGGAGGTCCGTGCCGCGGCCCCCGGTGAAGAGGGCGACGCGCAGGTGACCGGCGAGGCCGAGGTCGTCTACTTCTGGCTCTGGAACCGAATGAACTTCAAGGAGATGACCGGCGACCGGCGCGTGCTGGACGTCCTCCAGGTCGGACGGGGGCACTGATGCGCAAGCTCACTGCGGTACTGCTCGGCTGCCTGGTGCTGACCGGGTGTGCCGCGAACTGGCAGGCGCCAGAAGTGAAGTACAAGATCGCCTCGGTGAACAACAAGTCCCCTACCGAATTCTTCGTTCTCGAGTTGGTGGGCGACGCTCCCAAGGGCGCATTGGAACCTGCGCAGCTGAACGGGAAGTTCATGCAGACCTACCTGATCGAAGGTGCTGAGGTCGGCGATGAGGTTCTCTGTCAGGTCGAGCAGGAGAAGGGCAACGCGTTCGGGAACTCGAACGTCGTGACGCACCTGAAGAACTGCAAGAAAGCTTGATGCGCAAGATCATCGCGGCGCTCGCGGCCTGCCTGGTGCTGGCCGGCTGCGGGCTCGGCCGCTGGGAAGGCGAGATCCGCTTCAACGTCACCAGCATCAACAACTGCTACAAGGGCTACAGCGACGTCATCTGTGCGACCCGGATCTACCTCGACGTCGTGGGCGACCTGCCCGCCGGCGCACCGGGGAAGAGCTCCTTCAAGGGAGCCTTCGTCGAGCCGGACGACTTCGAGGACGAGTCGAAGGTGCGCGACCAGGTGGCGGTGGGCGACGAGATCATCTGCGTGGGCCAGGAACAGTCCGAGGGCTTCGAGTACCTCAACGGCAACCCGCTGGAGCTCTCGAAGTGCCGGATGGCATGAGTTTCATCACCTCACCAGGGGTCTGAAGGGGGTGGTTGGCCCCCTGCTCCACTTACACTCGGGTTGCAGCCAGCCCCATCGTGAGGGAGCCAATTCGGTGGTCGACGACCATTCCCAGTCCGAACAGGAACCCCGTGAGGAGTGTGGCGTCTTCGGCGTCTGGGCTCCCGGTGAAGACGTCTCGAAGATGACCTACTACGGGCTCTACGCCCTGCAGCACCGCGGCCAGGAGGCGGCGGGCATCTCGGTCGGAGACGGGGCGCAGGTCGTCGTCTTCAAGGACCTCGGACTCGTCAGCCAGGTGTTCGACGAGCAGGTCCTGCAGAGCCTCAAGGGCCACGTGGCCGTCGGGCACTGCCGCTACTCCACCACCGGGTCCACGACCTGGGAGAACGCGCAGCCCACGTTCCGCACCACCGCCGCCGGCTCCGGTCTGAGCCTCGGCCACAACGGCAACCTGGTGAACACCGCCGAACTGCTGGAGAAGGCCAAGTCGCTCGGCATCGTCGAGCGCAACGGCGCCACCACCGACTCGGACATCCTCTGCGGCCTGCTCGCCCACGCGGCGGCCGACAAGGGCATCGAGCAGGCCGCGCTGGAACTGCTGCCGACGGTCAAGGGCGCGTACTGCCTGACGTTCTCCGACGAGTCCACCCTGTACGCGGCGCGCGACCCGCACGGCGTCCGCCCGCTGGTGCTCGGCCGGTTGGAACGCGGCTGGGTCGTGGCGAGCGAGACCGCGGCACTCGACATCGTCGGCGCGAGCTTCGTGCGCGAGGTCGAGCCCGGTGAGCTGATCGCGATCGACGGTGACGGCCTGCGGTCGACCCGGTTCGCGACGCCGGAGCCCAAGGGCTGCATCTTCGAGTACGTCTACCTGGCGCGTCCGGACACGACGATCTCCGGCCGCGGCGTCCACGCGACGCGCGTCGAGATCGGCCGCCGCCTCGCCAAGGAGCACCCGGTCGAGGCCGACCTGGTGATCCCGGTGCCGGAGTCCGGCACGCCCGCCGCCATCGGCTACGCGCAGGCCAGCGGCATCCCGTACGGGTCCGGCCTGGTCAAGAACGCCTACGTCGGCCGGACGTTCATCCAGCCGTCGCAGACCATCCGCCAGCTGGGCATCCGGCTGAAGCTGAACCCGTTGCGCGACGTCATCCGCGGCAAGCGCCTGGTCGTCGTGGACGACTCGATCGTCCGCGGCAACACCCAGCGCGCGCTCGTCCGCATGCTGCGCGAGGCCGGCGCGCTCGAAGTGCACGTGCGGATCGCCTCGCCGCCCGTCAAGTGGCCGTGCTTCTACGGCATCGACTTCGCCTCGCGCGCGGAGCTCATCGCGAACGGCCTGGACGACGACGGCATCCGTCGCTCGGTCGGCGCCGACTCGCTCGGGTACGTGTCGCTGGAGCAGTTGGTCGCGGCGACCGAGCAGCCCAAGTCGCGGCTGTGCTCGGCGTGCTTCGACGGCGAGTACCCGATCGAACTGCCGCAGGACGCGCTCATCGGCAAGCACCTGCTCGAAGGCCTCAAGGGCGTGTCGGGCTCAGCCGCTCCCGTTCTGGCGAGCGGCTATGGTGCCGAAGACGCCCTGCGTCGTCCCTGAGCACCCAGATCCAAGTGGAAGAAGTTGACGTGACCGACAGCGCCAAGGCCACCTACGCCGCCGCCGGAGTCAGTATCGCCGCAGGTGACGAGGCGGTGGAGAAGCTCAAGCCGTGGGCGGCCAAGGCGCATCGGCCCGAGGTGCTCGGTGGCATCGGTGGCTTCGCCGGCCTGTTCCAGCTCAAGCTCGACCGCTGGAAGGAGCCGATCCTCGCGTCCTCCACGGACGGCGTCGGCACCAAGATCGCGATCGCGCAGGCGCTCGACAAGCACGACACCATCGGCATCGACCTCGTCGCCATGATCGTGGACGACCTGGTCGTGTGCGGCGCCGAGCCGTTGTTCGTGCAGGACTACATCGCGGTCGGCAAGGTCGTTCCGGACAGGATCGCGTCGCTGGTCAAGGGCATCGCCGAAGGCTGTGTCCAGGCCGGTTGCGCGCTGCTCGGCGGCGAGACCGCGGAGCACCCCGGCCTGATGGGCGACGACGACTACGACATCTCCGGCACCGGCGTCGGCGTGGTCGAGCACTCCAAGCTGCTCGGTCCCGACCGCGTCCGCGACGGCGACGTCGTGATCGCGATGGGCTCGTCCGGCCTGCACTCCAACGGCTACTCGCTCGCCAGGCACGTGCTGCTGGAGATCGCGCGCATGCCGCTGGAGGGCCACGTCGAGGAGTTCGGCCACACCCTCGGCGAGGAGATGCTGGAGCCGACCAAGATCTACGCCAAGGACTGTCTCGCGCTGATCGCCGAGACCGAGGTCCGCGGGTTCTCGCACGTCACCGGTGGTGGCCTGGCCGCGAACCTGGCCCGCGTGCTGCCGGAGGGCCTGCACGCGACGCTGGACCGCGGCACCTGGACGCCCGCGCCGGTCTTCCAGCTCATCGCCCAGCGCGGCCGCGTCGAGCGCGAGGAGATGGAGAAGGCGTTCAACATGGGCGTCGGCATGGTCGCCGTTGTCGCACCCGAGGACGTCGACCGCGCGCTGGCCGTGCTCACCGCCCGCCACGTCCCGGCGTGGGTGCTCGGCGAGATCACCAAGTCCGAAGAGGGCGGCGCCAAGCTCGTCGGCGACCACCCGCGATTCTGAGGCAACCTCCCGGCCCGGTCGTCGCGTACTAAGCGGCGACCGAGGAGGGGGCACTTGGACCGCGACCGCGAGTTCGGGGAGTTCGTCGACGCCCGTGCGCTCGTCATGCGCCGCACGGCTTATCTGCTGTGCGGCGACTGGCACCGCGCGGAGGACATCGTCCAGACCGCGCTGATCAAGATGTACGTGGCCTGGTCGCGCGTGCGCAAGGACAGCGTCGACGCCTACGCGCGCAAAGTGCTCGTGCGCACCGCCATCGACGAGACCCGGCGCGGGTTCTTCCAGCGCGAACGCATCGTCGACGCCGTGCCCGAACTGGCCGTCACGGACTCGTCGTCCGACCTGGACCTGCGTGAAGCCCTCGACACGTTGCCTCCGGGGCAACGCGCCGTCGTCGTGCTGCGGTACTGGGAGGACCTGAGCATCACCGAGACCGCCCGCATCCTCGGCAGGACGGAGGGCACGGTGAAGAGTCAGGCCGCCAAGGGCCTCGCCGCGTTGCGCGACCTGCTGGAGAACGAGCCGGTGTCGCGGATCCACACCTCCGAGGTGATCCGCAAGGGCAGGACCAAGCTCGTCCGCCGGCGCACGGCCATCGCGGGGGCGATGGTGTTCACGCTGCTCGCCGGGGTCGGCGTGACCGGGTACCTCGCGGCGGTGCCGCACAAGGCGTCGGCGCCGACGACGTCCCAGGACTCCGGGGGTGTGGTCGACCGCAACGCCCAGCTGACGGCGTTGCTGAGGAACGGCTACCAGCTTCCGCCCGGCATCACCGCCGAGGACGTCCCCGAGATCAGGGCGCAGGCGTTCGTGTTCTTCACCCGCGACACCAACACGCCCGACAACAAGCGACGAGCCGTGGCCAGGCTGCGAGACGCACAGGGCGTCGGCGGCGTCACGATCGCGATCGGCCGTGCCACGAGCTCCGACCCGGGCAACTGCGACGATCCGTCGTGCCGCGTCGAGGAACGTGACGGCATCAGGATCCGCAGCATCCAGCTGCCGAGCACGACCCCAGGGGCGCAGATGGTGTACGTCGACGCCATCCGCCCCGACGGCACGAGCATCATGCTCAGCAGCGACAACATCGGCCGCTTCAGCAACGCGGTGTGGGGCGACCCGGACATCGGCGGGGCTCCGCAGCGGTCCACACCGGTGCTCGACCGCGAGGAGCTGATAAAGATCGCGACATTGCCGGGCCTCACCTTCTAACCTTGAGGCATGAACGACGTGACCGTGACGAGGACGCTGGTGGTGCCGGCGTCCGAGCTGCGCGAACGTTTTTCCAGGTCAGGTGGGCCGGGCGGGCAGGGAGTGAACACGGCGGACAGCCGTGTGGAGCTCTCGTTCGACCTGGCTGCCTCGCCGTCGATCCCCGCTCACCTCAAGCAGCGGATGCTCGACCGGCTGGCCGGCAGGCTCGTCGACGGCGTGCTCACGATCGCCGCCTCCGAGCACCGCGCGCAGCTGCAGAACCGCGCCGCCGCCCGCGAACGCCTCGCCGTGATCCTGCGTGAGGCCGCTGCGCCACCGCCTCCGATGCGCAGGGCGACCAAGCCCACCAGGGGTTCGCAGGAACGCCGCATCGCCTCGAAGAAGCGCCGTGCGGACACCAAGCGCGGCCGCGGCCGTTCAGGCTCCTGGGACTAGCGCGTAGATCCGTTCGGGCCGGCCGGTTCCGCCGTACCGCAACCGGACCTCGGCCCGTCCCGTCGACACGAAGTGCTCCAGGTACCGGCGCGCGCTGACCCTCGCGACACCGGTCGAGGAAGCGCATTCCGACGCCGACAGCCCTTCCGGGTGCGACCGCAGCGCGGTGTCCACGA
The DNA here is from genome assembly GCF_033949975.1 of Lentzea sokolovensis. Lineage (NCBI taxonomy): Bacteria > Bacillati > Actinomycetota > Actinomycetes > Pseudonocardiales > Pseudonocardiaceae > Lentzea > Lentzea sokolovensis. The sequence goes on from NZ_JAXAVU010000009.1 coordinate 564,190, forward strand.
GCCGCGCGGTCTCCGGTGTCAAACCCTTGGGCAGCAACGGTTTCGAGGTGGGTCGCGCGCCGAAGACCTGGTCCACGTCCGCCTGCCCGGCCGAGTCGAGCCGGTGCAGCTTGTCCCGCAACGACGCGAAGTGCGCGAGCTGGTCGCGCAGGGCCGAGTAGTCGAACGGCTTGATCAGGTAGTGCAGCACGCCTCCGCGCATCGCGCTGCGCACGGTCTCGACGTCGGTCGCCGCCGTGATCACGATGACGTCCACGTCCTCGTTGGCGCGCAACGACTTCAGCACGTCCAGCCCGCTCTGATCCGGCAGGTAGATGTCGAGCAGAACGAGGTCCGGCTTCAGCGAGGCGGCCAGTCGCAACGCGTCCCCGCCGGTGTGCGCGACCCCGACGACCTCGAACCCTTCGGTGCGCGCGACATAGCCGCTGTGCACCTTGGCCACCATGAAGTCGTCGTCGACGACCAGCACCCGGATCACCAGGGCAGCCTTGCCGTGAACACCGAACCGGACACGCTCACCGAACCGCCGCGCCGCAGGCACGCCCGCCTGATCAGCGCGAGCCCGATGCCGCGTTCGCCGTGCGATGCCGCCTTGGTCGTGAACCCGTGCCGGAACACCTCTTCCGCGAGTTCCGGCGCCACACCGGGACCGGAGTCGCGCACCACGACCTGGACCTCGTCGTCCAACTGCATCACACCCACCTCGATCCACTTCCCCGCGCCGTTCGTGTGCAGCGAACTCAGCGCGTCCAACGCGTTGTCGACGAGATTTCCCAGCACCATCACCAGATCCGCCGACAGCGCCTCGTCGACCCTGCCCAGCACGCTGTCCGGGCCCAGCCGCAGCGCCGTGCCGCGTTCGGCCGCGAGCGACGCCTTGGCGATCAGCAGCGCGGCCACGGCGGGGTCGCCGATCGACTCGCCGACCTCGGTCCGCCACTGGTCCTGCGCCGAGCTGATCTGGTGAATGTAGTTGGTGACCTCGTCGTACTCCTTCAACGAGATCAGCCCGGCGATGGTGTGCAGCCGGTTCGCGAACTCGTGCGCCTGCGCCCGCAGCGTGTCCGTCGCGTGCTGCGAGGCGTCGAGTTCGTGTTGCAGCGCAAGGAGTTCCGTGCGGTCTCGCAACGTCACGACCGCGCCCGCGCCGTCGATCGGCATGCGGTTCAGGGTCAGCACCACGCCCTGCCGCAGCACCAGCTGGTCGACACCGGTCGCGCGGCCGGTCAGCACGTCGCGCAGCCGGTCGTTGAGCTCCAGCTCCTCGACCGAGCGGCCGACCGCGTCCTCCGGCAACGCCAGCAGGTCGCTCGCGTGGTCGTTGACCAGCGTGATCCGGTTCTGCCCGTCGAGACCGACGACGCCCTCGCGGATGCCGTGCAGCAACGCCTCGCGGTTCTCGACCAGTGCGGTGATCTCGTGCGGCTCCAGCCCGAGTGTCTGGTTCTTCACCCTGCGGGCGAGCAGCAACGACCCGGTGACGCCGATGAGCAGCGCGATCGCCAGGTAGCGCAGCACGTCGACCGGCTGCTCCAGCGCGCCCGCGAAGATCCCCGGTTCCTCGGCGCCCGCGATCACCATGCCGTTGACCTGGCGGCTCGTCGGGTCGAACACCGGCACGTGCGCCTCGATCGAGTCGCCGATGGTGCCCGTCCAGGACCGGCCTTCCAGCGCGGTCCCGCGGGTGTCCAGAGTGGACCCGATCTGGGCCGGGTCCGGTGAGGCGATCACGAGCCGGTTCTCGTTGAGGATCAGCACGTAGGAGGCGCCGGACAGGCTGCGGGCCGTCTCCGCGGGCGCGGACAGCAGGCGCCAGTTGCCCATCTCCTCCTGGACCAGCGAGTTCGCGGCGACGGTCTCGGCGACCGAGAGCATCCGCCGTTCCTCGTTGGAGCGAAAGTTGCTGCCCGTCTGGACGACAGTCAGCGCGCCCACCGCGCCCAGTAGCAGGGTGACGACTACGAGTTGCCATGCGAGGAGCTGACTGGCCAGGGAACGGCGGCGACGCATGTGACCTCCCGTGACCAGAAAGACCGAAAGAAACCTTAGAAGCGCAAGAGCGACATCAAGGTTTACACGAGAGCAACATGTCCAACCACGCGGACGAGAGGCGGGGATCACAGTGTCGGTGAAGGTGTGGGTGGCGGTGGCGACGGCGTTGCTCGCCGTCCTGCTCGTGCCGCCGCTGCTGACGCCGGGTGCGGACAGCGGCGAGACGAGCCAGGTACGAGCACTGCGGGTGCTGGTGCCGAACGCTCCTGGCGGCGGTTACGACATCACGGCACGCACGGCGGCGAAGGCCATGGAGGACGCTGACCTGCTGCGCAACGCCGAGGTGTTCAACCTCCCCGGCGCGGGCGGCACGGTCGGACTCGGGCGCACGGTCGGTGAGCGCGGCAACGGCAAGCTGATCATGTCGATGGGTCTGGGCGTCGTGGGCGCGGTGTACACGAACAAGTCGCCGAACTCGCTGCTCGACACCACCCCGATCGCGAAGCTGATCGAGGAACCGGACATCGTCGTGGTCGCGAAGGACTCGCCGTACACGTCGATGCAACAACTCGTCGACGCCTGGAAGGCCAACCCCGGCACGGTGACGGTCGGCGGCGGCTCGGCTCCCGGTGGCCCCGATCACCTCGCGCCGATGCTGATCGCGAAGGCCGTCGGGCTCCAGCCCAAGACCGTCAACTACATCCCGTTCGACGGCGGTGGCGAGCTGCTCGCCTCCGTGCTCGGCGGCAAGGTCGCGTTCGGCGTCTCCGGCGTCGGCGAGTACCGCGACCAGATCCAGGCCGGCACGTTGCGGGTGCTCGCGGTGACGAGCAAGGACCGCATCCAGGGCATCGACGCGCCGACGTTGCGGCAGTCCGGTGTGGACGTCGAGTTCACCAACTGGCGCGGCATCGTCGCTCCTCCCGGCATCTCGGCGACCGACAAGGCGAAGCTGGTCGAGGTGTTCCAGAACCTCCAGAAGACGCCGCAGTGGAAGGAAGCGTTGCAGCGCAACGGCTGGACGGACGCCTTCGCGCCGGGAGACGAGTTCAGGACCTTCCTGGAGAACGAGAACAAGCGGGTGGCAACGGTGCTCAAGGACTTGGGGCTGGCATGACGACCGTGACGAAACCGGAGCGGAAGAACTGGCTCCGCGAACACTCCGAGCTGGGCATCTGCGCCCTGCTGGTCGTGCTCGGCGTGCTGGTGCTCACCGACGCGCTGCGCATCCCCACGGACTTCGCCCAGCGCGGCCCCGTCGGCCCGAAGGCGGTGCCGATCCTGGTCGGCTCGCTGCTGCTGATCGTCGCCGCGCTGCTGGCCCGTGACGTGTTGCGCGGCGGTAAGGGAGAAGCGGAGGCCGGCGAGGACGTCGACCTGTCCGCACCCGCCGACTGGCGCACGGTTCTCCTGCTGTGCGGCGCTTTCCTCGCGAACGCCGCGCTGATCGGCGTGGTCGGGTTCCCGATCTCCGGCGCGATCCTGTTCTGGGGTGCGGCCTACGCGCTCGGCAGCCGCAACCTGGTGCGCGACCCGTTGATCGCGGCCGGCCTGTCGATCTTCACCTTCGTCGTGTTCAACAACCTGCTCGGTGTCCCGCTCCCCGGTGGCCCGTTGATGGAGGTGTTCTAGGTGGAACAACTGCTCGACGGCTTCGCGACCGCGCTGACGCCGACACACCTGCTGCTCGCCGCGATCGGCGTCCTCCTGGGCACCGCGATCGGCGTCCTGCCGGGCATCGGCCCGGCCATGGCGGTGGCCCTGCTGCTGCCCGTCACCTACGGCATGGAGCCGACCGGCGCGTTCATCATGTTCGCGGGCATCTACTACGGCGGCATGTTCGGCGGTTCGACCACGTCGATCCTGCTGAACACACCGGGTGAGAGCGCCGCGGTCGTGGCCGCCTTCGAAGGCAATCCCATGGCCCGCAAGGGACGCGGTGCGCAAGCGCTTGCCGCCGCCGCCATCGGCCACTTCACCGGCGGCATCATCGGCACGATCCTGATCGTCCTGCTGGCGCCGTTCGTGGCCAAGCACGCCGTCGACATCGGCGCGCCCGACCTGTTCGCGATCATGGTCCTGGCGTTCATCGCCGTGACCTCGGTGCTCGGCGCGTCCCGGATCCGCGGGGTCGCCTCGCTGCTCATCGGTTTGACCCTGGGGTTGGTCGGCCTGGACGAGATGACCGGCCAGCAGCGCCTGACGTTCGGCTCGCTGCACCTCGCAGACGGCATCGACATCGTCATCGTCGCGGTCGCCCTGTTCGCGGTCGGCGAGGCCCTGTGGGTAGCGGCCCACCTGCGCCGCAAGCCGTTCGAACCGATCCCGGTCGGCCGCCCGTGGCTGTCGCGCGCCGACCTCAAGCGCACCTGGAAGCCGTGGCTGCGCGGCCCGGTGATCGGGTTCCCGTTCGGCGCGATCCCGGCCGGCGGCGCGGAGATCCCGACGTTCCTGTCGTACGTGACGGAGAAGCGGCTCTCCAAGCACAAGGACGAGTTCGGCAAGGGCGCCATCGAAGGCGTGGCTGGCCCGGAGTCCACGGCCTCCGCCTCCGCCGCGGGCACCCTGGTCACGATGCTGACGCTGGGCCTGCCGACCACGGCCGTCGCGGCGGTCATGCTCGCGGCGTTCCAGCAGTACGGCATCCAGCCGGGCCCGCTGCTGTTCCAACGCGAGTCCGGCCTGGTGTGGGCGCTGATCGCGTCGCTGTTCATCGGCCTGACCCTGCTGCTGGTGCTGAACCTGCCGCTGGCACCGCTGTGGGCGAAGCTGCTGCGCATCCCCAGGCCGTACCTCTACGCGGGCATCCTGTTCTTCGCCTCGGTGGGCGCCTACGCGGTCAACGCGGACATCTTAGACCTGCTGCTGATGTTCGTGATCGGCCTGCTGGGCTTCGGCATGCGCCGCTACGGCCTGCCGGTGCTGCCCGCGATCATCGGCGTGATCCTCGGCCCGGCCGCGGAACAGCAGATGCGCCGCTCGCTGCAGCTCTCCGACGGCTCGCTGACGGGCCTGGTGAACAGCCCGATGGCGATCGTGGTCTACGTGATCATCGTGGTGATCCTGTTCTTCCCGCTGATCAAGCGCTTCCTGCCGAAGCCGCCCGCCGCGGCGGAGCCGGAACGCGAGAAGGTCGACGCCTGATCGCACGCGAAAGCCCCCGCTCTCCCGGCGGGGGCTTTCGCGTTTCCCGGCTCAGCCGTGGGTGGGGAAGCCCAGGTTCACGCCGTGCTGCTGCGGCCACCGTGCCGTGACGGCCTTGGCGCGCGTGTAGAACTTCACGCCCTCAGCTCCGTGCACGTGCGTGTCGCCGAACAGCGAGTCCTTCCAGCCACCGAACGAGTAGTAGGCCATCGGCACGGGGATCGGCACGTTGATGCCGACCATGCCGACGTGCACACGCCGCTGGTACTCGCGGGCAGCGAGGCCGTCACCGGTGTAGATCGCGGTGCCGTTGCCATAAGGATTGGCGTTCACCAGTTCCAGCGCGTCCTCGAACGTGTCGGCGCGCACGACCGTCAGCACCGGCCCGAAGATCTCGTCGGTGTAGATCGTCATGTCGCGGGTGACGTGGTCGAACAACGTCGGAGCGAGCCAGAAGCCATCCGAGTGTCCTTCGGGCGCGTGGCCGCGGCCGTCCACGACCAGCGACGCACCGGCCGCCTCGCCCGCGTCCACATAGGACCGGACGCGGTCCCGGTGCACGCCGGTGACGAGCGGGCCCATCTGGGCGGCGGGATCGGTGCCCGGCAGCACGGACGGGTGCAGGTCGCGGGTCCGCGAGGCGATCTTCTCCACGAGCGCGTCGCCGGTCTCGCCCACGGCGACGACGACCGAGATCGCCATGCAACGCTCGCCGGCAGAGCCATAGCCGGCCGAGACAGCGGCGTCGGCGGCCACGTCGAGGTCGGCGTCGGGCAGCACGACCATGTGGTTCTTGGCGCCGCCGAGGGCCTGCACGCGCTTGCCTGCCGCGGTGCCGCGCGAGTAGACGTGCCGTGCGATCGGGGTCGAGCCGACGAACGACGCGGCGGCGACGTCCGGGTGGTCCAGCAGCGCGTTGACCGCGAAGGCGTCGCCCTGCAGCACGTTCAGCACGCCGTCGGGCAGCCCGGCCTCCTTGAACAGCTCGGCGAGCCGGAGAGAAGCCGACGGGTCGCGTTCGGAAGGCTTCAGCACGAAGGTGTTTCCGCAGGCGATGGCGATGGGGAACATCCACATCGGCACCATCACGGGGAAGTTGAACGGCGTGATGCCTGCGACGACACCCAGAGGCTGCCGGAACGAGTACGCGTCGACTCCGCGTGAGACCTGCTCGGAGTGCTCGCCCTTCAGCAGTTGCGGGATGCCGCACGCGAACTCGACGACCTCAAGGCCGCGCTGCACCTCACCGGCCGCGTCCGACAGCACCTTGCCGTGCTCGGACGTGATGATCGCGGCGAGCTCGTCGCGGTGCGTGTGGAGCAGGTGGCGGTACTCGAAGAGGATGCGCGACCGCGTCGACAGCGACGACTCCGACCAGGACTGCGCTGCCTTCGACGAAGAAGCGACAGCGAGGTCGACGTCGGCCTGCTCCGCCAGCACGACCTGCGCGGCAACGGAGCCGGTAGCCGGGTTGAAGACGTCGGACTTGCGAGACGACACCCCCGTGGTGCGGGCGCCGTCGATCCAGTGGGGGATGGTGCTCAACGCGTGCCTCCTGGTGGGGCGGTCGTGTTCCGAACGACGAGCGAGGGATTGAGGAGATGGCGCACGGGTTCGGTGCGCTCTTCACGAACGCGCTGCAGAAGCGCGTCAGCGGCCAACCGGCCGAACTCGGCACGGGGCTGGTCGATCGTGGTCAGCGAGACGTGGCGCAACGCTGCCAGTGAGGTGTTGTCGTACCCCACAACGGAAACATCGTCGGGAACGCGCAGTCCGGCGTCTTCCAGAGCCGAGATGGCGCCGACGGCGTTGAAGTCGTTGCAGGACAAGATGGCTGTGGGCAAAGCATCGTCGTCGATCAACGAACGGATCGCGCGCGCTCCAGCCGCGTCGGTGTACTCGGACGGCACGACCTGCGGCACGAGCCCGTGGGCTTCCATCGCGGCGACGTATCCGCGCCGGCGAGGTCCGGACTGACTGCCTTCGCCGCCGTCCAGATGCGCGATGCGCTTGTGTCCCAAGGAAACCAGGTGGTCAACGGCCAGTCGTGCGCCCTGCTCGCCGTCGTCGTTCACTGTATCCACAGTGGACACACGAGACGACCGGGCGACCAGCACCACAGGAAGTTGTTCGGCTGCTTTGCCGATAGCGGTCGCCGGCACGACGGGCGACAGCAGGATCAACCCGGCAGGGCGGAAGGACAGCAGCGATTCCAGGGCACGGCGTTCGCGAGCGGGCGAGCGGCCGCCGGTGTTGATGATGATGTCGAACCCCTGCTCGCGCGCCACCTCGTCGATGCCGTCGACGACCTCCGCGAAGAACGCGTTGTGCAGGTCGGACACCATCACGCCGAGCACCGTCGACGTGCGCGAGGCCAGCGATCGCGCCATGGCGTGCGGGGAGTACCCCAGCTCCTCCGCGGCCTTCAGAACAGCGGTGCGTCGCAGCTCGCTCACCTTGGGTGAACCGCGCATCACCAGTGACACCAGTGCGCGGGACACGCCCGCCCGCAGAGCGACGTCTTCCATCGTCGGCCTGACCACCTGGAACCACCTCCCCTCACGTCACGGAGTGGAAACCCACCCTTGACACCCGTGTGATGGAAGCTACAGGGTTAGAGCGCTCCAACCAATAGAGCGCTCTAACACATCTCGGCGATGAACAGGGGAAACCTGCGATGCGGATCGGAGTAGCGGGTGTCGGCAGGATCGGCACCATGCATGCGACCAACCTCGCCGCACTGGATCGAGTCGACGAGGTGCTTCTCTTCGACCCGGTACCCGGCAGGGCAGCGCAGGCGTCGGCCGAACTCGCCGGGACCAAGGCGGTGGACGACCTCGACACCCTCCTGGGCAACGTCGACGGCGTACTGCTCGCCACCCCGACGAACACCCACCCGGACATGCTCCGCGCGGCCATCGCGCAGGGCGTCCCCACGCTGTGCGAGAAGCCGATCGCGAGCGACGTCGCCGAGATGGCCGCGCTGATCGCGGACGTCGAGAAGTCCGGCGTCGAGGTGCTCGTGGGCTTCCAGCGCCGGTTCGACCCGGCCGTCTACGAGCTCCACCGCCGCATCCGCGCGGGCGAGGTCGGCGACATCTACCTGGTCAGGGCCGTCGGCAACGACGCGAACCCGCCGGACTTCTCCTACCTGCCCGCCTCCGGTGGCATCTTCCGCGACTTGCTGATCCACGACCTGGACTGCGTGCCGTGGCTGGTCGGCCAGCCGGTGGTCGAGGTCTACGCGAGCGGCTCGGTCCTGGTGCACCAGGCGTTCGCGGACGCCGACGACGTGGACAACGCCGTCGTGATGCTGAAGTTCGAGGGCGGCGCGCACGCCACGCTGGCCGGCGGACGGCACGACCCGGTCGGCTACGACCACCGCATCGAGGTCCTGGGCAGCAAGGACTCCCTGGTCGCGGGCGTCGACGCGCGCACACCGCTGAACTCGCTGGAGCCCGGCGGTCACGTGGCCGGACCGGACGCCTACCCCGGCTTTCCCGAGCGCTTCCACCGCGCGTACGTCAACGAGATGAACCTGTTCACGCAGGTCATCAAGGGCGAGGTCGCGAACCCGTCGCCGGCGCGAGAGAGTTTGATCAGCCTCCGCCTGGCAGAAGCTTGTGAGCAGTCGCGCCGCAGTGGCGCACCGGTGAGGATCGAGGGGAACTAGGCATGGCGAAGATCGCTGGGGCACCGATCTCCTGGGGCGTGTGCGAGGTTCCCGGCTGGGGCGAAGTGCTGCCCTCGGACACGGTTCTCGCCGAGATGCACTCCCTGGGCCTCACCGCCACCGAACTCGGCCCGCCCGACTACCTGCCGGCCGACCCCGAAGCGTTGAAGACCCTGCTGGCGGGCCATGAGCTCACACTGGTCGGCGGCTTCCTCGCGGTCACCCTGCACACCGGCGTCCAGTCCACTCTGGACGAAGCCGATCGCGTCGCCGCGATCCTCAAGGCCGGTGGCGCCGAGGTCCTGGTGCTCGCCGCCGCGACCGGGCTCGACGGTTACGACGAGACACCGAAGCTCACCGACGACGAGTGGAACACCCTCGTCGCCACCTGCGCGAAGATCCGGGAGATCGCCGCCGGGCACGGCCTCAAAACCGTGCTGCACCCGCACGTGGGCACCCACGTCGAGCGGGAGGCGGAGGTCGACAGGTTCCTCGCGGACTCCGATCTCCAGCTCTGCCTGGACACCGGCCACCTCCTCATCGGTGGCACGGACCCGGTCGAGCTGGCGCGCCGCTACCCGGACCGGATCGGTCACGTGCACCTCAAGGACGTGCGTGACGAGATCGCGGCGAAGGTGCGCAGCGGCGAACTCAGTTACACCGATGCCGTGGAACAGGGCATCTACGTGCCGCTCGGGGACGGCGACGTGGACGTGGAAGCGCTGGTGAAGCTCGTTCAAGAGGCGGGTTACACCGGTTGGTTCGTCCTGGAGCAGGACACCCAGCTCAAGGACGGAAGTCCAGTGGACAAGCCACTGAAGGACACCGGGCGCAGTCTCGCGCACCTCAGCAAGATCCTCTGAAGGGACTGGAGACGATGAAGTCTCGTCTGGTCATCCGCGCGGGCGTTGCTCTCGCCGGTGTTGCTCTACTCGCCGCCTGCAGCGGTCCCACGGGAACCAACACCTCAAACACGCAGAACAACAGCGCACCGGCCACCGGGGACCTCAAGGTCGCCGTCATCACGCACGGCACCGCGGGTGACGCGTTCTGGAGCGTCGTGAAGGTCGGTGCCGAGGACGCGGCCAAGCAGCTCAGCGTCGGCGTCACCTACAACTCCGACGGCGACCCCGGCGCCCAGGCCAAGCTGATCGACAACGCCGTGTCGCAGAAGGTCGGCGGCATCGTGGTGTCGATGGCGAACCCGGACGCGCTCAAGACCTCCATCGAGAACGCGGTGAAGGCCGGCATCCCGGTCATCACGATCAACTCCGGCAGTGCGAAGAGCGCGGAGTTCGGCGCCATGGCGCACGTCGGTCAGGAGGAGTCGATCGCCGGTGAGGAAGCCGGCAAGAAGCTCAAGGCCGCGGGCAAGACCAAGCTCCTCTGCGTGATCCACGAGGCCGGCAACTCGGGCCTCAACCAGCGCTGCGACGGTGCCCGCACCGGCTTCGGCGGCGCGGTGGAGAACCTCCAGGTCGACATCTCCAACCCGACCGACATCGAAGCCCGCATCAAGGCCAAGCTGCAGTCCGACACCGCTGTCGACGGCGTGCTGGCGCTCAACCCGCAGGTCGCCGTGAACGCGGCCTCCGCGATCAAGGGCGCGGGCTCGAAGGCGCAGGTCGCGACGTTCGACCTGAATGCCGACGTGGTCAGCTCGATCAAGGCCGGCGAGGTGCTGTTCGCCGTCGACCAGCAGCAGTACCAGCAGGGCTACCTGCCGATCGTGATGCTGAAGCTCTTCAAGGACAACGCCAACACCCTCGGTGGCGGCAAGCCCGTCCTCACCGGTCCCGGCTTCGTCGACAAGTCCAACGTGGACAAGGTCGCGGAGTACGCCAAGAACGGCAAGAGGTAAGGGAGAGGCGGGGAGATGACCGTGACGGCCACAGCTCCACCGGCTGCAGACGAACGGCTGAGCAAACCCAGGGCGATGGATCAGCTGATCAAACGCCCGGAGATCGGCGCCATGCTCGGCGCACTGCTCGTGTTCCTGTTCTTCTCCGTGGTCACCGAGCAGTTCCTGAGCGTGGGTGGTGCGGCCACCTGGCTGGACGACGCCTCCATGCTCGGCATCATGGCGGTCGCGGTGGCGATGCTCATGATCGGCGGCGAGTTCGACCTGTCCGCCGGTGTCATGACCGCGTCCACCGCGCTCGTCACGGCTCTCCTCGCCACCCAGCTGGGACTCAACGTCTGGCTGGCGTTGCTGGTGTCGCTCGCCTTCGCACTGGCGGTGGGCGCGCTGAACGGCTGGCTCGTGATGCGCACGGGTCTGCCGAGTTTCATCGTGACGCTGGGAAGTTTCCTGGCGTTGCAGGGCCTCAACCTGGGCATCACGCGCCTGGTGACGGGAAGCGTGCAGGTGTCGGGCATGCGGGAGGCGGCCGGCTACGAGTCGGCCGGCTTCCTGTTCGCCTCGACGTTCCAGATCGGCGGACAGAGCTTCTACGTGTCGATCATTTGGTGGGTCCTGTTCACCGTGATCGCGTCAACGGTGTTGATGCGCACCAAGTTCGGCAACTGGATCTTCGCGATCGGCGGTGCCGCGGTGAGCTCACGCGCGGTCGGTGTGCCGGTCGTGCGGTCGAAGATCCTGCTGTTCATGACGACGGCGTTCGCCGCGTGGCTCGTGGGCTCGATCAACATCCTGCGGTACGCGAGCGTGCAGGCGAACCAGGGCATCGGCCTGGAGTTCCAGTACATCATCGCGGCGGTGATCGGCGGGTGCCTGCTCACCGGTGGCTTCGGTTCCGCGGTGGGTGCGGCGATCGGCGCGCTGATCTTCGGCATGGCCCGGCAGGGCATCGTCTACGCCGGCTGGAACAGCGACTGGTTCCAGCTGTTCCTCGGCGTGATGCTGCTGGCCGCCGTGCTGGTGAACAACATGCTGCGCCGCCGAGCGGAAAGGGTCAGGCGATGACGTCCCTCATCGAGACCGAGAACATCGGCAAGACCTACGGCAGCGTCATCGCGCTGAGCGATGTGTCCACCGTGGTCAACGCGGGTGAGGTCACCTGCGTGCTCGGCGACAACGGTGCCGGCAAGTCGACCCTGATCAAGATCCTGGCCGGTGTCCATCAGCACGACCAGGGCTCGTTCAAGGTCGAGGGCGAGGAGATCCGCTTCTCGTCGCCCCGTGAGGCCCTGGACCACGGCATCGCGACCGTGTACCAGGACCTCGCGGTGGTGCCGCTGATGTCGGTGTGGCGCAACTTCTTCCTGGGCTCGGAACCGACGACCCGCTTCGGTTTCCTGGACCGCAAGAAGGGCAAGGAGATCACCAAGAAGGCGTTGTCCGACATGGGCATCGACCTCCGTGACGTCGAACAGCCGGTCGGCACGCTGTCCGGTGGCGAACGGCAGTGCGTCGCCATCGCCCGCGCCGTGCACTTCGGCGCCAAGGTGCTGATCCTGGACGAACCGACGGCCGCGTTGGGCGTGAAGCAGGCCGGAGTGGTGCTCAAGTACGTGGCCCAGGCACGTGATCGTGGCCTCGGCGTCGTGCTGATCACCCACAACCCGCACCACGCCTACCCGGTCGCCAACCGGTTCCTGCTGCTCAAGCGCGGCCGTGCGCTGGGCAGCTACGAGAAGAACGAGATCGACATCAACGAGCTGACGCGCCAGATGGCCGGCGGTGCCGAGCTGGAAGCGCTGGAGCACGAGCTGCGGGGTGCCGAGGCGTGACGTCTCTCGAAGTGCTGACCGTGGGCCGGGTCGGGGTGGACCTGTACCCGGAGCAGTCCGGGGTGCCGCTGGCCCAGGTCAGCACGTTCGCCAAGTCGCTCGGCGGGACCGCGACCAACGTCGCGGTCGCCGCCGCGCGGCTCGGCCGTCGTGCCGGTGTCCTCACGAAGGTCGGCCCGGACGGCTTCGGCACCTACGTTCGTGAGGCGCTGGAAGGCTTCGGGGTGTCGTCGAAGTACGTCGGCACCTCGCCGGACCTCCTGACACCGGTGGTGTTCTGCGAGCTCAACCCGCCCGCCGACCCGCCGTTGCTGTTCTACCGCTCGCCGATCGCGCCGGACCTGACCATCGGCGAGGACGACGTGCCGTGGTCGCTCACGCGCGAAGTCCCGTTGTTGTGGGTCACCGGCACGGGTGTTTCCGCCGAACCCGCGCGTGCTTCGCAGCGGATGATGCTCGCGAACCGGGCTCGCAGCGGGCACACCGTGCTGGACCTGGACTACCGGCCGATGTTCTGGCCGGACGTCGAGACCGCGCGCGCCGAGATCAGCTGGATGCTCGACCACGTCACGGTCGCCGTGGGCAACCGGACCGAGTGCGAGATCGCGGTCGGCACGTCCGACCCCGACGAGGCCGCCGACCGGCTGCTGGCGCGCGGAATCTCGTTGGCGCTGGTCAAGAAGGGCGCAGAGGGCGTTCTCGTGGCCACGCCGGAAGATCGCTGGACGGTCGAGCCGAACCCGGTCGAGGTCGTCTGCGGACTCGGCGCCGGTGACGCGTTCGGCGGCTCGGTCGTGCACGGCCTGCTGTCGGGCTGGGACCCGGTGAAGATCGCCCGCTACGCCAACGCGGCCGGCGCGATCGTCGCCTCCCGGCTGGCCTGCGCCGACGCGATGCCCGACCAGGAAGAGATCGAGGAAATGCTGTGATCACCGACGGCCAGTGGCGCGAACTGTTGTGGCGGCGGGCTGAGGATCCCGGCTCGATCAGACGGGCCTACCAGGCGCGCAAGCGGCGCAACTCGTTGCTGAACGGCAAGTCCACGCTGTTCCTGGTCGCGGCGGACCACCCGGCGCGCGGTGCGCTGGGCGTCGGCGGTGACCCGATGGCGATGGCCGATCGGCGCTCGCTGCTGGCCCGGCTGCTGACGGCGCTGGCGAACCCCGACGTCGACGGGGTGCTCGGCACGCCGGACGTGATCGAGGACCTCCTTCTGCTGGACGGCCTGAACGACCGCGTGGTCATCGGCTCGATGAACCGCGGCGGCCTCGCCGGTGCGGACTGGGAGATCGACGACAGGTTCACCGCGTACGACGCCTCGTCGATCGCGACGTTCGGGCTCGACGGCGGCAAGATGCTGCTGCGCCTGGTCGACTCGGACCCCGGCACGATCCCGACGCTGGAAGGCTGCGCGCGAGCCGTCACCGAACTCGCCGAGCACGGCCTGATGGCGATGGTCGAACCGCTGCCGTACAAGCGTGACCACAACGACAAGCTGGTGCTGCAGAAGGATTCCGCGGCGCTGTCCCGCGCGTCGGCCGTGGCTGCCGGGCTGGGCTCGACCTCCGCCTACACCTGGCTGAAGCTGCCCGCGCCGGAAGAGCCGGAGATCGTGCTGGACACCACCGCGTTGCCCGCGCTGGTGCTCGGTGGTGTGCCGTCCGCGAACCCCCAGGACGACCTCGCGTCGTGGGGCCGATCGCTGGGCCATCCGACCGTGCGCGGCCTGGTCGTCGGCCGGGCGTTGCTCTACCCGCCGGACGGTGATGTCGCTTCCGCCGTTGCCGCCGCCGCCGAAATCCTGCGCACCGCGAAGGGAGTCACGGAATGAGCCTGCACCGTCCACACGGGACTCTCTCGACCTCGACCGACGTCATCCACCTGACGCCAGAGGACGCGAGCTGGACGTACACCGGTCTGCGCGTGCTGCGGATCGAGGCCGGCTGGGTGCGCACGATCGAGACCGGCGAGTTCGAGGCGTTCGTGCTGCCGCTCGCCGGGTCGCTGACGGTCGAGGTCGACGACGAGCGGTACGAGCTGCAGGGCCGTGAGTCGGTCTTCACCCGCGTCACGGACTTCGCGTACGTCCCGCGCGACGCCTCGGTCAAGCTGTCCTCTGTGGACGGCTGCGAGGTCGCGCTCCCGATGGCGCGCTGCGAGAACCGCCTGACGCCGAAGTACGGACCGGCCGACGGCGTTCCCGTCGAGGTGCGCGGCTCCGGCAACGCGACCCGCCAGGTGACGAACTTCGGCGTGCCGGGCGTGTGGGACCACGCGGACAAGCTCAACGCGTGCGAGCTGATCACCCCGGACGGCAACTGGTCCTCGTACCCGCCGCACAAGCACGACGAGTCCGAGCCGTGCGAGGTGAACAACGAGGAGATCTACTACTTCCGCATCGCCGACCGGGACCAGGTCACCCCGTCCCGCACCGGCTTCGGTTTCCACCGCACGTACACCGACGACGGCGCGATCGACGAGGACGTGACCGTGCGGGACGGCGACGTCTTCCTGATCCCGCGCGGCTATCACGGTCCGTGCGTGGCAGCGCCGGGATATCCCATGTACTACCTGAACGTCCTGGCCGGTCCCGGCGACGAGCGTTCGATGGCGTTCTGCGACGACCCGGCGCACACCTGGATCCGGGACAGCTGGGCGACGCAGGAACTCGATCCCCGTTGTCCCGTCACGACTGCCGAAGGGCGGGTCAAGTGAAGCTCACGACCACGCAGGCACTGGTCCGCTGGATGCTGGCCCAGCGCACCGAACTCTTCGACGGCACGCAGGCGCCGCTGTTCCCCGGCGTGTTCGCGATCTTCGGCCACGGCAACGTCCTCGGCCTCGGCAACGCCCTGGAGGAGGTCCGCGACCGCATTCCGGTGTGGCGCGGGCACAACGAGCAGGGCATGGCCCTCGCCGCCGTCGGCATCGGCAAGGCCACCCACCGCCGTCAGGTGGGCGTCGCCACGTCGTCGATCGGTCCCGGAGCCCTGAACATGATCACCGCGGCCGGTGTGGCCCACGCCAACCGGCTGCCACTCCTGCTGCTGCCGGGCGACACCTTCACCGGCCGCGCGCCGGACCCCGTTCTCCAGCAGGTCGAGCACTTCCACGACCCGACGGCGACGGTCAACGACGCGTTCCGCGCGGTCAGCCGCTACTTCGACCGGATCACCCGCCCCGAACAGCTGCTGTCCACGTTGCCGCAGGTGGCGCGCGTCCTGACCGACCCGGCCGACTGCGGCCCGGTGACCTTGGCGCTGCCGCAGGACGTCCAGGCCGAGTCCTACGACTTCCCCGACGCGCTGTTCGTCCCCGTCGTGCACCGCCCGCTGCGCCAACGTCCCGACCTGCTCGCGCTGGCCGAGGCCGCGTCGGCGATCCGCGAATCTTCCCGCCCGTTGCTGGTCCTGGGCGGCGGAGTCCGCTACTCGGGTGCGGCAGGCCGAGCCCTGCGGTTCGCCGAACAGCACAACATCCCGGTCGTGGAGACCACGGCGGGCCGGACGCTGATCCCGCACGAGCACCCGCTGCACGCCGGTCCGCTGGGCATCACCGGCTCGACCTCGGCCAACGTCCTGGCAGGTGAGGCCGACCTGGTGATCGCCGTGGGCACCCGCCTGCAGGACTTCACCACCGCGTCCTGGACCGTCTTCTCCCCGGACGCCCACCTGCTCTCCCTGAACGCGGCCCGCTTCGACGCCGTGAAGCACGGCTCGTTCGCCCTGGTCGCCGACGCCGACGAGGGCCTGCGCGAACTCACCGACGTCCTCGGTTCCTGGCAGGCCCCGGCGGACTGGTCGGGCCGCGCCCAGTCCGAACGCACGAAGTGGGACGCCCACATCACCTCGCTGCGCACACCGTCCACCGCTCTCCCGACGTACGCCCAGGTCGTCGGCGTCGTGAACGACGTCAGCGAACCCACCGACTACGTCATGACGGCATCAGGCGGTCTCCCCGGCGAACTGATCGGCGGCTGGCGCGCCACCGGCGAGTCCACAATGGACGTCGAGTACGGCTTCTCCTGCATGGGCTACGAACTGGCCGGCGCCTGGGGAGCCGCGATCGCGCACACCCAGGGCGTCGTCACGACGCTGCTCGGCGACGGCTCGTACCTGATGCTGAACTCCGAACTCTTCTCGGCGGCCTTCGCGGGCCACGGCTTCGTGGCCGTCGTCTGCGACAACGACGGCTACGCCGTGATCCACCGCCTGCAGACGGGCCAGGGCGGCGCGGGCTTCAACAACCTCTACGCCGACTGCACGACCGGCCACTCCGAACCCCCGCGCACCGACTTCGCCGCCCACGCCGCGGCGATGGGCTGCGCGGTCTTCCCCGCCGACTCGCTGGCCGATCTGGAAGGCGCTTACCGCAAGGCCCGCGAGGTGGCCGTCGCCGAGAAGCGGCCGGCCGTGGTCGTGATCCGCACGCACCCGTCGTCGTGGACCGAGGCCGGAGCCTGGTGGGAGGTCGGCGTGCCGGAGGTCTCGCACCGGTCCGAGATCGCCCAGGCCCGTGAAGAAGTGCTGGAGGGCAAGTCCAAACAGGTCCGTTACCTGAGCTGAACTCCAACAGCGGATACCGCTGGACGGATGAGATCACGAGGATGACCCTCCGTGAGCAAGCGGATGTTCAGGCTCGGCGCGTTCGCCCTGGTAGCACTCGGCGTCGTCCTGGTGCTGCCGCAGACCGCTCCGCGATCGGCGGCGCTGCTGCTCCTCGGCGGGGTGCTGATCGTCGCGGGTGGTGCGCTGGGCTGGTATCAGGTCAGGGACGGCCAGGTCGTCGACCGGTACCGCCTCGCCGTCGAGCACCTCGGCAGTGACCAGGCCGAGGTCAGGCTCGGCGGCCTCGACGCGCTGGAACAGATCGCGAAGGACTCGCCGAAGAGCCGGCAACTCGTGGACGACACCCTCGGGGACTTCCTGCGCGAGCGATCTCCCTGGACGGCCGCGGAGCCGTCCGGCCCGGTCGTCAGGAGCCAGGACGTCGAAACGGCTCTGGCGATCCTCACCCGGCGGCCCGGTGTGCAGGTCGACCTGTCCCACGTCGATCTTCGCGGTATCGACCTGGGCAAACAGGTGCTCGCGGGGGCGGTGTTCCGCCGGTCGAACCTCGCCGGCGCCCGGCTGCTCGGAACGTGTCTGGACCGAGCTGTCCTCGACGCCACGGACCTTCGTGACGCGAACCTGCGAGGAGCCTCCCTGCGTGAGGCGTCGCTGCGGGTCGCCTGCCTCGAAGGCGCCGACCTCCGCGCCGCCGACCTCACGGACGCGGACCTGCGCGGCGCGGACATGCGCGCCGTCAACCTGGACAAAGCCGTCCTGACCGGGGCCAGGGTCAACCGCGGGACGCTGTGGCCGCCCGACTTCACTCCCGCCCGTGTCTCTGCGTCGCTGTTCAGTGACTGAGATGCCTCACATCCGGGAACAACACGCCGACCCGCACCCCTTGAATGATTCGTAGCCCTACGAAACGTTCTGAGGGAGCTTCCCGTGAGCTTGCTGTTCTCCCCGCTGACCCTGCGCTCGGTCACCCTGCCCAACCGCATCGCGGTCAGCCCGATGTGCCAGTACTCGGTGACGAAGGAAGACGGCGTGCCGACCGAATGGCACCTCGTCCACCTGGGCTCTCGCGCCGTTGGCGGCGCCGGGCTGGTCATCGCCGAGGCCACCGCAGTCGAGCCGCGCGGCCGGATCTCGCCGCAGGACGTCGGCATCTGGAACGACGAGCAGGTCGCGGCCTGGAAGCGGATCACCGCGTTCATCAAGGAGCACGGCTCGGTGCCCGGCATCCAGCTCGCGCACGCCGGCCGCAAGGCGATCGGTGACTGGGTGCCGGTCGCGCCCACGACAGAGCCGTTCCCCGGCGGTAACACGCCGGAGAAGCTCGAGAACCACACTGGGATCGTGAAGGCGTTCGTCGACGGCGCGCTCAGGGCGATCGAGGCCGGTTTCGAGGTCCTGGAGATCCACGCGGCCCACGGCTACCTGCTGCACGAGTTCTACTCGCCGCTGACGAACGAGGGCAGCATCGAGGAACGCATCGCCCCGGCCGTCGAGGTCACGGCTGCGGTGCGTGCGGCGGTCGGCCCAGACGTGCCGGTGATCGTGAGGATCAGCGGCACCGACTGGGTCGACAACGGCTGGACCGCCGACGACAGCGTTGTGCTGGCACAGGCGCTCAAGGCCGCGGGTGCGGACCTGATCGACGTGTCCAGCGGCGGCAACACCGCGCAGGCGGACATCCCGATCGGGCCCGGCTACCAGGTGCCGCTCGCCGAAGCGGTGCGACGCAAGGCAGACGTGCCCACGGGTGCGGTCGGCCTGATCACCGAAGCGAAGCAGGCCGAACAGATTCTGACGGACGGTTCCGCCGACCTGGTCCTGCTCGCACGCGAACTGCTCCGCGACCCGTACTGGCCGCTGCACGCGGCACAGCAGCTGGGTGTGGAGATCCTCGCGCCGAAGCAGTACGCCAGGGCGTTCTGAAAGAGCCCTCAGAGTTCAAGGGCTGGGTGCCGGCGAACCGGCCACCCAACCCTTGAACTCCGAAGGCTGAATTCAGCGACGGTAGTCGTCGTAGTCGTCGTACGGGTCGTCGTGTGGCTCATCGCCACCACTACTCCCGTTCGGCGACCTTTCATCAGTCGACAGCTCGCGCTGCAATGCAGCGAAGTCGGTCTCATGAGAGCTGTATTTGAGCTCCCTGGCGACCTTCGTCTGCTTGGCCTTAGCTCGGCCGCGCCCCATGGCTCGACCCCCTCGCACAGGGACGGGGGCGGCCGGGGGAACGGCGGCCCCACTCGTCTCGACAACTGATTCCTGGTAACTACCGTACCGTGCCGATGGGGTTCCTCGCGACGCGGTAGGCGTGACACGTACCGCCAAATCTCGTGGCCCCCCTCGCGTGGAAGGATGCACACGTGCCCAGACCGTTCGTCGCCTACCTACGGGTGTACGAACCGTTATCGGTATTGGACGCACCGCTAGCTTCCAAGGTCGAAAAAGCCCTGGAAGAGGGCCCTGTGCCCCGGTCGGAGGTAGGTGACCGGGAACGGGAGCTGTGGTTGCGATCACAGTTGGGACGAAAGCTCCTCCCGGGCGAGTCCTTCGACGTGATGACGATCAGTCCGGCCGAGGTTCCGACCTCTGAAGCGGCCCGTGTCGGCCCGGGGCCGCTCGTCTGCCCCCTTGATCTCCGGGCGAGGTCCGCCGCCGCTCTGGTGGGCTTCCTGGCCACCGCGCCGCCGATCCTGCAGGACGCGGCCCTCAACCTCTCGCCGGAGACGGTCCGGGCGCGCGCGTCCTCCGTGATGGCCGAACTCTCCGCGGGCGCGGTCCACGTGATCTCCACGACCTGGACGGTCCCGCTGCCGTGGTTCGCCCTCGTCGACCCCGCCCAGCGCCGCGTGGTGCTGGCCAGCGCTCAGGACGACCCGGAACGGCAGGTGTCGTGGCGCGTGGCGATGGCCGACGCCAGGCGACGGGTCGCGCGGGCGCTCAAGGTCGTGAAGGGCTCACTGGGCGAGGACGGCCCCGCCAAGATCCTCTCCGACACCGGCCGCTGGCTGGAGCACTTCCACCCGCACTCGGCCGTCGAGCTCGACTACGGCGGCCTGGTGCAGCTGCTGGAGGACAAGGACCTGCTGGAGGACACCTCCGCGGCCGACGTGAACGCCATCGTGGACGCCCTCGAGGCGGACGACGCCGAGGAGGTCGCGCTGCGCTACGAGACGCTGCGTGAGTTCTGGGGCGAGCTGGCTCGCAGAGAACGCCACGGCTGAATCAACACCCGCGCGACCACGGCTGCCACCGCCGCCAGGAGCATCGCCGCAGGCCATGCCACGTGCACCGCGACGAAGCTCGCGACGAACGGGGTCACCGCCGCGCTCAGGTAGTTCGCCGAGTTCTGCATGCCGATCGCGGTGGCACTGCGGCCTTCCGGGGCGAGCTCGCCTGCCTCGGTGACCGCCAGCCCGTTCCAGCACAGCGCGAACAGGCTGGTCGGGACGAGGGCGGCGATCAGCAACGGCAACGGCGCCTGATCCAGCGCCGCGACCAGCACGAACCCGCCCGCCGTGGCCACAGAGATGATCTTCAGCGGTCCGATCCGGCTGCGCGCCCGGTCCGACCACACGCCGACGGCCAGCCGTCCGGCCCCGCCGAGCAGCTGGGCGACGGCGAAGACGGCCGCGGCCGCCGTGACGCTCATGCCGCGGTGTCCGTGCAGCAGAGGCACCAGCAGGGCCGTGGCGGTGAACTGGGGCACCACCAGCAGTCCGCTGGCGAGCGACAGCCGCAGCAGCTTCGGATCCTTGAGCACCAGCCCGTGCTCGGTGCTCGCCCGGATCGCGCCGGGCGGTTCCCTGACCAGCAGAGCCACCGCCAGCGCCACGAAGGCGGTGACGCCGGCGAGCACGACGAACGCCGTGGGAATCCCGGCCGAGATCGCGATCCCCGGCAGGACGGCCGCGGTGAGGGCCGCGCCGAGCGGGGTCGCCGTCTGCCGGACGCCCATCGCGAGGCCGCGCGACTCCCGGCTGAACCAGGACATCACCGCCCGGCCGCTGGCCGCGTTGACGCTGGCACCGAACAGCCCGGCGCCGAGCAGCGCGAGCCCGGCGATCCACGCGTTGCCCAACGCCACGGAGAGCAGGCACGCGGCGGCACCCACACCGCCGATGGTCATCACGAGGCGTTCGCCGCGTCGATCCGCGACGACTCCCCACGGCACGAGAGCGATCATCGTGCCGAGGTTGACCGCACCGAGAAGCAGCCCGACCTGGGGCAACGTCAGTGAGAAGTGCTGCTGGAGCTGCGGGCTGATCGCGGGCAGGCCGAGGAACACGGCCGCGTTCGTGCCCTGAGCCAACGCCCCGACAGACAGAACGACCCAGCGGTACCCCATGAGGGCACGCTAGGTCGGCTGCTCAGAAAGTGGAACGCTCGTCTTACCTCTTGGGACGGTGGTGTCCGCGCTCGGCAGCCAGCAGCTCGTCCACCGAGGCACTCCCGCGCTGGTAGCGCGCGGCGATCTCGGCGTTGAGCCGGTCCACGACCACCTGCACCTCGCGCCGGCGCACCGACACGGACGCCTCTTCCGAGATGAGGGTCTCCAGCACGTCGCCGAGGCGATCGTCGGCCAGCGAACTCACGTCGGAGAGGTCCACGTCGGAGATGAGCGCCTCGACGTGCCGTTGATGCGCATCAGCACGTGACGGCTCATGGGTCTGATAGCGACCCAGACCGGTCGCGGGCCCCACGGCGTTCGTGGAGAGGATCGTGGCCAGTTGCTCGACCACGGCCGAGCCACCGGAGCTGCGGCGCTCTTGCTCCGCACGCACGATGTCGATGCGCGCGTGCAACAACCGCCGCAGGTAGGACAGATCTGTCTCTTCCTGCGCGGCCTCGTCGCGAAGTTCGCGCACCTCGACGAGCGGGCGCTGCTCGACGCCCTCCGTGTAGTCGGGGGCGAGCACCCGGTCGATTCGGCGGCGCCCGCCAGGACGCACCTCGATCACGTGTCCATCCTGCGGTAGATCCTCCCTACCCGCCAACACATCCCATGCACCAAACTTGTCTCAAATGTGCACGCCCAGCAGCTTTCGCGCCTCATCAGGTGTCAAAGCGGGTCGCTGGGCGATCTTGGAGAGACCTGCGGCACGTGCCACGAGCTGTGCGTTGTCCCGCACCGGCACCCCCCGCGAGTAGCTGATGGTGTCTTCCATACCCACTCGGAGGTGGCCACCCGCACCCAAAGCGGTGAACATCACGGGCAGGGTCGTCCGGCCGATCCCGGTGGCGGAGAACGTTGCTCCGTCCGGCAGAGCGTTGACGGCCGCGACCAGCGTCGCCGCGTCACCGGGCATGCCGCCGGGCACGCCCATCACGAAGTCGACGTGCACGTGGCCGCCCGCGGGCAGGCCGTGCTGGTCCAGCAGGCGCTTCAACGACGCGAGCTGCCCGATGTCGAAGATCTCGTACTCCGGGACGATCGAGCGCTCCTGCATGCCCTTGTGCAGGGAGACGATGAACTCCCAGCGGTTCATGAACACGTCGTCACCGAAGTTGACCGTGCCCATCGTGCAGGACGCCGAGTCCGGCATCGCCTCCAGCACGCGCAGCCGGTCCGACTCGGGGTCGTGCACCGACCCGCCGGTGGAGAGCTGCACGACGAGGCTCGTTTCAGACCGCAAGGCCTCGACGGTGGCCTTCAGACGACCGAGGTCCAGCGACGGCTTCGCGTCCTCGCCACGGATGTGGACGTGGATCATCGCCGCGCCGACCTGTTCACACGTCTGCGCCGTCGAGACCAGCTCTTCCAGGGTCACCGGAAGCTGCGGGACGTCGGCTTTCGCGTGCTCCGCTCCGGTGGGAGCGACAGTGATCAGCGTGCCCAGGGACATAGGCGCGACTCTAGGGGGTCATCCCCGCAGGTTGCGAACAGCTTCCCGGCCCAATCCGGGCGTGTCCGCGGGCACCGAGTCGGGATCGATTCGTGCCGGAACCTCCCGTTCGGGTGCTCCGGCGACGAGTTCCGCCTCGACCGGTACGGACCGCTTGACCAGCGCCAACGCGATCGCGCCGAGCTCGTGGTGCAACACCACGCTGCCCACCCGGCCGACCACGCGCCCGTCCAGCGTCACCGGGTCACCGGTCTCCGGCTGGGCATCGGCAGAACCATCCAGGTGGAGTAGGAGCATTCGCCTGGGCGGGCGTCCCACGTTGTGGACCTTCGCGACCGTCTCCTGGCCGCGGTAGCACCCCTTGCTCAGGTGCACGGCCGGGTCGATCAGGCCGACCTCGTGCGGGATCGTGCGTTCATCGGTGTCGATGCCCTGGCGCGCCCGCAGCGACTCGACCCGCAGCGCTTCGAACGCGTAGCTGCCCGCGGGGCGTGCGCCGGCGTCCGTGATGCGCTGCCACCAGTCCGCACGTTCGGCCCGCGGGACCAGCAGGTCGACCGCGTTCTGGCCGGGCCACGACGTCCTGCGCACGAAACCCTCGCCGAGCGCGTCCACGTTGGACGGCAGCGGGATGCCGAGCTTCTCCAGGATCGCGGGGGTGTCCGGGCCGACGAGCGTCAGCAGCGCGAACTCCCCGGTGGCGTCGCGCGGTTCCACCTTGGACCAGAAGACCATCTTCTTCAGGTACGCCAGCAGGTCGTCGACCTTCTCGACGTCGAGGAACACCGTGCCGCCGACGTTCGCGACGACCATGTGGTGCTCCAGGCGGCCCTGGGCGTCGAGGATCAGCGCCTCGGTGGCTTCACCCTCGTGCAGCTGTTCGAAGTGCTGGCTCGTCAGCTGGTGCAGCCACGTGAGCCGGTCCTCGCCAGGGATCGCGATCACACCGCGGTTCGAGCGGTCGAAGACGACCGCGGAACGGACGGCGGAGCGTTGCTCGGCGAACGGGTCGCCGTAGTGCCAGGCGACGCCGGCATCCGTGGAATCGTCGGGCGGCGGGACGGCTCCGGGGAGGGTCACTCGGTCTCCTGCTCCTGCGTCAAACAGTCTCGGCACGTGCCGGACAGCGCGAGATGGCTTGCATCAAGTTCGAACCCGTCGCGCTCCCGCAATGTTCCGACCAGAGGGTCGAGAAGCTCACACGGGATTTCCTGGATCGAGCCGCAGACGTGGCACACCAGGTGAACGTGCTGGTGGTCGTCGACCGAGTAGCTCGGGGCGCCGTGACCCAGGTGCGTGTGCCGCACCAGCCCGAGCCGGTCGAGCAGGTCGAGCGTGCGGTAGATCGTCGTGATGTTGACCGTCGGCGCCGTCTCCTGGACGCGCTGACAGATCTGCTCCGGCGTCGCGTGTTCGAGCGACCTGACCGCGTCCAGCACGAGCTGACGCTGCGGCGTCATCCTCATGCCGCGGTCGTGCAGGGTTTTGCGCAGCCCTCTTGCGGTCTCCACATCACTGATGTTAGTAGGCTCGTTCCATGCGCGTGCTGGCACTGCTCGACGGAACCCTCGCTGACCCCGACTCGCCGCAGATCCGCGTCGACGACCTCGGACTCATGCGCGGTGACGGCGTGTTCGAAACGATCCTCGTGGTCGACGGGAAACCCCGCGAACTCACGCCGCACCTGGACCGGCTCGACCGGTCCGCGGCCATGCTCGACATGCAGCCCCCTCCGCGAGCGGAGTTCGAGCGCGCGGTCGAGCTCGTCATCGGCAACTGGACCGGTGGCAGGGAGTTCGCCCTCAAGCTCGTCTGCACCCGCGGCGTCGAGGGCGGCGACGGCACGCCCACCGGTTTCGCGCTCGGCATGGAGATCGGCGCGAAGGTGCTCAAGCAGCGCACCGAGGGCCTGTCCGCGGTGACGCTGGACCGCGGCATCGACGCCGACCTGGCCGACCGCGCGCCGTGGCTGCTGCTGGGCGCGAAGACGTTGTCGTACGCGATCAACATGGCCGCGCTGCGCGAAGCAGAGCGCCGCGGTGCTGCCGAGGTCATCTTCACCACGTCGGACGGCTCGGTGCTCGAAGGCCCGACCTCGACGCTGATCCTGGTGCGCGGCAAGACCCTGGTCACGCCGCCGTCGAAGCTCGGCATCCTGCCGGGCACCACGCAGTACGCGTTGTTCCGCGCCGCCGAGCGCGCCGGCTGGACCGTGCTCGTGGAGCCGATCCAGACCGGCGAGCTCTACGACGCCGAGGGCGTGTTCCTCGCGTCCAGCGTCCGCAAGATCACGCGGGTGAACGTGCTGGACGGCAAGCAGCTGCCCGACTCGGCGGCCCTGCAGGCGGAGTTGCAGGGCCTGTACGAGTCCGAATACTGAGTTAGCGGAGTCCGGCGTCGACCGCGGCCATCAACGGGCCGCGGTCGCCCGACATCTCCCAGAACATCGCGCCCAGCAGGTTCTTCGACTTGAGCCACGCGGTCTTCTTCTGGATCGACCAGGCGTCGTCGAAGGTCCACCACTGGTTGCCGGTGTAGCAGGACGTCGCCACGGCCACCTCGTCGTGGAAGACGGTGCAGTTCGGCACGGACGCGACGAGGTTGGCGTACCCGCGCGTGCCCGACTCCTCCGGGAACTGGCCCGGCGCCGCACCACCCGCGGTCTGCCACTCGCCGTTCTTGCCGCCGTTGGCCACGTTCTGCCAGCCGCGGCCGTAGAACGCGAGCCCGAGCGTGATCTTGCGCGAGGGCACCCCTGCGTCGAGGTAGGCCTGGACGGTGCTCTCCACGCTGAACTTCGTCGTGTAGGGGTCGTCCGGGTCCGGGTAGAGGTTGCCCTGGTGGCCGGTCCGGTTCGGCTCCCACGAGTTGTCGCTGCCGGAGCCGTGGAAGTCGTAGCCCTGGACGTTGAAGATGTCCATCGACTGCGCGACCCGCCCGAGCTCCCAGCCCGCCGCGATCTTGCCGGGGTCGGCCGGGGTGAACGCCGTGAGCTGGTAGCGCTTGCCCGTGGTGGTGCTGTACGCGTCCATCTGCCGGCGGAACTCCTCGATCAACAGGGTGTTGTTGACCTTGTCCTGCGGGCCGAAGTGGTTGCCCGCGTGGCCTTCCGCGCCCGGCCACTCCCAGTCGAGGTCGAAGCCGTCGAAGATGCCCGCCGCGGTGCCGGGACCGCCGGCGCCGTTGTACACGGGCAGGTTGCCCTTGAGGTAGACGTCGATGCACGACGACACGAACTTCTTGCGCGCCGCGTCCGTCGCCGCCACGTCGGAGAAGTACTTGGAGTACGTCCAACCGCCGAGCGAGATCAGCACCTTGAGGTTCGGGTGCTTCGCCTTGAGCTTCTTGAGCTGGTTGTAGTTGCCGCGCAACGGTTCCCAGCCGCTGTCCGCGACGCCGTCGACGGACTGCGCCGCACTCATCGGCCTGCTGTAGTCGGCTTCCGCGTCGCCGGCGCCGTCACCCTGGTTCGGGTCCTGCGGGTTCGGGCTCGTGCCCTTCGTGACGCCGTGCAGACACGTCAGGTTGACCGGGTCGATGTTGCCGAACGCGTAGTTGACGTGCGTCATCTTCGCGGCGTCCATGTCCTTCACGAAGTACTGGCGTCCGTAGATGCCCCACTGCACGAAGTACCCGACACGGGCGTAGCCGCCGACGATGTCACCAGTGCGCTCGTTCAGCGCGTTGCTGGCCGCGGACACGTTGTCGTAGAGGTCCCGTGCTTTGACGGTGAAGGTGTAGTCCGTGGACGGCGAGAGGCCGCTGACGACCGCAGTGGTGCCGGAGACCGTCTGCTTCACGGTCGAACCCACGTAGACGTCGTAGTTCGCGACCCCGCTGTTGTCCGTGGAGGCGTTCCAAGCCAGCGTGACACTGCCCGCGTCCTTCGCCGTCGAACGCAGGTTGCCCGGCGCGGTCGGAGGCGTGGTGTCGTTGGCGGGGTTGTTGGTGGTGACGCTCAGCGCGGCGCTGGGGGCGCTTTGCGTTCCCTTGGTGTCCTTGGCCCGCACCGTGAAGGAGTACGCGGTGTTCGGGTTCAGGTTCGTGATGATCGTGGACGTCGTGGTGGAGCTGCCGACCGGCGTGGAGCCGTTGTAGACGTCGTAGCCGGCGATCGGCAGCGAACCCGGCGTGGAGGCGTTCCACTGCAACGTCACCGTGCGCGTGGTCTTCGTCGGTGCGGCGAGACCCGTTGGCGTGCTTGGCGGAGTGTCCGCGCTGCCGTCGCAGTTCGCGTTGTTGATCCGGCACGTCACCGGGTCGACGTTCGAGCTGATCGAGAACGCCGGGCTGTACGGCTCGGTGCTCGCACCGGCGTTGATGGTCTTGTTGTAGTGCGCAGGAGTGATCGTGACCTGGTTGCCGTTCTGGGCGACGGTGCCGTTCTGGCCGTTGCTCGCCGTGACGCCGTTGGGGAGCGTGAAGGAGATCGACCAGTCGGAGACCGCGGCGGCGGAGTGGTTGCGGACGACGAACTTCGCCGCGCCACCGGCCACCGAGTACTCGGCCGTCAGCCCGGTCGGCGCCGGCGGTGCGGTGCCGCTGCCGTCGCACGCCATGTTGTTGATCGTGCAGGTGGTCGGGTCGGCCGCGGCGCTCAGCGTGAACGTCGGGCTGTACGGCTCGGTGTTGCGTCCGGCGGGAAGGTTGTTGATGTAGAAGGCCGGAGTGAGCGTCACTCTCGTGCCGTTCTGGGTGATCGTCGCGTTCTGGGGACTGCTCGCCGTGACACCGGCGGGCAGGTCGAACTTGACCGACCACCCGTTGAGCGCGGCAGTGCTCGCGTTGGCGACCACGAACTTGCCGGTCGTACCGGTGCGGGAGAAGGTCGCGGTGATGCCCGTGGCGGCGTTTGCAGGGACCGCCAGGGCTAATGCCGCTATCAGAACTGCCAGGAGGGCAGGGATCCGGCGCATGCGGAACTCCAGTTTGGTAGAGATTCCGCGGCGGCTGGGAGTTACGGTATTTGGTCTGGACCACTTCCGTCAACGGCGTGATCCTCAGTCGATCGGACGGAACCTGACCTTCGTGCCCGGCCGCGCCTGCCCGAGAAAACGCAGGTAATCGTTGTCCACCACACCGATGACGGGGTAGCCACCGGTTGTCGGATGATCGTTGAGGAAGACCACCGGCTGCCCGTCCGGCGGCACCTGAACCGCACCGGTGATCATTCCCTCGCTGGGAATCTCCCCGTCACGACGATTCAGTGCCGTGCCCTGCAGTCGCGCGCCGACGCGGTTGCTGCGGTCCGACACCGTCCAGGACCCTTGCCGCAGCTGGGTTTCCGCCTGCTCGAACCAGTCGTCGCGCGGCCCGAGCCGGATCGGGATGACCAACGTTTGCAGTGCCTGGACGGGCGGCACGACATCGGCGCCGTTGGGTGTGTTCGGCTTCCCAAGATGCAGGACGTCGTTGTCCCGCAACGGGTCTGGACCGATTCCGGAGAGCAGGTCGGTCGAGCGGCTGCCGAGTTCCTCCGGTACTTCGATGCCGCCGGAGATGGCGAGATAGCTGCGCAGACCGGTTCGCGGGGTGCCGATCTCCAGCGCTTGGCCGGGTTTGAGGTGGATCGGCTGGTGGGAGTCGGCGAGCCTGCCGTCGACCTCGAGTTCGGTGGACGGCCCGGTGACGGCGATCGTGCAGCTCGTGTTCGCCTTGAGCGCGAGGCCGCCGAGCAGGAGTTCCAGCCCAGCCGCGTCCTCGGGGTTGCCGACGAGGCGGTTGGCGAGCTTGAGCGAGTCCTGATCGAGGGCACCCGACGGTGGCACGCCCAGGTGCGCGTTGCCCGGCCGGCCGAGGTCCTGGATCAGTGCCTGGGGGCCGGTTCTGATGATCGTGACGCTGCGGTTCGTGTCACTGCGGCTCATGCGACCACGAACCTGACCTGGTCGCCCGGCTGCATCAGTGCGGGGGTCTCGGCCTTGGCGTCGAACAGCGTGATCTCGGTGCGGCCGATCAGTCGCCAGCCGCCCGGTGTCGGCCTCGGGTAGGCGGCGGTGAACTCGCCCGCGATGCCGACCGAGCCCTGCGGGACCTTCGTGCGCGGGGAGTCGAGCCTGGGCTGCTGGAGGTTCTGCGGAAGGCCGGTGAGGTAGGCGAAGCCCGGTGCGAAGCCGCAGAACGCGACCTCGTAGGTGGCCTCGGTGTGGAGCTTGACCACCTCGTCCGGGGTGATGCCGGCCGTCTCGGCGACGAGGCCGAGGTCGGGGCCGTCGTAGCTGACCGGGATGGTGATCTCGCGCGGGTGCGTCGCGGGGGCCTTGGTCAGGTCGATGGTCTTCAGTGCGTCCCTGACCTGGTTCAGGGCGCCCTTGACCAGCACCGTTCGGGCGGCCGGAACGAGTTCCTCGATGCCGTCGAGTCGTTCGAGGGCGGCGCGGACGGCCGCGACCTCGCCCAGTGAGTCGACCTCGACCAGGAGCGCGTCGGTTCCGCAGCGCCGCAGAAGCATGCACCCATGTTACGGGGAATCGTGGGATTGTTGAACAATCCGACACGCGAATCGTTCAACAATCCGGCAATCCAGCTGTACGGCGGCCCGATCGTTCAACGATCCGGCAACACCTCTGTCGGATCGTTCAACGATCCAACGATCCTCGCGTCGGATCGTTCAGCGTCACCTGCGTGCCGTTCGGCAACGTCGTGGGCGCCTTGCGCCGCGACCAGTCAGCCGACGATGCGCTTGAGGTGCGCCGACGCGTGCGGCTGCATCTCCTGGCCCATCATGGCGCGCTCCTCGACGTACGCGAGGTCGCCGTTCACCACGCCGTACAGCCGCTGCGCGCCCTTGACCTCCTTGGCCGTGGCGGAGCGGATGATCGCGTCCGTCGCGAACTCCCAGGACGTCTGCGTGCGCACCTTGCCGTAGTACAGCTCCACGATGCCCGTGTTGTGCGTCAGCAGGAGCTCGATCGTGTCGTCTTCCTGCGGACGCCAGAAACCCTGTTCCCTGGCCGCCGGCCGGATGACCTCGCCTGCCTCGTTGAGCAGCCACGACCGCGCCTCGTAGACGAGGAACGGACGGCCGTCGTGGGCGAAGGTGATCTGCTGGCCGAAGCGGAACGGGCCGTCGATCGTCGGGTAGACGATCTCGCCTTCGCCACGCCACACGCCCACCAGCGGGAGGACGCCCAGGAGGGCGTCGTTCAGGTCAGCGCCTTCTCTGAGGTTCGCCGTGTCTGCCGGGATCGGCATGTCGGTGAACTGGGGGAGGTTGCGCTGCTTCGTGGCCGCCGCACGTTCCTCGGCCAGGCGGATGGCCTCGTCGCCGCTGGTCATCGCTGGTCGGAGTAGAGGCGGTAGACGACGTAGGCGGCGAACCACATTACGGCGATCGTCACTAGCACCAGGAGTCCGGTGAAGATGTGTTCCACGGTGGAGAGGATATCTCCCTGGTTGGGACGTGCAGGGTTGTGGTGGTGGAGGACACCGGGGGGTGCGGGCCCTGCCCCGCCTTCGGTGTGCGCGTTCGTTGCGTGGGCCGTCCCCCGGTTGCGTTGGCGGGCGGCGGTTTGTTGTTCGTAGGTGGGTGACCTTGCGGGCGTGTGTGGCGGTTGATTCCTGGGGCTCCGCCCCAGACCCCGCCAATCTGATCAAAAGCCGGGGTCTACGCCACCGGCGGGTTGATGGCACGCCTGTTGCGTTGGGCGGAGTTGCGTTGGTTTGGTGGTTGCGTTGGTGGGGTGGCTTCGTCACGAGTCGAGCCAAGAGCGGGCCACATCAGGGAAGGGGTGTCAACTCGACGAAAAGCGTGTCGAGTTGACACCCCTTCCCTGATGCAGCAAGAGCTGTGGCACGACTCGTGACGAAGCCACCCCACCCAGGCCGCGCGGTAAGGACGGCTCGCCTTCGGCATCGCGTGCGATCGGGGCTTGCCATGACCGCACGCCCGGGCCGTCCGCCCTCACCTTCCCTGCCCCGCAGCCTTCACCCCGCCTGCCTTCCCCCACCTCCCCTTTTCCCCGCCCCGGCCCCGCCCCCGGTCCCGGCTTCGGCCCCGGTCCCGGCTTCGGCTTCGGCTTCGGCTTCGCGGGAGTGTCAGACCCCGTCGCTAGGTTGGGTCGCGGGGGACTCCAAATCCAAGGGGACCCCTGCGCGAGCGTGCGCCGAGACCGCGAGCGCGTGCCGAGACCGCGAGCCTGCCCGAGACGCGGAAGGCCCCGGCGGTGCGAAACCGCCGGGGCCCTCGTCGTACCAACCAGGTCTTGCCTGCCTAGGCGACCGCGATCTCCACCGCGTGCACGCCCGGACCGGAGGCCGACACGGCGGCCTGGCCGTTGCCGGTGCGGTGCAGCGCGCGGACGGTCCAGCTGCCCGGTGCCGCGAAGAAGCGGAAGTCGCCCTCCGGGGAGGTGACCACCTCGGCGGTGAACTCGCCGGTCGAGTCGAGCAGGCGGACGAAGGCGCCGCCTACCGGGGTGCCGTCGGCGAGGACCTTGCCCTCCAGGACGGTTTCCGTGGTCGAAGCGTCGATCGTGCCGCCCTGAGCAGGGGCGCCGCAGCCGTTGGTCATGAGATCAGGCCTCCTTGCCGGAACCGAGCTCGATCGGCACGCCGATCAGCGAGCCGTACTCCGTCCAAGAACCGTCGTAGTTCTTGACGTCTTCGTGGCCGAGCAGCTCGCGCAGGGCGAACCAGGTGTGCGAGGAGCGCTCGCCGATGCGGCAGTAGGCGATGGTCTTGCGGCTGCCGTCGAAGCCTGCCTCGGCGTAGAGCTCGCGGAGCTCCTCGTCGGACTTGAAGGTGCCGTCCTCGTTGGCCGCCTTGGACCACGGGACGTTCACCGCGGACGGGATGTGGCCGCCGCGCTGGGCCTGCTCCTGCGGGAGGTGGGCGGGGGCGAGCAGCTTGCCGGAGAACTCGTCGGGGGAGCGCACGTCGACGAGGTTCTTGTTGCCGATCGAGTCGACGACCTCGTCGCGGAAGGCGCGGATCGAGAGGTCCTGCTCCTGGGCGGAGTAAGAGGTCGCCTCGCGGGTGACCTCCTCCTTGTCCAGGGGACGGCCGTCGAGTTCCCACTTCTTGCGGCCGCCGTCGAGGAGCTTGACGTTGGTGTGGCCGTAGAGCTTGAAGTACCAGTACGCGTAGGCCGCGAACCAGTTGTTGTTGCCGCCGTAGAGGACGACCGTGTCGTCGTTGGAGATGCCCTTGGCCGAGAGCAGCTTCTCGAAGCCCTCGCGGTCGACGAAGTCGCGGCGGACCGGGTCCTGGAGGTCGTTCTTCCAGTCGATCTTCACGGCTCCGGGGATGTGTCCGCCGTCGTACGCGGTGGTGTCCTCGTCGACCTCCGCGAACACGACGCCGGGCGCCTGGAGGTTTTCCTCGGACCAGGCGGCCGAGACCAGCACGTTCTCACGGCTCATGGGAAGTTGCTCCTGTAGTAGTGCGTGTCGTTATTGCGGTCGAGCGAAGGCTGGTACGTACCGGCGCAGCACCAGGTACATCTCGCACCCGAGGCACAGGCCCAGCGCCGCGTTGAGCAGTGCTGCCACCAGTGCGAAGCCGGTCGCGACCATGCCGAGCGTGGTGAGGCCCGTGGCGTAACCGAGGGTGCCGATCAGAGCGAAGACGAATCCGACACCCTGCGCGAACCGCAGCGGGGCTGCTTCCTCGCGTTCGGTGGTCGGGGTCAGGCGAGGCTGGATCGCGTAGCGGTAGACGTGACCCCACGGGTTCAACTTCAGCGAGATGAACGCGCACATCGCGAAGAGCACCGTCTGCGCGGCGAGGAGACGCCACCAGCCGGTGAGCAACACGATCGCGAGGATGACGGTCGTCATCCAGGCGGAGAAGCGCGGTCCGCGCGGGTCAACAGGGCGGTCTTTGAGCACGACGACCTCCGGGCAAACGGACGAGGGCATTCAGTCCGGCAGAGGTGGCTGATGGGCGTCAAGCAGCCCAGTTCAGCTCGTCGTGCGACACAGGCTGCTGCGCGTGCGGCACAGGTCAACCGCGCGTCGCTTCGTGAGCAGCAAGGTCATGCCAGCGAGGGTAGCCCTCAATCCCTCGGTGCGGGAGGTATGTCCATCTGGTGGAACAACGCAGGTTCACCCGACCGGATTAGGGCAAATGCGGGCGCAGGGCCTCGATCAACGAGTCGCGTTTCGGCACTCCGCCGACTCGCAGAACCTCGGTTCCGTCGGCCGTGAGGGCGAGCGTCGTCGGGGTGCGCATGACGCCGAGCTTGGTGGTGACGTCCGGGAGGTTCGTGACGTCGAGCTCGGCGTGCGTGAGGCCGTCCGTGCGGTCGGCGAGGTCGCGCAGGATCACCTTCGCGTGCCGGCACGGCGCGCAGAACGTGGTGGAGAGCTGGACCAGCGTCACCCCCGGCGCGAGCAGGTCGCGCACGGGGGCGGGCAGGTCGGCTGAAGCTTCACCACGAGAGATGCGGCCCTCGCGGACCTTGAGCAGCACACCGATCGCGCCGGCCACGGCCAGCGCGCCCAGCAGCGCCCACACACCAGTCATCGTTGGACCAACGGTACATCCGCGATCTGGCCGCTGAGCTTGAACGAACCGCTCTCCACCTCGACGGCGGTCGGCGTGGCGTTGAACGGCAGCGTGCCGGGGTCGATCTTGATCGCAAGCGCCTGGCGCAGCTGCGGGATGATCTGCTTGAGCGAGGCGTCGTCCAGCTCGATGTCATCGATGTTGATCTGGATGGCACCGCTGACCAGCGCGATCTGGCCGTACGCGGTGAGCGTGATGACCTTGCCGGCGACGTTGGTCTGGCCGGAGAGCTTGATCGCGGCGGTCGTCTTGGGCGCCTGGGGGTCGACCGGCGCCTGGGTCGCGGCGCGGTTGTCCGGCTCGATCGAGAGCTTGTCGAACGGCGTCACCTGGTTCGCGAGCCGGTTCAGGTCCGGCGCCTTGATCCGGACGCTGCCCTCGACGGTGTCGATGGTCGCCTTGGAGACGTTGCCCGCGAGCAGGTCGGCCAGCTCGACGCGGGTGTGCCGCAGGTCGGCGCCGACGTCGAGGTCGCGCAGGTCGACGCCCTGCTGCTCGTCCTTGATCGGCACGCCGTACGCGTCGATCCGGACGTGCGTGTAGTCACCGCGGATCGCCTGCAGGATGAACGGGAACCCGTTGATGCGCACCGACGGGTCCTCGTTGAGCTGCAGCTTCTCCCGCATCCGCTGGGCGATCTGGTACTCACCGGCCGCCGCGAGCGCGAAGTCGGCCGCGACGAGCAGCACGCCCAGCACGATCACCGCGATGATGAGGAACTTCCCGCGCCGCGACTTCTTCTTCGGCTTGGCGCGCGCCGGGTTCTGGCCGGAATACCCTGCAGTCATTCCTCGTCCTCGATCTTGGCGACGATCCATGCCGCCATCCGGTCTACCAGGTCTGGAGTCGCGGCCGATTCGGCGTGCCGCATGCCGGGTTCGATCCACAACTCGGCATGTCCTGAGGACGCGCGGTGCAGCGACCTGGCGTGGTCCACGGAGAAATAGTGGTCCAGGTCACCGTGCACGATCAGCAGTGGGGTGGGCGTGATCCGTCCGACCACCTCCAGCGGACTCTCCGGCGCTTGTACCCAGCTGCCGCCGAGCCGAACCCCGAGCGCCCGTGCCGCGAGCTTGCCGTGCGGCTGCTCCAGCAACCAGTGCACCCGGCGCATGGGAGCGGTCTCGCGCGACCACCACCGGGCGGGTCCGCTGACGGAGGCGACGGCGTCCGGCCTGGTCTCTCCCAGCACCGCGTGCCGCAGCACGATCGAGGCGCCCATCGAGAACCCGACCGTGGCGACCTTCGAGTAACCGAGCTCGCGGGCCTTCAGAACGGCCGCCTCGATGTCGTGGATCTCGTCCGCGCCGACCGTGGAACGGCCTTCCGAACGTCCGTGGCCGCGGAAGTCGAACGCGACGACACCGGCTTTCCTGGCCATCCGGGCGAGCACGCGCGAGACGTACGGCCGGCGCACGTTGTTCGTGAACCCGTGCCCCACAACGAAAGCGAGGTCGCTTTCACTCTTGTAGTGGACGCCGTGCAGACGCACCCCGTCATGTGACATGGATGTAACAGGCATGACGCTTGTGGAAACAAGTGTGAGCACGGCTTCTTGACCTGGGACTTTCTCGGGGTGCACCGGTATTGTCTCCGTCATCCGCAGGCAACGGGGCCCGGTCACCGTACGCCGCTGGTCTGGT
Source organism: Lentzea sokolovensis (assembly GCF_033949975.1). Taxonomy (NCBI): domain Bacteria; kingdom Bacillati; phylum Actinomycetota; class Actinomycetes; order Pseudonocardiales; family Pseudonocardiaceae; genus Lentzea; species Lentzea sokolovensis. The sequence continues at coordinate 599,252 of NZ_JAXAVU010000009.1, forward strand.
CCAGGTGACCGACCACGGCCGATTTGGAGGGCGCCGCGATGAGCATCGACGTGCTTCTGCTGACGACAGACCCGGACCCGGAGGCAGTGCTTCCGGCGCTGGCTCTGCTTCCCCACGCCGTACGTCCCTTGCGCCCGGAGGTCTCCGCGCTTCTCGAGGCCGGACCGCACGACATCGTGCTGATCGACGCTCGCACCGACCTGGTCGGCGCGCGTTCGCTGTGCCGCCTGCTGGACTCGTCCGGTGTGGACGTGCCCGTGGTGGCGGTGGTCACCGAGGGCGGCCTGGTCGCGGTCAACTCCGACTGGTCGGTCGACGAGATCCTGCTGCCGAACTCCGGCCCCGCCGAGGTCGACGCCCGCCTGCGGCTGGTCCGCTCGCGCCGCGGCACGACGCAGCCCGGTGGCGACGGCGCGATCCAGCTCGGCGACCTCGTGATCGACGAGGCCACCTACACCGCGCGGCTCAAGGGCCGCCCGCTCGACCTCACCTACAAGGAGTTCGAGCTGCTCAAGTACCTCGCGCAGCACGCGGGCCGGGTCTTCACCCGCGCCCAGCTGCTGCAGGAGGTCTGGGGCTACGACTTCTTCGGCGGCACCCGCACGGTCGACGTCCACGTGCGACGGCTGCGCGCCAAGCTCGGCCCCGAGCACGAGGCGCTGATCGGCACGGTCCGCAACGTGGGCTACAAGTTCGTCCGCCCGCCGCGTCCCGGATCGTCCCGCCGCCCGTCCGACCTCGCCGAGGTGGAGATCGACGACTCCGCCCGCGTCCTGGATGAGCGTTTGATCGCGCGGTAGGTTCGCCTGTGTGGCGCAACTGAGCTGGTTCGAGGAGCTGACGGCCGACCAGGCCGCCGAGGTGACCGGGTTGCTGGAGGCTGCCCGGGGCACCGACGGCGTGGCCCCGGTCGGCGAGGCCGTGCGACTGCGGATGCGCCCCGGCGCGACAGGCAGCAGGCACCTCTTGGCGCACCTGAACGGCGAACTGGCCGGGTACGCGCACGTCGACCTGATCGGTGACTCCGGCGGGAACAAGGTCGCCGAACTCGCCGTGCACCCGAAGCACCGTCATCAGGGCGTCGGCGAGGCACTGGTGAAAGCGCTCCCGCAGGAGTCGCTGCGGATCTGGGCGCACGGCGGCCATCCGGACGCCGAGAAGCTCGCGGAGAAGCTCGGCTTCCGCAAGGTGCGCGAGCTGCTGCGGATGCGGCTGCGCGTCGAGAACGACCTGCCGGAGCCGTCGGTGCCCGAAGGCATCACCATCCGGCCGTTCGTGCCCGGCAAGGACGAGGCCGCGGTCGTCTACGTGAACCACCGCGCGTTCGACTGGCACCCCGAGCAGGGCGCGATGTCGATCGAGGACGTGCGCGCGAAGGAAGAAGAGCCCTGGTTCGACCCCGAGGGCTTCCTGCTCGCGTTCGACGCCGACGGCGAGCTCGCGGGCTTCCACTGGACCAAGGTGCACACGCCAGAGCTGGGCGAGGTCTACGTCGTGGGCGTCGACCCGGACCGTCAGGGCGGCGGCCTGGGCAAGGTGCTGACCCTGGCCGGCCTGCGTCACCTGCGCGAACAGGGCGTCAAGGAAGTCATGCTCTACGTCGAGTCGGACAACACCGCGGCGGTCCGCGTGTACACGAAGCTCGGCTTCACCCTTTGGGACGCCGACGTCCAGTACGCCCGGTAGTCAACGTACCGTCACAAAACGCATACGCGCTGGTCACGCGGTCACTCTTTTGGCCGTGTGACCCGTCACTTCCCGTTCGGTGTTCACCTCCCGTTCACCCTGACTAGGTGGTCTGTCCATTCTGGCTACCTACCTTCCGTAGCAAGCGGCGGGTTCGTCGCGAACCGCTAATGCTTCCGCAAGGTGGAGGACCCAGGTGAAGATCCAGCGGCACGGTGCCGTTCTCGGCCTCGTCGCGGCCAGCGCGCTGCTGCTCGGTGCGTGTGGCAGTGACAACAACGCGCCGGCAGGTGGCAACGACACCTCGTCGAACGCCGCCTCCGTCCCGGTCGAGTGTGGCGGCAAGACCAAGCTCAACGCTGAGGGCTCCTCCGCGCAGAAGAACGCGGTCGACGCGTTCGTGCAGGCCTACCAGGCCGCCTGCCCCGGTGTGGACCTCGCGTACAACCCCTCGGGCTCCGGCGCGGGCGTGAAGAACTTCAACGCCGGCCAGGTCGACTTCGGTGGCTCGGACTCCGCGCTCAAGGAAGGCGCCGAGACCGAGGCGGCCGCCAAGCGCTGCCAGACCAACCCGGCCTGGAACCTGCCGCTGGTCTTCGGCCCCGTCGCCGTCGGCTACAAGGTCTCCGGTGTCGACAGCCTCGTGCTGGACCCCAAGACCACGGCCGCGATCTTCTCCGGCGCCGTCAAGAAGTGGAACGACCCGGCCATCAAGGCGCTGAACGGCTCCGCGACCCTGCCGGACAAGGACATCTCGGTCATCTACCGCTCGGACGAGTCGGGCACGACCGACAACTTCCAGAAGTACCTGAAGGTCGCCGGCGGCTGGACCAAGGGTGACGGCAAGCAGTTCAAGGGTGGTGTCGGCGAGGGCAAGGAGAAGTCCGCCGGTGTCGCGCAGGCCGTCGGCTCCATCGACGGTGCCATCACCTACGTCGAGTGGTCGTTCGCGCAGGACAACAAGCTCTCGATCGCCAAGATCGACTCTGGTGCCGGCGCCGTCGAGCTGACCGCCGAGTCGGCCGGCAAGGCCATCGACGGTGCGAAGGTCAAGGGCGAGGGCAACAACCTCATCCTCGACCTCGACTCGATCTACGGCTCCAAGGCCGCCGGCGCGTACCCGCTGCTGCTCGCGACCTACGAGATCGTGTGCTCGAAGGGCTACGACGCCGACACCGCGAAGGCCGTCAAGGCGTTCCTCACGGTTGCCGCCACCACCGGTCAGGCGCAGCTCGCCGACGCCGGTTACGTGCCGCTGCCGAAGGCGTTCCAGGACAAGCTCCTGACCGCCGTGAAGGCGATCGCCTGAGGTTGATGCGAAACTTCGGCTGACACACAGACGCGATGAATGATCCCGTCGCGGCCTTGCGCCCCGCCGGCTCCGGTGACACCGGGGCCGAGCGGGGCGTCGCGGCTGCTCCCACCGCCTCGGAGGCTCCGATTCCCCCGACACCGGAAGCTCCAGAAACGACCAAGGCACCTCACGTCCGGCCTGGTGACCGCATCTTCCGCGGCCTGGCGACGGGGTCCGGTGTCTTCATCGTCGTCCTCATCGGCGCGATCGGCCTGTTCCTGATCCTGCAGGCCATCCCGTCGCTCGGGCTGGACAACGTCAACTTCCTGACCAGCCGCGAGTGGAACACCACCGACCCGACGAACCTGCGGTTCGGCATCCTCGACCTGACGCTCGTCACGGTCGTGGTCGCACTGGTCGCCCTGCTGATCGCCATGCCGATCGCGCTGGGCATCGCGCTGTTCCTCACGCAGTACGCGCCGCGCAACCTGGCCCGGCCGTTCGCCTACGTCATCGACCTGCTCGCGGCCGTGCCGTCGATCGTCTTCGGCCTCTGGGGCCTGTTCGTGCTCGGCCCGGTGCTCTACCCGTTCTCCGAGTGGCTGATCGCGAACCTCGGCTGGATCCCGATCTTCGCCAAGGGCAACGTCAACGTGCAGCTCGGCGGCACCATCTTCACCGCGGGCATCGTCGTCGCGGTGATGATCCTTCCGATCATCACGGCCGTCAGCCGCGAGGTCTTCGAACGCACGCCCACGATGCACGTCGAGGGCGCCATCGCACTCGGCGCGACCAAGTGGGAGGTCGTGCGCACGACCGTCCTGCCGTTCGGCAAGGCCGGTTACGTCAGCGCCTCGATGCTCGGTCTCGGCCGCGCACTCGGTGAGACCATCGCCGTCGCGATCATCCTGAGCACCGCCACCAGCTCGTTCGGCTGGTCTCTCTTCGACGGCGGCTCGACGTTCGCGTCGAAGATCGCGCTGGCCGCGCCGGAGTTCAACGACGCGCGCTCGGCCGGTGCCTACATCGCGGCCGGTCTGGTGCTGTTCGTGCTGACCTTCGTCGTGAACGCCATCGCGCGCTCGATCGTCGCCGGCCACAAGGAGTACGAGTGAGCACCAATCTCGCGGATCCTCAGCGCCTCGCGACGCCGCCGACGTTCCAGTCGGTCAGCGTCAGCCGCCGGATCAAGAACGGCATCGCCACCGCACTCGTGTGGGGCGCGTTCCTGATCGCGATCATCCCGCTGGTGTGGGTGCTCTACACGGTGATCCAGCGCGGCTTCCCGGTCATCCTCGACGGTGACTGGTGGCAGAAGTCGATGTCGGGCCTCCTGGCCCGGCAGCAGGGTGGCGGCGCGTACCACGCGATCTACGGCACGCTGGTCCAAGGCCTCGTCTGCGCTGTGATCTCCGTGCCGATCGGCATCATGATCGCCATCTACCTCGTCGAGTACGGCGGCCGCTCGCGGCTGTCGAAGGCGACGACGTTCATGGTCGACATCCTCACCGGTGTCCCGTCGATCGTCGCGGCGCTGTTCGTCTACACCGTGTGGATCACGACGTTCGGTCTCGGCCGCAGCGCTCTGGCCGTGTCGCTCGCGCTGGTGCTGCTGATGGTGCCGGTCATCGTGCGCACGACCGAGGAGATGCTCAAGATCGTCCCGGACGAGCTGCGCGAGGCCTCCTACGCGCTGGGCATCCCGAAGTGGAAGACGATCGTCAAGATCGTCATCCCGACCGCGCTGTCCGGCATCCTGACCGGCATCATGCTGGCGCTCGCCCGCGTCATGGGTGAGACCGCACCGGTGCTGGTGCTGGCGGCGTACGCCCCGTTCATCAACTACAACCTCTTCGACGGCCCCATGGCATCGCTGCCGTTGATGATGGTGAACGAGCGCAACAACCCGACGGCGGCGGGCTTCGACCGCATCTGGGGCGCGGCGATCACGCTCGTCGTCCTCATCACCCTGTTCAACCTCCTGGCGACCGTGATCTCGCGGGCGCTGGCGCCGAAGACGAAGTGAGCGGGCGGACATGGCCAAGCGACTCGACATCAAGGACCTGAACCTCTTCTACGGCAAGTTCCACGCCGTGGAGAACGTCTCGCTCGCGGTGCCGCCGAAGAACGTCACCGCGTTCATCGGCCCCTCCGGTTGCGGCAAGTCGACCGTGCTGCGGTCTCTGAACCGCATGCACGAGGTCGCGCCCGGTGCCCGTTGCGAGGGCAAGGTGCTGCTCGACGGCGAGGACATCTACGCGTCCACTGTGGACCCGGTCGAGGTGCGCCGCACCATCGGCATGGTGTTCCAGCGGCCGAACCCGTTCCCCACGATGTCCATTCGCGACAACGTGGTGGCGGGCCTGCGGCTCTCGGGCGTGAAGGACAAGAAGAAGCTCGACGAGGTGGCGGAGCGCTCGCTGCGCGGCGCCAACCTCTGGAACGAGGTCAAGGACCGCCTCGACAAGCCCGGCGGCGGCCTCTCCGGTGGTCAGCAGCAGCGTCTGTGCATCGCGCGCGCCATCGCGGTGCAGCCCGACGTGCTGCTCATGGACGAGCCCTGCTCGGCCCTGGACCCGATCTCCACGCTGGCGATCGAGGACCTGATCACGGAGCTGAAGAAGGAGTACACGATCGTCATCGTGACTCACAACATGCAGCAGGCCGCGCGCGTGTCCGACCAGACCGCGTTCTTCAACCTGCTGGGTGTCGGTCAGCCCGGCCAGCTGATCGAGGTCGACGACACGGAGAAGATCTTCTCCAACCCCAGCCAGAAGGCGACCGAGGACTACATCTCCGGCCGGTTCGGCTAAATTCGCGGGTTGGACTATCTTGCTGGCGTGAGCCCGCAAAGCAAGCCCCGCAAGAAGAAGCAAGGCAAGGCGCCCGGCCGCAGGCCCGAGCAGCAGTCCCCGTACGGGGCGTTGCTCGAGTCGGCGGCCGCGCTGCGTTCGGAGTCCTGGTTGCTCGCGGACGCCTGGGCGAGCGAGCTCTACGCGACGCTCTGGCTCGCCGGGTCCGGCACCGACCCGCTGGTCGAGGCGTTGCGGAAGATGGACGACCCCGCGGCGCTCACCGCGTTGCGCGCGCTGGCCGGTGTGGGCACGGAGGAGAGCAGGTCCGCCGCGTTCGCCGCCGCGGAGACCGTCGCGGCACGAGGTGTCGCCGAGCCGTCCTGGTACGTCGCCGGCACCGTGCCCGACTTCCGCGACGCCTTCCTCGTCACGAACCTGTTGGGGGACGTCGAGGTCATCGCGATCACCCAGGAACGCGCGGGTCTCGGTGAGACCGTGCTGTTCATGCGGCAGCCGGTGCTCGGGGCCACCGCGATCGAGCTGTTCGCGACGCCGGCCGAGGGCACCGTGGCGCTGCTGGAGGACATGATCGCCTCCACGCCCGAGGCGTTCCGCGACGAGATCACGCCGTTGAGCGCCAGCGACGTCTACGACCGCGTGTGGCCGGACGTCGAGCAGTTCTGGGAGGACGGCCCGGACGAGGAGGCCGAAGAGGGCCTGATGGGCGAGGAGGACGTGCGGCACCCGGTGCAGCTCATCGCCCTCGCCGACGCCCGCGTGAGCCTCCTGGTGCCCAAGGAGTACGAGATCCCCGCCGTCAGTCCGGAAAGGACGGACGAGGTCGTCGAGGCGTTCCTGGCCTCAGAGCACGGGATCGCGGACGTCGAGGCCGCGCGGGCGTTCGCGCGGATCGTCGTTTCCGCCGCGGTGGAACAGAACCGCGACCCCGTCGTCTACGGACCGGCGTCGCTGACCGCCGTGCTGATTCTGAACGTCGCCGCCAAGCTGCACGTGAGCGACGCGGATCTGGCCCTGCTGCCCGAGATCGTTCGGGCGTGGGCCTACTTCACCGTGGACGCCCGGGATCTGCCGCGCGACGAGGCGCGAGCGGTGTGGGACGAAGAACTGCCCACCGTGCTCGCCGAGTTCTCCGAGGCCTACGCCGATCCGGAGCTGGTGGCAGAGCGCGATGGGCAGTTTCGCTGATTCCTGAAGGATCTGGAAGATCTAGAGGTTCTCGTCGTCGCCGTAGCCGGGCATCCGGCCGGTGACGACGAAGACCGTGCGCTTGGCGACCGACACGGCGTGGTCGCCGTAGCGCTCGTAGAAGCGGCCCAGCAGCGTCACGTCCACCGCGGCGGGGACGCCGTGCTGCCACTCCTTGTCCATGATCACGGAGAACAGGTGGCGGTGGATGTCGTCCATCGCGTCGTCCTCGTCCTCGAGGCTGCGCGCGCGGTCGACGTCCTTCTCGCGGATGATCGACGCGGCCTCGTTCGCGAGCTTGACCGCGATCCGGCCCATCTCGGAGAAGTACGGCTGCACGTCCTCGGGCAGCGCCGACGCCGGGTGCCGGCGACGCGCGGCCTTGGCCACGTGCAGTGCCAGGTCGCCCATGCGCTCTACGCTTTCGGCGGCGTGGATCACCGCGAGCACCGTGCGCAGGTCGGTCGCGACCGGCGCCTGCAGTGCGAGCAGTGCGTACGACTGCTCCTCGATGCTGGAGCGGACGTCGTCGACCTTCTGGTCGCCGCCGATGACCTGCTCGGCCAGGCCGAGGTCGGCCTGCAGCAGTGCCGTGGTCGCGTTCTGCATCGCCTCGGCGACCATGCCGGTCATGTCGGCCAGCTGGTCGGCGAGCTGTTCAAGCTGGTCGTGGTAGGCCTCGCGCATGGCGCTCAGCCTACGTCCCGACCATCGCGGCAGCGACATGCCAGCATGAACCGCAGATGAACCCCAGGCGAATCACTTCGCCGCGCAGGGGTCCTGTGCCGCGTTCACAATGGACAGACCGTCGCCCGGCTGACCAGCTGCCTGACCCTGCGGAGTGCCCTGCTGAGTACCCGCCTTGGGCGACTGGATCTTCTCGTCGAAGCCCGCGCCGATCGTCAGCTGGATCGCCCCGCCCATCTCCGGTGCCTCGACCATTTCCGCGCCGGGCACGGCGGCCTTGAGCGTCACCGCCTTGTTCTCGTTGCCCTTCGCGAACTTGATGATCGTCTTGGGGGCGTTCTCCGGTGCGTTGCCCCGCTGCGCGATCTTGAACCCCTGTTGCTCCAACGCGTTCGCCGTCCTGCCGACCGCGCCGTCGTTGGTCGGGTCCCCGTTGAGCACCTGGATGGTGACGTCCTTGGGGTCGATCACCGTGCCGGGCTGCGCGGGAGCGTTGGTCTCGCCGGGCTTGCCCTCGACGGGCTTCTCCTGCGGCAGCGGCGTTCCGTCGATGATCGTCTGGAACAGCGCCTTGACGTCGTCGTCCTTGAGCCGCTCGATGTTGTCGTCGTTCGACTTCGTCGGGCCCTCGTCGGTCCAGTGCGGCATCGTCACGAACGAGACGCGACCGGCGTCGAGGCTCTGCAAGGAGTTCGCGAGCTCCAGCAACTGCGCCACACCGACGTTGTCGCCGGCGGTGGACTTGGTGAGAGCGTTGATGAAGTTGTTGAGCTTGGTCGGGCTCAGCAGGACCTCGTTCGACAGCGCCTGCCGCAGCATCGCCGACAGGAAACCCTGCTGCCGCTTGATCCGGTCGAAGTCCGTGCCGCTGTCGCCCTGGGCCTGGACCTTGCGAGCGCGCACGTACTGCAGCGCCTGGTCGCCCTTGAGCGTGTACTTGCCCGGCTTCTCGAGGATGACACCGAGCTCGTCGTCCTTGATCGCGGTCGGCGAGCAGATCTCCACGCCGCCGATCGCGGTCGACATCTCGCGGAAGCCGACGAAGTCGATGCTGACGAAGTGGTTGATCTTGAGGCCGGTCAGCTGGGTCATCAGGTTGGCGACGCACTCGGGCCCACCGTCGTTGTAGACGGAGTTCGCCATGACCTCGTTCGCCGGCTCCAGCGGGCCCGCGTACTGCCCGTTGTCCGGGTTGTAGGTGCGGCAGGCAGGCCGGTTGACGCGCACGTCACGCGGCAGCGACACGACGACCATGCGCTTCCGGTCCGCGGGGATGTGCGCGAGCATGATCACGTCCGACCGCGCGCCACCCTCCTGCGCCTGGGTGCCGACGTTGTCGCCCGCCTTCGCGCCCGCCCTGGTGTCCGAGCCGACCAGAAGGAAGTTCTCGTCACCGAGCTGCTTCTCGGCCTGTTGCACGGCCTGCGAGTTGCCGCCCAGCGCGTCGATCTTCGTGAACCTGGAGTCGGCCCACTGCATCGCGGCCCAGCCGATGCCCGTCGACGCGAACACGACGGCCGCGGCGGCGATCGCGCCGATCCGGCCGGCGCGCATCAGCTTGCGCTGCTGGGGCGTGCGACCGGGGATCCGCTTCTCGCCGGCTTCCTGGCCGAGGGCGACCGGCTCGGCGAACTCGGTCGCCTCGTCGACGAGGTCGTCCTCGTCGCCGTCCTTGACCCACGGCATGAGCTTGGCGCGCCGTTCCTTGCGCTGGCGCTCCTGCTCCAGCAGTTCGTCGTGCACCGCCGAGAACCGCGCGAGAGTGTGGTCGACCTCGCGACGCTTCTTCACGTCGTCGCCGATGGCCTCCATCTCGGTGGTGAGGCTCAACGGGTCCATGTCTTCGCGCTTCTCGACCTTGGCCACACCCGCCGCCGAGGCGATCTGGGTGGCCTCGGGGCCGGGAGCGTCGGCCTTGGGCTCGTCCACGGGCTCGGCGCCGAGCCGGTTGGCGAGGCCACCGGGAATCGGCCGCGGACCACTGGATTCCGCCCTCGGGGGCATCGGCCGGGGACCGCTCGACTCCGCGCGCGACGGCATCGGCTGCCTGCCGGTCACGTCCCCGTTCGGGGGCATGGGGCGGCGGCCGGTGTTCTCCGGTCCCTCGCCGGGGACGGGAGGACGCGGAATGCCGTTGGACGACGGTGCTTCGCCTGCCAGGAGGCGGCGAGGCGCGGGGCCGTCCGGCGTCCCGCCTGGCACGGGGGGCCGCTGGAGACCGTTGGGCTCGCCGGGGACCGGCGGGCGCTTGAGGCCGTTGGGCTGCGAGATCTCGCCGGGGACCGGAGGGCGCGGGATGCCGTTGGACGACGGGGGGTCGCCGGGGCCGGGCCTGCGCGGCGGTACTCCGCCGACCTCGGGTCCTGGCCGGCGGACCGTGCCGGCGGGCATGCCGTTCGCCTCGGGCACGCCAGGCGTGGGACGCCGGGGAATGCCGTTCGAGGAAGGCGCGTCGCCGGGAGGCATGCGCCTGGGGTCGCCGGGAGCCGGCGGCCTGGGCATGCCGTTCGAGGTGGCGTCGGGTGCCGGCGGGCGCGGGATGCCGTTGGACGACGGAGCGTCGCCGGGGGCGAGCCTGCGCTGCGGAGCGCCGTTGGGCGGCATCTCACCCGGCACGGGACGCCGGATCTGGCCGCTCGGCGGCTCGCCGGGGACCGGGCGGCGCTGCATGCCCGTCGCGTCGGGCCTCGGGCGCTGGCCGGTCTGCTCGACCCGGTAGGCGCCGCTCTGTTCCGGATTCGGGATCGGAATCTGGGCAGGCCTAGGCCGTGGACCGGTCTGCTCACCAGGAGCGGGACGCGGGCGCGCCGGAGGCTGCTGAACGCCGTTCGGCTCAGGCGGAACGTCCGCCCTGCGCCGCCTGCCGGTCGGGTCGCCGGTGAAGTTCTGCGGGGCGGCCTGCTCAGGCCGCGGGCGCGTACCCGTCTGCTCACCAGGCCGGTGAGCTGCGGGTGGCTGCTGCCGCGGTGCCTGTGGAGGCTGCTGTGGCGGTGGTGGCTGGTGCACCGGGGGATCAGGCAGAGCACGCCTGCCGGTGGGCGCGGGTGGGTCGGGCAGGGCACGCCTGCCTGTCGTGGGTTCTTCGGGCGAGCCTGGCGGGACGGGTCGGGGGATGTTCGTCCTGCTGTGCTGCTCGATGAGGTCCGAGACGCTCAGGCCCCCAGAGCCTTCCATCGAGCGACGTCTACGGCCGGTCGGCTGGTCGTGCTGGGGATCCTGATCACCACGGGAAGAGGGGCCGCCACGTCGGGGGTCGTCGGGCACCCAATCTCCCTTCTGGGTCAGAAGCAAAAGCGGTTCGTCATTACGAAGTGACGTCGACCGGGACACAAGGGTTGCATCACCGGCGTGTCAGTTGCGCCCGCGATACTACGGATGTAGGCCACTTCTGACGACCACTCCGGGTGATAGAGCTGCGATCTGTACGCGATTACGAGCAGTCCGCTTGCCCTGAACGGGTGAGCCAGGTCACTCAGTAGTAACCGAGAACACGTGTCTCAGTGATCGCACGCCTGCCAGCGGCAGCACCTGCGAGGCGAACCCGTCCATCGGCACGGTACGCCACCGCGTTGCGTCCCGACTGCTTAGCTGTGTAGAGGAGGCTGTCGGCGCGGAGCAACTGCTGCTCGGCGCTGACGGCCGGACGTTCCGGCGCCTCGTCCGCGGGCGGCTCGTACGCGAGGCCCGCGCTGACGGTCACGCGCAACCCTGGCGCGATCTCCTGCCACGGGTGACGCTCGACACGTTCCCGGGCCTTCTCGACGATCTCCAGGGCGCTGGAGGCGTCGACACGAGGCAGCACGAGCACGAACTCCTCGCCGCCGTAGCGGGCGCAGAAGGCGCCCTCGGGCAGGCCCTGCTGGAGCATCTCGACCACGCGCTGCAGCACCCGGTCGCCGAGGAGATGACCGAAGGTGTCGTTGACCTGCTTGAACCAGTCGAGGTCGATCAACGCGATGGCGAGCCCGTGCCGGCACGCTCCGTGCTCGGTCAGCAGGTCCATCAGCCGTTGGTCGAGGTAACGGCGGTTGTAGGAGTCGGTGAGGCTGTCGCGCAGGCTCTGCTCGCGTGCCTCGGCGTGCTCCCGGCGCAGCAGCTCGACCTCGCGGCGCAACTGCTCCGGAACGTGCGGCTCCTCGACCTGGTCCGCGTGGACGAGGTCGAGCGCGGAACGCAGGTGCAGGTACGCCTGGCGCCACTGGCCGCGGGAGGCGAGCAACGTCGCGATGGACTCGTGCAGCCCCACAAGGCCAGGACCCTGCTTGTCGACTGGGGCGTCGGCCTGCTGGGTCTCTGCGGTTTCGGGTCGCAGCGCGGTCATCGCGGTCACCTCCTTACTTGGCAGGTGTCGTCCCCAAGTAGGCGGCGCTTGAGCAAGAAGGACACGTGGGGGTGGGATTTCCCCCGTCCGGTTGACCGTCAGCTGCTCCGATCCAGTGAGCTTGGAAGATCAACAATCCGTTCAGCCACCGAGGCAGGGCGCGAACCCGTACACCTCGTCGTCCAGGAGCACGACGTGCAGTGAGCCGATCTGGCTGCCGATCGCCTGGTCCTCCTGGCGCAGCGTGATCGTGACGGCGACGACGTAGACGTCGCCGCGCGGATGAGCCTTTTCGCCCGGTGGCGCCCAGTCGGCGTCCGTCCGCAGCGTGGTCCACGTCGGCTCGACCTTGATCGTCGCGCCGCGCAGGTCGCACGTCTTCTGCCTGAAGTCCGGGTGCTGCGTGTCCTTCAGGAGTTGTGCCTGTTTGGACGCGCCCTCGTCGCCCGCCTTGTTGACCTGGGCGTAGTACTCCTTGAACTTGGCGCGGTCGCCGTCGCTCAGCCGGACCGGCTTCGCAGAGCCCGCGACCGGACCGCCGCAGCCCGCGACCAGCGCGAGCGAGGCCAGGAGGACCGCGACGCGTTCAGCCACCGGAGTGCATCACGTCCGCACCGGAGGGCACCGTGGCGTCCTCCGGGTCGTCCAGCCAGCCCTCGGGCAGCACGACCTTCGCCGACGAGCCCTGCCTGCCGCGCGGCCCCTCGGCGTTCTCGGGGAACGGCACCGACCGGTCGAGCGTGCCGATGAGGTCGTCCAGTTCCTGCAGGCTCGACACCATCGCGAACGCCCGCCGCGTGTCGCCGCCGACCGGGAAGCCGTGCCAGTACCAGGCCATGTGCTTGCGCAGGTCGCGCAACCCCTTGTGCTCGCCGTCGTGCGCCGCGAGCAACTGGGCGTGCCTGCGCAGCACGTCCGCGACCTCGCCGAGGCTCGGACCGTCGGGGATCGGTTCGCCCCGGAACGCCGCCTGCAGGTCCCGGAACAGCCACGGCCTGCCGAGACAGCCACGCCCGACGACCACGCCGTCGCACCCGGTCTCAGCGACCATGTCGAGCGCGTCCTGAGCGCTGAAGATGTCGCCGTTGCCCAGCACCGGAATGCTCGTCACGGCCTCCTTGAGCCGCGCGATGGCCGTCCAGTCGGCCCTGCCGGAGTACCGCTGCGATGCCGTGCGCGCGTGCAGTGCCACGGCCTGTGCACCCTCGTCCTGCGCGATACGGCCCGCGTCGAGGTACGTCAGGTGGTCGTCGTCGATGCCGATGCGGAACTTCACGGTGACCGGCATGTCCCCGGCGTTGCGCACCGCGGCCCGCACGATCTGCCGGAACAGCTCGCGCTTGTACGGCAGCGCCGCTCCGCCACCCTTGCGCGTCACCTTGGGCACCGGACAGCCGAAGTTCATGTCCATGTGGTCGGCGAGGTTCTCGTCCACGATCATCCTCGTGGCCTCGCCGACGTTGCGCGGATCCACGCCGTAGAGCTGCATCGACCGGGGGCTCTCCCCCTCGTCGAACGTGATCATGTGCATGGTCATCGCGTCGCGTTCCACGAGGGCGCGGGCGGTGATCATCTCGCAGACGTAGAGCCCGGCCCCGTACTGACGGCACAGCTGCCGGAACGCCACGTTGGTGATGCCGGCCATGGGGGCCAGCACAACGGGCGGGTCGACGGCGAACGGGCCGATCTTCAGCGTGGAGGGAACGGACACGCCCTTCAGGTTACGGCACTGACCTGCCGTGATCTTCACCGAGAGTGACCGTGAAGGCGTCCAGGACGGCTACCTGGTGGCGACGTTCGTCACGTTCGCCGTTGGTCCAGCGATGGCCGTTCGCGCATTCCCACTGCGGATCCGTGCCGTCGCCCTGGACTAGGCAGCCGCCGAGCACGAGAAGACCGGCGTCCGCCGCCTGCCTCGCTTGTTCGGCCGGGCGGCCGAACATGATCGGGACCGCCTCGGCTCCGCAGTCCGGGCACGACTCCTCGACCGGCCTGGCAACGTGCCTGGTCAGCGCTTCGAAGGTCTCCTGGTCGAACGCCACGAACCGGATCGTGTCGATGATCGCCAGCGAGCGGATCGTCAGCGCGGCGATCTCCGCCGCCCGTTCGGTGGGGAAGCCGTAGACGCCGGTCGCGATCGCCGGGAAGGCGATGCTCTCGGCCTCGAGCTCCTCCGCGAGCAGCAGTGAGCTGAGATAGCAGCTGGTGAGCACCTCGTCCTCGCCCTGCTCACCGTCCTCCCAGACCGGCCCCACCGTGTGAATCACGTGCTTGACCGGCGCGAGGTCGAAGGCGGGCGTGGCGACGGCCTTGCCCGGTTCGCACGGCGCCAGCCTGGACCCCGCCTCCGCGAGCCTCGGCCCCGCCGCGCGGTGGATCGCGCCGTCAACGCCACCGCCACCGAGCAACGACTCGTTGGCCGCCGTGACGATGACGTCAACTCTTTGTTGCGTGATGTCGCCGAGCACCACTTCGATCGTCCCCATGCTGACCAGCGTGGCAGCGGATTCCTTGCGGTATCGCAGACTTCACTGAACGCGAACACCCCCGGTGCCCCGATCGGGTGTCAGACCCTTCTGCCAACATGCCCTTGGAGGTGGCCTAGCTCATGGGGGCGGTTGCACTGATCAGGTCCGGGTTCGAGCGGTTCTTCGTCGACGGACCGGTCGGCATGCCGACCGGCGGCGGCGAACAGCAGGTCATCGCCGTTCAGCAGGTGGGTGAGCTGGCCCTGCCGACGGGCAGACTCGTGGCGGCGGACCCGTTCGTCGTGTGGCCGGAGGACGCCGAGTCGTTCGCCGACGAGGTCGAGCCGGGCACGTACCCGGTGTCGGTCTCGCTGGTCTCGTACATCGACGGCGACGGGTTGCCGGACGAGCGGCAGGGTTACCGGGTCGCGGCCGCCAAGGTGACGGTGAAGGACGAGCCCGCGTACTCGTGGCGTCCGGCGGTCGTGCCCGGCGAGCACGTGCCGATGCTGCCGGTGATGCCGGAGTTCGGCTACGAGGTGAAGTCGAGCACCGGCGCGTTCTTCGACCTCGCCGCCGCCTCGGCGCTGGACCGCCTGGCGGGCGACGACGCGTTGGGCAACTGCGCCCTGATCGACGCGCTCGGCGCCGTGGGCGGTGGCCGTGGCCCCGCCAACGTGACCGACGCCCGCACCGGCCTGAACGTCGTCGCGTTCTCGACCGGCTGGGGCGACGGCGTCTACCCGACCTGGGTCGGCCGCAACACCGCGGGCGACCCGGTCGCGTTCGTCACTGATTTCTTCGTGATCAACCGGATCTAGAACTCGACGTTCACGCACGCCAGTCGTGGCCCGGCGGTGCCTGCCTCGCCGGGCTTGGTGTGCGTGTGTTCGTTGTGCAGCACCACGGACTGCGCGTGGCGTTCGGTGAACTGCCAGTCCACAGAGGACTCTGTGTGGGCGAAACCGTTGCCATCGGTGTGCACGTCGAGCCAGATCTCGTTGCGGGGGTTGGCATAGGCGGGGTCGACGGACGGCTGCACCGGGTCGGCGATGTTCTGGAAGTGCGGCCCCGAATCCGCCGGCGCCGCTCCGCACTTCCTCACGTGGACGTGCGCGCCGTAGGCCCGGTGTGGTTGCAATCCGTTCAACACCAACAACACTGTCGTGCCGCCACGGACCGCCGGCACCCCGACGACGGTGACCTTGGCTCCGGCCGGGACCTTGGCGTCGTACGTGACGGCTTTCGCCGTGGCGCTGTAACTTTCGAACTTCGCGGACGTGTGAGCCACCTTCGCGGGGTCGGCGTGCGCGGTTCCGGTGAACACGAACGCGGCGGCGACCGCGACTGCAAGCGTCTTCATGGATCACCTGCTTAGTGCCAACGGCCCAGCCCCGCCATTTTTCGACGTTTCAACTGCTCAGAGGCGGGTAAGCGGATGTGGTGAGCGAAGCCGAGGAATCTCACCAGCGCAGACTCGCCCGCAACGTGAACGAGCTGCTCCAGGAGCTCCGCGTGGCCCAGGCCGGCGTGCAGATCCTGTTCGGTTTCCTGCTCTCCATCGCCTTCACCGACAAGTACACCGACGTGGGTGGCTACATCCGCGTCACCCACCTCGTCACGGTGCTGTGCGCGGCGGCGGCCGTCGCCTTCCTCACCGCTCCCGCAGCGTGGCACCGTGTCCTGTTCCGCCAGGGCCGCCGCGAGGACGTCGTCCGTTTCGGCAACACGTTAGCCCTGGTGGGCATGGCCTTCCTGGCTCTGGCGATGACCGGCACCGTCCTGCTGCTCGCCGAGGTGATCCTGGGCGGCTGGCCCGCGATCGTGGTCGGCGTGCTGGCGTTCGTCGTCTTCACCGGCCTCTGGTTCGCGGTGCCGTTCGCCTCATCCGAGAGTGCTCAGGACCGCGAGCGCCCCTAGCCCGAGCGCCACCGGCACTGCCGTCAACACGTTCTTCCGCGTCGGCCGCGGCTGCTCGCGCAGCACCAGAATCCCCAGCGGCACCAACGCAATGCACAACCCGGCCGTTCCGACGATCGACAGCACCTCGGTGCCCTTCAGAACCCCGAGCGGCAACAACCCCATGGTCGCCAGCGCCACCGATCTGATCTTGCCGAGCGCTCCGGACCGGTACGCCCCGAAGGCCAGCACGAACCAGCCGAACATGACCGTGAAGGACAGGAAGCTGAACAGGTGCAGCTCTCCATATCCCTTCGCCACCAGGTCCGTAGCTCCCTCGACGCCCAGCTGCCTGGTGGCGCTGAACGCCGCCTGATCCACCCCGGCGTGAAAGGTCCGCCCGAACAACCCGACCGTCACCAGCATCCCGCCCCAAGCCGCCCACCTGGGGTTCTTGGTGCCGATTCGCTGCGCCAGGCAGGCGACCGCGGCCCACATCACGACGTTCCCCGCCAGAAACGTCGTGTACGCCGCCCGCATCAACTCCGGATGCTCGGCCACCGCCCGCAGCTGGTCGGGGAAGAAGAAGTTGAACGGCGACCGCAACAGCGTGCCCACCAGCAACAGCACCGGCCCCAGTACGAGAGCCGTGCCACCCACCCACCCGTTCGGAAACCTCATGGTCGTTGACGCTGCCAGCGTCGCGACCGCCTGTGATCGGCCCGCGGTCCGACTCCACCCTCAGACCGTGGTCCGAGGCGCCTCGTCGTGCAGGAGCTCGGCGAAGATCCTGTGCGCCAACGGCTCGCTCCGCACGCTGTTGGTCAGCACGGCCACCGCGACCCCTTCGTCCGGCGCCACTCGAAGAAAAGCCTTCTGCCCCTTCGAAACCCCGGTGTGCCCGACAACGCTGTTCTTGTGGAGCATCCACCCGAGTCCCCAGCCGACCACGCCGATCCCGAGGTCCGGCACGGACTCGACCTGGGGCTCCCGCAACACCGCGAGCTTCGGGTCGTCGAGGTGCAGCCGCACGAACTCCAGCAGCTCACGCGCACTCATCGCGAAGTGCGACCCGCTCGGCGCCGTGCCGTAGGCGACCGCCCACTCGGTGACCGGTGACCCGTCCTCGCGGTGCCCGACCGCGGCCCGGTGCAGGATCGCCTCGTCCGCGTCGGTGACAACGGTCCGCAACCCCAGCGGTGTCACCAACAGCTCGCGCAGCACGTCGTGGAACAGCCGGCCGCGCAACACCTCCACCAGCCTGCCCAGCACCACGAACCCGCTGTTGGAGTACGAAAAAGCAGTGCCGGGCGGAACGGGATGCTCCTCTTCGGCGATGGCGTCGACGAATTTCTCGATCGCGTCGCCGTTGCGCCCTGTGTCGAAGAAGTGGTTGGCGGCGATCCCACCCGTGTGCGTGAGGAGATGACGAGCCGTGAGCGAAGCGGTGAACCCAGGCAAGTAGCGGCAAACCGGACTGTCGAGATCCAGCACCCCGTCGTTCACGAGCTGCTGCACGAGCGTGGCCGTCCAGATCTTGGTGATCGATCCGACCTTGAACACGGAGTCGTTCGTCACCTCGACCCGAGTGCGCGCGCTCAGCACACCCGCGGCCTCGTCCCGTACCTCCCCACGCGCCAGCACGGCCACCTGAGCACCCGGAACGTCGTATTCGTCGATCAACTCACCCAGCCTCGACCCCATCCGGAAAAACCTACGGACCGGCATGTCGATTCGCGGTCTGGCCGTTCGACGCATGAGTAGACGGACGAGAAACCGGGTGAGACCGGGGCGGCGATGAGGAACACTCGGGCGTACCGATGAGTTCCTACAGCGTTGCGGGTCTCCACCGGTGTCGCGAAGAACCTGATGCCAGCAACCTAGTGAGGGCCTGACATGCCTGCTGCGATCCAAGACCGGCCGACCGCACAAGCGGGCAAGACACCCCTGGTGGTGCGTCTGCTGGTGCTGGCCACGTTCGTCGTGATCCTGAACGAAACGCTCATGATCAACGCGATTCCGCGCCTGATGGAGTCGATGCACGTCACCGAACAGGCCGCGCAGTGGGTCTCCACCGCGTTCATGCTCACCATGGCCGCTGTGATCCCGGTCACCGGCTGGTTCCTGCAGCGCGTCACCACCCGCCAGGGCTACGCGATCGCGATGGGCGTCTTCCTGGCCGGCACCGCCATCTCCGCCGCCGCGCCGACGTTCACGATCCTGCTGCTGGGCCGCATCGTGCAGGCCGCGGGCACGGCCGTGATGATGCCGCTGCTGATGACCACGCTGATGACCGTCGTGCCGGAGCAGGACCGAGGCCGCGTCATGGGCAACGTGACGCTCGCGATCTCGGTGGCCCCGGCCCTCGGCCCGGCCATCTCCGGCGTGATCCTGCAACTGGGCTCCTGGCGCCTGCTGTTCGTGGCCGTCCTCCCGATCGCCGGCGCCGTGACCTACTTCGGCCTGCGCCACCTCGACAACATCGGCGAACCCCAGGTCAGCACCCTCGACTGGGCCAGCGCGGCCATGGCGACCCTCGGCTTCGGCGGCCTCGTCTACGGCCTGAGCCTCTTCGGCGAGGGCGAATCGAACCTGGGCCCGAGCATCGGCATCGTCATCGCTGGTGCCGCCACCATCGCGTTCTTCGTGCTCCGCCAGCTCAAACTGCAGCGAACCGGCGCGCCCCTCATGGACCTGCGCACCCTCACCCACCGCACGTTCGCGCTGGCGCTGGCCCTGATGTGCATCGCGTTCCTGGCGATGATGGGCTCGATGATCCTGCTCCCGCTCTACCTGCAGAACCTGCGAGGCCTCACCCCGCTGCAGACCGGCCTGCTCCTCATGCCGGGCGGCCTGGGCATGGGCCTGCTGGGCCCGACCGTCGGCCGCCTGTACGACCGCCTCGGCAGCCGTCCGCTGGTCCTGCCGGGCTCGATCGGAATCGTGCTCTCCCTCGCCGGCTTCACCCAGGTCTCGATGACCATGCCGTACTGGCAGGTACTCGCCCTGCACGTACTCCTGATGATCAGCCTGGCAGCGACGTTCACCCCGATCTTCACCCTCGGCATGGGCGCGCTCCCGCCGAACATGTACCCGCACGGCAGCTCGATCCTCGGCACGCTCCAGCAGGTGGCGGCAGCCCTGGGCACCGCCCTGGTCGTGACGGTGATGTCCGCCCGCACCGGCCAACTGGTCGCAGACGGCACCACCGCGGCGTTGGCGCAGCTGAGCGGCATGAAGCTGGCGTTCGTGATCGCCACCGTCCTGGCCGCGGCCACGATCGTCGTGGCGGTCATGCTGCCGAGCCGGACCACGAAGTCCGGCGATGTCATCGCCCACTGAGTTCTTGGACATCGTCGAGCAGGAGATCACCGGTGCCGTGCAGGGCGTGCTCGTGCGCCCGGCAACCGGAAGCCGTGCGGGAGTGCTGGTCCTGCACGGCTCCTACGGCCCAGGCACGCTCGACCGGTGCAGGCTCCTGGCCCGCGCCGGCCTGATGGCGTTGGGACTGCGCTGGTACGGCGGCGAGGGCCAGCCGCCAGGAATCTGCGAGGTCCCGCTGGAAACGTTCAGCGCGGGCCTGGACCTCCTCCAGACCGAAGGCGCCGGGAGACTCTCCGCGCTGGGCCTGTCCAAGGGCGCCGAAGCCGCACTGTGGCTGTCCGTCCTGGACCAACGCACCGCCGCTGTCGTGGCCCTGTCGCCACCATCCGTGACCTGGGCGAACCTCGGCGCGGGAACTGACGGCCAAAGCCACCCGTGGCGCTCGTCGTGGACCTGGCAAGGCGAGCCGCTCCCGTTCGTGCCACGCGACAAGACCTGGGAGCCGAAACCACGTGAGGACGGCCTCGTATCCCTGCGAGGCTGGTACGAACACAGCCGCGAGCTCTACCCCGACCACTACGAGGCAGCGGCCATCCCAGCGGAGAACACCAAGGCCGAACTGGTCCTGGTCGCCGGCGGAGACGACCAAACCTGGCCGTCGCTTCCCGCCGCGAGAACACTGCGAGACCGCAGGCTCGCCACCGGACTCCCCACCGTGCTGATCGAACGGCCCGCCGCAGGCCACCGCCCCCGCCTGCCGGGAGAAGAACCCGCAAGCCCGTCGACGTACCTCTGCTACGGCGGCACCGACGCCGACGACGCGGCCTTGGGAACAGCCGCCTGGCCGCACGTCCTGAACGCCCTGCGCGGCCCCTGAACGCGGGTGGGGCCCCGGACATGTCCAGTCCAGGGCCCCGTTTTGCCGCCCATTTGCGCACACCAGCGACGTTTAAGAGACGGATCAGTCCTTAGGTCGCCGCGCTCTTCCGTTGAGCTACGGCCGCACGAGCAGAGCGGCCAGCAGGATTCGAACCTGCACCTCGGCGAGTCTTGTCCGTTCTCGGGTGATCTGGCGTTCGGCGGAAATGCTGATTCTGGAGCGAGAGTCTGAGCTTGATCCCGGCTGCCTCTACCGATTGGGCTACCCCGGCGTGATGGTGCCGGGGACAGGATTCGAACCTGCACTGGTGACCGAGTGGTTCAGGCTGACGTTTCAGTTTCAGCTTTCACGCTCCCAACGGGAGCGCACCCCCGCGCTCCAGCGGGGGAGTCTGTGGACGCTATCGGAACAGGTAGTCGAAGACCACCGCACCGACACGCTCGTCGGTGATCTCCATGTTGTTGGCTTCCTCGCGGGCGAACTTCACCGCGTGCTGAAGCTTCTCCACCCGGTCGACGAGCTCGTTGACCCGACGGGCAGGCAGCGCACCGGAGAACTTCACCGTGGTCCAGTAACCCACCGGAATGTCCTCGTAGTACACCTCGACCTGCGCCGGGTGCTTCTCCGTCGCCTCAGCCTTGACGTGGTTGCGCGGCACCTTCTTGGTGCGAATGGTCCGAACCTGCTCGGTGCGCCAGTAGTCAGCGGACTCGTCGAAGTTCCAGTCCTCGGCCGCGTCCAGCAACGGCAGCTTCTTCACGAAGGTGTGCAGGTCGGTCAGCTGCTTCTCGAGGAACAGCAGATACGACACAGGCACGTCGCGAAGCAACGTCTGCCCGTCCACCACCACATCAGCCTTCGCGACGCAGTTGGCCCAGTCCTTGGTCGCCGTGACGTCGAAGAGCCGAGTCATCACGGAAGCGGTCTTCCGCAGCACGTCCTCGGCCTTGATCTGCACGCGAGTGGACTCCGGCGGCAACACCTCGCCGTCCTCGTCCTTCGGCTGGTACGTCCGGGAGATACCGGCCAGCAGCGCGGGCTTCTGCAACCCGTGATGCGCGTCGGTGAGGTCCCGAAGCGTGCCCCCTTTGACACTCTTCTCCACCGCGATGATCTGGTTCAGCTTCGTCATGCCGCACCCCCCTTTGGTCTCGCGCACCCTACGTGCCGGAAAGCCGTGCCTGCACGCGATTTCAGCTCGCCGCGGCAACGGACGCCGGTTGAGTTTGGGCCAAGGTGCTCATTCCTGTCCCGAAGCGGTGCTGCCGGCCATGTCATGCCGGCACGTCGGGGTCCTGCGCCTCGCCCGGCAGAACCTGGTCGACCCATGCGAGCAACGCGGGCAACGCTTTGTCGGAGCTGTAGCAGTCTCGGTCGGTGCCGAGCACCTGCGCTTCCAGATGCGGCCATCCCATGCGCAAGGCGTTGTAGTGCGCCTGGCCTTCGCGCTGATCGGGGTATCGCCGCATGACCTCTTCCACGAGATCGAGGTATCTGCTGATCGCGTCCACGGCGTCTCCCTCGGGTGAGGCCAGGCCCGTGGCCATGCCCGGAGTTGTGAGGCTAAGTGAGGGGTGGCTCCGCCAATGCGAAACCCCCAGGCCTGTGACCTGGGGGTTTGGTGGGCCGCCAGGGACTCGAACCCTGAACCCGAAGAGTAAGAGCCTTCGCTTGGCGTTGTTCGTCGATCTTCCTCGACAGTGCTCACTACCTGCGCGGATGCGGTCTTGATCTGAGCACTGTGGACAGTCGCTTTGCGACGTTTATCGACGTTTTGCGAGACTAAAGCACATCATGATCTTGGTCCTTCTGGGACCGTCCACACCCCTGCCATCATCCCGACACTGAGCCAAGAACGCGGCCGGTGGTGCTGGGTCAAGGTACTCGTTCCAGCCTTGACGCGGCGCTGTCGGCCGTTGTCATGCTCGTGGCGTCGGGGGTGGCCCGGCTTGGTGCTCATCGAGCGCTCCTGCGGCTTCGCCTGGTGCCTGATCGGTGGCAAGGCGGCGAAGCCGGCGCGGCAGTCGAGCGCCAGGACCGGCAGTCCGCGGTGACCCTGACGGCGCTCGTAGGGAGCTGCTGGCCGGCATGGCACTACGGGCGAGCTCGTCGGCTTAGGCAAGGCCGGAGGACGGTGCGCTGCGCCGCCCGGCCGACCGGCGCAGCGAAGCGGATGCCGGGAGTGCCGGGATGGAAGGTGTTCGCCGTACACGCGGAGCGTGCCGCCAGCGGCGGCCTTGATCCAGTAGAGGACAATTCGGCAAGGTGTTATTGTCGCGTATGACTAGCGAAGATAGGTTTCCTCGCCAGATTCTGCGGGACTACCTTTATGTTGATGTTGACAAGGTTAAGTCCATTGCTGGCCAACTGGATTCGGGTGTGCCAGAGGAATCAAGGCTGACCGCTAAAGACAATAGTAGAACGACCGTGGGCTGGAACAAGGTACTTTCATACGCTCCGGAGCATGGTTCAGAGTCGTATATTCAAAGGTCAATGCTTGACTCGCTTTTCCCTGAGCTTGAGGAAGCGCTAGAAGACGGTTGGCTGACTGATATTAGTGATCTCTTCAGTGAGGACGGTGGAGAGGTATTCGACGATGTGAAATCGATCTGTCCTGAGGGCTCTCTATTTCGCCTGACTGCCGATGGGTTTTTGTTTGACAGCACGTATCTTGGGGCGATGTTTGGCAATCTGTCTACAGCGCTAGCGGGTTACCAGGCGTTTAATTCCGCTATTGAAGAGATGTCCGGGCAAGAGGAGGATCAGCCCGTTCGATCAAAGAAGAATCAGCCCAAGCGTCCAAGTAAGTTGCCGTCCGGCGAGAAGCAGGTGGTGGAAGATACTAGACTTGAAAGTAAGATCGAGGATTTTGGGGCAGAGTTTGGTTACTCTGCGGATTTCTTGCGTGCGATTGTGCGGACCTCGCGAGGTCTGTTCTCCCCCGGATTGAACCTGGTCCAGGTGAGTTCGGGTGCGCGCAACAACATGACTGTTAATGCAAGGCTTCTTGAGAATCGTCGCTACTTGGATGCGGATGCCCCCATAATCGGATCCCGGTTCGGCGCTTCATCCCAAAGCTGGACGGTGGTGGGCACGGTCGGTCACTACTCAAAATCAACCGAAGAGGTCGAGGGGCGAACTGTGGAGAACTCTGCATCTTCGCAGGCAATGCAAGGAAAATTCGACCGGAACAATTTTGTTCGAATGGTTAATGGAATGATTGAGGAAGTGGCTGCCACGGGATTGACGGATCTGCCGCAGCATCCTGCTCTTTCGGTCATTCCAATTGCGGTTTATCGGGTTATTGAACGAAAGTAGATGCTGAGTTTTTCTTGGGCCTTGTTTGGTGGAGTCATGACTCCAGTTGGAGCGCCGTCAAGGTAATGCACGTGCATGGATCTCGATGCTGGCTAATAGTGGCAGGAAGGCAATGGCGACACCGATGGAGTCGAGTTATGATGCGCCGCGAAAGTATTTCGATCAGCTGAGGCTCGTTGTTTTTGAGACAGAAGACCAGATGGCCGAAGAGGCTTCTAGTGAATGGCATCTGATTGTTCATGGTGGCGGCAAAGGTATTGATCTAGGTGAATTTGAGGTTGCTGTAGAGAGTTTCATTCGCGAAGCTGGTAGCGTCGAATATGAAGGCGTCAAGCAGCCTCCATATTTCAACCTGAAGATCGAGAAGAGCCACTTCAACTGGGGTGCCGATGCAGTAGTAATCGGTGCTGTTGTTGCGGTGTCAGGCTGGGTTGCCTCGAATGTGGCGTGGGATCTGCTGAAGTTTTTCGGGCGTAAGTTGGGGGATCGCGTATTCGACGAGCCTTACGTGGAGCCGCTTACCGAGGATGAGGCGGTTCGTCTGGTCAAAGGTATGATTTATCGTCGACACGCGGTCTCGCCTGATCTGCTTAGGCTGACTAGCGCAGATGTAAATGAGCAAAATCATGCCAGGCTTGCGTTCGTCGACCATAACGAAATTGAATATGACGTCAACGTCAAGAAGGATGCTGGAGTGGCTTTCATTGTGAATATTTCTCGCAAGTTCCCTCTTGGTGAGTAGTTAGATGGCACGCGACTCGGTTGTTGATCTAGAAGCTGCGTTCTTTCTCTCGAAGAAGGCGCTTGCAAAATCGTTGCCTCGTCGGTGGCGACATGTTCAGGGTGTAGCTCGGGCGGCTGAGTTGTGTTCCCCTCTGTTCTCACGCGACGATGCAGACCTACTAGTGGCAGCAGCTGTGCTTCATGACATCGGATACTCTCCTGAGCTGGCGAAGACAGGATTTCATCCGCTTGACGGGGCTTGCTATCTGAGGGGCGTCGGTATGGATGGGCGCCTTTGTGCGTTGATTGCTCATCACTCATGTGCATACCGTGAAGCGGAGTTGCGCAATCTTTCTGCGCAGCTCGCAGTATGGGGTGACGAGGAGGGCGCGCTTCGTGACGCCTTATGGTGGGCGGATATGACGACGACGCCCGACGGTAAGCCAACGAACGTGCATGACAGAATCGAAGAGATCCAGAAGCGGTACGGCCCAGAAGACCTGGTGACTTTCTTCATTCGGCAGGCCAAGCCCGAGTTGGTCGCTGCGGTCGAGTGCACTGAAGAACGCCTCCGCGCGGCAGGAGTCGACTACACCGCGAAGTAGGGCGTCGATCGCTCCTCGAACCCGTGCTCGATCCGAAGCCGGATGGACGGGTGGATGTTGAGCACGTCGAGGTCTCCGCGGCTTACCCAGTGAACTTCGCTGGACTCGTTGCTCGTCCGCAGCTCGCCACCGATCAGCCGTGCCCGGAAGCAGATGGAGAACTGCTGCCGCACCTCGCCATCCGTGTAGGCGATGACGTGCGCAGGGTCGGAGTACACGCCGATGATGTCGACGGGCTCAACGTCGATCCCGGTCTCTTCCTTGACCTCGCGGATGACGGTGTGGCCGATGGTCTCGCCAACGTCCTGCGCCCCGCCAGGGATTGAGTACAGGTCGTTGTCGGTCCGCCGGATCATCAACAGCCGGCCTTGCTCGTCCTGCACGAACGCCGTCACCGCTACGACGATGTTGGTCGCCTTCGGTGCGTTCGGGTCGTTGTAGTGATCAGTGCGAGCCATGCCTACCTGCCTACCACTTCGGCGGCTTCGCGCCATCCCAGACGCCTTGGAAGCTCTCGGCGTACGTCTCGAACAGGTCGCCCCCGGACAAGCGCCGCAGGTGCAGGACCGGCGCGTGGGCTGCCATGAAGCCGTGCACGTGCGTGTTCACGAGCATCTCGTCATCGAAGCGGTAGATCGAGTTGTAGAGCGTCGTGCCGTGCACGCGGATCTCCACGCCTGACACCTCGGCCAACGGCTTGTAGACCGCGAGGGCGTTACGGATCTTCGCGCCAAGCGTGGTCTTGCCGATGCCCTCTTCTTCGCTGCGGCGCGCGACCTCACGGCTTGCGGGGTCTCCGAGCAGCAAGCGGATCTTGACGCCGCTCTCCGCCTTCTGGCGCAGCGTCTTGATCAAGGCTGGGTTGTCCACCATGAACATGCCGGCATAGACGAGGATCGAGATGCTGATCTTGGACTGCTCGATCAGGTGTCCCCAGATCTCCTGCGGCACGGCATGGCGGTGTGCGTAGACCTGCACGACCTCGGACTCGTTGATCTCTTTCTTCTTCTCTGGCGCGACGGCGTCTGGCCAGAGGTAGGTCTCGGTCTCGCGGACCATCGCGGCGATGGCGTGTCGGTGGCGTGGGTACGGTGTCCGGTCCTGCGTGATCCACCGTTCGACGGTCTTCGGGTCTACGCCGGTTGCCTTGGCGACTTCATCGAAGCCCAAAGTGTTGCGCAGCAACGCATCCCGCAGGCGTTGGTTCGGCATGAGCCACCCTCCGTACAACTAGGGACGACTTCAATGTAGCTGAGACGTCTGTAGTTGTCCTGTTGTGTGGTGTTGACGTCCTCTCGATTCGTCGAAAGTCGTAGGTGTCGAGATGTCGGGGAGCGGCCCCGACCGGCACAAACGTCAGGAGAACGACGATGGCGATCACAGGTGGGAGCAGGTTCCCGGCGGGTCACGACTTCGTGTTCCCGAGGGGCGCGCTCGTGATGGGCGTCGAGCCGGTGCTCAAGTTCCAGTCGGCTGAAGAGCGCGCCAAGGGCCTCCCCGTCGAACAGGAGAAGGACAAGGAGACCGGTCAGCTCGTGTGGTCCGTCCTGGTTATCGACCAGGCTGCGGAGCGCAAGGCGGACGCTGCGGTCACGGTCAAGATCTCGGCACCTCACCAGCCGGTGCCGCCGGAGGCGATTCCGGGTACGGACATCCGCCCGGCGATGTTCGAGGGCCTGACGGTGACGCCGTGGATCGATGACAAGGGCTGCCGTGGCGGCCACGTCGGTGAGCGGCACCGCTGCCGGGCGAAGCTGGGTTACAGCCTGCGGGCCACCGGCATGAAGGCCATCGTCGCGGCCAAGCCCGCACCTAAGGCGGCGTGATCCGTGCCCGACTTGATGCGTCTGCACCTGACGGCGAACCTGCCGATTCGGGTGGAACCGCTCGTCTTCGCCGGACGGGTCGAGTTCCGGTTGGGCAACGCGTTTCCGGCAGTCCTGGTGGTCGACGCGGAAGCGCTGCCCCGGCTTGCTGAGGCGGTCGCGGAGGGTCAGACGGCTCTCGATGCGGCGCGGGGTGGTCAGTGATGGGGTTCAACGCCACCTGCACGCCCGGTCAAGACGCGGGCGCGGCCATGGTCCGGGTGACGCCTGAGGTTCCGGCGCTGGCCATCTACCTCGACCCGGTCAACATCGCGATTCAGCTCCCGCCCTTCCCCGGCGGCTCGGACGTGCTGATGCGGTTCTGCCGGGAGTTGTCGCGTGAGGCTTCCAAACTGGCGGATCACCTCGGCGGTCAGGAAGGCCGGCACGCCTTGGCGGAGGGAGATCCTGATGTCCGCAGTTGAGGCGATGCACTGGGGCCTTGCTGAGCAGGTTCGGACGCTGAGCGAGGCGCACGACGTGCTGAGCAAGCTCCTGCCCAATCCCAAGTCTGCGCCCGCTGTGTTGAAGGACTACTACCTCCGCTCGGCCGCCGTCTATGCACGCGTCGCGGAGACCGATCGCAGCCACCACCACGAGGCCATGTATTGGGCGAACCGTGAGCGTGAGAAGGGGGAGGCGATCAAGGTCACGAAGACGGCGAAGAAGTAGCAACAGTCCTTATTGGACGGAGCGCGTGACTCTGCTGGGTCATGTGGCGATTCCGCACGTCTTGTTGCGGTGCAAAGAGAACGTGAGACGCAGGAGCGGAACCCGGCTACCAACCTCGCCGCTCCTGCGTTGTCCACCCAACTCAGGAGTGAACAACGATGAGCGTAGAGCCTGAGCGCATTCGTGCGCTAGACGGGGATCGGATGATCTCCACCAGGCAGACCGTTTCCAGCTACGTCGTGATGCTCGATGGCGGCTCGCTGGAGACGATGGAACTCACGGCTGCGCAGGCTAGGGGCTTCGAATGCCTGACCTGTAGGGCGCAGCACACCGCCGCTTCGGGAGCGTTCCAGCCTGTTGGGCGCATCCCGAGCGTGGGCAGCGTCTTTCAGTGCCTCAAGTGCGCTGGCGGTGCGCGATGAAGGGCAACCGCTGGGTCGATCCCGCGCCGTTCGAGGGCGCACGTCCGCAGGTCCCTTGGTGGGTATGGCTTCCCGGCTGGGTCAAGCTCGTGCTCGCGCCGTTCGCGCTGCTCTGGCTCGCCGTCCGCCTGGTCGCGCTACTGGCTGTTCTGGCGGTTCGATACCCGGTCGCAGCCACGGCCGGCCTCGGCGGCTACGGCGCCTATCACCAGTTCGGTCTCTCGCCGTTGGTGATCGCGTTGCTGTCGCTCGTGTGCGCCCTGACCGTCTGGTACGGCCTCGATCGAGACTCGTTCCTGCGGCACGGCTGGTACCGCGTCCTGACCGAGTGGCGGCGGCTCACGGTGTACGTGCCGCAGTGGCGCACCGTCATGCGATTGGCTGAGCTGTCCAAGGACAACCGGGGGCGTGAGTACCGGCCGAAGCTGCGCCGTGTGCGCTCCGAGGGCTGGCGGGACAAGGTCCGGGTGCGCATGATCCCGGCGCAGTCGCCTGAGCAGTGGGAGCTGCGGCGGGAGAACCTGGCGCACTCGTTCAACGCGCGGTCCTGCCGTGTTCGTGTGCTCAAGCCTCGGGTGCTTGAGCTCGACTTCATCCACGCTGACCCGCTGGCGCGTCCGGTCGCGGTGCCTCAGCTCGCCGACCCCGGAGAGGTCGACCTCAAGCGCGTAGTCGTCGGCCGTACGGAGACCGGCAAGCCCTGGCGGCTGCGGCTGCTCGGCTCTCAGGTACTCGTGGTCGGCGTGCCCGGTGCGGGCAAGGGCTCGGTGCTGTGGTCGATCGTCTGGCAGCTCGCCCCAGCCATCAAAGCTGGAATGGTCCGCCTCGTCGGCATCGACCCCAAGGGCGGCATGGAGCTGGGGCAGTGTCCGGACGCGTTCGAGAAGGTCGTCTACGACAACGGCCCGGAAGCTGTTGCCCTGCTTGAAGAAATCGCCGCTGAGGTCAAGGAGCGCGCCACTCGATACCGGGGCATCCGGCGGCTCTGGGCGCGCAGCACTGGTGAGCCGTTCACGGTCCTGATCGTGGATGAGCTGGCGGACCTGATCGCCTACCAGTCGGACCGGAACCTGCGTGAGCGCGCGACGCGGGCTATCCAGACGATCACATCTCAGGGACGTGCACCTGGCTACGCCGTCGTCGGCCTGGTCCAGGACCCGCGCAAAGAGATCGTCGGCTTTCGGCACCTGTTCACGACTCGTGTGGCGTTGCGCCTCGATGAGCCGGTGCAGGTGGACATGGTCCTCGGGGATGGCGTTCGGCAACGGGGTGCGGCTGCTCACGAGATCAGCGAGAACACGCCTGGTGTCGCCTGGGGCAAGGAAGACGGGCAACGCGAACCCGAGCGTGCAAGGGCCTTCAACGTCACCGACGCGGACTTGGTCGAGCTGGGCGTCTACCTCGCCCCGGCCACGGTTCACGAGTTCCCCGAGTGGACGGATGGGAGGGCTGCGGCATGACCGAGTACCTGACGCGCTCAGAGCGAATGAAGCAGCCGGCCGCGCTCGACGTGGTTCGTGCCGTCGCTGAAGAGCACGGCGTGTGCATCCGGCCGTTGGCCAAGGAGCGGATCGACCTCGACACCGGGCGCGTGGACATCGTGCCTGTGCCGTGCGGCTCGACCGTGGCCAGTGTGTGCCCCACCTGCGCGGAGAAGAACCGGCGTCTGCGGATGGCGCAGTGTCGCGAGGGATGGCACCTCACTGAGGAACCCGACTTCACGCCGGACGCTCCGAGCGACGATCAGCGGGAGCTGACCGCCTACCGGGCTGACCTCGTGAAGGCCTTCCGCCTGGCCCTCGACGAGGGCGACGAAGTCGGAGCCGAAGAGGTTCGGGAAGACGTCGCGGAGGTCGACACCGAACTTCGACAACTCGGAGTCCGCGGTTCACTCCCCTCCCTGGAAGTGCCGCTCAAGGCAGCTCGGAAGCGGTCGACCAAGCGGCGGCAGGACGCGCCCAACCTGCCTCGGCGGCCGGTCAGCAAGCGCACGGTCGGCAAGGTCTTTGGAGGCAAGTACCAGCCCTCGACGTTCCTCACGCTGACGCTCGACACCTACGGCAAGGTCCGGAGCGATGGCACGCCTGTTGATCCGGCCACCTACAACTACCGGCGTGCTGCTCGGGACGCGGTGCACTTCGCGGCGCTGCTGGACCGGTTCGTTCAGAACCTTCGGAGGTGCGTCGGCTGGGAGGTTCAGTACTTCTCGGCGGTCGAGCCGCAGAGGCGGTTGGCTCCGCACTGGCACGCGGCGGTTCGGGGCAGCATCTCGCGGGCTGAGCTGCGCGCGGTTGCTGAGGCCACGTATCACCAGGTCTGGTGGCCCGAGCACGACGAGATCAAGTACAGCGGTGACAACCTGCCGGTCTGGGACGTCCGGGCCAAAGGGTTCGTTGATCCGCAGACTCGAAAGGCCTTGCCTACCTGGGAAGACGCCATCGACCAGGTGGAGCGACCCGCACACGTCGCGCGGTTCGGGGTGCAGGTGCACTCGAAGGGCATCCTCGGCGGCACGGAAGAGGCCGGCCGCCACATCGGCTACCTGACGAAGTACCTCACCAAGAGCATCAACGAGTGCTTCGACGCCCAGACCGCCCGGCAGGAAGACCACGCCGAACGGCTGTGCGCTGAGCTGGCCGTGACGCCCTGCTCGCCGCAGTGTCCCGTGTGGCTGCTCTACGGCGTCCAGCCTCGGGGAGCGCGGCTGTCCACGGTGCCGGGCAAGTGCAATGGCAAGGCACACAAGCGAACCACGCTCGGCGTTGCTGGTCGGCGGGTGCTCGTGTCGCGGAAGTGGTCCGGGAAGTCGCTCGCTGACCACAAGCACGACCGGAAGACGTTCGTTCGGCAACTGCTCGCGGACGTCGGCATCAAGCACGAGGACCAGCCCCAACGGGTCGTCTGGAACAACGTCGAGCCCGGCGACCCGAACGTGCCACCACGGGCACACCTGCTGTTGAGCGCCGTTGCAGAGCGCCGCAGGTGGAAGGCCGAATACACGGCCGCGCTGCTTGCATCCGCCGGACCTCCGGGGAGTTCGGCAACACCGCACGCTGCTTGATCTAAGGGGGAACATCATGGAGACACACCAGTTTGAGCCACTGTGGACAGTCAGTGACGTTGCGGCCTACCTGAACGTCCCGGTCCACACGCTCTACGGCTGGCGGACGAAGAACTACGGCCCGCCCGCACGGCGCTTGGGGAAGCACCTGCGGTACCTGCCGTCCGAGGTGCGGAGCTGGTTCGAGCACCTGCTTGAGGAGGCGGCCTGATGCCTCGTCCACCACTCGACATCGGCACGTACGGCAAGATTCGTTGCAATCAAACGGAAGCAGGCTGGACCGCCGTCGCGAACTACCGCGATTTCGACGGCAAGACACGGCCGGTGCTTCGCAGGGGGAAGACCAAGCCTGAGGCTGAGCGGAGGCTCAAGAAGGCGCTCTCCGAGCGCAAAGGCCCGACGGGAGACTCGTTGACGCCAGACAGCCGGTTCAAGGACGCGCTTGAGGCGTGGCAGATGAAGTTTCAGAAGCTCGTGGACATGGGCAAGCGGTCACCGAGCAGCCTCGACACGTACCGCAGCATCCTCGGCCGGCATGTGCTTCCGGGCCTCGGTGAGCTGCGGATTCGTGAGATGACCGTGGCACGGATCGACGCGTTCCTGGGCATGGTGTGGCGGTCGGTTGGGGTCGACAGCGCCAAGACGGCGCGCTCGGTGATCTCGGGTGCCCTGCGGATCGCTGTTCGGGATAGGGCGCTCGACACGAACCCCGTGAGGGACACGGACCCTCTGGAGAGCGGGCGTAAGAAAAGCCCGAGGGCGCTCACGCGGGAGGAGCGCTTGTTGTGGCTGGAAATGCTGGAGTCAGACCCGGTAGCGGTCCGGAAAGACCTGCCTGACCTGTCGCGCTTCATGATGGCCACGGGCGTGCGGATCGGTGAGGCGCTGGCCGTCTACTGGGACGACGTCGACTTCGAGGCCGGAACGGTCGACGTGAACTACACGGTCATCCGGGCCAGCGGGCTCGGGCTGATCAGGAAGTCGACCAAGACGGAGGCGGGCGAGCGGATGCTACAGCTGCCCAAGTGGGCGCTCGACATGTTGCGGCGGCGACGTGGGGTCACGCTGTTCCCGAACGGGCCGGTCTTCCCGAACAGCCTCGGCGGCCTCCGGGACCCGTCGAACACTCGCAGGGACCTCCGGAACGCCCGTGGAGGCGATGAGTTCGCGTGGGTCACCTCGCACGTCTTCCGGAAGACGGCGGCCACGATTCTCGATGAGGCGGGGCTCTCTGCACGGGTCGTCGCGGACCAGCTCGGGCACGCCCGGCCGTCGATGACCCAGGACACCTACCTGGCTCGGAAGGTGGTCGACCGGAAGGCCGCCGACGCGCTGGAAGGGGCACTCGACCGGCCTGAGCAGGACGAACCGGGAGAGGCTGGAGGTTGAGAGTCGCGGAGTAAAGCGCATCAAAGGCGTATCAGTGATCTTCCAAAGCGAAACCCCCAGGCCTGTGACCTGGGGGTTTGGTGGGCCGCCAGGGACTCGAACCCTGAACCCGAAGATTAAAAGTCTCCTGCTCTGCCAATTGAGCTAGCAGCCCTCGCCGGGACAGCCTACCGATCTCCACCTCCGCATGTCCTCCGGGTTGCCAACCTCACGGTTGAAGCACCACCTCCACGGCCGGACCAGGCCCAAGAAGCAGCCACGGAGAGGATCAGGCAAGGAGACAGCAGCGGGTACTGAAGCGGCTGAACACCAACTACTTCGACCTCTGCTGGATGCACAACTGGGATTCGGAACACCCCGATCCAGGAGATCGCGCGGACCCTCGACGACCTGGTGGGATCGGGCAACCTCGACGAGGTCACGCCGACACAGGAACAGATCGCCAGGCTCAGCCACCTCTCGCAGCCCGAGCTCAACTACCCCGCGGCCTCGACGGCGAGCCGCGGGCGATGCAGTTCGCCGAGGACCACGGTGGACGGCGAGGCCTCGGGGATCACCCGCCGCTGCGGCAGGGCGACGTTCGCCACTGGGGTAGAGCCTGCTCCACCCCGAGAACGGAAGCGTGCGTGACTGCGACACCAGGCACGCGGTTGGCAATCTGTCCTCACCACGGCAAGGGGAGGCACAGGATGAAGAAGACGCTGGTAGGAGTGCTGGCAGCGGCCATGCTGTTCACCGGGACGGCGATGGCCGCGCCGGCGAGTGGCGTGCAGAAGCAGCTTGATGGGCTCACGAAGCAGCACGAGTTCCCGGCGGCGCTGGCGACGGTCACCGAGGCCAACGGCCGGACGAGCGCCTACACCTCGGGCACGTCCGAGTTGAACAAGCGGACGCCTGTTCCCAGGAACGGGCAGGTGCGGGCCGGGTCCAACACCAAGGCGTTCGTTGCCACTGTGGTCATGCAGCTCGTCGGTGAAGGGAAGGTCGAGCTCGACAAGCCGATCAACCACTACCTGCCCGGCGCGATCAAGGACGACCGGATCACGGTCCGGCAGTTGCTCAACCACACCAGCGGGCTCGCGAACTACACGAACTACATGGGGCTGGAGAAGTTCGAGGAGGTGCGGCACCGCTACCTGGAGCCGCGCGAGTTGCTGGACATCGGGAACGCGCACCCCGTCACCAACGAGCCGGGCGCGAAGTTCAAGTACAGCAACACGAACTACGTGCTGCTCGGTCTGTTGATCCAGAAGACCACCGGGCGGCCGGTCGCGGAGAACGTCGACCAGCGCATCGTGCGGAAGCTGAACCTCAACGACACCTACTGGCCCGGTGTGGGTGACGAGACCATCAAGGGCAAGCACCCGCACGGGTATGCCAGGACCGGCAACGGGATCGAGGACGTCACGGAGCTCGATCCGAGCTGGGGCTGGGCGGCCGGCCAGATCATCTCCACCACCAAGGACCTCAACACCTTCTACCGCGGCCTGTTGAAGGGCGACCTCGTCAAGAAGGCGCAGCTGGACGAGATGAAGAAGACCGTCGACACCGCCGGTGAGATGTGGCCGGGCGTCGAGTACGGGCTGGGCATCGCCAGTGCGCCGTTGTCCTGTGGTGGACGGTCGTGGGGTCATGGTGGCGACATCCACGGTTACGAGACGCGGGGCGGGGTCACTGACAGCGGCAGGGCGTTCTCCGTTGCTGTGACGGCGTTGCCCGGCACTTTCCAGGACACGCCCGAGGAAGGCGCGAAGGCCCACGACGCTGTTCTGGCCACTGTGGACGCTGCTCTGTGTGGTGCCAAGTGATCGCGGTCGCGGCGCTCACGGCCCTGACTCTTCTTGTCCCCCAGCAACTCGACCAGATCGTCAAGGACGGCACGCCTGGTGTCGAGGCGCACGTGAACGGGCACGACCTCGCGCGCGGCAACGCGCCGGTCAACGGGCAGGTGCGCATCGGGAGCATCACCAAGTCGTTCGTGGCGGTCGCCACGCTGCAGCTCGTCGCCGACAACAAGGTCGAGCTGGACGGGCCCGCGAACAAGTACGTGCCGCACATCAAGGACGGCCGCATCACCGTGCGCCAGGTCCTGCAGCACACCAGTGGACTGCCCGACTACGTGCTCGACGTCGGGGTCCCGAAGATCGCCGACATCCGGGACAGGTACTTCGCGCCGCACGACCTGCTGGACGTCGCGCTGGCCAAGCCGCCGAGTTTCCAGCCGGGCGAGAAGTACGAGTACAGCAACACGAACTACGTCGTCGCCGGGCTGCTCATCCAGAAGGTCACCGGACGCCCGGTCGGCGAGGCGATCCAGCAGGTGATCACCAAGGCGGGCCTCAAGGACACGTACTGGCCGAACCAGGGCGAGCAACGCATCCGCGGCCGTCACGCCCAGGCCTACGCGCTGAGTGACCTGCTCGACCCGAAGTCCGAGGTGGTCGACGCGACGGAGATCGAAACGTCCGCCGCGTGGGCGTCCGGCGCGATGGTCTCCACGCCCGCTGACGTCGCCAAGTTCTTCAAGACGCTCATGCAGGGCGGACTGCTCAAGAAGGCGCAGCTCGACGAGATGCGCAAGGCCGTCACCGTCGACGAGAAGAGCGCCTACGGCCTCGGGCTGGAGAGCACCAAGCTCAGCTGCGGCGGGGTCTGGTGGGGGCACGGCGGGTCGATCCACGGCTGGGCGTCGCTGGGCGGTGCGACCGACAGCGGCAAGAGCGCGGCGGTCACGCTCACCGCGCTCCCCGGCACGTTCGGCGACGACCCGGCGAAGAAGTTCCAGCAGGTGTTCGACGTGATCGACACCGCGCTCTGCAAGAAGTGACGTCAGCGGGCGTACCGGAGGACCCAGAGCATGTCCTGCTCGGTCACCGGTTCGTCCGCCACGCACGCCAGCAACCAGTCCGTCAGCGCTTCCGGATCGATGCCCGCCCCGATCAGCACCAGCTGAGTCGGGGCGTCGTCGACTGGTGTGAACGAGACGTACGCGCCGACGGTCTGCAGCATGAACGTGCCGAGCGGGAACCGCACGAAACCCTTGGCGCGGAACAACCCCTCCGGCCGTGCACCCAAGAAGTCCATCAACAGCTTGGGGTGCAGCGGATCCGTGTATTCGAAGGACACGCTGTCAAAAGAGGCGTGCGCGTGCGTGGAGTGGTCGTCCAGATCGTCGAACGACAGCTGCCGCGGTCCCAGGTCCGGCGGCCGCACCTCGAACAGCAATGCCGGATCGATCTGCCCGTGGGAAACCGGAATCACCGGCGCCGAACAAGGCAGCGAAGGCAACGACGAAACCCGGTCGATCTTGTTCAGCACCACCAGATCGGCCATCGCGAGATCGCGTTCCAGGTGAGGCACGGCATCGAGTTCCACCGCGTCGGCCACGTAGATCAGCCCGCCGTAGGACACGCCTGGCGCCTGCAGCACCATCCGGACCATGGCCGCGGGCTCGGCGAGCCCGGACGCCTCGATCACGATGACGTCCAGGTCCGCCGCGGCCAGCCGGGTCAGCATGTCGTCGAGCTCGGTGCCGTCGACCGCGCAGCACAGGCAGCCGTTCGACAGCGACACCATCGAGTCGACCTGGGCCGAGACGGAGAACGCGTCGATGTTGATCTGCCCGAAGTCGTTCACCACGACGCCGATCCGCGTGCCGCCGGACGTGCGCAGCAGGTGGTTGAGCAGGGTGGTCTTGCCGGAACCGAGGAAGCCGGCGAGCACGACGACGGGGATCACGACGTCCGAGGCTAGCCGGTGAACTCGGCGTTCCGCCGCAGCACCTCGTCCACGGTGCCGTCGAACATCGGCGGGTAGATCACCAGCTCGTCCACGCCCAGGTCCTCGTACTCCCGGACCACGGACGCCGTCAGCGGCACCTGCGCGGACACGCTGATCCGGAACTCGGAGGGGCGTGAGGGGAACCGGGCCAGGTGGCCGCGGATGTCGTCGGGCGTCCCGATGCCGAACCACCCCTGCGCACGGGTCACGGCCCGCCGGAACGCCGAAGGGCTGTGCCCGCCCACGACCACGCGCACGTTGGACGGCCGCGGATGCGCGTCCACCCCCGAGAACGACACGAACTTGCCCGCGAACGCCGGCGAGGGCGCGTGCCAGAGCTGGTCCATCGCGTCCAGGTACTCGTCGGTCCGCGCGCCGCGATCGTCGAACGACACCCCGACCGCGGTCATCTCCGGTTCGAGGTAGCCGGCACCGACGCCGAGCGTGAACCGGCCGCCGCTGAGCAGGTCGAGCGACGCCACCTGCTTCGCGAGCACCAGCGGGTTGCGCTGCGGCAGGATCACGATGCCGGTCGCGAGCTCCAGCGTGGACGTGACCGCCGCCACATAAGCCAGGTGGGCCAGCGGATCCACGATCACGGCGTCCGGTTCGGACGGTGACGGGTCGACCCGCGGCGACGGCAGCACCACGTGGTCGGACGCCCACCACGATCGATAGCCGAGTGATTCGGCCAGTTGGGCGAGCCGCCGCGTCTCGTCCGGTCCCGCGTGGTCGCCGATGTTGAGCCCCTGCACCCCGATGTCCATGGTCGGGCCAACCATCGATTTGCGTCGATCATTCCCGAAAGTGCAACGGAACAGGCACTTCGCGCATCAGAATGACGAGAAGGGGGGCGATGATGACCGAGTTCCTGGCTGCCGCGCTGGCGTTTCCGACCGTGGTGTTCAGCTTTCTGTTGCTGATAGTGCTGGCCTACTGGCTCACGGTGGCGTTGGTGGGCCTGGACTTCGACGCCCCGGTGATGCCGATCTCCATCTCGATGTTCGTCGTGATCACGTGGTTCGCCGCGCTGGTCGGCACGGTGCTCACTCCTGAGGGTTCGCTCCGGTACGCCATTCTCGCCGGGGCGCTGCTCGTGGGGGCACTCGTCACGAAGATCCTTCTCATCCCGGTCAAGAACTGGACGAAACCGGAGAAACCGGCGTCCCGCAACGATTTCGTGGGTCGTACCGCGATCGTCAGGACGACCAGGGTCACCGAGCGGTACGGGCAGGCCGAGGTGACCGCCGACGACGGCGGTACGGCGGTCGTTCAGGTGCGAGCGGCGCAGAGCACCGATCTCAAGGCGGGCCAGACCGCGTTGATCTTCGACTACGACGCAGAGGGCGAGTTCTTCTGGGTCGTGGACATCACCACAGGGGGCTGAACATGGGTGCGATCTCCACGGGGCTGATCGTGCTGATCGCCGTGATCGCATTGGTGCTGATCCTGGCACTGATCACGCTGAGCAGACTTTTCAAGAAGTGCGAGCAGGGCAAGGCTCTGATCGTCTCGAAGATGCGCAAGGTCGACGTGACGTTCACGGGAACCGTTGTGCTGCCTGTGCTGCACAGGTGCGAGACGATGGACATCTCGGTGAAGACCATCGAGATCCGCAGGGCCGGCAACGAGGGCCTGATCTGCAAGGACAACATCCGCGCGGACATCCGCATCACGTTCTTCGTGCGGGTCAACAAGACCGTCGAGGACGTCATCAAGGTCGCGCAGGCGATCGGCACCGAGCGGGCGAGCCACGAGCAGACGTTGCAGGAGCTGTTCAACGCCAAGTTCTCCGAGGCGCTCAAGACCGTCGGCAAGCAGCTCGACTTCGTCGACCTCTACACCCACCGCGACGAGTTCCGCGACCGGATCGTGCAGGTCATCGGCACCGACCTCAACGGCTACAGCCTCGAGGACGCGGCCATCGACTACCTGGAGCAGACGCCGCTCAAGCAGCTCGACCCGGCGAACATCCTGGACGCGCAGGGCATCCGCAAGATCACCGAACTGACCGCGATCGAGCACGTCAAGACCAACGAGTTCACCCGCAACGAGGAGAAGGAGATCACGCGCCAGAACGTCAGCGCGCGTGAGGCGATCCTCGAACTCGAACGGCGCCAGGCCGACGCGGAGATCAAGCAGAAGCGCGCGATCGAGACCGCCCGCGCGCAGCAGGAGGCGGAGACGCAGAAGGTCCAGGCCGAGGAACGCCTCAAGGCCAACACCGCCTTCATCCGCACCGAGGAACAGCTCGGCATCCAGACCGAGAACAAGGCCCGCGAGATCGCCGTCGCCGAGAAGAACCGCGAGCGCGTGATCGCCGTCGAGACCGAGCGCATCGAGAAGGACCGCATGCTGGAGGTCATCGCCCGCGAACGCGAGACGTCGCTGCGCATGATCGAGAAGGACAAGGAACTGGAGCACGAGCGCCGCGCGATCGCCGACCTGGTGCGCGAGCGGGTCGCCGTCGAGAAGACGGTGGCCGAGCAGGAGGAGAACATCAAGCGCCTGCGTGCGGTCGAGGAAGCCGAGCGCGACCGTCAGCAGATCATCATCCGCGCCGAGGCCGAGGCCCAGGAGTCGCTGGTCAAGGACATCAAGGCCGCCGAGGCCGCGGAGCAGTCGGCGCAGCACAAGGCCCGCGAGGAGGTCGTGCTCGCCGAGGCCCGCAACAAGGCCGCAGAGCTGGACACCCGTTCCAAGATCCGTCTCGCGGAGGGCGCGCAGGCGGAGGCCGCGGCCAAGGGCCTGGCGGACGCACTGGTCAAGGAACGCGACGCCGCCGCGTCCGAGGCGTTCGGTCGCGCCGAGGCCGTGGTCGACCGCGAGAAGGCGCTCGCCGACGCCGAGGGCATCAAGGAACGCCTCAAGGGCGAGGCGGAAGGCCTGTCGCACAAGGCGGAGGCGATGGCCGCACTCGACACCGCGACCCGCGAGCACGAGGAGTACCGACTGCGCCTCGAGGCGGAGAAGGAGATCCGGCTCCGGGGCATCGACGTGCAGCGCGAGATCGCCGAGGCCCAGGCCATGGTGCTCGCGGCCGGTCTGGAGAAGGCCGACATCGACATCATCGGTGGCGACACGATGTTCTTCGACCGGATCGCCAGCTCGATCACCGCGGGCAAGCAGGTCGACGGCTTCGTCGGCGGCTCGGACGTGGTG
Source organism: Lentzea sokolovensis (assembly GCF_033949975.1). NCBI lineage: Bacteria > Bacillati > Actinomycetota > Actinomycetes > Pseudonocardiales > Pseudonocardiaceae > Lentzea > Lentzea sokolovensis. The sequence goes on from NZ_JAXAVU010000009.1 coordinate 638,809, forward strand.
CAGGCGCTGGGCTCGAAGTGGATGGACGGGTCGGCGAACTTCCCGGAGGACCTGACCAAGATCCTCAGCTCCTTCACCACGGGTGACGCGCAGAACATCGCCGCGGCGATCGCGCTGACCCAGATGGCCAAGAACAACGGCCAGAACGCATGACACAACTCGACGCGGGCACTTACGAGGTGCTGCGGGCAAGACTGGCCGACCAGGCCGCCCAACTCGCCCGCAGCACCGAGGCGCTGAACGACCGGCGCGTCGAGACGTTCGGCAGCACAGCCCTCGAACTCGTCGCCACCGAACGCATCCGCACCGAGAACAACTGCGTGCCGCGTGACATCGTCGCGCTCGGCGACGTGATGCTGTTCGGCTACAACGTCTTCATGGGCCTCAAGCCCGAGACGACGGTCAACGACGTCTTCGCGGCGCACGACAGGGACTTCGCCACGGTCGAGGCGGAGTTCCTGCAGGACCCGAGGTTTCGCAACGACTTCGCCGAGCTGTACCGGTACTACCGGGAAACGCGGCTGCTCCAGCTGCGCACGGTCGAGTCGAGGCTGCTCGCGGTGTTCCAGACCGGCGAGCAGATCGAGGACCTCCGCGTCCTGCGCTGGGACGTCAAGGTCGACGGCACCGTCACGTACGTCGACAACCGCGGCGACCGGGACCACGTCTTCCCGCCCTCGCACGACTTCACGTGGGTCGAGACGACCCGCGAGCAGCACGTGCTGGGCCGGCACCCGCACATCGCCATCGACAACGAGGTCTTCGTCGAGACGGTCGGCGGCACGCTGACCGTCAAGATCGAGGACAACACCGAGTCGGGCGAGGGCGTCTACGAAGAGCCCGTCGACGAGCCGTTGCAGAGCCTCGCGGACGCCGAGATCCACTATGCCCGCGTCGGCCCGTTGATCCTCCTCAAAATCCTGCCGTACAAGGAGACGGCGTGGCGGCACCTGGTGTTCAACACCCGCACCAAGGAGGTCACCAGGCTCGACGGCATCGGCCAGGCCTGCCAGCGCCTGCCCGAGGATCAGGGGATCATCTTCCCCGGCGGCTACTACCTCGTCACGGGCGCGGACAAGACGTTCGACGTCGACACCGACGAGCTGGAGTTCGAGCGGGTCGTCCGGTCCGCGAACGGCGAGGACGTGCTGTACGTCTTCCACGCCCGCCGCGAGGGCCGCAGTCTCCTGTTGCCCTACAACGTGATCCGCAAGGAAGTCGCGACACCCATCACCTGTCACGGCTACTCGCTCTTCGCCGACGGCACGCTCGTGGTGTTCCGCGAGACCAGCTCCGAGGCCGTGCGCGTGCACCCGATGCAGGTGTGGCGCACGCCGTTCGTGCACGACGAGGTGCTGCCGGACCAGGCGGGCCCGCTCGCCCGCATCGGCAACGCCGATCTCGTTCGCGGCATCTCGGACTGCCTGTCCATCACCAGGATGAGCGCCGGGATGACGCCGAGCGCACCGGTGTTCGAGGGGCTGATCGCCCTGTGCACCAGGGTGATCGACGGCGTGTTCTGGCTCGACGAACTGGGCCTCAAGCAGGACGTCCAGGCCGTCCGCGCCACGGCGGAGCAGGTGCTGGACGAGTTCGAGGCCGTCCGCACGCTCACCGAGCACGCCGCCCAGCAGCTCCACACGGCCGGTGAGAAGCTCGCCTCACTGGTCAGGCTCGCCAGGTCGGCCGCGCCCAGAAGCGCCGACGAGTGGGTGCGGTTGCTGGCCGATCTGCGGTCCGCGCAGGGCCGGCTGATCACGCTCAAGGACCTCAAGTACGTCGATCTCGAAGAGATCGACCGCCGCGAGGCCGAACTGGTCGAGGAACTCGGCGCGTCCGCGCGCAGGGCGGTCGCGTTCCTCAGCGGTGAGGGCGCGTTCTCCCAGTACCACGAGGAAATCGACCAGATCGCGGCCGCGGAGCTGAAGACCGCGGCCGAGGCGAAGCCGTTGCGCGAACGCCTCGCGCAGCAGCAGACCGGGCTGGAGGTGCTGACGGAGGTCGTCAGCACGCTCGACGCCGCCGACACGACGACCCGCACGCAGATCCTCGCGAGCATCGGCGAGGTGCTGGCCGCGGTCAACCGCGCACGGGCCACTGTGGACGGTCGTCGTGCCCAGCTCGCGAACGCCGAGGGCCGCGCCGAGTTCGCCGCGGAGTTCGCACTCCTCGGCCAGGCCATCACCGGCGCCCTGTCGGTCGCGGACACCCCGCAACGCTGCGACGACCAGCTCGGCAGACTGTTGCTGCAGCTGGAGAACCTGGAGTCGCGGTTCGGCGAGTTCGACGACTTCCTCGCCCAGGTCGGCGCCAAGCGCACGGACGTCTACGAGGCGTTCTCCGCCCGCAAGCAGACGCTGCTCGACGAACGCGCCCGCAAGGCCGACCGGCTCGTGCAGTCCGCGGAACGGGTGCTCGGCACGATCCGCCGTCGCGTCGGGAAGCTGACCTCGACCGATGAGATCAACACGTACTTCGCCGGCGATCCGATGGTCGCCAAGGTTCGCGCGGTCGCCGAGCAACTCAGGGAACTCGGTGACGTCCGGGCTGACGAGCTCGACGCGAGTCTGCGCGATGCCCGGCAAGAGGGAGGCCGGGCACTGCGGGACCGGGCCGATCTGTACGACGGCGCGTCGATCGTGCTCGGTCGTCATCGCTTCCCGGTGACGACCGAGCCGATGAACCTCACCCTGGTGCCACGCGACGGCCGCCTCTACTACGCGGTCACCGGCACCGACTACCGCAGCGAGGTCACCGACCCGGAGTTCGGGAAGACCACCGGGTTCTGGGACCAGCTGCTGGTCTCCGAGACGCAGGACGTCTACCGGTCCGAACACCTGGCCGGATGCCTGCTCGCCGAAGGCCGCACCGACGTCACGAACGCCGCCGCGGAACGCTACGACGAGGGCTACGAGAAGGGCGTCCACGACCACGACGCCGAGAAGATCCTCGCTGTCCTGCAACGATTGCACGCCGGCGCCGGCCTGCTCCGATACCCGCCGCAGGCCCGTGCCAAGGCGCAGATCTTCTGGTCCGAACAGCCAGAAGACCAACGCGCGGTGTGGACGCGCAAGGCCGAGTCGCTGGCCCGCGCCCGCACGATCTTCGGTGGCACGCACGGAATTCCGGAGCTCACGAAGCAGTTCGGGCTCGACGACCTCAGCGCCGAGTACCTGTTCGAGGAACTCGCCTGCGAGCCCAGGGGATTCGTCACCAGCAAGGCCGCCCGCGCGGTGATCGACCGGTTCCGCGCGGTCGTCACCGAGGAACTCCGCGACCGCGACCTGATCGAGGCGTGGCTCAGTGCGTTCCTCAAGGACGAGGACTGCCCGGAGTTCCCCGAGGTCGTCGCGATCCTGCTGACCGACCTGCCGCGCTACGACTCCAGCGCGTCGCTGACCGAGACCGTCACCGGCCTGCTCGGCACGCACCCGCGCGTGCACGACCAGTCGATGGACCTGCGCCTGGACGAGACCCTGACCAGGCTCAGGACGTTCAACGCCGAACAGGTGCCCGCCTTCCGCGCCTACCAGCGCCAGCGCGACGAGTTGCTGGCCGAGGAACGTCGCAGGCTCCGGCTCGACGACTACAAGCCGGCCGTGCTCAACACCTTCGTGCGCAACAGGTTGCTGAACGAGGTCTACCTGCCGTTGATCGGCGACAACCTCTCCAAGCAGCTCAACGACGGTACCGGCCTGCTGATGCTGATCTCCCCGCCCGGCTACGGCAAGACGACGCTCGTGGAGTACGTCGCGAACCGCCTGGGCATGGTGTTCGTCAAGGTCAACGGCCCGGCGCTGGGCACAGGCGTCACCTCGCTCGACCCGGAGGAGGCACCGAACGCCACCGCGCGCCAGGAGGTCGAGCGGATCAACTTCGCGTTCGCCCTGGGCAGCAACGTTCTCCTGCACCTGGACGACATCCAGCACACCTCACCCGAGCTGCTGCAGAAGTTCATCTCGCTCTGCGACGCCCAACGACGGATCGACGGCGTCTGGGACGGCGAGGCACGCACGTTCGACCTGCGGGGCAAGCGCTTCGCGGTGTCGATGGCCGGCAACCCGTACACCGAGACCGGCCGCGCGTTCCGCGTCCCGGACATGCTCGCGAACCGCGCGGACGTGTGGAACCTCGGTGACGTGCTGTCCGGCCGCGACGCGCTGTTCGCGTTGAGCTACCTGGAGAACGCGTCCGGTTCGAACCCGACCCTGGGCGGCGTCGACGTGGAACCGTTGGTGCGCTTGGCGAACGGCGAGAGCGTCCGGCACGACTACGAAACCGTCGAGCTGGAACGGATGCTGTCGGTGGTCCGGAAGCTGCAACGGATCCAGCAGGTCGTGCTCAAGGTCAACCAGGCCTACATCGCGTCCGCCGCGGACCCGTCCGGGCAGCCGTTCCTGTTGCAGGGCAGCTATCGCAACATGAACAGGATGGCGGCGAGGATCGTGCCGGCGATGAACGACGCCGAGGTCGAGGCGTTGATCGACGATCACTACCTCGGCGAGGCCCAGTTGCTCGGCTCGCTGGCGGAAGCGAACCTCGCGAGGCTCAGGGAGCTCAAGGTCTAGGTTTGTCGCAGTTCAGCACCAACGGCTTGCCGTCCGGTCCGCGCAGGTCGACCGGTTGCAGGTGGTACTTCTTCAGGAGATCGCAGAACTCGTCGCTCATCGGCCATTCCATGCAGCGCTTCAACTCGTCGCCGAGCAGCTTCGAGTCGCAGCGCAGCAGGTCGAACAGGGTCGCCTGGGGCGCTCCCTGGCCCGGCGGAGGCGGTGGCGGCCGGTGGTCGGGCCGGTGCCGGGGCGGCGGGTTGACGCCAGGGGGCGGCGGCGGAGGAGGCGGAGGCGGCGGCCGATCGGCACCGATGACGGAGACGGTGGTCGTGGCGGTCGCGGTGATGACCTCGGGCGGCACGGGCGGTGGAGCCACGAGGCGGATGTCGACGGGCTTGTCCGGGGGTGCCGAGAACAAGACCGCGACGAGGGCAGCGCCCATCACCGCGACCGCGGCTGTGAAGTAGCCGCGGCGTCTGACACCAGTCATCGCTTTCGCTCCCCAGGTTCCGCCTGCCCGGTAGCCGCCGTCCCCGTGGAATCGTTGTGCCCGCTAACGGTGTTACGGGATCGGGAAATCAGCCCGTCCTGTCAGGCCCCGCGCTGGTCAGCGAGATCCGCAGGATCACGCGCTGCTCACGTTCCATCGCGGACCGGTAGTCGTTCCAGTCGGAGTGCTCGCCGGAGATGGTCCGGTAGTACTCGACCAGCAGGTCCATCGCCTCGGGCAACGGCACCACCGTCGCGGTGCCGTTGATCTGGATCCAGCGCCCGAAGAAGCTGTCCGGCAGCACGCACAACGAGACGTGCGGATCGCGCTGGACCTGTTTCGTCTTGTAGGCGGTGGCTCGCGTGGAGACGAGCACGTCACCGTTGTCGTCCAGTGCGACGAGCACCGGCGACATGGACGGCGTGCCGTCGGATTTCACCGCGCAGAACACCGCGCGGTGCTGGCTGCGGAGCACTTCCCGTGCCTGGTCCAGTTCCATGGTCTTCATCCTGGCGAGACGGGACGATGTCCGCATGCCCGATCCGAACTCCGTCAGCTGGCAGCTGCACGCGGATCCGACGATGTGGATCGCCGGAATCGCGAGCCTCTACCTGCAGGCACTGCACCCCAGGGCGGTCGCGGGTGTCGTGCAGAACTCGAACTTCCAGGCAGATCCGCTCGGCAGGCTCAAGCGCACGGCGGATTTCGTCGACCTCGGCGTCTACGGCACCGACGAGGAGATCGCCACCGCGGCGGCACGGGTGCGGGCCACGCACCGCAGCCTGCGCGGCGTCGTCGACGGCAGGACGTTCCGCGTCGACGACCCCGAACTGCTGCTCTGGGTTCATTGCTCGGAGGTTTCCTGCTTCGAAACAGTGCTCGACCGCGCGGGGTACGGGCTGTCCGGGAGGCAGAAGGACCTCTACTACGCCGAACAACGATCTGCGGCCGCTTTGGTCGGATTGCACCCGGATGAAGTACCGGGATCCAGGCGCGAAATGGCCGAATACTTCGACTGGATGCGTCCGTTTCTGCGTCGAACGACCGATTCTGATGTGATCTACGACTTCTTGCACGGTCCGCCCGTGCAAGGGTGGCTCCGCCACGGACTGCCCGTGTACCGGGTTCTGGTGGGCCACCTGGCGTACTCGGTACTACCCGAGTGGGCGCTCGAACTACACGGCCGCGAGCCCTACGTTCACGCCGATCGATGGCTGCGAATGATGCGCCGAGCTGCGCTTATCGTGCCTTTCAAGATCAGAAAGCTGGCTCCGCCCGGCCATCTCAGGCGCGCGATCGAGCGGCAGGGCAGGCATGTGACACCCAGTAAAGCGAGGCTTCCGTAGTTGTCATACATCACAGTCGATCATCGCCGCAGGTCCGTAGCATTGCGCACGAATCCACAACACCCCCGGAAGGCCTGTCGTGATCCGTCGTGCCGCGCTCCTGATCGCCGTTGCGGTGCTCGCCACCGCCTGTGGGAGCGGTGACAGCAGCACAGTCATCGGACGTGCCGACTCCGGGAAGCTGACCATCGGCATCCGCTACGACCAGCCGGGCCTGAGCGAGCGGCGTCTCGACGGCCGGTACGTCGGCTTCGACGTCGACGTCGCCAAGTACGTGGCGAACGAGCTCGGCGTGAAGGACACCGGCATCACGTTCAAGGAGGCCCGAGGCGCCGCCCGCGAGTCGATGCTGGAGAACGGCGAGGCCGACCTGATCATCGCCTCGTACTCGATCACCGACGCCCGCAAGGAGAAGGTCGCCTTCGCCGGCCCGTACTTCGAGACGGGCCAGGGCATGCTGGTGCGCTACTCCGAGCAGGACGTCCAGGGTCCGGAGACGCTGAACGGCCGCAAGCTGTGCTCGGTCAAGGGTTCCACCTCGGCGCAGAAGGTGAAGTCGGACTACTCCAAGAACGTGCAGCTCGTCGAGTACGGCCAGTACTCCGACTGCGTGATCGCTCTCATGGCGGGCAACGTCGACGCCGTCTCGACCGACGAGGTCATCCTCGCCGGGTTCGCCGCGGAGAACCCCGAGCTGCTCAAGCTCGTCGGCAAGACGTTCTCCAAGGAGCGCTACGGCATCGGTGTGCCGAAGGGTGACGCCGAGTCGCGCGACGCCGTCAACGACGCCATCGAGAAGATGATTTCGAGCGGTGAGTGGAAGCGGGCTCTCGAACGCAACGTCGGTCCGTCGGGTTACGAGATCCCGCAGCCACCGCAGATCACGGAAAAGTCCTAGCTGATGGCCGCGGACTTGGCGGTCCAGGCCGCCCAGTCCAGCGTCCACTGCCAGTAGTCGTTGTGAGCCGGCCCGTTCGGGTCGGCCAGCCCGAGCTGCACCGAGGAACCCACGACCTCGACCGGGTCACCGACCATCGTCAGGTCGAAGAAGATCCTGGCGTTGGGGCCGGACAGGTTCGCGCACCCGTGCGACACGTTCTCCTTGCCCTGGCTGGGAATCGTGTCATTGTTCTCGTGCACGAACTCGCCGTTCTGCGAGATCAGCACCGCCCACGTGACCGGGACGTCGTAGTTGTACACGGTGCTCTTCATCCGCCGTGAGGCTTCCTTCTGCTGCACCACGTGGATGCCGGACCGGGTCACCCTGCCCGGGTCGCTCTCCTTGCCGTACGACGCCGGGAGGTCGTGCAGCAGCACGCCGTCCCGGTAGATCTCGAACCGCTTGGTCTGCGTGTTCGCCTTGGCCACCAGCGCCCGGTCCGCGATCTTGAACTGCGCGTGCACGTCGCTCTTGCCGAAGGCACCCCCGCCGAACGGCACTCCGTAGACGTTCACGTCGAGCGCGACCTCGGTGTTCGGCTTCCAGTACTCCTTCGGCCGCCAATGCGCCTCGGTGTCGGACAGCCACGCCCACGCGCCCTCGGTCGGCACGGACGTCTTGACGGTCATCGCCTTCTGCACGGAAGCCTTGTCCTGCACGGGCGCGCTGAAGGTCACCTTCAACGGCATCGCGATGCCGTAGGTCTGGTTGTCGTCGACGTTGAGCTTCGCGCTGGTGAGCCGTTGCGGCTTGATCGTGCGGAACGAGCCGGTGATCGGGACGTCGGTGCCGTCCTCGCCCTTGGCCGAGCCCGACCACGTGTAGGCCTTGTCGTAGCCCAGATCCTCGGTGGCGACCCACCTGCCGGCGGTGAGTTCCCCCTTCACCACCCGGCTGTCGGCGCCTGTGAGCACGACGGAGGTCAGCGCGCCACCGGTCATTCCGACCTCGAATGGTCCGGCCGGGCTGATCCCCTCGCCCGATGCGGGCGTCACCGTCAGTACTGCCTTCGCTTTCTGCTCCGCGGCCGGAGCAGCAGGCGACGAACCAGCCCCAGGCGCACCCTCGGGCGCGGCGCTGCAGGCGGTCAATCCCAGTAGTACAGCCAAAACCAGTGGCCTGAACACGTGCCCCCCAAGATCCCCTCGTCCAACGCTGAAGAGGACGCACGGCCGTGGAACACGTTGCTCGGGAAATTGCGATCACCCACCCGGACCAGCGGGTTTCCCCCTATTGAGGCACACAACTGGCCAGTAATGACCTGTAGTGCTATGACCAATCACACGTTAGGCTGACCCGCGCAGGCCGTGGTTTCTGTGTTCGTGCTTCACACGCTCGCGGAACGACACGCGGGCGTGCGGTGCGCTCTCAGCGAGTTTGCCGAACGCCCCCGGGACGGCCGGGGTTGCACGGTGCAGCCCCAAGCTTTCCTGCGATGGAGGCAGGTACATGGCACAGGGCACTGTCAAGTGGTTCAACTCCGAGAAGGGCTTTGGTTTCATCGCCCAGGACAACGGCGGCGCTGACGTCTTCGTCCACTACTCGGAGATCCAGGGTCAGGGCTTCCGCACCCTGGAGGAGAACCAGCGAGTGGAGTTCGAGGTCGGCCAGGGCACCAAGGGTCCGCAGGCCCAGAACGTCCGCGCGGTCTGATCAGATCTGCAACACGCCGCAGTTGAGTCGTAAGTGAGAAGGACCCTCGACCGGGCTCGGTCGAGGGTCCTTCTTCCGTTGTGTCTGGGTCTAGTGGCCGCGCTGGCGCGCTTCCCACTCCAGGCGCTGCATGACCCACTCCGTGGCGAGAGCCTGCGGGGAGGTCTGGCGCTCGGCGGCGAGCTCCTTGAGCTGCTCGTTCGCCATGAGTTGCAGCCTCAGCTGGTACACCTGCGCGCTGCCGAAGCCCGACGCGGTGGTCTCGTTGTCCGCGTCCGGGGCCAGGGCGGCCAGGTAAGAGGTCAGCTCTTCGTCGTGCGACGTCTCCGGTTGCTGCGGTTCGTCCGCGGGGCGGTGACGGCCGGACTTGGAGCGTCCGAGGGATCCAATGGGCACCGGGACACGATAACGGCTCGGTCACGGAAGCCAAACCCCTGTGAGCCGGGTCACCCCAAGGTGTAAATGGCTCTACTCAGAGTGGATCTACCGGGGGCCCTGCTGGAGAGCTGCGGAGGCCCCCGCGCCAGGGGGAGGAACGCGGGGGCCGGAGGGGATCTCCACAGGCGCTGACCGGGGGTGTGTCAGCTTTTGGATTGTTGCATGCGCACGAGCTTGTTGGGGAGTGTTCCCAACGAGATTCTTATGCTGCCGATGGACGGAAACCCCGCAGTCGCAAGCTGTTGGTAACAACGAACACGCTGCTGAAGGCCATCGCGGCGCCCGCGATCATGGGGTTCAACAGGCCCAGTGCCGCGAGTGGGAGTCCAGCGACGTTGTAGGCGAACGCCCAGAACAGATTCCCCTTGATGGTGCCCAAGGTCTTGCGGGACAACCGAATCGCGTCCGCCGCCACGCGCAGGTCGCCGCGCACCAGCGTCAGGTCGCTCGCCTCGATCGCGACGTCGGTCCCGGTTCCCATGGCCAGCCCCAGATCCGCGGCCGCGAGTGCCGGCGCGTCGTTCACGCCGTCGCCGACCATGGCCACAACTCGGCCCTGTGCCTGGAGATTCCGGACCGCTTCGACTTTGCCGGAGGGCAGGACGTCGGCGATGACCTCGTCGATGCCCACCTCCGCCGCGACCTCGGCGGCCACCGCGGCGTTGTCGCCGGTCAGCAACACCGGGCGCAGGCCGAGCCCCTTGAGTTCCGCAATCGCTTGTGCGGACGTGGGTTTCACGACGTCCGACACGACGATGGCGCCGACAACCTTGTCATCAAAGGAAACCGCGACCACAGTCCGAGTTGTGTGAGCAACCAGGGCCTCAGTCATTTCCTGTGAAAGGACAACGTTCCGCACCCGGCCGACGACGACGCGTCGTCCTTCGACCACGCCGCTGACGCCCACGCCGTCCGTGGACACGAAGTCCGACACCGGCGGGACGTCGTCGACCTCGCGGACGATCGCCGCGCCGATCGGATGTTCGGACGCGTTCTCGACGGCCGCCGCGAACCGCAGCACCTCGTCGCGTTCCGCGCCGTCCGCGGGGATCACGTCGACCAGCGTCAGGCGCCCGGTCGTGACCGTGCCGGTCTTGTCCAGCACGACGGTGTCCACGCGCCGGGTCGACTCGAGCACCTCTGGACCCTTCACCAGGATCCCGAGCTGTGCGCCGCGGCCGGTGCCCACGAGCAACGCCGTCGGCGTCGCCAGTCCCAGCGCGCACGGGCATGCGATCACGAGCACCGCTACCGCCGTCGTCACCGCGAACTCCAGTGGACGGCCGGCGAGCAGCCACGCGCCGAACGACACCAGGGCGATCAGCACGACGACCGGGACGAACACGGAGGACACCCGATCCGCCAGCCGCTGCACCTGCGCCTTGCCCGCCTGGGCCTGCTCGACCAGCTTGGCCATCCGCGCGAGCTGCGTGTCCGCGCCGACGCTCAGCGCCTCGACGACCAGCCGGCCGCCGGCGTTGACCGTCCCGCCGACCACGGAATCGCCCGCGCCGACCTCGACCGGCACCGATTCCCCGGTGACCATCGACCGGTCCACAGCCGAACTGCCCTCGACCACTAGGCCGTCAGTGGCGATGCGCTCACCCGGACGGACCACGAACCGTTCGCCGGCCCGGAGCCGGCCGATCGGCACGCGGGTCTCCACGCCGTCGCGCAGCACCGCCACGTCCTTGGCGCCGAGCGCGAGCAACGACCGCAGGGCCGCACCCGCGCTGCGCTTCGACCGGGCCTCCAGCCAGCGTCCGAGCAGCAGGAACACGGTCACGCCGACCGCGACCTCCAGGTAGATGTCACCGGAGGTGGTGGGGCGCGGCAGCAGGCTGAACTCGTGCCGCATCCCGATCGTCCCGGCCTCGCCGAACACCAGCGCGTAGAGCGACCAGAGGTACGAGACCGTGACGCCCATCGACACGAGGGTGTCCATGGTGCTGGCGCCGTGCCGTGCGTTGACGGCGGCCGCACGGTGGAACGGCCAGCCGCACACCCACACGACCACGCTCGCCAACGCCAGCGACACCCACTGCCAGGTGGGGAACTGCCACGCCGGGACCATCGAGAACGCGATCACCGGCACGCCGAGCACCGCGGCGAGGGTGACCCTCAGCCGCAGCTCACCGGCCTCGTCCACCTCGGGAGCCTCCGGCCGGGGCTCCTCGGCGTCGTAGCCCGCCGCGCGCACGGTCGACACCAGGTCGTCCACGCGCAGGCCGTCCGGGAACTGAACGCTGGCCTTCTCGGTCGCGTAGTTCACAGTGGCGGAGACGCCGTCGAGCTTGTTCAGCTTGCGTTCGATGCGGTTCGCACAGGAAGCGCACGTCATGCCGCTGATGGCGAGCTCGACGTGACGAGGCTCGGTCGTGGTCATCAGGCGACCTTGTACCCGGCCTCGGTCACGGCGGCGACGACCTCGTCACGGCCGAGTTCGCGGTCGCTGGTGACGGTCACGGCGCCGGTCTCGAGGACGACGTCGACGCCCGTGACGCCGGAGACCTCGGTCAGCTCCTCGGTGACGGAGCTGACGCAGTGGCCGCAGGTCATGCCGGTGACGGTGTAGGTGGCAGTGACGGACATGAGAGCCCTTTCTCTGTACGGGGCTCCGAGTCTATACCCCCCTGGGGTAAGGGATCTACTGAGGACTCTCGGGTTTGGGCTGGTCCAGGTTGTGGAGATCGCTCTCGATCTTGTTGACCAGGTCGTCGAGGCCTTCGAGCATCTTGTCGAGCTCGGCCATCCTCGAACCGAACGCGGACTCGATGTCGGCTTCGATCGTGTTCAGGTCGATGCCGCTGAGCGCCTTGAAGATCGCTTCCTGGTCGACGTCGGGCGGTGGCTGAGACGCGTTTTGGCCCTCTGCATCGGGGGAAGGCTCCGGCGTGGGGTCGGTCATCGGTCCATCATCCACTGGCCCGTTCCCATGAGGCACACAACGCACCAGTACAGAAAGTAACGCTGGGTGGCGGTGGAATCACTCTGCGGGGGGCTGCGGCCGTTGTCCCAGGTCGCTTAGCCTCGCGCCACACCTCAAGTCGGGGAGGGTGCAATGAGCGGGTCACTGGAAGTGCGGAAGTTCCTGTTCACACAGGACGACAGCATGTCGCGACAGGGCGGGCCGAACGTGCCGGCCCAGCGGAGCGGAGAACCCTCGCGGATCTCCGACGATCAGGTTCACCGGGCCAGGCTCGCGGTCGCGCGCAGCGCGCTGGGCGCCGAGGACTGCCGGATGCTGCTGGACATGCTGGGCCTGTCACCGGGCGAGGACGGCGGGCTGCCACCGGCGCAACGGTGACGGCGTGCGCACGCGAAAGCGGCCCTGACTCCAGGCGCGCACCCCCCGGAGCGCGTCTGCGGAGCAGGGCCGCAACCGGAAACATACCCACGGGTCTCTTTTGCGGCAACGGCTAACCTTCACCCATGCCCCAGCAGGACCGGGCGTACGCGACACGTGAGGCGATACTCCACGCCGCGGCGGAGGAGTTCGACCGGCTCGGTTACGAGCGCACGTCGCTGACCGCCGTGCTCGCGCGCACCGGGTTGACCAAGGGCGCGTTCTACTTCCACTTCCCCTCGAAGGAAGCGGTCGCGGACGCCCTGGTCGAACGGCAGAGCGAGCTGTGGGCGCGGATGAGGGAGACGTGGCGGCTGCGCGGCCTCGATCCGCTCAGCGCCCTGCACGGGATGTTCGCCGAGTCGGCCGACCGGATGGCCGCCGACGTGGTGCTGCGTGCCGGCGTGCGGCTCAACGCCGATCGGGAAGTCGGATATCCGGGCGTCCCGAACACGCACCTCCTGTGGGAGAAGCTCGTCGCCGCCTACGTGTTCGAGGCGGCAGAACGCGGAGACCTGCGCCCCGGCGTCGATCCCGAAGCGGTCGCACGGACGTTGTGCAGCGCGGCGCTCGGTTCGCGGCTGATCTCCTCCGCGACGACGGCGTGTGCGGACTTCCCCGAGCGGATCCGCGAGGTTCTGGGGCACGTGCTGCCCAGCGTCACGTCCGCCGGCTGGAAGTTGTCTGGATCACAAACTGCGTCTGAAACCCCGTGAAGGGCCTCGAAGGCCCTGAACAGGCGTTTGTTGATCTGCTCGATCTCGGCCCGCAGGGGGTTTCGGCAGGTCAACGCATAAGTGGGACCCCGTTTTGGAGATGCGTGGACCTATGGCATATGCTTACGATGCTTCCAGAGACCAGCTAGTCCCCATCATCTAGCGGCCTAGGATCCCGCCCTTTCAAGGCGGTCGCGCGGGTTCGAATCCCGTTGGGGGCACGCAGTAAAGTACGGTAAGGTACGACAGCAAGAGCAAGGCCCAGTGGCGCAGTTGGTTAGCGCGTCGCCCTGTCACGGCGAAGGTCGCGGGTTCGAGTCCCGTCTGGGTCGCTTTTCTTTTCCATGGCCAGGTAGCTCAGTTGGTACGAGCGACCGCCTGAAAAGCGGTAGGTCGGCGGTTCGACCCCGCCCCTGGCCATCCTTCTTCGAAAGAAGCCCTCGCAGAACGTTGCGAGGGCTTCTTTCGTTTATGCGCTGAAGTCGATTCGAGCGATGGCTTGGTCGTCGTGCGTTTTGTAGCGGGGCCAACGCTTGTGCTCCGAATCACCGCGCTCGGCTTCCCGGATTCGGTCGAGCACTTCGCCCAGTGGCAATTGCTTCAGGTCCTCCCAGTCGAAGAGCCCGTAGTCGGACACTCCACAGGAGACACCGTCTGTGAGAGCGATCACACGCGTGACCTCCGCGCGGGACCAGGAGGCGGTCAGGGCGTGGTGTCCCGCAACGGGATCGGCCTCCGCGACCCAGTAACCGCCGGGCTTGTTCTTCCACCTGAGGATGTCCGGGTCCGGCCGGAGGTCCTCGAGTCTGGTGTCCTCAAGCACTCGGGTGGACTGTCCGAACGCGACAACAGGGGTGTCGCACAGGACGAGCGCGTCGATCGTGTCGTCGTTCCAGCGGACGATCGCCGCGGTGGACGACGGGGAGTCGCCGGGGATCAGGTCGTGCTTCTCGGCGAGATTCGCGATGGCGCGGGTGAGAACGTCGGTCAACGGGTCGGTGGCGTTGATCAGCCCGGCCAGTTCGCCGGCGAGTTCCGAGGCGTACCAACCACCGTTGCGATCAGGCGGCCTGGTTCGCGAGGTCACGCCGTCGAGCACGACGACGGCGTTCGGCAGCACCCTGATCCGATCCTCGGTGACTCGGCCCGGAGCCCCCTGCTCGGCGGTCTCGATCTTCACGGCTCCACCGTACGTGTCAACATTGGTTGACGGATCCGGATTGTCAACGTACGTTGACGGCATGACGGAAGCGACGGATCTCGCCACAGCGGCTGGGGATCGTGACCCGAAGGTCGGGTTGCGGGCCGTCACCGCGTTGCGGCGACTGCTGGAACATCTGGAGGCCGCCCAGGTCCGCAGTGCGCGGGCCCAGGGCTGGTCGTGGCAGGACATCGCGGCGGAACTCGGGGTGTCCCGCCAGGCGGTCCACAAGAAGCACGGGGGTCGATGATGATCGCGGAGCGGTTCACCAAGGAAGCCCGTGAGGCGGTCAAGACCGCGGTGCGGGAGGCGGAACAGGTCCACGCGAGCGAGGTCGGCGTGGAGCACCTGTTCCTGGCGTTGCTCGACGCGCCGGTGCTGGCCGGGTTCGACCTGCCGCGCGATGAGCTGGAGACGGCGTTCCGGGACTACCGGCGCAAGGGCGGGCTGACCAAGGCCGACGCGGAAGCGTTGCGGGGCTTGGGAATCGACGTCGACGCCGTGATCGACTCGGTGGAGCAGTCGCTCGGGACCGGGGTGTTGCGGCAGGGTCCGCGCCGGCGGTGGTTCGGGATGCCGCTGGAGAAGGCCGTCAAGAAGGCGCTGGAGAACTCGTTGCGCGAGTCCCGCGACCTCGGCCACAACTTCCTGGGCACCGAGCACGTCGTGCTGGCTCTGTTGCAGGGCAAGGGAATCGTGGCCGAGGTGCTGACCGAGCGAGGCGTCACGTACGAGGAGATTCGCAAACGGGCCGCGAGCGCTCGCGCCAGGTGAGCGCGGGCAGGAACAGCTGCGCGAGCGGGCCGATGCCGAGCGCGTAGAGGACCGTGCCGATGCCGACCGTGCCGCCGAGCAGCCAGCCGGTGCCGAGCACGATCAGTTCGAGCACGGTCCGCGTGACCCGCAGGGAAATGCCCGTGCGGCGGCAGAATCCGGTGACCAGGCCGTCGCGCGGGCCCGGTCCGAGGCGGGAGCCGACGTACGCGGCGAACGCGACGGCGTTCAGCACGATGCCCAGTGTCAGGAACACGATCCTGGGCAGCAGTCCTTGCGGCGCGGGCAGGATCGCGAGCGTCACGTCGACGCTGACGGCGATGAGGACGACGTTCGCGATCGTGCCGATGCCCGGTCTCTGCTTCAGCGGGATCCACGCCAGTAGCACCAGGACGCCGGTGATCGCGGTGATCAGGCCGAAGCTCAGGCCGGTGAGTTTCGCGAGGCCCTCGTGCAGCACGTCCCACGGGTTCAGGCCGAGGGTCGCGCGGATCTGCATCGCCATGCTCGCGCCGTAGAGCCACAGGCCTGCGACGAGCTGCGGGAGGCGACGGGCGGGTGAGATCCGGACGGAGACCTGGTGGAGTGCGGTCATGGAGGCCATGTGGCCATACTGAGCTTCGATTGGCCTGGTAATCCATAGCCAATTCAGGATAATTGGCCTCATGCTCCCACCAGGTGGACGTGTATCCGGTGCTCGACTGGCTCGGCTGCTCGGTGAGTGGCGTCGTGGTGGTGCCCGGCAGGGGTCCGCAGACCTCGCCTCGGCGTTGAAACTGCTGATCGCGGACGGGCGGTTGCCCATCGGGACGCGGCTGCCGTCCGAACGCGAGCTCACCGACGCGCTGCCCGTGAGCCGCACCATCATCACCACCGCGCTGGACCAGCTGCGCACCGAGGGGGTCGTGGAGTCGCGGCGCGGGGCCGGATCGTGGATCAACGGTCCGGTGGGCGCCGGCGGCGGCATCACGGGTGGCGACGACACGTTGATCGACCTGACCCGGTGTGCCCCGCCGGCACATCCCGGACTGCGGCAGGCGATGGTCGCGGCGATGGCCCAGATGCCCGAGCACCTGGCGTCGCACGGCTATCACGAACGCGGGTTGCCCGCGCTGCGCCAGGTGATCGCCGACCGGTACACCGCGCGAGGACTGCCGACCTCCGCGGACCAGATCGTGGTCACGTCAGGAGCGCAGCACGCGTGGGCGTTGACGCTGCGGTTGTTCGCCGGGCCCGGCGACCGGGTGCTGGTCGAGCAGCCGACCTATCCCAACGCGCTGGAGGCGGTGCGGGCGGCGTCGGCGATCCCGGTGCCGGTGCCGATGACGGACGACGGCTGGGACGTCGACGCGTACGAGGCGGCGTTGCGGCAGGTCGGGCCCCGGTTGGCCTATCTCATCCCCGACTTCCAGAACCCGACCGGTGCCCTGCTCTCCTCCGCCGGGCGGGAGAAGCTCGTCGCCGTGCTGCGGAAGGCTCACACGCCGGTCGTCGTCGACGAGACGCTGGTCGAGCTGTCGCTGACCGACGAACCGATGCCGTTGCCCATGGCGGCGTTCGGCGGGGATCTGGTGGTGACACTGGGATCCGCGAGCAAGTCGCACTGGGGAGGGCTGCGCGTCGGGTGGATCCGGGCATCGGCGGAGATCGTGCACCGCTTGACGTCCACGCGGGCGGCGATCGACCTCGGGACGCCGGTGTTCGAGCAACTGGTGCTGACCGACCTGCTGCAGGATCCGGAACCCGTGCTGCGGCAACGGCGCCTGGAGTTCGCCGCGCAGCGTGACGTCGCGGTGGAGGCGCTGGCGCAGCATTGTCCACAGTGGAGCTTCCGGGTTCCGGCCGGTGGCCTCGGCCTGTGGTGCACGCTCGATGCGCCGGTCAGCACCAGGATCGCCGTGATGGCGCAGAACCACGGCCTGCGGCTCGTGCCCGGTCCCCGGTGGGCCGTGCACGGCGGATGCGAGCAGATGCTCCGAGTGCCGTACACGCAGTCGGCCGAAGTGCTGCGGGAGGCGATCGGCCGTTTGGGTGTGATAGCTGCATCTGTTGCAGGAACAGGGTTTCCGGCGGATGCCGAGCTGTCGACGCCGGTCGCGTGAAACACGTCGGCCCGGTCTCCCGCAGCGGGGGAGACCGGGCCGACGAACTTGCAAACGAGAGGCCTGCGGAGGGGAACGTCCCAGGGATTGGCGTTCCCCGTCCGCAGGTTTCCCGTGTGGTCCGAGACTGCGGGGGCAGCGCGGCACTCGGACCAGACCCGACCTGCCAGGGCGCGGTTGGCAGGTCAGGAAGACTGGGGGTTCCTTGCGTACAACGGGAAATGACAGAAGGAGTTACTGGCGCGACGGCACGAGACGGTCACAAATCGCGCAGAGGGCAGACTTGTCCTGTCGGACTCAGTCGGGTGACGTGCTGGGCAGACCCGGAATGCTGCCGGGCTCAGTGCCGTCGCGACGCTCCTCGACCGACCACGTGGCGGGCGGGAAGAGCGAGTTTTGCGACGTCAGAACAGCGAGCACGCCGCGCGTGCCGCCGGAGTTGTCGGTGTGGCCGGACGACGCGGAGGCCGTGGCGACCACGGGTGCCTGCTGCGGTGCGGGCAGCGGAGCGTCCGGTCCGGGAGTCGACCAGGTGAGGTCGCTCACCGGCGCGGGCTCGGCCTTCACGGGAGCGGACACCGGAAGATCGGGCAAAAGCGGCACGGACTTCTTGACCGCCACGACGGGTGCGGCGGGCGGCGGCGGAGGAGGCGGCGGCGGGAGTTCGGCCGCGAGCTTCGCGGCGATCTTGGCGGCGCGGACCTGAGCCTTGGCCGCGATGACCTCGGGCGGTGCCTCGTTCGAGACGGAGCCGGAGCGGGTGTTGCCCTGCGAGCCGCCGGTGAAGTCGAGGATCGGACCCTCGTCCTCTTCCTCCTGCGGCTCTTCTTCCGCGGGCCTCGTCACGACGGGCGGCGGAACGAGCCTGGCCGGCTGATGCCTCTCGATCACCGACGCGGTGAAGGCCTCGGCCCACCCGGCGGGATCTTCCAGAAGCTTCGGGGCCTCGACGGCGGTCTCGGTGGTGATCTCGACGGCCGGGGGTTCCTCGGGACTGGCGGACGCGGACGTCCCGCTCAGCAACCAGGCGGCGGCGGTCAGCCCGCCGAGCGCAGCGGTCCGCAGCAGCAGTGCGCCAACTCCACCACCTGCCACAGGATCACCACCCGTCCACCATTTCAGGTCACCCTCAACGCACAGCGCGCCGTCGGAGGTCGACGTAGAGCTATGTCTAGCACCGGTGAGTGACTTTGCGAACCAACTCGGCGCGAAACACCCGGAAGGGCGGTCTCGTGCGGCTGTCCGTGTTGCCCTGATCAGGCATGAACACCGTCAGTGTCGTCATCGGATCGAGTGACTTTGCGCCTCGGTCCCCTGTGGACCGTGTCGCGGCGGGGGATGGTGTCCGATGTGGACGCGCCCAAGCAGGTCAGCAGCCTCTCTGAGCTGGTCGATCACGCCTCCCGTGCACTCGGCCCTGTGATCGCGCACGACCCAGCGGGTCCAAACGAGTGTTTGGTCCGTTCGGGGGAACTGATCGTGCTGCCGACAGACGCACCCACTGTGCGCAAGCGTTTGCGAGGCGTCTACTCGCACGAGGAGATCGCTTCGGGCGTCATCCGCATGCACCTGAAAGCGTCCGAACGAGAGCGCGTCGTCGCCATCGCGCTTGATGTGGGGGCAACGCCGAACCACGTCCACCTCGCCTGCCCGATCATGATCGGCACGTCCCGCCCGGTGGTCGGTGAGCGCTTCCCGGATCTGCTGGGCGAGGGCACGGTCGCGTTGCTCGACACCCCTCTCGACGCGCCGCACGGAGCGTTGGTCGCCGGTGTCCTCCGCCACCACGGCGCCTTGGTGCGCCCGTTCCCCGTCCTGGGTGCCTCGGGCTTCGGCGACGACCTGACCCTGGCCGCGGCGTTGAAGGCCACCCGCGACCTGCCGGTGGTGCTGGTCGCGTCCGGCACCTACACGTTCGACGACGAATGCCCGCCGGTGCTGTCGGGCTGCGGGCGCAACGTCGTGGCCGCGGCGGGCAACGGCGGTTCCGCCCGCCCGTGGTGGCCTGCCGCCTTGCCCGACGTCACGGCGGTGGGTGCGTCCGAAGCCTTCTCGGGGCACGGGCCGTGGGTGGACGTGGTCGTGTCCGGCGTCGACGTGCCCGCCACGGTCGGTTCGTCTCAGCTGCTGTGCACCGGCACCTCGTTCGCGGCTGCGCTTCACGCCGCGACCCTGGTCCCGGTGCCGTAACAGCTGAACCCGAGGTGCGCGACGGCTCGCGCTGCCTCGGCGGGATGGCCGATCCGGCGGTGAACCTCGGCCATGGACTCGCTGACCCGCGCGTCCGGTACGGGGAGGGTGGTCGCGATGACCGCTCGGGTGCCGGCGTCGAGGAACGCGCGGGCGAGGCCTGACTCGCAGGCGGACAGGACGACGATCTCGGGCGGGGTCTCGATCCTGGCGATGTCGTAGCCGTAGAGCGGGCCGTCGTCGAGTTCGAGGTAGGAGAACAGCGGGTTGTCCGGGTTGACGTGCCCGTGCGCCGCGATGTGCGCGATCCCGGCGCCTTCCAGTGCGTTGATCGTTGACTCCACAGTGGACTTGGCGACCGTTCCGCCGTGCTCCTGTTGGAGTGCGGGCACTTCATCGTTCTGGAGGTGAGGGCCGGTGATCCACGTTCGGTGTCCGCCGCGACTGGACGGCCGCCAATGCCGCAGCGACGGGAGGACGTGGACTCGGCGGCCGAGTGCCGCCCACGGCATCTCGTGGAGCACGCCGTCCGGGATCACGATGACTTCCTCTTCGTCCGGCAGGAGGTCCGTGGTGATGGCGCGCCCGGCCTGCAGTGCGAGCTTGGCGGTGCGGACGAGTTCGGCGGGCTGGGGGATCACTCGCATTCGGGCGCGTCCGTTGATCAGCGTGACTGCCCGCATCTGTCCTTCGTGGACGATGAAGCTGACCAGTGGAAGTTCGGGAGGCGCTGCCACGTCGCTCCGGGCTCGCGGATCGGCGGCGAGCGTCAGCCGCCGGACGTCCCGCTCCAACGCCTCCAGGGGAAGTCCGAACGCTCTCGCGCGCCTCAGGTCCGTCAGCACCCGTGCGAGCTCAGGATCGTTGGGAGGCAACGGAGTCGAGCGCCGATGCTGCTCCGACCAGTGCAGCACCTCACGAGCGGTTCTGGCGAGCCCCAGCGCGTGCCCGGTCAGCTCGCGGCGCGGCCAGTCGCCGTGGTGTTCGTCGAGCAACTTGAGGCCGGCCCGGCACGCGGCCAGCGCCCCGCGCCGATCTGATCTTCGTGCCTGTGCGAGCCACCCGAGCGCCCGCGTCTGCACCGGCCCGCGAAACCGATGTGCCGCAACGGCATCGAACTTCCCGGCGGCGAGCATGAACTCGACGTCCGAACCTCCCAGCCTCAGCGCGGGGGCCCGATCTCCGTCGCGCAACGCACACCGAGCACTCAGCACCGCCAGTTCGGGCACGTGCCGCTTGCACCGGTTCAGCAACTCAAGCGCGGGAGCCAGCACCCGCCGCGCTTCGCTCACGAGTCCGCCGGCGAGCAACGCCTCCGCCCGGTCGACCAGGGCCTCCGGCCGGCTCGTGGAGTCGAGACCGGCCTTCGCGGCCTCCTCGTACCGGCGGAGGGCGAGCGGCAGATCCCCGGCGAGCATCGCGACGAAACCCCGGTTGTGCAAACACATCGCCGCACGTCCAGGCTCACCCATGGCGTGCAGCAACGTCTGCGCGGAGCTGAAGTCGGCCTCGGCCGCAGTGAGTCTGGTGGCGTTGCACCGGGCGATCCCACGCCCGATCAGCGCGTTGGCCAACCACCGCTCATCGCCGTACCTCCGCAGTTCCTTGATGACGGACGTGAGTTCGGCGATCGCCAGCCGCGGTTCAGCCGACTGACAGAGGTGCAGCCCACGCAGACACCTCGCCCGCGCCAGTTCCCCGCCACGCAGACGGGGTGTGGCGAGATCCAGGTGGTGGAGGCTCTGCCTGTGGCGGCCCCGATCGAGGTCGATCCACGCGAGCGTGAGGTGGAACCGGGCTTCGCCACTGAGCCGCAGCCCGCGCTGGGCAAATCGGGCGGCGACGTCCAGGTGGCCGAGCTCGACGTGGGCGATGCTCAGGTCGTGCAGGGCGTCGGCGCGCTGGGCTTTCGTGCCGCGAACCTCGGTGGTCGCGATGGTCGCCTGTGGATCGGCGCTGGCGCTCACGCGACGAACCAGCCCGTCGTGAGGCCCAGTTCGGGGATGGTCACGCACACCGGGCCGGGCTTGACGGTGGCGCGGAACCAGCCCTCGGGATCGGGTCGCAGGGCTTGGACGGCGGACGGCGAATGGATCTCGACGGAGACGCCGCGCTCGTCCAGCACTCCGGTCAGGTGGCCGGGGTCCAGCCGCAGGTGCAGGCGGCCGGCACCGAGGTGGAAGACGAGCTGGTGGGAGGCGCCGCGGACCGGTTCGTCCACAGGGGCCATGGGTTCGAGGCCGGTCGGGCGTGGAGTGAGAGCGGCCGGTGGCGCGTCCGAGCGGAAGAGGCCGACGATCTCGTCGAGCAGCGAGTCCCTCATCGCAGGTCCTCCAGCTTCCGCCGCAGCTCAGCGAGGCAGCGGCTGCGCGTGGAGCCAACGCTCCCCACCTTCATCCCCAGGGCGACGGCAACCTGTGCATAACTCAGTTCGGGGCTGTGGGCAGCGATGCGCAGGAGGCGCTGGCACCGTTCGTTCAAGGTCATCAGGGCGGACCAGAGCCGGCGCTGCCGATCGGTGGTGATCGCGACCTCGTCGGGCGTGGGGAGGACCGACGTCGGCTCCCACAGGTCGTACGACACCTCGCGGCCCCGTGTGCGCAGGACGGTGAGCGACTGGCGGGTGGCGGTACGGACCAGCCAGGTGCCGAGGCGATCCGGTTCCCGGAGGCGGGTCAGGTGTTCTGCCAGGCAGAGCCAGGTGCACTGGTAGACGTCGGCGGCGTCGGCATGGCTCAGGCGGAACGATCTGGGCACCGACCAGACCAGGCGGGAGTAGCGGTCGACCAGGGCGTCCCAGCCGGACAGGCCGGAACGCCAAGCCGCGAGAACCTCAGTGTTCGAGTCCATGCCATTTGGAGTCGAACTCCGGTGCTGCGGCTCCCGGCCTCACTCGAAAGTGGGTTGTCCACAGTTGTGGAGAAACTTGTCCACAGCTGTGGACAACTACAGTTTGTGGAGGCGCTCCACGGCTTCGTCGATCACGGCGTCCTGCTTGCAGAACGCGAAACGGATCAGGTGCTGCCAGTCCGCCGGGCGGTCGGTGAACACCTGGACGGGAACGGCGGCGACGCCGATTCGGGCGGGCAGTTCGCGGCACAGGGCCAGGCCGTCCGTGTGGCCAAGGGGGCGTACATCGGCGCAGATGAAGTACGTGCCCTCGGAGGAACGCACCTCGAAACCGGCCGCACGCAGGCCCTCGGCCAGACGCGCGCGCTTCGAGGCGAGGGAGTCGCGCAGCCCGGTGACCCAGTCCAGTTCGGCGGTCAGTGCGTGTGCGACGGCGGGCTGGAACGGTGCGCCGCCCACGAAGGTCATGAACTGCTTGGCCGCGCGGACCGCGGAAACCAGCTCGGCGGGGCCGCAGACCCAGCCGATCTTCCAGCCGGTGCAGTTGAACGTCTTGCCGGCACCGGAGATCGACAACGTGCGTGGTGCCATCCCCGGCAGCGAGGCCAGCGGGATGTGGACGAGCCCGTCGAACACCAGGTGCTCGTAGACCTCGTCGGTGATCGCCAGCAAGTCGTGCTCGACGCACAAAGAGGCGATTGCTTGGAGCTCCTCCAAGCGGAACACGGTCCCGGTCGGGTTGTGCGGCGAGTTGACCAGGATGGCCCGCGTCCGAGGCGTCACGGCGGCGCGCAGGGCGTCCACGTCCAACGCCAGCCGGCCCGACTCGTCCTCGCGCAGGCCCACGGTCACCCGCGTCGCGCCGGCCATGGCAACGGAGGCGGCGTACGAGTCGTAGTACGGCTCGATCAGGATCACTTCGTCGCCGGCCTCGACCAGCGCCAGCAGCGACGCCGCGATCGCCTCGGTGGCGCCGACGGTCACCAGGACTTCCGAGTCGGGGTCGTACGAGAGCCCGTACCGCGAGCGGTGGGCGGCGATGGCGCGGCGCAGCACCGGCATGCCCGGGCCGGGCGGGTACTGGTTCACGCCCGACGCGATCGCCGACTGGGCCGCCGCGAGCATCGACGACGGGCCGTCGGTGTCGGGGAAGCCCTGACCGAGGTTGACGGCGTCGTGCTGCACGGCCAGCGCCGTCATCTCCGCGAAGATGGTCGACGTGAACGGCTGCAAACGAGGAACTAGCGCTGGTACCCGCACAACGCAGGATCTTCACGGACAATGTGGTTGTGGAGCAACTGACCGCCGCTGACCAGCAGAAGCGCACGGACCTGCGCAAGATGAAGCTCGTCGCGACGAGCTTCCTGATAGGCGCGACGATCATCTTCTTCGGCACGCACGCCTTCGAGGGCGCGTGGGTCGGGTACGTGCGGGCCGCCGCCGAGGCCGGCATGGTCGGCGCGCTCGCCGACTGGTTCGCCGTCACGGCCCTTTTCCGCAGGCCACTGGGGTTGCCGATCCCGCACACCGCGATCATCCCCGAACGCAAGAACATGTTCGGGCAGACGCTCGGCGACTTCGTGGGCGTCAACTTCCTGAGTCCCGAGGTCGTGCAGGACAAGCTCCGCCGAGCGGGCATCGCGGAACGCGCCGGCGCCTGGATCAAGCAGCCCGAGAACGCCGAACGGATCACCAACGAGCTCGCGAACGTCATCAAGGGCGCGATCACGGTCCTCAAGGACGAGGAGGTCCAGGCCGTCCTCGAACAGGCGATCGTCAAGCGGGTGACGGAGAAGCCGTGGGGTCCGCCGCTGGGCAAGCTGCTCGGCCAGGTCCTGACCGATGGCGCGCACCACAAGCTCGTCGACCTCATGTGCGACCGCGCCTACGAGTGGGTGCGCGACAACTCCGACAAGGTCAGCCTCATCGTCACGGACCGCGCGCCGACGTGGTCGCCCAAGTTCGTCGACGCGCTGCTCGGCGACAAGGTCTACACGGAGCTGGTCAACTTCGCCTGGGCGGTCAAGACCGACGTCAACCACCCGATGCGGCTCGCCGTCGACCAGTTCCTGATCGAGTTCGCCACCGACATGCAGACCGACCCGGCCACCATGCA
The DNA here is from genome assembly GCF_033949975.1 of Lentzea sokolovensis. Taxonomy (NCBI): domain Bacteria; kingdom Bacillati; phylum Actinomycetota; class Actinomycetes; order Pseudonocardiales; family Pseudonocardiaceae; genus Lentzea; species Lentzea sokolovensis. The sequence goes on from NZ_JAXAVU010000009.1 coordinate 663,524, forward strand.
CCGCGCCGAGCAGGTCAAGCAGCAGGTCATCACCCACCCGGACGTCCAGAAGCTGATCAGCTCCGCTTGGGGCACGGCCAAGAAGATGCTCATCGACGCCGCCGAGGACCCGTCGAGCGAGCTTCGCAAGCGCGTCACGCAGGGCCTGATCACGCTCGGCACGAACCTCACCGATGACCTCGAACTGCGCGCCAAGGTCGACGGCTGGCTGGAGCAGGCCGCCGGGTACGTCGTCTCCAACTACCGCGCGGAGATCACCACGCTGATCACGGACACGGTCGAGCGCTGGGACGCGGAGGAGACCTCGCGCAAGATCGAACTGCAGGTCGGCAGGGACCTGCAGTTCATCCGGATCAACGGCACCGTGGTCGGCGCGCTCGCCGGCCTGGTGATCTACACCGCGGCCAGCTTGCTGTTCTGAGGCGGGTTCTGGGCGCGGGTCCGTTTTCGGAACGTGCGGGCCTTCTCCCGGTTCCCGCAGACCTGCATCGAGCACCAGGTGCGCGAGCGGTTGCGAGAGCGGTCGAAGAACGCACGCAGGCAGTCGTCGGCGGGACAGATCTTGAAGCGTTCCCAGGAACCCAGCACGGCCAGGCGGGCGGACGCGGCGAGCACCGCGCCGAGCGCGTCCGAGCTCGACAGCACCGGAACGCCGTCGGTGAGCTCGATGTGGACGACGCCCGCTGCCGTCTGAGGCCCTGACGAGCCCTCGATCGACGACCGCAGCGCCGCACGAGCGGCGCGCGCCTGCGCGATTTCACTGCTCCGCCCGAGGCCGCGCTCGGTCACCCATGCGCGCCAGGAGGCTTCACTGTCCAGTACGTGTCGAGTGTTCAGGAAGTCGAGCAGCAGCTCGACGTCGTGATCCCAGCCGACAGTCAGACCAGTCACCCCACCACTGTAGGCGTCACGGCGGTCGCCCGTCAGGGCATCCGATGAATACACCGGGTGTATACCTCGTGTGTATAGTGCTGCTCATGTCGATCGGACACGCACTGTTGGGGCTGCTAGAGGGCGGTCCAAGGCATGGTTACGACCTCAAGCGCGCTTACGACGAGCGCTTCGGGCACGACCGGCCGCTGCACTACGGACAGGTGTACTCGACCCTGTCGAGGCTGCTGAAGAACGGCCTCGTGAGCGAGGCGGGCGTGGAGGCGGGCGACGGCCCGGAGCGCAAGCGGTACGCGATCACGGACGCCGGGGTCACCGATGTCGAACGCTGGCTCGGCACTCCGGAGAAGCCGGAGCCGTACCTGCAGAACACCCTCTACGCGAAGGTCGTGCTGGCCCTGCTGTCCGGCCGCAGTGCGACCGAGGTGCTCGACACCCAGCGTTCCGCGCACCTCACCACGATGCGCGACCTGACCAAGCGCAAGGTGGACGGCGACCTCGCCGACCAGCTCATCTGCGACTTCGCTCTGTTCCACCTCGAAGCGGACCTGCGCTGGCTCGAACTGACCGCGGCGCGCCTCGACAAGCTGGCCCAGGAGGTCAGGAAATGAGCCTTTTGAGGGCCGAGAACCTGCACAAGTCGTTCGGCAGGACGCACGCGCTCGAAGGTGCGGGCCTCACCGTCCGCGCGGGCGAGATCGTCGCGGTGATGGGTCCTTCGGGCTCCGGCAAGTCCACCCTGCTGCACTGCATCGCGGGCATCCTGCCGCCGGACTCCGGTGTCGTCAGCTACGGCGACCGCGAGCTCACCTCGATGTCCGACCGGGAACGCAGCGAGCTGCGGCGCACCGAGTTCGGGTTCGTCTTCCAGTTCGGCCAGCTCGTGCCCGAGCTGACCTGCCTGGAGAACGTCGCGCTGCCGTTGCGCCTGAGCGGGACGAAGCGCAAGGACGCCGAACGCGCCGCGACCGACTGGCTGGCCAAGCTGGAGGTCGACGATGTCGCGGACCAGCGGCCCGGCGAGACGTCCGGAGGCCAGGGCCAGCGGGTCGCGATCGCCCGTGCGCTGGTCACCGGACCGAAGGTGATCTTCGCCGACGAACCGACCGGCGCACTCGACTCGCTCAACGGCGAACGGGTCATGCACCTGCTCACGGCGGCCGCGCGGGAGACCGGCGCCGCGGTCGTGCTCGTGACGCACGAGGCCCGCGTCGCCGCCTACTCCGACCGCGAGGTCGTGGTGCGCGACGGCAAGGCCAGGGACGTGGAGTTCGCTCGATGAACCAGGTGGTCAGCGACCTCGCTCTCGGCGTCCGGCTGGCCGTCGGGGGCAGCCGGAAGTCGTGGGGCAGGCTCCTGCTGCAGGGCGTCGGCATCGGGCTGTGCGTCGCGGTGCTGCTGCTCGCCGCCGCGATCCCGAACGCGCTGAAGGCGCGTGACGACCGGGCGGACACCCGCAACGAGGTGGCGCAGGGCAGCGGGCCCGCGCCGTTGCTGGTGGAAGTGATGTACGTCCACTTCCGTTCGCACGACATCCCCGGCAACTACGTCAACGCGCGCACGCCAGACGCTCCGGTGCCGCCGGGACTCGACCGGCTGCCGAAGGACGGCGAGATCGTCGTGTCGCCGGCTCTGGCGGAACTGCTCGCCTCGCCTGATGCCGGACTGCTCAAGCCGCGTTTCCCTCAGAAGATCATCGGCACGATCGGCCAGGCGGGCCTGGTCGGGCCGCACGACCTGCTGTTCTACGCGGGCGACGACTCGATCGTCGAGGACGAGGGCAACCGGGTCTACGGCTTCGGGGTGGCCTACGGGCGGATGGGGCTGCCCCCGGTGCTGTTGATGCTCAGCCTGGTCGGCATGGTCCTGCTGCTGTTCCCGGTGCTCGTGTTCGTCAGCGTCGCGACCCGGCTGGCCGCCGCCCAGCGCGATCGCAGGCTCGCGGCGTTGCGGCTGGTCGGCGCGGCCGCGGGCAGGGTGCGGCTGATCGCGTCCGGGGAGACGCTGGTCGGCGCGCTCGTCGGGATCGTGTTCGGCACCGCGTTCTTCTTCGCGGCCAGGCCATTGGCCGACGACATCTCCATCGTTCAGCTCGCGGCGTTCCCGAGTGACCTGATGCCCACGCCGTCGCTCGCGGTGCTGGTGCTCTTGGCCGTGCCGGTGCTCGCGGTGCTGACGTCGTTGTTCGCCATGCGCCGCACGATCATCGAACCGCTCGGTGTGGTCCGGCACCAGAAGCCGGTGCGGCGCAGGCTGTGGTGGCGCCTCACGCCCGTTGTCGCCGGTGCCGCGTGCCTGGCGAGCCAGTTCGGGGCGACCGGGGAGAAGGACGCGACGTTCCAGCTCGTCGTGATCGCCGGGGTGGTGCTGTTGATGCTGGGCATTCCGGTGCTGCTGCCGTGGCTGGTGGAACGGGTCGTGAACGGGCTGCGCGGCGCGACCCCGGCACTGCAGCTCGCGGTACGCCGGTTGCAGCTCGACGCGGGCACGGCGGCCAGGGTCGTCGGCGGTGTGGCCGTGGTGCTCGCGGGCACCGTGACGTTGCAGATCATCCTCGCGAGCGTCGAGAAGGACGTGCTCTCCGAGGAGAAGCGCGACGCCGCCCACAACTTCGTCGCGCTGACGCCCAAGGCCGACTTCGACACCACCGAGATGAAGAACGCCGTGGCGGCCAGCACCGGGGTACGGGCCGTGGGGGTGCTCGACCGCACCTTCGCGAGCCTGCCGGACGGCCGCACGACGAACATCTCCGTCGGCACGTGCGCGGCTCTGAAAGCGCAGGCGGACGTCACGGACTGCGCGGACGGCAAGGCCTACCAGGTGAGCTTCGGGAGGGGCACGTTCGAGGCGACCTCCGGCGAGGTGCTGATGGTCCGCGACCAAAGCCCTTGGACGGTGCCCGAACTGAAGGAAGTGGAGGGCACGGCTTCCGGCATCTTCCTCACCCCGGCCGCGGCCAAGGGCATCGATCTCTCCCAGAGCAAACCCCAGCTCCAGGCCGAGCTCGACCTCTCGGTGCCGGACGCCGCCGAGCACATGCGCAACGCCATCGCGCCGTACAGCTGGCGGGTGCACGCGTACTTCGTCGGTCAGGACGACTCGGCCGAGGTCGCGGCGATCTTCGCCGGGATCCGGCGGGCGCTGCTCGCGGGCTCGGTGCTCACGCTGCTGCTCGCCGGGGCTTCATTGCTGGTCATGGCACTGGAGCAGGTGCGGGAACGCCGTCGGCCGCTCGCCGTCATGGCGGCCAGTGGCGTGCCCCGCGGCACGCTCGCGCGGTCGTTGCTCTGGCAGAACGGCGTGCCGCTGGTGTTGTCCACCGCGATCTCGGTGAGCACCGGTGTCCTGCTCGGCGTGATGGTCACGCGGGTGTTCGAGGCCGAGGTCGCCTACGACTGGACGGGCATCGCCTCGCTCACCGGCGCCTCGGTGGCGCTGGTGCTCGCGGTCACTGCTCTGACGTTGCCTTCGCTGAGAAGGGCGACCGGAGCACTTGGCCTGCGGACCGAGTAGTCCTGCTCGTCGTCTCGTGCTCTGCCAGGCGGTCCTGCACCAGTCCGTGCCGGAACTGGTAGCAGGCTCCCGCCCGGCAGAGCACGCCGAGCTTGCGCGAGTCCTCCAGGAACACCATCAGCTCCCAGGGCAGCTTTCCGCGCAGTGCCAGCCAGATCCGCGCGACGGTGAACCACCACCAGCGCAGGTGCAGCACGGCCAGCGCGAAGCCGAGCATCAGCCCGGACGCGAGCCCCAGCCCGACCATGCCGGTCTGGCCGGGTCCGAACACCAGCGCTGCCGCCGAACCGAACACCACGGCCAGCACGAGGGATCCGGTCCACACGGCGATCCGGTCGCGGGACATCGTCCACTGAGGACTGGAAGCCTGCGAGAGTTCGGCCGCGCTCGTCAACGCGAACCGCAGCGCGATCGCCACGGCGAGCCCGAGGCCGACGACGAGTCCGGCGGAAAGTCCGTACAGCGCACCGAAGACGAGTCCGGCGGCGAGTCCGAGCACGCCGGGCACGAGCAGCAGACTGCGCCAGATTCCCAGGCGCGGCTTGGCTTTGCGCTCGTGTGACGCGGTCAGGGCCGCCGCGCCGACACCGATGCCCGCGACGAGACCGGTGATCGGGGCGAGCGACGGCGTGATCGAGTAGGCCATCAGCCAGCCGACGCCGAACCCGCCGATCGCGCCCAGCACCAGCGCGCCGAGCACCGCGAGCCACGTGCTGCCGACCGAACGGCGCAGCTCCCACCAGGCCAGTTCGCGGATGCCGCGGTCGCGCATCTCGTGTGCCAGGAACTCGAGCCACTTGCGGGCCCTGTCCCGCGGCCAGACCTGCGTGGTGTTGGCGTGGTGGGCGAACGCCCTGTTGCCGAACGCGCGCGACACCAGTTCGTCGCAGAGGTGGTCGGAGATCGCCCGCGCGTCCGGGAAACGGCCGCGGTCGAGCAGTTCGGTCGGCTCGGCCTCGCTGTCGGAGTAGACGATGCTGGCCAGCCACATCGTCAGCGGCGTGGACAACGCGTCCGCGAGCCTGCCGTCCGGTTCCTCGCGCAGCTGGATGAACACCGGCTCCCAGCGCGCCGCGCCCCAGCTGTCGGCGCTCGCCCGCAGGTAGGCGGCGACCTCGTCCAGGTCGAGCGGGGCCAGTTCGACGACGTCGGCGCCGGGCAGCGGACCGGCGAGGTGCACGGCCTGCGCGAACTCCGCCGTGCGGCAGGTCAGCACCAGCGGGCGGTTCGCGCCGAACGCCTTCGAGATCCGCGCGAGAGCGTCCGCGCGCTGGTGGGCGGGGATGTCGTCGAGGCCGTCGAGCACGGGCAGGACCAGGTGCTGCTCGACCAGCAGGTCACCGGCGTAGCTGCCGTACAGCTCGGTGTTGCGCAACGCCGGATGGTCCTCGTACAGCCTGCGCGTGAGCCACGTGCGGACGTCCTCGACCGCCGGGTTCCACGTCGACAACGGCAGCAGCACCGGCACCATGCCGCCGTCGTAGCGGTCCAGCAGGCCGCACGTCAGCAGCATCGCGACCGTCGACTTGCCGGTGCCGGCCTCGCCGATGATCACCATCCGGCGGTTGATCTGCCGTTCGAACGCGCCCACGACGGCGTCGCTGCGTCCCGCCGGCGCGTCCGGCTCGTCGCTCACGTCCAGCTCGGGGGCGATCCAGTGCAGGTCGAGGACGTCCGGGTCGGTGAGGCCGCGGGAACGGACCTCCTCGTTCCACTGCGACTGCAGGCCGATGGCGAGCGCCCGGCACGCCGCGTCGAGGTGCTCGTCGGTGCTGAGCGCGGCGTTGTGCCTGCGCCGGACCCACGGGTCGAGCAGAGCCAGAAAGCCCAGGAACGCCAGCGCGAGCACGATCAGCCACAGGTGCGGGTGGATGCCGTGGTCGGTGACGAACAGCCCGGCCGCGGTGAGCAACGCGGTCAGCACGCACCCGGCCAGCAGCGCCTGCTGACGGAATCTGGACATGCGAGGCATCATGACGCACCGCATCCGCCTGGGGTCGATTCAGTGACCCGTGTCGTGACGTTCAGTTGTTGATCACAGATGCCAGCGCAGATCGCCCAGCGTCAGGTGCTGGCCGTCGTCGCCGATCGTGATCCCGAACTGGCTCCGGCGCGGTTTGCCCAGGTCGTTCCAGTCGGCGAGGGCCTGCTCCGCGATGTCCCACAGCCGGCGCGGGCCGCCCTGGTCGACGTGCGAACCGTGGTGGTGCACCCAGGATCCGTCCGAATGGGCCAACCAGTCGCGGCCGGCTGCCACCTCCGGCAACGCGATGCCCGCGAAGAACTCGAACGGGCTGGCCGGGTCGATGACCGAGTTCAGCCGCAACGAGGTGGTGCGGCGGTCGAACGAGCCTTCGCCGGCCGGCGAAGGCGGCCGGGCGTGTGCGCGCAACGGCATGAAGCGCCCGTCCTCGCTGAGCACGCGTCCTTCGCCGGTGCCGTCGCCGTTGGACGCGATCACCACCAGCCCGGCGCCGATCGGGCGGTGCAACGTCGTCACCACCAGGCCTCCCCGCCGCGTCTGCTCCAGCCAGGCGGGCGGGATGGTCGACACGGAGCAGGTGGCCAGCAAGCGGTCGTACGGTGCGCGGGCGGGGTGGCCCAGCGCGCCGTCGCCCGTCAGGCAGGTGGGGAAGAAACCGGTGCGGTGCAGTCGTTTGCGTGCTCGTCGCGAGATGTGCGGGTCGACGTCGATCGTGGTCACGTTGCCGGAACCCACGGCGTGGCACAGAAGTGCCGCGTTGTACCCCGTGCCCGTCCCGACCTCGAGCACCGACTGTCCGTTGTGGACTTCCAGGGCCTCCAGCATGATCGCCATGATCGTGGGCATGCTCGACGAGCACGTCGGTGTGCCGCCGGTCATGGTGTCGTCGCCGTCGAACTGGGTAACCCACACCCGGTCGGCGTAGACCAGTTCGAGCCAGTTCGGGTGCCGTGCGGTGACCCGTTCCCATTCGCCGGTGTGCAGCTGGCGGTAGAAGCGGGGCAGGAACTCGTGCCGTGGAACGACGCGAAAAGCGTTGAGCCACTTGGGATCGTGCAGCACACCGTCACCGAGCAGGTGATCCGTCAGCTCGGCTCGTAAGGCCCCGGCGCCGTCCATGTCGCCTCCCACGGTATCCCTGTGGCGGAGCACACGCAGCGATTGCTAGCAGAGTGCTTGCAACAGCTAGCACTCGTCGCTAACGTGGTTGGTGGCACGAGGAACGGGAGCGGGAACAGTGGACAAGTCCATCGACAAAGCAGTCGCGGACCTCGGCCGCAACATCGGTGAGTACATCCGCGAGCAACGCAACACCGCCAAGATCTCCTTGCGGGAACTGGCGAAGCAAGCAGGTGTCTCCAACCCATACCTCAGCCAGATCGAGCGAGGACTGCGCAAGCCCAGCGCGGAGATCCTTCAGCAGATCGCCAAGGGGCTGCGCATCTCGGCCGAAGTGCTCTACGTCGAGGCCGGGATCCTCCAGCAGCGCGAAGGCGGTGCGTTGGCGGACGCCATCGTCGCCGCGACCGATCTGACCGAGCGGCAGAAGCAGGTGCTGCTCGACGTTTACGAATCTTTCCGGCGGGAGAACACCGCCACCAACGAGGAGGACTGATCTCCATGCCGAAGCTCACCCAGGACGACGTTCGCAAGGCCGCCGAGCAGGGCGCCCACGCCGCACGCCAGGCGCTGCTCGCCGCGCTCGGTGCCGGTGACCTCGCCGCGAAGGCCGTCGTCGAGGCCCTGACCAAGGCCAAGGAGCGCGCCGAAGAGGCCCGCACCCAGGCCAAGGACCTCCCGACCGAGCTGAACGACCTGCGCGACAAGCTGCAGCCGGCCGAGCTCAAGAAGCTCGTCGACGCCTACACCGCCTCCGCGGTGAACCTGTACACCTACCTCGCCGACCAGGGCGAGCAGACGCTGGAGCAGATCAAGGCCCAGCCGCAGGTCAAGCAGGCCGTGGAGCAGGTCGAGCACGCCGTCGAGGCCGCGCAGAAGCGCGCCGAGTCCGCTGCCGCCGACGCCCGCGTCATCGCGGACGACGTCCTCGGCAAGGTGACCCGCCGCACCCGCTCGGTCGGCGAGAAGGTCGCCCTCCAGGTCGAGGACAGCGCCGAGAAGCTGGCCGAGGAGATCGTCGAGGCCGGTGGCGAGGCCGCGCACGAGGTGCGCAGCACCGCCCGCAAGACCGCGAACCGCACGGCGCCGCGCAAGCCGGCGACGACGACCCGCACCACCACGACCACCGCGGCGAAGAAGACCACCCCGAACACCGCCAAGTGAGTCTGTGAATTTTCTCCGGGAGGGGAGCAGTCCGACAGGGCTGCTCCCCTCCCGTCGTACGTCCACGTAGTCTGGGTGCGTGTTCTACGTGCCGATCTTCAGCATCTGGAACCTCGACGGCATCGTGTACTTCTTCGCCGACCTGGGGTTCAGCATCTTCGGCCTGTTCGCGTTCTTCCACGCACTGAGTCAGCGCCCCGACGCGTACACCGCGATCGAGCGCATGACCAAGCCCGCCTGGATGGGTATCACCGGCGGTGGAACGGCGGCGTTGCTGCTGTTCGGGCCCGGTGGGGTCGGGTCGATCTTCTGGCTGGCCGGGCTCATCGCGGTGCTCGTGTACATGGTGGACGTGCGCCCGAAGCTGATCGAGGTCCAGCGCGGCCCTCGTTGGTGATCACCCACTCGTACGGCTCCGGCTCACCGGTGACGCTGGTCGCCCACGGGCTCGGCGCCACGCCCGGCGAGGCGCGCATCCCCGCCTCCGGGCTGCCCGGCACCCGCGTCGTGCTGACGCTGCCGTCCCACGGCGACGCCCCGGACGCACCGGAGGGGTACTGGGACTACGGCCGGATCGCGGCCGATCTGGGCACCGTTCCCGCCGACCACGCCGTCGGTGTCTCGCTGGGCGCCGGTGCGCTGGTGCGGCTGATGTCCCTCGAACCCGATCGTTTTCAGCGGGTGGCTCTGCTGCTGCCCGCGGTGCTCGACCAGCCTCGGCAGCCGATCACGTTGCAGCAGCTGTCGGATCTGACGGTCGGGCCGCCCATCTACGTCGCCGAGCGGCGGGCCGCGCTGCAGCGCCTGGAGGCCGCCGCCGAGCAGTTGCCGGGTCAGGTGGCTGTGCCCGACGCTTCCGCCTTGGCGGCCGTGTCCACTGCGGTGCTGGTCATCGGGGCTGTGGGCGATCCTTTGCATCCCGAAGACGTGGCCAAGGCGACGGCGGCCGCGTTCCCCAACGGTGAGCTGTGGCTGATCGACTCGCCTTCACCGATGATCACCCACCGCACTGAGATCCGGCACCGGTTGGTCTCCTTCTTCGCCGGGTAGCCGAAGTGCATGGCTGAACAGAAGAAGATCGCGTTCCTCGTCGCTGAAGAGGGCATCGAGCAGGTCGAGCTCACCGATCCGTGGGCGCACGTCGAGAAGGCGGGCGGAGTGCCGCGCCTGATCGCGCCGAAGCTCGGTGAGGTCCGCGGGTTCAACCACCTCACGCCCGCCGACTCGTTCCCCGTCGACACGACCTTCGCCGACGCGTCCGCGGACGACTACGACGGCGCGGTGATTCCGGGTGGTGTGGCCAACAGCGACTTGCTGCGCATGGACAACGACGCCGTCGAGCTGATTCACGCGCTGGTCGCCGCGGGCAAGCCGATCGCGGCGATCTGCCACGGTCCGTGGCTGCTGGTCGAGGCGAGCGTGGTGCGCGGCAAGATGCTGACCTCGTTCCCGAGCCTGCAGACCGACATCCGCAACGCGGGCGGCGACTGGGCCGACGAAGAGGTCCGGGTGTGCGACATGAACGGGTGGACGCTCGTGACGTCCCGCAATCCCGACGACCTGCCGGCGTTCAACCGAGAGGCTTTGAAGGCCTTCGGCCTGTGATGCGGGATCTGCAGCTCCCGCATCGTTCCTAGAGGCGCGTCTCGGCGTAGTGCGCCATGGCGTCACGAGTCCACTCGGCCATGTTGCCGCCGCCGTCCACCTCGAAGTTGACCCGGAACTCTTCCGAGTCGACGTAGAGGTCGCCGAGACCCCGGTAGGACTCCCTGTTGGGCGTCCAGCTCAGGCAGATCCAGCGGTAGTGGCGATCGATCTGCTCCTGCGTTTCCGGAGCGTCGATCGCCGCGCCCGCCGTGTACAGGGCACCGAGCTTCTGCGCGATGTCCCGCCACTCGGCCATGAACTGGTCCGCGTCGGCACGCGTCCAGCCCTTCATCTTCTTGCGGCTCTCGGCGATGTGCTCACGGGCACCTTCGCCGTAGCGCTCGACGAGCTCGGCCTCGTGCCGTTCCTGCTTCTTCGCGTCGAAGCCCTCGAACAGCTCTTCCATCTTCACTTCGTCCCCTCCTTCCAGTTCTTCGATCGTGCGCGCGACGGTGCGGGCGAGCCGGTCCAGCCGTTGCTGCTCGTCCCGCAGCCACCGGTGGTGGTTGCGCAGGACCGTCAGCTGGTCCGTGCCGTCCAGCACCTTCGCCACCACGTCGAGGCCCAGACCCAGGTCGCGCAGCAGCAGGATCTGCTGCAGGCGGTGCACCTGTTCCTTCTCGTAGTAGCGGTAACCGTTGTCGCCGATCCAGGCCGGCGGCAGCAGCCCGATCGAGTCGTAGTGCCGCAGCGTCCTGGACGTCACCTTCGACATCCGGGCCACCTGGGCGATCGACCAGGCCATTCCGGTTCCTCCTTCGCGCTCTGAAATCGAAGGTAGAGGTTGACGCAGCGTCAAAGTCAAACAGCATTTGGCAGGATGGTGCGAATTCGCGCTGGCCGGACGACCAGCTGCCAGGCGAATTCGCCGGAGTCTGCGGAGCAGCGACAATGGATTCTGTGTGGACCATCGCCGGGTCTCTCGAACCCGTACCTGTGCTTTCCCGCCTCGACCTGGTTCCCGAACCCGTCGCGGCCGCGTTGAAGACCCTGGACGGCGCTGACCGTGTCGCCGTGGCCGAGATCGATCCGACTCTCGCCGACACCGCCGAGTTCTGCGCGCACTACGGCTCGCCGTTGGAAGCGTCGGCGAACTGCGTGGTCGTCGCGGGCAAGCGTGGCGACGTCGTCCGCTATGCGGCCTGCATGGTGCTCGCGACCATGCGTGCGGACGTCAACGGCGTCATCCGCAAGCGGCTTGACGCGCGCAAGGCGTCGTTCGCGCCGATGGACGAGGCCGTGGCGCTGACCGGCATGGAGTACGGCGGCATCACGCCCGTCGGCGTGCCCGCGGACTGGCCGATCCTCGTGTCGCCCGAGGTGGCCGCCGCCCCCGAACTGATCGTGGGCAGCGGCATCCGGGGCAGCAAGATCCTCATCCCCGGTGACGTGCTGATGAAGCTCACCGGGGCCGAGGTGCTGCCTGACCTGGCGCGCTAGCAACCAGAGGCGCACAGCCGGGTGATCACCTGGTCCGGGTCGAGGTTCCACCTGATCACCCGCGGGTCCGGGCCGGACGACGTGAGGTCGCCGCCCGCGTCGAACAGCACGGCGTTGACCGGGCCGGTGTGGCCGGTCAGCGTCGCGACCTGCGCGCCGTCGGTGACCTGCCACAGCGTGATCAGGCTGTCGTTCGCGGCCGCCGCCACGGTCGTGCCGTCCTGGCTGGCGGTGACCGCTCCGATGGCACCCCGGCCGGTGACGAGTGTGCGCGCCTTGCCGTTGCGATCCCACAAGGCGACCTCCCCGCCCGCGTCGCCCACCACCAGCAGGCCCGAACCGGGCACCGCGGCGATCGACTTCACCGCGGGGCCGGTCTCCCGGACGACCTCGACCTGGTCGCCGGACCACCGCAGCACCCGGCCGTCGGCTCCGCCCGAGACCACGAGGTCGCCGAGCAACGCCACGGCGTTGACCGGCCCCGAGTGACCGGTGGGCAGCGCGCGGCCTGGTTCGGCGGAGTTCAGGTCCTGCACGACGACCGCGGCGTCGGCACCGCCGGTCACCGCCCGATCGCCCGACACGACGAGGCTCTTGATCGCGCCGCGATGGCCCTGCCAGGTGCGCAGGACGCTGCCGTCGGTCCGCCACGACGACAACACTCCGCGCACGTCGGCGACCACGATCTCGGTCGCGGTCCGGAACGCCAGCGCCGTCACGTGCGCGGGGACGTCGATGCGTCCGATCTGTCTGCCCTCGCGGTTCCACAGCAGGACCATCCGGTCGCGCCCGCCGGTGGCCAGCACCGCACCGTCCGGGGAGAGGGCGATGCCGTCCGGCGGACTCGTGTGCCCGGTCAGAGGGGGCAGCGGCAGGCTCCAGAGGCTCACGCTCTCGTCGCCGCCCGCCGCGAACCAGTTGCCGTCCGGGCTGAGCGCCGCCACGTAGAACGGATGCGTGCGGGTGATCAACCCGGTCAGCCACCCGCCGTCGGGCACCGTCCACCAGCGGATGCTGCCGTCGTCGCTGGTGGACACGACCTTGGTGCCGGTCGCGTCGAACTGCACCGACTGCACACCGCCGACGTGCCTGCGCAGCCCGGACGTCTTGCCGGTCGCCAGCACCCGCAGCACCACCTGGTAGTCGTCTCCGCCGGACGCGAGGACACGGCCGTCGGGACTCAACGCGACCGTGCGGACGGCTGCGACGTGATCGGTGAACGAGCGCGCGACGCCGTTCTCCACCACCAACGTGCCCTTCTCGCCACCTGCGGCAAGCACGGATCCGTTCAACGCCAACGCGTGGACCTCGCCCAGTTCGTGCAGGACCGTGCCCGTCCGCGTCCAGTCATCCGTGCGCCACGAGGAGATCAGGCCGTCGGCTGTCGCGACTGCGGCGGTCGTTCCGTCCGCTGAGAGCACAAGGGCTCGTACCCCGGCGTCGAGAGAGATGGTCCGCAACGGAAGGTGCGTTCTGGTGTCCCACAAGATGATTCGCTGGTCGTCACCCGCGGACACCAGGGTCGTGCCGCCCGGTGTGAACGCGAGAGCACGCACGGCGCCGTTGTGCTGCATCAAAATCGCCGGTGCGTCAGCGGACGAGGGCGACCGCAGCAGCACCGAGTGGTCATCGCCCGCAGTGGCGAACAACGAGCTGTCCGCGCTGAACGCGACCGCGCGAACCGGCCCGCGATGATCCTTCAACACCGTCCGTGCGGGCTTGTAGGCCGCGGTGCTGAGCAACGCGCCGCGCGCTTCCGCGGTCGCCGACGTGCGGTAGGCGTCCACGGCGAGTTGCGCGGCCGCGTCCGGCCACGACGCGCTGAGGTCCTGTGCCTGCACCGCGATCTGACGTGATTCGGCGATCTGCTGTTCTCGCAGCGCGGCATTGCCCTGCACGACGGCCACGAACGTCACCACCAGGCACGCCACGGTCAGCACGGCCAGTGACTTCACCAGCGTGCGCAACCGGCGGGACTGCCGGTCCGCCGCCTGCCTGGAGGCACTCTCCTCGTCCACCGCCGCCTGCAGGAACTCGCGTTCCAGGTCGTTGGACGACATCGGCCACTCGATCCGGCCTGCCAGCTCGCGCATCGCGGCGAGCCGCGCGCCCCGGTAGAGCTCGCCGGGATCGCGCCCGGCCGACTGCCACGCCGCGGCGGCGGTGGTGAAGTCGCGGTGCAGCCGCAACGCCTCCCGGTCGTCGTCGATCCACTGCCGCAATCGGGGCCACGCGCGTACGAGTGCTTCGTGCGCGAGCTCCACAACGCCGTCCGCGACGACGATCAGCCGTGCGTTCGCGAGGACGTTCACGACGTGCGCGGTGTCGGTCGGCCGGCCCGCGGCCATCACCTCGTCGAGCGGGGCCCGGCGGCGCAGGTCGTTCACGTCGTCGTGGGTCTGCACGAGCCTGAGCAGCACCGCGCGTGCGACGGCTTGTCCGCGCACGGAGAGCTCGGCGTAGGTGCTCTCGGCCGTGGCGGCGACGGCGCCGGTGACCCCGCCACTCGCCCGATAACCGTCGAGGGTCAGCCGGCCGCGTTCGCGTCTTCGCCACGTCTCCAGCAGTGCGTGCGACAGCAACGGCAACGCGCCCGACTGCCCGCGCACGTCGGCCATCACGGCCGCGAGCACGTCCGGCTGCACCTTCAGCCCGGCGCGCACGGCCGGTAGTTCGACGGCGGCCCGCAGTTCGTCGTCGGTCATCGGCCCGACCAGCACCTGGGCATCGCGCAACGCGTCCACCAGGGCGGGCACCGTGGCGCAGTGACCGAGGAAGTCGGCCCGCACGGCGAGCAGCACCCGATTGCCGCCGTCGAACAGCGACTCGACGAACGCCTCCCGGTCGACCGCGCTGTCGAAGTGGGTGAACAACTCCTCGAACTGGTCGACCACCACGAGATCGGCCTGGCCGCCGCGCCAGGTCGTCGGTGTCGCGGTGAGGACCGTCCAGTCGGTCAGCGCCGGCAGCACCCCTGCGTGGATCAACGAGGACTTGCCGGAGCCGGACGGCCCGAACACGCCGACGACGCGCTGTCGCCGGATGCGGCCGGCGATGTCCGCGGCGAGGTCGTCCCGTCCGAAGAACCGGTCGGCGTCCTCGATCCCGAACGCACTGAGCCCGAGGTACGGCGTGGAGTCGTTCTCGCCCGTGGCAGCCTGCCGCCAGCGCTGCTCCCATTGGGCCACATCGCCTTCGCACGCCTGGACGTACGCGAGCGCCACCGCCAGCGACGGCAGCTGTTCTCCCGCGGCGGCCTGCGACAGCGCCGTGGCGGAGAAGTGCGCGCGCAGGGCGAGTGTCCGGTAGTTCGGCGAGCCTGCCTTCTCTCTCAGCTGCCGCAGCTCCCACGCGAACCGCTGGACGGGGCCTTCCTCGGGATCGATCGGCCGCTCTCGTCTACCCACTCGGACTCCAGTTGGTCTGGGTTGATTGAAAAGCGCCTGCGCCACTGCCTGATCAACTCAACCCGCTCTAAACCTGGTGCCGCAACGACTTCGGGCTGAGCAGGAGCGATGATGACCAGACGCTGGCGCACAGCACTTCTAGTGGCGTTGACGGGTGCGCTGAGTGCGGCGTTGCCCGTGCAGGCACAAGAGGCGGCGGACGAACTAATCCACAGCCGCCCAACGGGTGCGTTCGCATTGACGCCCGATTGGAGTCTCGAGTCCTCCGCGGCGCGGCTGCAGTCCGCGGTCGGCACCACGACGTCGGTCGCCGCCCTGCTGCGCGACGCGAACCGGGACATCGCCTCGTGCAACAGCGCGCAGCAGCAGGCGCTTCCGGAGAACTACGGCCGAACGGACTACCCGCTGACGTCCGGGCAGATCCTGCACAGCAGCGAGAAGTTCTGCTGGGACCCCGGTGACAGCAAGGTCGCCTACTGGATCCCCCAGGGCGTCACCGGTTCGTCGGACGCCGACGACGACGGCCTGTGGGGCGAGAACCGCATCCTGCTCGTGAGCTGGCACTACCGCGACTCCGGGCCGGACAAGGGCGTGCGCGTCTCGTTCGTCGACATGAAGAACCGCAAGTACCGGCACGTGCTGCTGGTCGAGCCGACCGCGAACGCCGACTACAAGGCGGTGCCGATCCACGCCGGCGGGCTCGCCTGGCTCGGCCACTACCTCTACGTGGCCGACACCTCCGGCGGGCTGCGCGTGTTCGACGTCGAGCGCCTCCTCGAGGTGTCCGACGCGCAGGACAGCATCGGCAAGAGCGGCAGCAACTACTACGCCTACAACTACAAGTACGTGCTGCCGCAGGTCGGCTGGTACCGGCAGCCGGTGCAGACGGAGTGCGAGCTGCCCAGCGCCTCCCAGCTGTGCTTCTCGTCGTTGTCGCTGGACCGCAGTTCCACGCCGGACACGCTCGTCGTCGGCGAGTACCGCGACGAACGCAGCACCGACGCCGCCGTCGACGGTGGCCGGGTGGTCCGCTACCGCGTCGACGCCTCGTCCCGGCAGCTCACGCTGACCAACGGCAAGGCCGTGCCGCAGGACGTGGTGACCGTGCCGCGCAGCAACCTCCAGGGCGTCCAGACCTGGAAGGACACCTACTACCTCGGCCGAAGCTCGAACCGCAACCACAGCTGGATGCACTTCGGTTCCCTCGGCGGAGCCACGAGCACCAACAGCTGGGCCATCGGCGGCGAGGACCTCTACCACGAGCACGGCCCTGGGATCACCGCCGGAAAGCTCTGGACGGTCTCCGAGCACGCCTGGACCGAGGACCGCAGCACCTTCATCGACCGGCGAGCGATCTTCGCCGTTCCGCTCAGCGAGATCGGCTGAGCCCACTCGACTTCCGCCTCCTCCGAGGCGGGAACCCCGGCAAACCTGGAGGAATCTTCATGCGCAGGCTCGTGCTTGCTTTCTCGATGGCCTTCCTGGCCGTCATGGGCTCGATGATGCCCGCTTCCGCGTCAGCGGAGGTCACCTCGATGCAGGCGTTGTCCGAGATCGGTGCGGCGGCGGACGGGATCGAGTTCGCCGTCGCCGGCACGCTGCCGCCCCGCTCGCAGCTGACGTGCCACTCCTACACGCCCGTCGAGATCTGTTACGAGAAGGGCGGTGACCACTGGTGGGTGCAGGACCAGGACAGCTCTGACGCGGCGTCGGCCGGTGTGTACTGGGAGAACTACCGAAACGGCTCGCTGTACCGCAACGGCACCTGCATCACCAGCCTCGGCAAGGGCAACTGGGGCCAGTGCAACAAGAACTACTACGAGGACAGCGAGCTGTACGGCATCCCCTGCACCTGGAACCGCAGCGCGGGTGGCGACATCGTGTGCAGGGGCACGGTCTACCCCTACCAGTAGGAGCTGATCGCCTCGCGCCCTGCTGGAGGGCGCGAGGCCGTCACAGGGCTAGGACTGGTACTTCTGCAGTAGCTCGATCGCCTCGTCCACGTCGTCGGTGACGAGGATCCACTGCTCGGCCTCCCGGCCCGCCGCGAGCTTCATCACCAGCGGCGCGGCCGGGATCTCGTCCGTCCAGAAGGCCTTGCCCAGGAAGATCATGGGCGCGGCCGGGCCGACGCTGCCGTAGTAGTTCTGCGTGAAGTCCTGGAAGACCTCCTGGACCGTGCCCGCCTTGCCCGGCGTGTAGACGATCCCGCCGGTCGCGACGGTCAGCAGGCCCTCCTCGCGCACCGAGTTCGCGAAGTACTTCGCGTGCAGCTCGCAGGCCGGGTTGGGCGGCTCGTGGCCGTAGAACCAGGTCGGGATGCCGATCGTGCGCGGGGTGTCGAAGCTGTGGATCTCGGGGAACGCCGCGAGCCACCGGCCGATCGACTCGTCGTCGTGGCCGAACGTCGGGGCCTGCGCGATGGCGTCGAGAACGTCCTGGTCGACCTCGCCGAGCCGCACGCCCAGCGGCACCGCCTCCATCGCGCCCGGTCCGCCGCCGGTCAGCACCGTGAAGCCCGCGTTGCCCAGCGAGGCGCCCAGCGCGACGGCGTTGCGGTAGCCGTCGGAGCCGCGGGCCAGCGCGTGGCCGCCCATGACCGCGACCGGCGAGCCCGTCAGCGTCTCGTCGAGGGCCTCGGTGATCGAGTGGTCGTGCAGGCGTTCGGCCAGCGCGTGCAGCGGGTCCGGGTGGTGGCCCTGCTGCTTGCTGTGCCGGTAGATCTCGGCGTCCGGGGTGTCGGCGTACGACTTGGGGTCGGCCGGGTCGAAGCCCGCGAACAGCTCCTTCGGCGTGTACAGCGACGACCGGTAGACGTCGTACGGCAGGTCGGGGATCACCGGGAAGACCAACGCTCCCGCGGCCTCCGCCCGGCGCTGCATGGTCTCGCTGAGGGTGCAGCCGAGCAGCAGTGCCCCGTCGAACGGCACCCGCACGTCCTCGCGAGTGAGGTCAAGCCCGATGATGACGGCTTTGCGCAGGTCAGGAGCTGCCCGCAGCTGGTCGAGGTCGGTGATTTCGATCCGCACGAGAAAAAGCCTATGCCCAGGGCGAACCAACGTGGCCTGGAATCCGAATGAGTTTGTGGGAACCGAGGTCCGCTCGCCATGCAAGACGAGCGGCCGCGGGCCGCGCTGCCCAGGAAAGGTTCCCCGCAATGACCACCGAACTGCTGACAGGATGCGCCGCCCGAGGCGCACGAGTGGTAGATCCCCACCGCGTCGAGTACCTCGACTGCGGTGGGTACGGAGTCCCTCTTCTCGGCCACGCCCACCCGGCCGTGGTGCAGGCCGTGGTCGGCCAGGTGCGCCGGCCGTCCCTGCTGGACCGCCTGATGCTCGACCTGGTCACCCCCAACGGGCTCGACCACGTCCACACCTTCGCCTCGGCCTCCGAGGCCGCCCAGTTCGCCGTTGCCCTCGCACAGGCGAACGGCCGCCCACGGGTGCTGACCACCGGTGACGTCCCGTACGGCGGCATCGACTCGTTGCGCGCCACCCTGGCCTCCGGGCCGCCGGCGTGCGTGCTCGTGGAACCGGTCCGCGGCGCCTCACTCCCGCCGACCGGCTATCTGAGCGCCGTGGCCGAGGTGTGCCGCGAGTCCGGCGCCCTGCTCGTCGTGGACGAGACGCGCTCCGGCCTCGGCCGCCTCGGCGTGTGGTGGGGCGTCGACCTCGACGGCGTGACGCCGGACATCATGCTGGTCGGCGAGGGCCTGTCCGGTGGCGTGCTCCCGATCGCCGCCGTGGTCGCCACGGCCGAGGTCGAGGTGCCGCTGCTGCGCGGCTCGGAAGCCGTGTCACCGCTGGCCTCCGCCGCCGTGAACGCCTGCCTGCGCGTCACGGCTTCCGAGGGGCTCGTGGAGCGGGCCAAGCTGCTGGGCGACGAGCTGCTGTACGGGTTGCGGGCCGTTGTCGCCGGCAAGGCCCATGCGACCGGCACAGGGCTCCTGCTCGGCGTCGAGTTGCCGGACAAGCACGCCGCCGACGTCTTCACCGGCGAGTTGCTGAGGTCGCGCGTGCTCGCGGACTTCCGCGGCCGGACCGTCTGCTTCACCCCGCCCGCCGTCATGTCGGCGGAGGACGCGGGGTGGATGATCGAAGCCGTGGGAATGGCAGCCAACAAGATCTGACAAACCGCTTCGCACGCACCGCGCACCCCTGCCATGATCACGGCCTGGGGGGTGTGCGGTGCGTTTGATTTCAGTGCTGATGTTGTTGCTGCTGACCGGTTGTGTGCCCGAGAGCAAGACCTCTCGGGAGCTCGAAGGCCTGGGCGAGCAGATCGTGGACCACTGGGAGGCGCGTCAGGAGGTCGCCGACGCGGACTACGAGTACTCCCAAGGCCTCGCGCCCGACGCCTATTACCTGCGCCTCGAGGTCACGCTGAAGGCCGAGGCCGTCACCGACCAGGTCGTGGACGAGATCGTCGAGATCGGTGAGCGAGACTGCTGGCTCGGCCCGTGGGACACCTACGACCCGACCTACGCGATCCGCAGCACCGACGGCACGGAGGTCCGTTCGGGCACCTTCTACCTGAGGCGCGACATGGAACAGAAGTGGGGACCTCGCACGCCCCAGGTGATCCCCACCAGCCGCTAGAAGATCACCGTCTGGTTTCCGTGCACCAGCACGCGGTCCTCCAGGTGCCACCGCAACCCGCGCGCCAGCACGACCTTCTCGATGTCGCGCCCCTTGCGGACCATGTCCGCCACCGAGTCGCCGTGGTGCACGCGCATCACGTCCTGCTCGATGATCGGCCCGGCGTCCAGGTCGGCCGTGACGTAGTGGCAGGTCGCGCCCACGAGCTTCACGCCGCGGCGGTGGGCCTGGTGGTAGGGGCGCGCGCCGATGAACGACGGCAGGAAGCTGTGGTGGATGTTGATCGTGCGGCCGGTCCAGGCGGCGCAGATCTCCGGCGGCAGGATCTGCATGAAGCGGGCCAGCACGACGGCGTGCGGGTCGTGCTTCTCCACCAGTTGACGCAGCTCGGCGAACGCCGCCTGCTTGCCCATGGGGTCGTTCGACGGGAACGGCACGTGGTGGAACGGGATGCCGTGCGCGCGCGTGATGTCGCCGAGTTCCGGGTGGTTGCCGATGACGGCGGACACCTCGACGTCGAGCTCGCCGGTCGCGACCCTGGCCAGCAGGTCGTAGAGGCAGTGGCCTTCCTTCGACACCAGGATGACCACGCGCTTGCGGGAGCCCGTGTCGGTCACCGTCCACGTCGACTGCGCGCCCAGCGACGCGGCCACCTCGGCGAACTGGGAGCGCAGCTCGTCCACGCCGAAGGGCAGCGAGTCCGCGCGGACCTCCTGGCGCGTGAAGAACCAGCCCGTCTCCGGGTCGGTGTGGTACGCGGCCTCGACGATCCAGCCGCCGTTGTCCGCGAGGAACGACGAGATCCTCGCGATGATGCCGGTGCGGTCCGGGCAGCCGAAGGTGATCACATAGCGACGCTCAGGCGATGACACGCCGCAGAAGTATTCACGGCCTGGGCAGCCCCGCCAACAGCGACTCGTCTCCGGTCACGATCGCGTGGCTCGGACGGCCCCACAACGCGCGGTAGACGGCGTCGGCCGTACCGGCGAGGGTGACGTCGGCGTCGACGGCCGAGTCCAGCACCCCGGTCACGACCAGCGGCTCACCGGGCGCGAGCCAGACCTCCCACGTGCGGCCCGCGTCGGCGGCGTGCACGAGGACCCGGCCGGTCGCCTCGATCACGCGGCCCAGCACCAGCTGCCGGGGCATCATGATCGTGAGCATCTCGTCGATGCCGTCCGCGGCGAACTCCGGGTCGAAGATCAGCGACGGCAGCTCGTGACCGGTCGCGAGTTCCGCGTCCAGGCGGTGGATCGACGTCTCGTGCGCCTGCCTGCGTGCCCAGAACCCCGCCTGCGAGGGGCCCTGGAAAGTCCACGCCGGACTGTTCGGGGGCGTGGAGCGCAGCCGTTCGAGAAGCAGGGAGGTCCCGTTCTCCCACCACGCGAGCGCCTCGTCCCAGTCCCGAGGGGCCTTGGGCCACTCCGGCCGGCCCGCCGCGGGCTCGGTGACGACGGACTGCGCCGCCCACGTGTGGACCTCGGCCATGTGCCGCACCAGTTTCCGCACAGTCCACTCAGGACACGTGGAAACGGGGGCGTCCGGGCCCGCCTTCACAGCGGCCGAACGCATCAACGAAGCCTGGGTCTCGATCTGCGCGACGAAGTCCACCCGGCCCACCCTAGGGCGCGACAGCCGCCCATTCGAGCGTGATTTCGCCGAGCCGCCACCGCCGCCGGTCGTCCAGCACCGGCCAGCCCCGCTCGGCCAGCAGCCGCGCCGACTCCACCCACCGCGCCCGAGGCCCGAACGGCGCGAACGGCGCCGCGGTGGCCCAGCAGGCGTCCAGCTCGGCCAGCAGCGCGTGCACGCGCTCGCCCGGCACGTTCTTGTGGATCAACGCCTTGGGCAGCCGTTCGGCCAGGTCAGAAGGCACGTCAATGCCGGACGGCTTGCACGCCAGCGTGAACCGCAACGGCCCGTCGGCGGACAGCGTCACCCAGGTGCACCGGCGCCCGATCTCGTCGCACGTGCCCTCGACGATCAACCCGCCGGGAGCCATGCGGCCGAGCATCGTGTCCCACGCCTCGAACGCCTGCTCCTCGGTGTACTGGCGCAGCACGTTGAAGGCGCGCAACAACACCGGCCGCGCACCGGCCAGCTCGAAGCCACCGCGCCGGAAGTCCAGGAAGGGCGGTGAAGCGACTGCCTTGCCCGCCTCGACCCGGTCGGTGTCGATCTCCAGTCCGAGCACGCGCACGTCCGGCCGCACGACCCGCAGCCGGGAGGCCATCTCGACCGTGGTGATCGGCGTCGCCCCGTACCCGAGGTCGACGACGAGCGGATCGGCCGCGCCGGCCAGGAAGCCGCCGAGCGTGCCGGTCATCCACCGGTCGACCCGGCGCAGGCGGTTCGGGTTGGTCGTGCCGCGGGTCGCAACGCCGAGCGCGCGGGCCCGGCCGGCCGCTAGCCGCGGTTTGCGAGCCATTGAGAGGTGAACTCGCTCTCCTTGTCGAGCAGCACGACGACCTGCTCCGCGATCAGCTTCTCGATCTTGCCGCCGACGAACGGGATGCTGACCTTGACCTCCCCCGTGAGGGTGAGCTTGGAGCCGGACCCGTTGTCCAGGACCGTGAACGAGCCGTCGAGCTTGCTGGGCACGCCGTTGACCGTCACCTCGACCGTGCCGGCGCCCGCCGCCCAGGTCTCCGTGCGCTGGATCACCAGGTCGCCACCGAGCACGGCCTTGACCGCCGATGGCACGTGCTCCGCGGGCACACCCTGCTTGAGCTGGTACGACGTCTGCTCGTCGGTGCTGGAGAACGTCACGAGCGCGGCGCCGGGGCCACCGATCGACGCCAGCCGGTCGCGCAGATAGGTCTCGTCGACCATCGCGCCGTAGACCTTCTCCGCCGAATGGGGTGACGTGGTGTGGTGCTCGATGCGGCGTGCCATGTCGCGGAGGCTACCGTTGACGTCTGTGACCACCACGCAGTCCGTACCTCTGGCCGAGCGCACCACGCTCCGACTCGGTGGCCCGGCCGCGCGGTTCGTCCACGCCACGACCGCCGCTGAGCTGGTCGAAGCCGTGCGAACAGCCGACGCGGCCGCCGACGAGAAGGTCCTCGTGCTCGGTGGCGGCTCCAACCTCGTGATCTCCGACGGCGGCTTCGACGGCACGGTCGTGCACGTCGCCACCAAGGGTTTCCGCCTCGACCCGCTGGGCGGCGGCATCGTCCAGTTCACCGTCGAGGCGGGCGAGGAGTGGGACGCGGTCGTCGCCGAGGCGGTCGCGCAGGGCCTCGGCGGCCTCGAGTGCCTGTCGGGCATCCCGGGCCTCAACGGCGCCACGCCCGTGCAGAACGTCGGCGCGTACGGCGTCGAGATCTCCCAGGTGCTGCAGTCGGTGGACCTGCTGGACCGCCGCAGCGGCAAGGTGCACCAGGTGCCCGCCGCCAAGCTGGGCCTCGACTACCGCACCAGCGTCCTCAAGGGCACGGACAACGCGGTCGTCCTGCGCACCAGGTTCTCGCTGACCTCCGGGGGCATGTCCGCGCCGATCCGCTACGGCGAGCTGGCGCGCGTTCTCGGCGTGGCGCAAGGTGATCGCGTTCCGGCGGACGCCGCCCGCAAGGCCGTGCTGGAACTGCGACGCGGCAAGGGCATGGTGCTCGACGCCGCCGACCACGACACGTGGAGCGCGGGCTCGTTCTTCACCAACCCGATCATCGACGACTCGACGTTCAGCGGCGTGCTGATCCGCATCGCCGAACGCCTCGGCGCCGACGTCGACGT
Source organism: Lentzea sokolovensis (assembly GCF_033949975.1). Taxonomy (NCBI): domain Bacteria; kingdom Bacillati; phylum Actinomycetota; class Actinomycetes; order Pseudonocardiales; family Pseudonocardiaceae; genus Lentzea; species Lentzea sokolovensis. Next base: position 687,025 of record NZ_JAXAVU010000009.1, read on the forward strand.
GCCGAGCTACCCGGCGGGCCACGGCCAGAAGAAGCTCTCCGCCGCGTGGCTGATCGAACGGGCCGGGTTCCGCAAGGGTCACCAGGGCCCCGGCGGCCGGGTGTCGTTGTCCGGCAAGCACACGCTGGCCCTGACGAACCGCGGCGGAGCCTCGACCGAGGACCTGCTCGACCTCGCGCGCGAGGTGCGCGACGGCGTGCGGGCCGCGTTCGGCGTGGAGCTGCACCCGGAACCGGTCTTCGTAGGCGTTCAGCTGTAAGTCCGTCCGGGTGACTCCGTGTGACGAACCGCTACTTCCCGTGTTTCATTGAGGTAGGGCTTGTTGAACGGGGGTTGCCATGAGCTACCTCGACGAGAACGCGCGAGAGGTCATCAGGCCGGTCAAGCGCATGGTCGAAGACGAGTTCCTGTCGCGGCCCGGAGTGATCGGCGTCGACATCGGCGAGAAGGTCACCGGCGGACGCCCGACGGGCAAGGCCGCGATCGTGGTCTACGTGTGCGCCAAGGGACCTGACCATCCGCAGCAGATCCCGGTGGAGGTCGGCGGCGTGCCGACGGACGTCGTCGCCGAGTCGATCGTGCTGCACCGCGCCAGGATCACGCGCGCCGAAGACGAACAACCCGTTGCGGTGGAACGGCATCCGGTGCTGCGCGGGGGCATCGGCATCGGCCCGGCCAGGTCGTTCAGGGTCGTGCCGCCCGAGGTCGAGCGTGCCGGCGAGTACGTGATCGCGGGCACGCTCGGCGCGTTCGTCCTCACCCGTGACGAGTCTCGCAAGGTGTTGGGGCTCACCACTTTCCACGTCGGGTGTGTCGACGACTCGTGGTCGGTGGGCGACGAGTTCGTGCATCCGTCCCGAGTGGATGGTGGCGTGCCCGGTGCCGACCAGATCGCCGTGCTGGACCGCGCGGCGCTCGCCGGTGCCGTGTCCGCGGCGGGACTGAAGATGGGCGCCCGGCCGTTCCGCGCGGAGGTGCTCGACGTCGGCGCGATCATGGGCAGCGCCCGGGCGAAGATCGGCTCGACCGTGCGCAAACGCGGCCGCACCACCGAACTCACGTACGGCGTGATCGAGTCGACGGACTCGACGCTGCGACTCGACTTCGGCGACGGGATCGGCGTCCGCACGTTGCGCGACCAGATCCGCGTCCACTCGTCCGAACGCTTCGGCGACCACGGAGACAGTGGCGCGGTCCTGGTCGACGCCGACAACTTCGTGGTGGGCCTGTACGTCGCCGGATCAGGCTCGACGGGGTTCGCGAACCCCATCGAGCCCGTCCTGCGTCAGCTGGACGTGGACCTGCTCACTCCCGGTGTGCCCGAGTCGCGGAGGCCTGGGCCCGCGGCTTGAGCACGATGGTGTCCAGGTTCACGTGCGACGGCCGGGTGACGGCGAACGCGATCACGTCCGCCACGTCGTCCGCGACCAGCGGCGTGATGCCCTGGTAGACCTTGGCCGCGCGCTCGGTGTCGCCGCCGAACCGGTTCGCCGAGAAGTCCGTCTCGACCATGCCCGGCTGGATCTCGGTGATCCGCACCGGCTGACCGAGCAGCTCGCCGCGCAACGTGCGGTGCAGCGCCGACTGGGCGTGCTTGGCGCTCGTGTACCCAGAGCCGTTGTCATAGGCCTCGTACGCGGCGATGGACGTCACGGACACGATGTGCCCGTCCCCGGACGCGATCAGCTTCGGGATGAACGCCTTGGTCACCAGCAGGGTGCCCAGGACGTTCGCCTCCCACATCCAGCGCCACTCGTCCGCGACGCCCTCGGCGACGGTCGAGAGCCCGCGCGCGCCGCCCGCGTTGTTCACGAGGACGTTCGCCTGGGGTACCCGGTCCGCGAAGGCGGCGACGGAGGCTTCGTCGGTGACGTCCAGCTCGATGGCCGTCCCGTCGATCTCCTTCGCGATAACGTGGAGAAGGTCCAGACGACGTGCTCCGAGCACGACGTGGAAGCCCTCGGCGGCCAACCGGCGCGCGGTGGCCTCGCCGATGCCCGCGCTAGCTCCGGTCACAACTGCGACAGGTCGATTCACGACTTCGATCGTAGGTGCCGAACAGGGTGTGACTGACATCACTCACACCCCGGTGGGGTTCTGGACGTCCACCATGGTGGGAGGTCGAAACCGTGAAGAGAACACTTGTCGCGCTGGTCGCCGGACTGACGCTGCTGACCGGCTGCTCGAGTGTCGAGGCAGGATCGCCGAAGGCGGACAGCTCGTTGCCGTCCGCGAAGGTGACCCTGTCCCCGGTCGACGGAACCAAGGACGTGCAGGTCACGACCCCGGTCCAGGTCACCGTGGTGGACGGCAAGATCGAGTCCGTCGCACTGAAGTCCCCCGAGGGCGCCGACGTCAAGGGCACCCTCACCGAGGACAAGTCCGGCTGGACGACGGCCGAGCCCCTGGGCTACGGCAAGACGTACAGCTACAACGGCAAGGCCGTCGGCTCCGACGGCAAGCCGGTCGAGCTCAAGGGCTCGTTCACCACCGTCGCGCCCGGTTCGCAGACCCGCGCGACGCTCTGGCCCTCCGACAACCAGACCGTCGGCGTCGCGGCGCCGATCATGGTCAAGTTCGAGGCGCCGGTCGAGGACAAGGCCACCGTCGAGAAGGCCCTCAAGGTCACCAACTCGGCGAACGTCCAGGGTTCGTGGGCCTGGCTCAGCGCCCAGGAAGTGCACTACCGGCCGGAGAAGTACTGGCCCGCCAACACGACGATCAAGGTCGAGGCCAAGCTCTACGGCGTCAACTACGGCGGCGGCGCGTTCGGCAAGGCCGACGTGACCAGCGACTTCACCGTTGGCCGCAACCAGGTCGTGAAGATCGACAACCCGACGCACCGGCTCAAGGTGTTCCGCGACGGCGCACAGGTCGCCGACTACCCGGCGTCGTTCGGCAAGGACGCGGACCCCGAGCTCACGACGCCGAACGGCACGTTCGTCGTCATGTCGAAGAACGACACGTTCTCGTTCGACAACCCGCGCTACGGCTACACCAACGTCGTGAAGAAGTGGGCCGTCCGGTTCTCCAACCACGGCGAGTTCATCCACGAGAACAACGACAACGCGGCGAACATCGGCAGCAACAACACCTCGCACGGCTGCGCGAACCTGCTGGAAGCCGACGCGAAGGCGTACTACGACTCGGCGCTGGTCGGTGACCCGGTCGAGGTGACCGGCTCGATCACGACGCTGCCGGCCCAGTTCGACTGGTACGACTGGCAGCTCTCGTGGGACCAGTGGAAGGGCAAGTCCGCCATCAAGTAGGACCGGCGGGAATGCGTCCCCCGACCAGGTCGTTCGTACTTGTGTGCATCTGACACACGTTGCGGCGGCCGGCGGGGGACGACTGGCCGTACGTGAGGCAGGCAGGCCCGGCGCGCCACCGGTGGTGCTGATCCACGGCTGGGCGCAGACGGGCGCCGTCTGGGACCTGCCCGATTTTCACACTTACGCCGTTGACCTGCGAGGACACGGCGAGTCAGAGGACTTCGGCGACTACCGCGATTCCGCCCAGTGGGCCGCGGACCTGAAGGCCGTGCTCGATCACACAGGGCCCGCGACCGTTGTCGGATGGTCCTACGGCGGGCTCGTCATCACCGACTACCTGCGCGTGCACGGGACCGCGGGCATCAACGCGCTGGTGTTCGTGAGCGCGATCACCGAGATCGGCCGCGGTCGCCCCGGAGGCGAGACCGGCCCGGTGATGCGGGACGCGCTGCCCGGCGCGATCACCGACGACGCCGTGATGACGAAGTTCTGCGAGGCCATGGCGCCTCTCCTGCCTGGTGGGACCGTCGCCAAGCTCACTGCCTCCGCGACCTCCGTGAGCCATAAGGTGCGAGGCGAGCTGTTCCGCAGGGACGTGGGCAGCGCCGACGTGCTGAAGGCCGTAGACGTGCCGACCCTGGTCGTGCACGGAACTCAAGACGAGGTGGTCGCCCCTGCCGCCGCCGAGTACTCCGCCGCCCTGATCCCCGGAGCCGAGTTGAGCCTGTACCCCGACACCGCGCACGCGCCCTTCCTGGAGCGGCCCGCGCGGTTCACCGCCGATCTCCTGCGAGTCGCCCGATGAAGCGCGTCGCGGTGCTCTCAGTGCACACCTCGCCGCTCGAACAGCCGGGGACGGGTGATGCGGGCGGGATGAACGTCTACATCGTGCAGACGGCCACACGGATGGCCCAGCGCGGTGTCGAGGTGGAGATCTTCACGCGCGCCACGTCGTCGGAGCTGCCGCCGGTGGTCGAGCTGGCGCCTGGCGTGCGCGTCCGCAACATCGCGGCTGGACCGTTCGAGGGGCTCGGCAAGGAGGAGCTGCCGGGTCAGCTCTGCGCGTTCTCGGCGGGTGTCCTGCGCGCCGAGGCCCGGCACGAGCCCGGCTACTACGACGCGATCCACTCGCACTACTGGCTGTCCGGGCAGGTCGGCTGGATCGCGCGGGAACGGTGGGGCGTGCCGCTCGTGCACACCGCCCACACGCTGGCCAAGGTGAAGAACCTGGCGCTGGCCGAGGGCGACGCGCCGGAGCCCAAGATGCGGGTGATCGGCGAGGACCAGGTCGTCGCCGAGTCGGACCGGCTCGTGGCGAACACCGACATCGAGGCCGGCGAGCTGATCAAGCTCTACGACGCGGAGCCGTCCAAGGTGGCCGTCGTGCCGCCCGGAGTGGACCTCGACCGCTTCACGCCCGGTGACCAGTGCAAGGCCCGGCAGCGCTTCGGCATTCCGCAGGACGCGGTCGTGCTGGCGTTCGTCGGGCGCATCCAGCCGCTGAAGGCTCCTGACGTGCTGCTTCGCGCGGCCGCCGAGATGCTCGTGCGCGATCCCGGACTGCGGTCCCGGCTGGTGGTGCTGATCGTCGGCGGGCCGTCCGGCAGTGGGACCGAACGGCCGAAGGCACTGGAGGAGCTGGCCGCGCAGTTGCAGATCACGGACGTCGTGCGGTTCCTGCCGCCGCAGCCGGGGCCGGAGCTGGCCGAGGTCTACCGGGCAGCCGACCTGGTCGCGGTGCCGAGCTACAACGAGTCGTTCGGGCTGGTGGCGCTGGAGGCCCAGGCGTGCGGGACGCCGGTGGTCGCGGCGGCCGTCGGCGGGCTGCCGGTGGCCGTCAACGACGGGATCTCCGGGGTGCTCGTGCACGGGCACGAGCCGGAGGAGTGGGCCAGGGCGATCGGCTCGGTCGCGTTGCCGCAGCGGGAGCACCTGGCGAGCAACGCCGTGGGGCATGCGCGACGCTTCTCGTGGGACCGCACGACTGACGCCCTGCTGGCGGGGTATCAAGAGGCGGGAGAAGTGTTCCGCCGGGAGGTTTTCGCTTGAGCATCGATGGCGTCATCAAGGCTTTTCTGGACGAGCGTGAGCTGAAGTACGACCGGAGCGAGCCCGGCAAGTTCTTCGTGACGCTGCCGGGCACCAAGAAGCTCCAGACCAACCTGTGGCTGGTCGAGACGAAGCACGCGCTCGTGGTCGAGGCTTTCGTGTGCCGGCGGCCGGACCAGTCGTTCGAGGACGTGTACCGGTTCCTGCTGAGGCGCAACGCACGGCTGTACGGCGTGCACTACACGATCGACGCCGAGGGTGACATCTACCTGGTCGGACGGGTCGGCAAGCACGCCGTGACGCCCGACGAGCTGGACCGAGTGCTCGGGCAGGTGCTGGAGGCGGCGGACGGCGACTTCAACCCGTTGCTGGAGATCGGGTTCGCCGACGCGATCCGGCGGGAGTGGGCCTGGCGGGTGTCGCGCGGCGAGTCGCTGGCGAACCTGCAGGCCTTCCAACATCTCGTTTCGGACTAGCGGGCAACTCGTTTCGGCTTCCCCGGCAACCCCCGGTGCGCTCCAGCCCGTCCGATGAGCATGCGCAGACCAGGGGTGTGGGTGGGAGTCGCGTTGCTGGCCCTTGTCACGACGGGGTGCGGCAGCAGCAACATGAGTGGTGGGACGTCGGCGAAGGACGCCGCCGCGCCACCGCAGGCGGCGCAGAACAAGGCGCCGCAGCAGGAGAACAACGCCGGGCAGGGCGTGCAGCCGGTGCAGCAGCAGGAACGTCAGCTGGTGCGCACGGCGAACGTCGACCTGCGCAGTGACGACGTGCTGAAGGCGATCGGCCAGATCAAGGACCGGGCGGCGGCCGTCGGCGGGTTCGCGGGCGAGGAGAACTCGACCAAGAGCTCCGGGTCCGTGACCGTGCGGGTGCCGTCTGCCGAGCTGGACAAGGTCGTCCGCGACCTCACGAGTGTGGGCGAGGTCACCCGCAGCGAGGTGCGCAGCGAGGACGTCACCGATCAGCTGGTGGACGTCGAGGCGCGGATCGCGACGCAGAAGGCCAGCGTCGAGCGCCTGCGCGTGCTGTTCGAGCGTGCCGGGTCGACCTCCGAGGTCGCGCAGGTCGAGCAGGAACTGACCAAGCGGCAGGCCGACCTGGAGTCGATGCAGCGGCGCAGCGCGTCGTTGAAGGGCCAGGTCTCCATGGCGACGCTGACCGTCCGGGTCGCGACGGTCCCGATCGCGGCGCCCGAGCCCGAGAAGGTCGGGTTCTTCGGCGCTCTGGCGGGCGGCTGGGACGCGCTGGTCGCGGTGGTGGGCGTGATCCTCATCGGCGTCGGCGCGATGCTGCCGTTCCTGGTGGCACTGGGAGTGCCCGCCGCGCTGGTGGTCTATCTGCTGCGCAAGCGCAGGCGTGTCACCCGAATGAACGAAGCAGGGTGATCAAGTTCTACTGAGAGCGTGCCTTTGATGATGCGCGGAACGGCTCGGGAGAGAGGGGGAGTCGCATCGAGCCGTCCCGCGTCAAAGGTCCCCGCTGCTGTGGATCCGTGGACGGGGGGAGCCTGCGGATCCCAAGCGGGCCACGCGATTCGACGGGGGATGACGAATCGCGCTCGGTGCCTCGCGCTCGTCGAGTAAGCGTGGGAGCCGACTCGCGGAGGCGGTATCAACTTCTCAGATACATCCTTGCGATCACAAGTGCTTGTATTACTCCATTCGAGTGTATTTAGACGTGCTAAGTAACGTATCTGTAGCGATCGAGCAGTCCTTGACCTGCTCAGTGGGCTGGATCACGATGACCCCACAGGCTGGGTGTACAGCGCTGTACAGCGAGTGAATGAGGTCGCCGCATGGTCTTTCGCAGTCCGTACCCCGATGTCGAGATCCCTGATGTGTCGCTGCACCAGCTGTTGTTCGGCGACATAGCCGACCGGGCGGACCGGGTTGCGCTGATCGACGGCATGTCCGGCGCGTCCATGACCTACGGCCAGCTCGCCGGGGCGATCGACCGGATGGCCGCCGCACTGGCCGCGCGAGGTATTGGGAAGGGTGATGTCGTCGGCATCCTCAGCCCGAACACGCCCTACTACGCCGTCGTGTTCCACGGCATCCTGCGTGCGGGCGCCACGGCCACCACGATCAACGCGCTCTACACGCCTGACGAGGTCGCGCACCAGCTGCACGACGCGGGCGCGAAGATGCTGTTCACCGTCTCGGTGCTGCTGCCCAACGCCGCCCCCGGCGCCGCGAAGGCCGGCGTGACCGACGTGGTCGTGCTCGACGGCGCCGAGGGCTACCCGTCGTTGCCGGAGCTGCTCGCGAACGACCACCCGGTGCCCGAGGTGGAGATCAACCCGTCCGAGGACCTCGCGGTGCTGCCGTACTCCTCCGGCACGACCGCGTTGCCCAAGGGCGTGATGCTCACGCACCGCAACCTCGTCGCGAACCTCGTGCAGTGCGGCCCGATCCTGTCGGACGTCGGCGCGCACACCCGAATCCTCGCCGTGCTGCCGTTCTTCCACATCTACGGCATGCAGGTCCTGATGAACAACGGCCTGTACATCGGCGGTGTCGTCGTGACGCTGCCGAAGTTCGAACTGCCGGAGTTCCTGCGCGTCATCGCCGAGCACAAGACCGACCGCGTCTACATCGCACCGCCGGTCGCCGTCGCCCTGGCGAAGCACCCGATCGTCGACAACTACGACCTGTCACCGTTGCGCACGCTGTTCTCCGGCGCGGCCCCGCTGGACGAGGACCTCGCCGCCGCGGTGCGCAAGCGCATCGGCTGCCGCGTCGTGCAGGGCTACGGCATGACGGAGATGTCGCCGGTCAGCCACGCCATCCCGGACGGCCGCGACGACATCTCGGTCGGCACCGTCGGCGTGATCATCCCGAACCTCGAGTGCCGCCTGGTCGACCCGGCCACCGGCGAGGACGTGGGTGCCGGCGAGCGCGGTGAGCTGTGGTGCAAGGGCCCGAACATCATGAAGGGCTACCTGAACAACGCCGAGGCCACCGCCGCCACCATCGACGACGACGGCTGGCTGCACACCGGCGACGTGGCCGTGATCGACGCCGACGGCATCGTCTCGATCGTCGACCGCGTCAAGGAACTGATCAAGTACAAGGGCTACCAGGTCCCGCCGGCCGAGCTCGAGGCCGTGCTGCTCACGCACGAGGAGATCGCCGACGCGGCGGTCATCGGCGTGCGCGACGCGGACGGCGAGGAGATCCCGAAGGCGTTCGTGGTGCGCCAGGACGGATCGTCGATCGAGGGCGACGCCGTGATGGCGTTCGTGGCCGCGCACGTCGCGCCGCACAAGAAGGTGCGCGTGGTCGAGTTCATCGAGGCGATCCCGAAGTCGGCCGCCGGCAAGATCCTCCGGAAGGACCTCAGGGCCCGCGAACAGGCCTGATCTGAGGAACTTGAACGCCCTGGCGACGATCGTCGCCAGGGCGTTCGCCGTCAGTGCTGGGCCACTGGCTTCCGCACGCGGAAGCGGAGCATCGTCACCGAACCCGACTGCGTGCTGGCGAACGGTTCCAGGTCGATCCGCCCGAGATCCGGGGTCGAGAACCGCACGCCGTCGCCGAGCAGCACCGGCAGGACGTACACCAGGACCTCGTCGACGAGCCCTTCCCGCAGGCACTGGCTGGCCAGGTCGGCACCGAGGATCTCCAGGTCCTTCCCGCCCGCCGCCGCGCGCGCCGTGGCGACGGCCTCCGCGAGGCCGCACGTGAGGAACGTGACGCCGTGCTCAGGCTCGTCCGGCGGCCGGTGCGTCAGGACGAACTGCGGTCCGCCGTCGTAGGTGGTGTCCTCGTGGCGCATCTTCCTGGCGACCTCGTGGGTGCCCCTGCCGACGAGCATGGCGCCGGTGGCCTGCTCGACCTCGGGGAACGGGTTGTCCTTGAAGTGCTCGAAGACCCAGTCCATCGCGTGGCCGGGGCCTGCGATGAAGCCGTCCAGGGACATCGCCCTGTTGACCACGACCTTGCCGGGATCGGCATCCGAATCGCTCATACCGGTGCAGACCCGGTGAGGACCGCGAACTCATCGGTGCCGGCGGATCTCATGGCGTGGATCACGGAGCCCTGCCGGGGTACGGCGGGAGGGTCGGCATGGCAGGCTGGTCGCCATGTCTGTCGGAACTTTGATCCTGCTCCGCCACGGCGAGAGCACGTGGAACGCGGAGAACCTCTTCACCGGCTGGGTGGACGTTCCCCTGTCGGAGAAGGGTGAGAAGGAGGCCCGTCGCGGCGGCCAGTTGCTGCGCGACGCGGGCGTCCTGCCGGAGATCCTGCACACGTCGCTGATGCGCCGGGCGATCATGACCGCGAACCTGGCCCTCGACGCCGCCGACCGGCACTGGATCCCGGTCAAGCGCGACTGGCGTCTCAACGAACGCCACTACGGCGCTTTGCAGGGCAAGAACAAGAAGCAGACGCTCGAGGAGTTCGGCGAGGAGCAGTTCATGCTCTGGCGCCGCTCCTACGACACCCCGCCGCCGCCCATCGAGCCCGGCAGCGAGTACAGCCAGGACACCGACCCGCGCTACGCGGACCTCGGCCCCGACCTGCCGCTGACCGAGTGCCTGCTCGACGTCGTGAAGCGGATGATCCCGTACTGGGAGTCCTCGATCGTCCCGGACCTGCGCACCGGCAAGACGGTCCTCGTGGCCGCGCACGGCAACTCGCTGCGCGCCCTCGTGAAGCACCTCGACGGCATCTCGGACGAGGCCATCGCCGGGCTGAACATCCCGACCGGCATCCCGCTGCGCTACGACCTCGACGAGGACCTGAAGCCGATCAAGCCGGGCGGCCAGTACCTCGACCCGGACGCCGCCAAGGACGCCATCGCGGCGGTGGCGAACCAGGGTCGGTGATTTCTGCCGCGCCTCCGGCGCGGCGGCGAGTTCGCCTTGAAGTCGGTCGTCCGGCCGACTCGCGCACGCCGAAATTGGGCTCCGCCGAATTTCGACGTGCGCGGGTGACCGGACGACCGACGCGAACTCGCAACTTGGTCGAGCGCTGTTCCAAGCCCTTCCATCACGGTTGGGTGAACGGCGCCTGACCAGGGACGAAACAACCGTCCATTGAGGTGTCGCGGGCGTCACGGTTCACGCTTCCGCACTAGGCCAAGACACCTCTGAGCTGCTTACCATTCGCCTCGTGACCACAACGGGTTACCTCGCTGTGTCGATCGGCCTCGCGCTCATCGGCGTGATCGCCGCTTTCTTCATCGGCCGGTCCACCGCTCCACGGCACCCCCGGAAGCCGGAAGGCCTCACGGTCGCCGACCTCATCCAGCAGATCGTGCACGACTCGCACGACGGCATCGTGGTGCTGAACCACTTCGGTGACGTCGTGCTGCACAACCCCCGTGCCGAAGAGCTCGGGATCGTCCGCAACAACCGCGTGGACGACCGGGCCCGCAAGGCCGCGGAGGGTGTCCGCAACAGCAACGAGGTCGTGTACGTCGACCTCTCGCCGTTGGAGGGCTATCGGACCGGGCGTCAGCCGGAGGCCGTGCACGCCGAGGTCCGCCTGCTCATCGAGGACTTCACGGTCGTGGACGCCACGGACGAGTCGGAGTCGGTGCGGCTGGAGAAGACCCGGCGCGACTTCGTGGCGAACGTCAGCCACGAGCTCAAGACGCCGGTCGGCGCCCTCGCGCTGCTGGCGGAGGCCGTGCTGGACGCGAGCGACGACCAGGAGGAGGTCCGCCGGTTCAGCGCGAAGATCATGCAGGAGGCCACCCGCCTCGGCATGCTCGTCACCGAGCTGATCGCGCTGTCCCGCCTGCAGGGCGCGGAGAAGCTGCCGGAGCTGTCCGACACCGAGATCGACGTCGTGATCAACGAGGCGCTGTCGCGCTCCAAGCTCGCCGCCGAGTCAGTCAACATCTCGATCAACGTCGACGAACCGAGCGGGTTCGTCGTGCCGGGCGACCGGTCGTTGCTGGTCACGGCGCTGACGAACCTGCTGGACAACGCCGTCGCGTACTCGCCGCCCGGCAGTCCGGTGAGCGTGAGCCGGCGGCTGGTGGACGGGCACGTCGAGATCGCGGTGACCGACCGCGGCATCGGCATCGCCGAGGACCAGCAGATCCGCGTCTTCGAGCGGTTCTACCGCGTCGACAAGGCCCGATCGCGCGCGACCGGGGGCACCGGGCTCGGGCTCGCGATCGTCAAGCACGTCGCCGCCAACCACGGCGGTGAGGTGAAGCTGTGGAGCCTGCCAGGAACGGGGTCCACCTTCACGCTGCGGATTCCCGCCGCGGCGACCGAACCGAATCCGACTCTCGTGCCTTCCGGCGCGGGTGATCCAGGAGGAGAGCTGTGACCAGAGTGCTCATCGTGGAGGACGAGGAGTCCTTCGCCGATCCGCTCGCCTTCCTGCTGCGCAAGGAAGGGTTCACCGCGGCGCTCGCGGCCACCGGCCAGGAGGCGCTCGAGGAGTTCGACCGCAACGGCGCCGACATCGTGCTGCTCGACCTGATGCTGCCCGGCATGAGCGGCACGGACGTGTGCAAGCAGCTCCGCCAGCGCTCCGCCGTCCCCGTGATCATGGTGACGGCCCGCGACAGCGAGATCGACAAGGTCGTGGGTCTCGAACTCGGCGCTGACGACTACGTCACCAAGCCGTACTCGGCGCGGGAGCTCATCGCCCGCATCCGCGCGGTGCTGCGCCGTGGCGGCGAGTCCGAGGACCTGCTGCCGCAGATCCTGGAAGCGGGCCCGGTGCGGATGGACGTGGAACGCCACGTCGTCACCGTCGCCGGTCAGGACATCAGCCTGCCGCTCAAGGAGTTCGACCTCCTCGAGTACCTGCTGCGCAACGTCGGCCGCGTCCTGACCAGGGGCCAGCTGATCGACCGCGTGTGGGGAGCGGACTACGTGGGCGACACGAAAACGCTGGACGTGCACGTGAAGCGGCTCCGTTCGAAGATCGAACCCGACCCCTCGGCACCGCGGCATCTCGTTACGGTCAGGGGTCTGGGTTACAAGTTCGAGTCCTGACGGACACGACCAGGTACCGTTTCCGGCGTGCGCCTGGGCGTTCTCGACGTGGGGTCCAACACCGTCCACCTACTGGTGGTGGACGCGCATCGTGGTGCCCACCCAATCCCGATGACGTCCGAGAAGACGATCCTTCGTCTCGCCGAGCAGCTCGACGACCGGGGTCAGCTCTCCAAAACGGGCGCTGACCAGCTCGTTCGTGCCGTGGCCGCCGCCAAGGCGTCGGCCAAGAAGTCCGGCTGCGACGACATGATGGCGTTCGCGACCTCGGCGGTGCGCGAGGCGGGCAACTCGGCCGAGGTGCTCGACCGGGTGCGCACCGAGACCGGGGTCGAGCTGAAGGTCTTGTCCGGCGAGGACGAGGCCCGCTACACCTTCCTCGCGGTTCGTCGCTGGTACGGCTGGTCCGCGGGCAGGTTGCTCAGTCTCGACATCGGCGGCGGCTCGCTGGAGCTCGCCATCGGGCGTGACGAGAACCCGGACCTGGCCTTCTCCGTGCCTCTCGGCGCGGGAAGGCTCACCAGGACCCGGTTCAAGAAGGATCCGCCCCGGCGTTCGGAGGTCCGCGAGACCACCGACTGGCTCGCCGAGCAGCTCGCGCCCGTGGCGCGGAAGCTGAAGCGCGCGGGTGAACCCGATCGAGTGGTTGCGACCTCAAAAACTTTCCGAACGCTGGCGCGGCTCACCGGGGCCGCGCCATCGTCTGCCGGGCCCAGGGCGCGTCGGGTTCTCACCGACGCCGGCCTGCGGCAGCTGATCGCGTTCATTTCCCGGATGTCGGCCAACGACCTCGCGGAGCTGGAAGGCGTGAGCACTTCACGCGCACACCAGCTCGTCGCGGGAGCGTTGGTCGCGGAGGCAACAATGCGAGCCCTGTCACTCACGCAGCTGGAGATTTGCCCCTGGGCACTCCGGGAGGGTGTCATCCTCCGGCGGCTGGATCACACTGATGGGACGGACCAGAGCGATACTGGACGGACTGGCCAGACCGGGGCACGGTGGAGTTGATGAGTCGAGAGAGCGGATCGGACCAGACGCAGCGCACTGTCGCTGAGCTGCTCGCCCAGTACGGGGGCAGCGCAGAGAGTGCGCCACGTCGGCGACGCCGCCGCGCTGACGACGAGGAAGACGTCCAGCAGCCGGAGACCGCGCCCCAGACGATCATCGAGCGGGTGCTGTCCGACAGCGGCCGCCTGATGGCGATTCGCGACGACACCGCCGCACCGCAGCCCGGTCGTCGCGCCGCCCCGGAACCGCCGGCCGAGCGCACCGCGTACCAGCCGAAACAGCAGGTCGCGCCGCCGAAGCCGCCACAGCAGTCGCAGCAGATGCCGTTGCCGCAGGCCCAGCCGCCGCAGGTCCGCAGACCGGTTCCGCAGCCGCCGAAGCCGGCGCCTCCCGTGCCCAAGCCCGCCGCGCCGGTGCCGCCGCCTCCCGCGGCCGCCGAGCAGACCCGGCAGGTGCCGCAGGTCCGCGACCAGCCGTCCCGCTCGGACATGCCGCGCCCGGACGTGCCCGGCCGCCTGGAGGCACGGCTCGACCAGTCGGCCGCCGCGCCGTCGCGCACGAACATCGCCCGGCCGCCGAAGCCGGTGCCGCCGTCGGTGCAGATGCCGGTGCCGGGTCCGCCGCGCGAGGCGATGACCGAGCAGCTTCCGCGCATCCCGGCGAAGGCGCCGGTGGACAAGATCGCCGCGCTCGAGACCGAGTCCGTGCTGATCGTGCCGCCCGCCCCGCCGAAGCTGCCGGAGCCGTTGCCGGGCAACGTGCCCGACGCCTGGTTCAGCGACGACGACGCGCAGGCCAAGACCGATCTGTCCATGCCGCCGATGGAGGCGACCGCGGCGCACCCCGCCCCGTACGTGGACGACGACTCGCAGGAGTACGCCGCCTACCGCGCCGAGGACGACTACCTCGCGGACGCCGACGAGGAGGACGACGAGGACGAGGGTCCCGCCGGCCTCGACGACGCGGCCGATGTCGAGGAGGACGCGGAAGCCGAACCGCGCTCGGCCGGCAAGGAATGGCTCATCATGATCGGCCAGCTCGCCGTCGGCGTGCTCGGCGGCGCCGGGCTGTGGCTCGCGTTCAACTACCTGTGGCGCTCGGTACCGGCCGCCGCACTCGTGGTGGCGCTTGCCGTTACCGTGGGTCTGGTGTTGCTGGTTCGAAAGATCCGCAGAGCGGACGATCTGCAGACCACCGTCCTGGCCGTGCTCGTGGGCCTCATCGTGACCGTCTCACCAGCGGCGATGCTGCTGGTGAAGAATTGACCGCCCGCATCCCGGTCGGGCTTTCCACGGCGTCGGTCTACCCGCAGCCCGCCGGAGCGGCGTTCGAGATCGCGTCCGAACTGGGCTACGACGGCGTTGAGCTGATGGTGTGGGCCGACCCGGTGTCGCAGGACATCCGCGCGGTCGACCGCCTGTCGGCCCGGACGGGCATGCCGGTCCTCGCCGTGCACGCGCCCTGCCTGCTGATCTCGCAGCGGGTGTGGTCGCCGGACCCGGCCGAGCGGTTGCGCCGGTCGGTGCGGGCTGCTGCCGACCTCGGGGCGTCGACCGTCGTGCTGCACCCGCCGTTCCGGTGGCAGCGCAAGTACGCGGACGGGTTCGCGGAGCTGGTGTCGTCTTTGGAGGACGAGAGCGGGATCGCCATCGCGGTCGAGAACATGTTCCCGGTGCGCCGGCCTTTGGGGCGGGGGCGGTCGGTGGAGATGAACGCGTTCAAGCCTTCTGTGGACCCGACCGACGTCGGGCATGCCAACTACACCCTGGATCTGTCGCACTCGGCCGCTGCGCACATGGATGCGTTGGAGCTGGCGAAGCGGATGGGGGACGGGCTGCGGCACATCCACCTGGCTGACGGGTCCGGGGCGCCCAAGGACGAGCACATGGTGCCCGGGCGCGGGACTCAGCCCTGTGCGGAGCTTTGCGAGATGCTGGCTCGGAGCGGGTTCGACGGGCAGGTCGTGCTGGAGGTCAACACGCGTCGGGCCGGGACTCCTGCCGGGCGGCGGGAGATGTTGGCTGAGGCGTTGTTGTTCGCCCGGCTGCATTTGGACTGGGCCGCTGAGGGTGGGGCTGGGAAGGCTCGGCCTGGGGTTTCTCGCTGAGGGCTCGACCGGGCGGGTCGGCTTGCGGGCTACTTGCGTGCGTTCGTTCCTGTTCCAGCGGGGTTGGTCGCGTTCCTGACGTTCGGTCGCCTTGCGAGGGTGCTCGCGCAGGTCGTGACGAAGTGCGGGGTTGCGATTGGGGCTTGACCTTGAGCCTCTAGCTGGGTGCGCCGCATCCCAGGCGGCAGAGGTTCGGACGGCTCGCTTCGCATCGCCACGCCAGGCTTCGTACGTGGTCGCCTTGCGTTGATGGCTGCCGGTTGGCACCGCGCGGGGCGGGTTGCGGTGGTGCGTTGCGTTCCAGCGGGGTGGTTGCCTGCCGTGCGGGCCGTCGCCTTGCGAGGGTGGTCCCTTGGGCGTCTCTGGGCTGCGAGCCGCGCGTCCCGCCACCGGTCAACTGAGTGGCGAGTTAGGGTTTCCGGTGTGAACCCGCTGCGAGCGTTGATCATGGCCGCGTCTCGCAACGACGCGGTTCGTCATCTGGTCGCCAACGCGCCGATCAGCCGCGATGTCGTGAAGCGGTTCGTCGCGGGCGAGACCACGGAGGACGCGGTCGAGGTCGTGCGCGGTCTTGGGCTGCCGGTGACGCTGGACTACCTCGGAGAAGACACGAAGGACGAGTCCCAGGCCGAGCGGACCGTGCAGGCGTACCTCGAGTTGCTCGACGCGTTGCACGCTGCGGGGCTGGCGGTGAATGCCGAGGTCAGCGTGAAGTTGACCGCGGTCGGGCAGGCGCTCGACGAGTCGCTCGCCCTGACGAATGCCTCCCGGATCTGTGCCGCCGCCGAGCAGTGCGGGACGACCGTCACGCTCGACATGGAAGATCACACGACCACCGACTCGACGTTGCGGGTCCTGCAGGAGTTGCGTCGTACGTGGCCTTGGGTCGGTGCGGTGTTGCAGTCGTACCTGCATCGGACGTTGGACGACTGCAAGGCGCTCTCCGGGGCCGGAAGCAGGGTCAGGCTGGTCAAGGGGGCCTACGCGGAGCCGCCCGAGGTTGCGATTCAGGATCCATCCGAGGTTGATCTGAACTACGTGCGGTGCCTGAACGTTCTCCTCGCCGGAGAGGGGTATCCGATGTTCGCGACGCATGACCCGCGCTTGATCGAGATCATTGGCGAACGAGCGCGCTGGTATGACAAAACTGACTTCGAGCACCAGATGCTCTACGGCATCCGGACCGAGGAGCAGAAGCGTCTCGGCACTCGTGTTTATGTTCCCTACGGCGAGCAGTGGTACGGATATCTCATGCGGCGACTTGCGGAACGGCCTGCCAACGTGACCTTTTTCCTGCGGTCGCTGGCCAGCCGCTCATGACCTTCTCGAAGTCCAGCGCGGTGCGGTCGCTCGGTGACGGAACCTTCACCGCGTCCCTGCCCGCCGAGTGGACCGTGGGCCCGAAGCCCCACGGCGGTTTTCTTCTCGCGGTGATGACCCGTGCGGCTGCTCACGTCGCTGACGGTGATCCGCTGGCCGTGTCCGCGCAGTTCCTGCGTGCGCCGGAGGTCGGGCCCGTGCTGGTCCGCACCGACGTGCGCAAGGCCGGGCGGACGGCGACGGTCATCGCGGTGACGCTGGAGCAACGCGGTCAGGTGTGCGTTGAGGCGTCGGTCACCACGGGGCGGATCCCCGAGCACCGGGCCGACTACGTGAACCTGCCCACCATGCCCGCGGCGCCACCGCCCGGTTCGGTGGAGATGGCCACGTTCCCGACCGGCGGGGTCTACCGGGTGGGCGCGTTGTGCGACCTTCGGGTGGACCGCGAGTCGGCGACGTTCCTCGACCGGCGCACGGACGGTCCGCTCACGCTGAAGCTGTGGGCGCGGCCCACCGACGAGCAGCCCGACCCGTACTTCGCGTTGCTCGCGGGTGACCTGTCGATGCCCGTGACGTTCAACCTCGGGCGTTTCGGCTGGTCACCGACGGTGCAGCTGACGGCGCTGCTGCGGGCCCGGCCGGCGCCGGGCTGGCTGCGCATCCACGTCACCTGCCAGGCGGTGCACGGTCAGTGGTTCGACGAGGACGCCACGGTGATCGATTCCGCCGGCCGGTTGGTGTGTCAGGCACGGCAGCTGGCGTTGACGCCCGCTGTGTGAGACTTGACCGATGACGAAGATCGCGGTGCTCGGCGCGGGCAAGATCGGTGAGGCGCTGCTGTCCGGGCTCTTGCAGGGCGGCCGCGCCGCCACGGATCTGATGTTCACGGAGAAGCACGAGTCACGGGCTCGTGCCTTGACCGAGCAGTACGGGTTCGAGGCCGTCACGGTCGCGGGCGCGGCGGCTCAGGCCGACGTGCTGATCGTGGCGGTCAAGCCGCAGGACATCGAACCGCTGCTGGTGGAACTCGCGCCGGTGCTGCGTCCCGGCACGTTGATCGTCTCCCTGTGCGCGGGGCTGCCGACGGCCCTGTACGAGCGCAGGCTGCCCGAGGGCACCCCGGTCGTGCGGGTCATGCCGAACACCCCCATGGTCGTCGGTGAGGCCATGAGCGCCGTCTCCGGCGGTTCCAACGCGACGGCCGAGCACCTCAAGGTCGTCGAGGAGATGCTGTCGACCGTGGGCAAGGTCGCGGTGGTGCCGGAGTCGCAGCAGGACGCGGTGACGGCGCTGTCCGGCTCCGGGCCCGCCTACTTCTTCTTCCTGGTCGAGGCGATGATCGACGCGGGCATCCTGCTCGGCATCCCGCGCGACCTGGCCTCGACGCTGATCATCCAGTCGGCCGTGGGTGCCGCGACGATGCTGAACGAGGGCTCCTCGCACCCCGTGATCCTGCGTGAGGCCGTCACGTCGCCCGCGGGCACGACGATCATGGCCATCCGCGAGCTGGAGAAGCACGGCGTCCGTGCGGCCCTGCTCGCGGCCATCGAGAGCGCCCGTGACCGTTCGGTCGAGCTGGGCCGTCAGCACGAGGACTGAGCCAAGTGAGGGGTCGTCCCCACTTTGGACGTCGCAGGAGTCACACCAGTCCCGCTACTCTCAGAGGCAGCACGTGCGTGTCGAACCGTTGGTGGGGAAGACCGACGGCACGACACGTGTCGAAGGATGCGGTGATGTATGCCTGCGAAGGAGAACGAACGAACAGGTCTCGCTCAGGTTCAGTTCCTGACCGTGGCCGAAGTGGCCTCGATGATGCGGGTCTCCAAGATGACCGTGTACCGCCTGGTGCACTCCGGTGAGCTGCCCGCTGTTCGGGTCGGCAAGTCGTTCCGGGTGCCCGAGAAGGCGGTCCACGCCTACCTGGAGAACGCGTACTTCGACGCTGGCTGAAAGCTGGTGAACCTCGCCGGGTAGACTGGTAGGCCGATCGTGCTTACCGGCGCGCCGTGCTTGACACGGCCAAGGCTGGGGCGCGCCAGTCAAAGCAACGTCTAGAGCTAAGGAACCCGCATGGGCTCGGTCATCAAGAAGCGCCGCAAGCGCATGTCGAAGAAGAAGCACCGCAAGCTGCTGCGCAAGACCAGGGTCCAGCGCAGGAAGCGCGGCAAGTAAGCCCGCATGCGCTCTGCCGCCGCCGGTCTCCTCACGGAGGTCGGCGGCGGTTGCGTTTCCAAGGACGGCTCAGGGGTACTCGCCTGGGTGCTTGCACCGGCACGGATATCACCCTCTGAGACGAACCACGGGAAACACGGGATCGGTCGCCGCCGTTCGGGTGATTAGCCGGTAAAGCCTGCGTGACCTGCGTCAAGACGGCGTTCCGGCCCCCTGCGGTTCTCTATTCGGTCTGTAGCATCGACCAATCGCACCACCCTTCGTGCTTGGAGTCGCATGACGCCCAAGGTCGTCCTCGTCACCGGAGTCAGCCGCTTCCTCGGCGGCCACCTCGCCGCGCGCTTCGCCGCGAACCCGGACATCGAGCGCGTGCTCGGTGTGGACACCGAACCGCCGCCGCGCGATCTGCTGCGCCGCATGGGCAGGGCCGAGTTCGTGCGGGCCGACATCCGCAACCCGCTGATCAGCAAGGTCATCTCCACCGCGAACGTGGACACGGTCGTGCACGCCTCCGTCACCGCGAACCCGGCCGGGCCCACCGGCCGCACGGTGATGAAGGAGATGAACGTCATCGGCACCATGCAGCTGCTGGCCGCCTGCCAGAAGTCGCCCAAGGTGCAGAAGCTCGTCGTGAAGTCCACCAGCGCCGTCTACGGGTCCAGCAGCCGCGACCCGGCGGTGTTCACCGAGGACATGGGCCCCAAGGACCTGCCGTCGTCCGGGTACGCCAAGGACGCGGTGGAGGTCGAGGGGTACGTGCGCGGGTTCGGCCGCCGCAGGCCGGATGTGAACGTCACCACGCTGCGCTTCACGAACTTCATCGGCCCGCGCATCGACACGGTGCTGACGCGCTACTTCGCTCTTCCGGTCGTGCCCACGGTTCTGGGCTACGACGCTCGTGTGCAGTTGTTGCACTCCGAGGACGCACTGGCGGTCCTGGAGCGCGCGACGATGCACGACCTGCCCGGTGTGTTCAACGTGGGCGGCGACGGCGTGCTGCTGCTGTCGCAGGCGATCAGGCGGGCGGGCAGGCTGAACCTGCCGGTGCCCAGCATGGCCGTGCCCACGGTCGGTGGCTTCTTCCGGAGCGCCCGGCTCGTCGACTTCTCGCCGGACCAGATGAGGTTCCTCAACTGGGGGCGCGTGGTCGACACCAACCTGCTGAAGAAGGAATTCGGGTTCACGCCGCGGTGGACCACCCAGCAGGCGTTCGACGACTACGTGAACGGCCGAGGTCTGAAGCCGCTCATCGACCCGGAGACGGTCGAAGCCGCGGAGCGGGGAATCCTCGACGCGGCCGCCAGATTCCGCTGATCTTTGCTTTGAGGAGATGAACGCAGTGGCAGGAGCACGCGTTATCCCGCTGCACGACCCGGAACGCGACGCCGCGCGCCGAGCGCGCCACGTCGAGGTGGTTCCCGAGCCCGAGCAGCAGCAGTCCGAGACATCGGACTGGGAACGCAGGCTGGCCGACCTGCTGTCGTTCGCACGCAGGCGGATCGCGGGCGACTACCAGATCGACGAGTTCGGGTTCGACCGCGACCTCACCGAGAACGTGCTGATGCCGCCGCTGAAGCCGTTGTACGAGAAGTGGTTCCGCGTCGAGACCATCGGCATGAACAACATCCCGCTGGCCGGCGGTGCGCTGATCGTCGCGAACCACTCCGGGACGTTGCCGCTGGACGCCCTGATGACGTCGTACGGCATCGCGTCCGAGCACCCGGCGCACCGGTCCCTGCGCGGGCTCGGCGCAGACCTGGTGTTCCGCACGCCGCTGCTCGGCGCGATCGCCCGCAAGGGCGGCCAGACGCTCGCCTGCAACGCGGACGCCGAACGGCTGCTGTCCTCCGGTGAGCTCGTCGGCGTGTGGCCGGAGGGCTTCAAGGGCGTCGGCAAGCCGTTCAAGGACCGCTACAAGCTGCAGCGCTTCGGCCGCGGCGGCTTCGTGTCGGCGGCGCTGAAGACCGGTGTGCCGATCATCCCGTGCTCGATCGTCGGGGCAGAGGAGATCTACCCGATGATCGGCGACATCAAGGCTCTCGCGCGGCTGTTCGGCTTCCCGTACTTCCCGGTGACGCCGTTCTTCCCGCTGCTCGGTCCGCTGGGCGCGATCCCGCTGCCGTCGAAGTGGTACATCGAGTTCGGCGAGCCGATCCAGACGGACGTGTTCGGCGAGAACGCGTCCGACGACCCGATGCTCGTCTTCAACCTCACCGACCAGGTGCGGGAGACGATCCAGCAGACCCTCTACCGGCTGCTCACCCAGCGTCGGAACGTGTTCCTCGGCTGATCAGGTCCTGGACCTGGTCGTAGCTGAACGACGGTGAGGCGGGCTTGCCGTCGCGCACTGCTTCGGCGGTCGCGACGGTGTGGCGCAGCGCTGCCCTGAACAGCAGCGAGCCGGTGCTGATCCGCTTCACGCCGAGGTCTCCGAGTTCCTTCGGCGTGCGTTGCTGGGCCAGCACGTTCAACGGAGCGAGCGTCGCGAGCTTCTCGATGTCCCGCGGCTCGGTCAGGCCCGCCACGAAGATCCCGTCCGCGCCGGCGTCGACGTAGCGGCGGGCCCGGTCCTCGGTCTCCTCCAGGGCCACGCCCTGCCAGTGGGTGTCGATGCGGGCGTTGAGGAAGACGCCGGGCGCGCGTTCCTTCACGGCCGCGATGAGTTCTGCCTGCTCCTGCGGGGTGGCGAGGCCGTGCGGGCGGCCGTCCTCCAGGTTCACCCCGGCCACGCCGAGGTCCGCCACGAGTTCCGCGACTTCCGCCGGTGTCCTGCCGAAACCCGACTCCAGGTCCGCGGTGACCGGGCAGGGCAACGTGGCGAGCAGCCTCGCCAGTGCCGTCGCCTGCTCGCCGGCCAGGCCCATGCCGTCCGGGATGCCGTGCGCCGCCGCGACACCGAGGCTCGTCGTGCCGATCGCCGTGAAGCCCGCCGCGTGCAGAGCCACGGCCGAGGCGTGGTCCCAGGCGTTGGGGAGGATCAGCGGCTCGTCCTGGTGGTGCAGGGCCCTGAACGCCATGTTCTTGGCGATCCGGGTGGCCAGGTGCCGGCCGGGGCAGGCGTGCGGGCCGTGGCCGAACGGGTGGGCGTCGAGACTCACCTCGATGGTGCCGGTCTCCGCGGCCCTGCGGGTGATCGGGACCGGCGGGGCCTGGTTGCCGGTGCGCAGGTGCTCGGCCAGGGCGTTCGTGGCCGCCCAGGCCTGGACGAGCAGGCCGATTCGCGCTGCCGACTCCTCGTCGTGGGTGCCGGCCAGGCGTTCCACGGCCGCGTCGGCTGCCGCGGTGATCGGCTCGTGCGGCTGGTAGCTGGGGGCGATTCCGGCGATGTCGTCCAGCGAGCCGGGCAGGCCCAGCGCGGTGGCCAGCTCGTCGAGCGTGGTCGCGGTGACGTCGTCGAGGAGCTTGGTCGTGAGCGCACGCCTGCGGGCGTGGTCCGGGCCGTTGCTGAAACGGACGACGGTGGCGCGCAGCCACGCCACGCCCCGGTCGCCGCCGGGGACGCTTGGCACGGGGAGGCTCAGCAGCTCTTCGGTCATGGTGCCGACGCTAGAGCCGGGACGGTTCGGCGCGGGCCGAAGTGTTCCGGCCGCAGAATGGGTTCATGGAGGGACTTGCGCAGGTGGCCGGGTTGCTCGCGGACCGGACGCGGGCGGCGTTCTGCGGGGCCCTGCTGGACGGACGGGCCTGGACGGCCCGAGAGCTGGCCGTTCACGCCGGGGTGGCCGCCTCCACCGCCAGCGAGCACCTGACCAGGCTGGTCGAGGGCGGGCTGCTGGTCGAGCACCGGCAGGGGCGGCACCGGTACGTGGCTCTGGCCGGGCCGCACGTCGCGGAGCTGCTGGAGAGCATGGTCGCGTTCGCCGGGCCCGGCGCGCGGCCTCGTTCGCTGCGGGCGGCCTCTGCCTCGGAGGCGATGGCGCGCGGCCGGACCTGCTACGACCACCTGGCCGGGCAGCTCGGGATCGCGTTGAAGTCAGGGCTGGTCGGACTGGGCGTGGTCACGGCGGAGCTCGCCGTCACCGAGCCGGGGATGGTGTGGCTGAAGGAGCTCGGGTTCGAGCCCTCGCCGCGCCAGGTCAGCCGGGCCTGCCTGGACTGGACCGAGCGCGTGCCTCACCTGGCCGGCGCGGCTGGAGCCCATCTGTGCCGGGTGTTCTTCGAACGCGGCTGGGTGCGGCGGATCGGGTCCGGTCGTGCCGTCGTCCTCGCTCCCGCGGGCGAGCAGGCGTGGCGGGAGCTGGGGATCGTCTGACCCGCTACTTCACCCGGCGGCGGTAGGCCATCGTGGCCGCCACGGCTCCGGCCAGCGCGCCCGCGCCCAGCACCGACGGGACGCCGATCTTCGCCGCCTTGCGGCCGGTGCGGAAGTCGCGGATCTCCCAGCCCTTGCGGCGGGAGACCTCGCGCAGCTGCGAGTCCGGGTTCACGGCCACGGCGGTGCCCACGACCGACAGCATCGGGACGTCGTTGGACGAGTCCGAGTAGGCGGTGCAGCGGCGCAGGTCGAGGCCTTCCTTGGCGGCCAGCGAACGGACCGCCTGCGCCTTGGCCTTGCCGTGCAGGAGGTCGCCGACCAGGCGGCCGGTGTAGACGCCGTTCGTCGACTCGGAGACCGTGCCCAGGGCGCCGGTCAGGCCCAGGCGGCGCGCGATGATCTGGGCGAGCTCCACCGGGGTCGCGGTGACGAGCCAGACGCGCTGACCCGCGTCGAGGTGCATCTGGGCGAGGGCCTGGGTGCCCTTCCAGATGCGGTCGGCCATCAGCTCGTCGTAGATCTCCTCGCCCAGCGAGACCAGTTCGGCGACGCTGCGGCCCGCCACGAAGGAGAGGGCCTGCTCGCGGGAGGCCTTCACCGACTCCGGGTCCTCGCGGCCGCCCACGCGGAACTTCATCTGCTGCCAGACGAAGCCCGCCAGGTCCGAGGACGAGAAGTACTTGCGCGCGGCCAGGCCACGGGCGAAGTGGAAGATCGACGCGCCCATCATCATCGTGTTGTCCACGTCGAAGAAGGCCGCTGCCGTCAGGTCCGGCGGGACCGTCAGTGACGCTTCGAGCTCCGGCGCCATCGCGGCGGCCTGGATCGCGGCGTCCGCCGATGCCTCGCCGGCTAGTGCGGCCAGCCGGTCGCTCTCCACGTCACGCTTGCTTGCCATGTCCCAAGCGTAGCGATCAGGTTCGTCGGAAACCGCTCGACTCAGCCGAAGCTGATGCCGGGGAGCAGCGGAAGCGAGATGCTCGGCAGCGGGAGCGGCAGCGGAATCGTGATTCCGGGCTTGCCGGTCGAGGGCTGGGGCGAGGTGCCCGGCTTGGGCGTCTGCGGGTTCGACGTGCCCGGCGCCACCGACTGGGTGGGCTGGACCGGCGGGACCGCGGAACCCGAGGGCGTGGGCAGGCCGGACGGGGTCGGCTGGACCGAGGACGGCTTGCGGCCCGACGAGGAGTTCGGGTCGGTGACCGCCGCGGCGCACTCGTCCTTGGCCGGCAGCGGGCCGAGCGGGTCGGAGGAACCGCTGATCACGGCGTCGCATCCGGCACGGGCGGCCAGGTCGTGGGCTCGCTGGGCGATGCTCGCCAGCAGCCACATCGTGGTGTCGGCGTGGGCGCCGGCGTCACCGGGCAGGCGGGGGCGCAGAGTGCCGATCTTCACGTACTGGGCGAGCGCCCAGTCGCGGAGCGCGGGCAGAGCGGTCTCGTCGGACGAGGTCGCGTAGGTGGTGAGCTGGCGGGCGCCCTCGACCGCGTCGGCGTCCAGGTCGGACAGCGCGGTGAGCTGCGCTTCCGGGGCCGAGGAGCGGTCGGCCAGGGTCTCCATCTCGGTGACCCGGGACGCGGCGAACTCCAGGTGCTTGAGGGCGCGGTCCTCGTCGTCGAAGGTCAGGCCCAGCGACGCGCTTTCGGTGGTGCGCTTGATGCCGTAGAGCGGGTCTCCCGGGAGCGCGTCACGGCTGAGCAGCACACTCATGCCGGCGAGTGACAACAGCAAGCAGAGGACCGCGGCCGCTGCGACCGCTAATCGTGCGCGCGCTCCCACCCGTCTTACCGACGAGAGCTCCAGTGGCTTCTCGGGCGGGGGCGCGGTGAGGACGCGCTGTCTCATCCGTTCGCGCGCCTCGGCGTCCGGGCCGACGTCCATCCGCCGGAGGAGTTCGACGATCGCGAGGTCCTCAGCGAGGTCGTCGTTTCCCACCGGCTGTGGGCCGCCTTCAACGGCACGAGCGAAGCGCTCGTGCTCCGTGTGCCGCCACCGCGGTGTTCTTCCCTTGCCGTCCATCTCAGCCCGAGTAACGAAGTTGATCTAGTTTGGGTTACGCGTCTGCGATCGCAATCACCGCAACCACGACGGAAGAATCTGTGCGAGCCGCCTCACGGCCCTGTGTTGCAGCGCCTTCACGGCGCCCTCGTTGCGGTCCATGATCTGCGCGACCTCGGACACGGACTTGCCCTCGATGAACCTCAGCACGATGCAGTCGCGCTGGTCGTCACCCAGCTGGGAGACGCATCGGAGCAGCTCCGCGTTGGTCGCCTCGGTCATGACCTCCTGTTCAGGGCCGCTCGTCTCCTCGCGGTTGTCCTGCAGCTCA
This sequence comes from Lentzea sokolovensis, assembly GCF_033949975.1. NCBI lineage: Bacteria > Bacillati > Actinomycetota > Actinomycetes > Pseudonocardiales > Pseudonocardiaceae > Lentzea > Lentzea sokolovensis. The sequence continues at coordinate 712,504 of NZ_JAXAVU010000009.1, forward strand.
GCCGTGGTGATCTCGAGCCGGTAGCGGCTCGACTTCACGTGGTCGAACACGATGTTGCGGGCGATCGTGACGAACCACGCCCCGACGTCGCGGCCCTGGTAGCTGACCGAACCGATGCTCCGCAGCGCCCTGAGGAAGGTCTCGCTCGTCACGTCCTCGGCGAACGCGCGATCGCCGCCCACCCGGAAGAGGACATAGCGGAAGACCATGTCGACGTAGTTGTCGTACAGCACTCCGAACGCCTCGGTGTCACCCGCCTGGGCGGCCTTGACGAGCTGCCACGGCTCGTCGGCGGCGTTGTCGTGCTGACCCCCCGTCATGGTCCGGGTGGTCCTGATCGTGTTCGGTCGTGCCCGCGCGGTCATCGGCTCGCGGCACCTCCACAGAGTCGCCGTGGCGGCAGCATACGTGTTGTTACTCCGTAGTAGGTAGCGGATGGTTCTGTGGTGCAGACGAGCCAACCGTGACTTCATGACGCTCGTCACGCGTGGAAGACTGCTCGAAGCGTCCAGTTGTTCATGAGGAGGCCATGTTGACTTCCGCTCGCAATGTGTCAGATCTGGTCCGTGCTTCGGCACAGCGGGGACCCAGCCACGTCGCCTTGGTCGACGTAGCGAGCGGTAAGAGCCTCACGTGGGAAACCATCGACGGCGCGACCGATGCTTTCGCCCGCCATTTGGCTGATTCAGGACTCGAATCGGGCGACCGAGTGGCGGTACGGCTGCCCACGAGCCCCGAGTTCGTGGTCGCCGTGTTCGGAATTCTGCGTGCGGGCGGCGTCGTGGTGCCCACCGGCCCCGGCATCCCGCCGCGCGAGCTCCAGCGGATCCTCGCCGACTCCGGCGCCGCGCTGCTGGTCGGCGACGGCGAGGGCTCCGACGCGACAGTGATCGACGTTCCGGACGTCACGGCTGTGGGTGAGCCCTTCGAGGCCGTTCGCGGCGGTGAGGACCTGGCGGTTCTCGGCTACACCTCGGGCACGTCCGGCGTGCCGCGCGGAGCGATGCTGTCGCACCGCGCGTTGCTCGCGAACGTCTCGCAGTGCGCCTCCCTGCGCCCCGCCCCCGTGACGGCGGGCGACCGGGTGCTGCTCGCGCTGCCGCTGTTCCACGTCTACGGCCTCGGCCCCGGCCTGCTGCAGGTGGCGGGCGCCGGTGCCACAGCGGTACTGCTGGAGCGCTTCGACCCGGCGGCGGTGCTGGACGTCATCGAGGAGCACCGCGTCACCACGATGGTCGGCGTGCCGCCCATGTACCGGGCGCTGCTCGCGCACCCGGTCGAGGTGCTGCGCGAGAAGCTCGCCACCATCCGCCTCTTCACCTCCGGCGCGGCTCCGCTCCCGGCGCGCGTCATCGCGGAGATGCGCGGCGCGATCGGCATCCCGATCTACGAGGGCTACGGCCTGACCGAGACGGGCCCGGTGCTGACGTCCACGCTGGTCGGCGGCGTGCCGAAGCCGGGTTCGGTGGGCCAGGCACTGCCGGGCGTCGAGATCCGCCTGGTCGACACCGACGGATCGGTGCTCGACATCGACGAGGACGAGCCCGGCACGGGCCTGGTGTCCGCGAAGGGCGACAACCTCTTCAGCGGCTACTGGCCGGACGGCGCGTACGGCCCGGACAGCTCCGGCTGGTTCCGCACGGGCGACGTCGGCTTCATCGACGCCGACGGCGACCTGCACCTGGTCGACCGCGCGGGAGACCTGATCATCGTCAACGGCTTCAACGTCTACCCGCACGAGGTGGAGCAGATCGTCGGCGAGATGGACGGGGTCGTGGAGGCCGCGGCCGTCGGCGTGCCGGACGAGAAGACCGGCGAGTCGGTGAAGGTCGTCGTGGTGCTCCGCGACGGCGCCACGGTGTCCGTCGAGGACGTCGTCGCGCACTGCGCCGCGCGCCTGGCCAAGTTCAAGGTGCCGACGTCGGTCGAGTTCGCCCCGGCCCTGCCGCACTCGCCGACCGGCAAGCTGGCGCGCGCCGTCCTGCGCAAGCCGCTGGGAGCATGACCGGCATGAGCCACCACGTGACGCTGATGAGCCGGGTCGACTGCCACGCCTGCGAGGAGGCGGCGACCGAGATCGAGCGGATCTGCGCCGACCTGGGCGCGACCTGGTCCGTTGAAGACGTGGACTCCGACTCGGAGCTGCGGGCCGAGTACGGGGACCGGGTGCCGGTGTTCCTGGTGGACGGGTCCGAGCACGGGTACTGGAAGGTCGAGGAGGACCGCCTGCGGGCGGCTCTTGCCGACTAGTTGATTACCGAGGGCTTACGACCTGAGCGAACCAGGGCCGCTCGGGTGTCGAATGAGAGGCATGAAGCCCGCCAAGGCCGCACTCACCGGACTGCTCGCCCTCGTGGCCGCCCTGGCGGCAGGGCACCTGGTGGCGGCCTTCGTGGGCATCAGCGCCTCCCCGTACCTCGCGGTGGGCAACGCCGCGATCGACCTCACGCCGTCCTGGCTGAAGGACTTCGCGGTCACCACGTTCGGCACGGCCGACAAGCTCGTGCTGCTCACCGGCATGGCCCTGGTCCTGGCGGGCATCGGCGTCGGTGCGGGCCTGGCCAGCAGGAACAGTGCCGCGCCGGGGTCCCTGGTGGCCGTGCTGCTCGGGTTCGTGGGGGTCGTGGCGGTCGTCACGAGGCCGGACGTCGGCCAGCTCGCGGTCCTCGCACCCGTCGCCAGCACGGCCGCGGGCGTCTACGTGTTCCGCTACCTGCACAAAGAGGCCGAGGAGAGTGACAGCAGGCGCGGCTTCCTGATCACCGCCGGGCTGACGGTCTTCGCCGGGGTCGCGGGGCAGCTGTTCGGCAACCGGACGGACGTCGAGGGCTCGAGGCAGGCCATCGGGGACCTCACGCCGAAGACGAAGGCGCCGGAGATCCCGTTCAACGCCGACTTCGTCAAGGACGGCACCCCGAGCTTCATCACCAGCGGCAAGGACTTCTACCGGATCGACACCGCGCTGAGCGTGCCGCGGATCCGGGCGGAGGAGTGGGCGCTGCGGGTGCACGGCATGGTCGAGCGGCCGATGGTGCTGACGTTCGAGGAGATCCGCAGCAAGGACCTCGTGGAGGAGACCGTCACGCTGACCTGCGTCTCCAACGAGGTCGGCGGGCCGTACATCTCCACGGCCAACTTCATCGGCGTCAAGATCGGCGACGTGCTGCGGGAGGCCGGCGTGAAGGCGGGCGCCGACCAGCTGTTCAGCACCAGCGACGACGGGTTCACGGCGGGCAGCCCGCTCGACTACGTGCTGGAGAACGGGCTGATCGCGATCGGCATGAACGGCGAACCGCTGCCCGCCGAGCACGGCTTCCCCGCGCGGCTCGTGGTGCCGGGGCTCTACGGCTACGTCTCCGCGACCAAGTGGGTCACCGACCTCAACGTCACCACGTTCGCGAAGGAACAGGGCTACTGGATTCCGCGCGGGTGGGCGACCAGGGCGCCGATCAAGGCGTCCTCGCGGATCGACCGCCCCCGGCGGATGGGCAAGGTCCAGGGCAAGACCATGATCGCGGGAACGGCGTGGGCGCAGCCCAAGGGCGTGGCCAAGGTCGAGGTCCGCGTCGACGGCGGGCCGTGGCAGGAGACCGAGCTCGGGGCCGACGTCAGCGACAGCACCTGGCGGATGTGGAAGATCGAGATGGACCTCTCCCGGGGCAGTCACACGGTCGAGTGCCGGGCCACCGACAAATCGGGGTTCACCCAGGACCAGGCCCGCCTGGACCCCGTTCCCGACGGCGCGACGGGATGGCATTCGGTCACCTTCACCGTCGAGTAGGCGCTCACCCCGTAGTGATCATGAACCGCTGAAGTGCTGGTCACGCCCTGTCACCAGTGCTGTGACACCCGATCACCGACTTTGTGCATGCGTTCACAAGCGGTACGGTGTGAGCATCACCAACGCCGCGGGGTCCCTGCGGTGAAGCACACCCGGAGGTCGGAGAGCGTGGCATCACAGCGGGGCGAAGGTGAGACGACCACCACCCCTCTGGAGCCTGCCGACAGGGAGCGCGCTCGTGCGATTCCGGAGGCGGCCGTGGCCCGCCTCGCCGTGTACCTGCGCGTGCTGTCCGGCATGGCCGACCAGGGCGTGACGGCGGTCTCGAGCGAGGAACTGAGCCAGGCCGCCGGCGTCAACGCGGCGAAGCTCCGCAAGGACCTGAGCTACATCGGCAGCTACGGCACGAGGGGCGTCGGGTACGACGTCGAGGTCCTCGTGAGCCACATCGAGCGCATCCTCGGCCTCACCCGCAACCACTCCGTGGCCGTCGTCGGCATCGGTAACCTTGGTCACGCTCTCGCCAACTACGGCGGGTTCCCCGGCCGTGGGTTCCCGGTCACCGCCCTATTCGACGTGGACGACGATCTCGTCGGAATCCCTGTTGGGGGCATCCCCGTCAACCACATCGACGAGATCACGTCGGTCTGCATGGAGCGCGAGGTGTCGATCGGCGTCATCGCGACGCCTCCGCCAGCGGCTCAGTCGGTTTGCGACCGTTTGGTATCTGCGGGCGTCCAGTGCATTCTGAACTTTGCACCAGTTGTCCTTCAGGTTCCAGACAACGTCGAGGTGCGCAAGGTTGACTTGGCGGTCGAGATGCAGATCCTGTCGTTCCACGTCGCTCGACGTGCGGACGAGGCTGCCAGCGTCTCGGTCGGCAACAACGGACTCGGTGTGGACGGGATGGTGATTCGCCCGTGAGCGTGAGCCAATCGGCTCCGGCAGACGTGGTGACCACATGAGCTTGCTCGTAGTCGGTCTGTCGCACCGCACCGCCCCCGTTCCGGTCCTGGAACGCGTCACCGTGGCCGAGCCCGACCTGTCCAAGGTCCTCGGTCAGCTGCTCGCCGCGCCCAGCGTCTCCGAGGCGATGGTCCTGTCGACCTGCAACAGGGTCGAGGTCTACGCCGTCGTCGAGTCGTTCCACGGCGGCATGTCCGAGGTCGTCGACGTCCTCGCGCAGCACGCCCAGGTCGACGCGAACTCGCTGTACGAGCACTTTTACGTGCATTACGCCGCCGCTGCCGTCGAGCACCTGTTCTCCGTCGCGGCCGGCCTCGACTCGATGGTCGTCGGCGAGTCCCAGATCCTCGGCCAGCTGCGCGGTGCGTACGCGGCGGCGGACGAGGCGGGCACCGTCGGCAGGACCGTCCACGAACTCACCCAGAACGCGCTGCGCGTCGGCAAGCGCGTGCACTCCGAGACCGGCATCGACCACGCGGGCGCGTCGGTCGTGTCCGAGGCCCTCGGTGACGCGGAGGCCCAGCTGGGCACCCTCGTCGGCAAGCGCGCGCTGCTCGTCGGCGCGGGCGCCATGGGTGGCCTGGCCGCCGCGCACCTGCGCAGGGCGGGCATCGGCGAGGTCGTCATCGCGAACCGGACGCAGGCCAACGGTGTGCGTCTCGCCACCTCGCTCAAGGCCGAGGGCGTCCCCGCGACGGCCGTCGACCTGACCGCGCTGGGCGTCGAGATCGACCTCGCGGACATCGTCTTCGCGTGCACCGGGTCGGTCGACACGGTCGTCCGCGCGGACATGATCGGCAAGCGCTCGCGGCCGTTGGTCGTGTGCGACCTGGGCCTGCCCAAGGACGTCGACCCGGCCGCGGCCGTTCTGCCGAACGTTCGTGTGGTGGACCTGGAAACGCTGCAGCGCCGTCTCTCGGACGCGCCCGCGGGCCAGGACGCACGCCTGGCGGCCCAGCTGGTCGCCGACGAGGTCAAGGCCTACCTCGCCGGCCAGCGTTCCGCCGAGGTCACGCCGACCGTCACGGCCCTGCGCAAGCGGGCCGCCGAGGTGGTCGACGCCGAACTGCTCCGTCTTGATTCGCGACTTCCCGAACTGGACGCCGCGACACGCGGTGAATTGGCCAAGACGGTGCGTCGCGTTGTAGACAAGCTCCTGCACACGCCGACCGTCAGGGTGAAGGAGCTCGCCTCCGCCCCTGGTGGTACCGGCTACGCGGAGGCTCTCCGCGAACTGTTCGGGCTCGACCCCCAGGCTCCTGGGGTTGTCAGTCAGACCAAGCAAGCTTCTGTGGATGGTGAAACGCGGTGACCCGCACCCTACGGATCGGTACCCGAGGCAGCGCTCTGGCGCTCGCGCAGACGGGGACCGTGGCCGAGGCGCTGAAGGCTGCCGGAGCACAGGTCGAGATCGTCGTCATCAAGACGCCGGGCGACCTCTCCGACGCTCCGATCGCCCAGATCGGCATCGGCGTCTTCACGTCGGCCCTTCGCGACGCGCTCGCGAACGGTGAGATCGACGTCGCCGTCCACTCCTACAAGGACCTCCCGACCGCGCCGGACCCCCGGCTGACGCTCGCGGCCGTGCCCCGGCGAGAGGACCCGCGCGACGCTCTCGTGGCGCGCGACGGCCTCACGCTCGGTGAGCTGCCGCAGGGGTCCACTGTGGGCACCGGTTCGCCGCGCCGCGCGGCCCAGCTGGAGGCCCTCGGCCTCGGGCTGGACATCGTTCCGTTGCGGGGCAACGTGGACACGCGGATCGGCAAGGTCCGCAACGGCGAGCTCGACGCGGTGGTGCTGGCTCGCGCCGGCATCGCGCGGCTCGGCCGCACGAGCGAGATCACCGAGAACCTGGAGCCCATCCAGATGCTTCCCGCACCCGCGCAGGGTGCGTTGGCAGTCGAGTGCCGGGTCGACGACGTCGACGCCGAGCACCTGATCCAGTCCACTTTGGACGATTCGGCCAGCCGGGCCGCTGTGACCGCTGAGCGCGCCATGCTGGCCGCGCTCGAAGCGGGCTGCAGCGCGCCGGTCGGCGCGCTGGCCGATGTGGTGGAAGACCTCGATGACGACGGGAAGGTCGTGTACCGACTTTCCCTGCGCGGGGTCGCTGCGACGCCGGAGAACGATCTCCTCCGGGCGTCCGCCACCGGTGACTTGACCGAAGCTGAGGGACTTGGCCGGGCGCTGGCCGCCGAGTTGCTCGACCTCGGGGCCGCGGTTCTCAGCGGTCCAGAGGCGTAATCGATGGGGAGTGCCCTGATGACCCGCGCACGCAAGACCCCCGGACGCGTCGCCTTCGTGGGCTCCGGCCCCGGCGACACCGGGCTGCTCACGGTCCGGGCCCACGACTTGCTCACCAGGGCTGAACTCGTGGTCACGGACCCGGACGTTCCTGCGGACGTCCTCGCGACCGTGCCGGAGGGAGTCGAGGTCCGCCCCGCTGTCGGTGAGTCCGCCGACGTGGCCAAGGACCTGGTGAACGAGGCGCGCAACGGTGCGACCGTCGTCCGTCTCGTCGCGGGTGACCCGCTGACGCTCGACTCGGTCGTCAAGGAAGCGCAGGCCGTCGCGAAGTCGACGATCCCGTTCGACGTCGTACCCGGTGTGCCCTCGGGCACCGCGGTGCCGGCGTACGCGGGTGTCGCTCTCGGTGGCGTGCACACCGAGGTCGACGTGCGCGCCGTGACGGACTGGGCCGGCCTCGCCGCCGCGCCCGGCACGCTCGTGCTGCACGCGACCGGCTCGCACCTGGCCGAGGCCGCGTCGAACCTGGTGGAGAACGGCCTCGCGCCGCAGACACCGGTCGCCGTGACCGCCGAGGGAACGGGCTTCCAGCAGCGCACCATCGACACCACGCTGGCCGCCGTCGCGGCCGACGCCGGTGAGATGGGCGGCCCGCTGGTCGTCACCGTCGGTGCCGCCGCCGCCAACCGCTCGAAGCTCTCCTGGTGGGAGTCGCGGGCGCTGTACGGCTGGCGAGTGCTGGTCCCGCGGACCAAGGAGCAGGCAGGCGCGATGTCCGAGCGTCTGCACTCGCACGGCGCTATCGCCGTCGAGGTGCCGACGATCTCGGTCGAGCCGCCCCGCAGCCCCGCGCAGATGGAGCGCTCGGTCAAGGGTCTCGTCGACGGCCGCTACCAGTGGGTCGTCTTCACCTCGACCAACGCCGTCCGCGCGGTGTGGGAGAAGTTCCGCGAGTTCGGCCTGGACGCCCGTGCGTTCTCCGGCGTGAAGATCGCGTGCGTCGGCGAGGCCACGGCCGCGAAGGTGCGCTCGTTCGGCATCATCCCGGAGCTCGTGCCGTCGGGTGACCAGTCGTCCGAGGGCCTGCTGAACGACTTCCCGCCCTACGACGACATCCTCGACCCGGTCGACCGCGTGCTGCTGCCGCGGGCCGACATCGCCACCGAGACGCTGGCCGCCGGCCTGCGCGAACGTGGCTGGGAGATCGACGACGTGACGGCGTACCGCACCGTGCGTGCGGCCCCGCCGCCCGCCGACACCCGCGAGATGATCAAGTCCGGTGGCTTCGACGCGGTGTGCTTCACCTCGTCGTCGACCGTGCGGAACCTGGTCGGCATCGCGGGCAAGCCGCACGCCCGCACGCTCGTCGCGTGCATCGGCCCGCAGACCGCCGAGACGGCGCGGGAGTTCGGCCTCCGGGTCGACGTGCAGCCCGAGGAGGCGAACGTGCCCGCGCTGGTCGACGCGCTGGCCGCCCACGCCGCCCGGTTGCGCGCCGAGGGAGCCCTTCCTCCCCCGCGCAAGACCAAGCGCCTGCGCAGGAGCTAGAACACACTGAAGCCGTCGGGGCCACTCAAGATCCTTTGAGTGGCCCCTTCGACTCTCTTCCGTCAGGGAGTCAAGATGTACCCACTTCACCGGCCGAGGCGTCTGCGCACGACGCCCGCCATGCGCCGCCTGGTCTCCGAGACCGAGGTGCGCCCGAGGCAGCTCGTGCTGCCGATGTTCGTCAAGGAAGGCCTGGCCGAGCCTGCTGAGATCAGCAGCATGCCGGGCGTCCTGCAGCACTCCCGTGACTCGTTGCGCAAGGCCGCGGTCGAGGCCGTGCAGGCAGGTGTCGGCGGCATCATGCTGTTCGGCGTCCCCGCCGTGCGCGACGCCGTCGGCTCCGGCGGCACCGACCCGGACGGCATCCTCAACGCCGCACTGGGCGACCTGCGTGCGGAACTGGGCGACAGCACCGTGCTCATGTCGGACTGCTGCCTCGACGAGTTCACCGACCACGGCCACTGCGGCGTTCTCGCCGCCGACGGCACCGTGGACAACGACGCGACCCTTGAGGTCTACGGCGAGATGGCCGTGGCCCAGGCGCGCGCCGGTGCCCACGTCGTCGGCCCCAGCGGCATGATGGACGGCCAGATCGCCTTCATCCGCAACGCTTTGGACCAGGCGGGCCTGCCGGACACCGGCATCCTCGCCTACTCGGCCAAGTACGCGTCGGCGTTCTACGGCCCGTTCCGCGACGCCGTCGAGTCGCAGCTCGCGGGCGACCGCAAGACCTACCAGCAGGACCCCGCGAACGCCCGTGAGGCGATCCGCGAGGTGCAGCTGGACCTCGCCGAGGGCGCGGACATGGTCATGGTCAAGCCCGCCCTGCTGTACCTGGACGTGCTGCGCTCGGTCGCCGAGGTCTCGGACGTTCCCGTTGCGGCGTACCAGATCTCGGGCGAGTACTCGATGATCGAGGCCGCTGCTCAGAACGGCTGGATCGACCGCGAGCGCTCGATCCTGGAGTCGCTCACGTCCATCCGCCGGGCCGGGGCGGACATCGTGCTCACGTACTGGGCAACCGAAGCCGCCCGATGGCTGGACCGGTAACTCCCGCTCCTGTCCCGAAGCTGGTCGACGTCGCGCGCTGGTTGTGGATCGCCGGCGCGTGCGTCGGCATGCTGCGGTTCGTGGTGCAGCTCTTCGACCGCGAGACCCTCGTGGCCGAGGCGCGCCGCCAGAATCCCTCGCTGGGGCAGGATCAAATCGATGCGGGCGTGAATGGCGGTGTCCTCTTCGGACTGCTGATCGCCGTCGCCGTGCTGCTCGCGTACACGCGGTTCGCGAACGCGATGGCGCGCGGCCGCAACTGGGCCCGGATCGTGCTGACCGTGCTGGGAGGGGCGTCCGTCGCGTTCGGACTGTTCCGGCTCGGCGCCTGGGCCAGCGGGGTCGCGGCGGAGCTCGGGGTGGAGATGCGGGCGGTCGATCTGGCCGTAACGCTGGTCACCACCGTGCTGGACGCGACCGCGATCGTGCTGATGTACCGGGTGTCCGCGCACTTCAGGAAGCGCGTCACGGTGGACAGCACCTTCCCGCGGACCTAGGTTTCGAGCGTGACGTCTCCGAAGGAATCGGGCACCCCTCGCACCATCACCGCGGGCTACTGGCTCGTCGTGGCAGGTGTGGCCCTCAGCGTGCTGGCCTCGCTGTACGTGCTGCTGAACAAGCAGGTGCTGGTCGAGGCCGCCGTCCAGGGCAACAAGGATCCGAAGATCACCCCGGACATGATCGCCTCGACGGTGAACACCCTGGTGATCGTCTCGCTGGTCGTGACTCTCGTGCTGGCCGGCCTCGCGGCGTGGCTCGCGGGCAAGGTCAGGGCGGGGATCAAGAAGAGCCGCACCGGCCTGATGATCACGTTGCTGATCGGCCTGTTCTTCCAGATGATCACGAACACGCTGGGCATCGTGACGGTCCTGATCGCCGTCTCCGGCCTGGTGCTGTTCTACTTCCGGCAGTCGACCGACTACCTGACCGAACGCGAGCAGCTGACGTGAACGACGCTCCCCGGCCGGTCCGCATCGCCGTCGGGCTCTGGCTCGCGATCGCCGTCTTCGTGTTGTTCACCACCGCCGGCCTGTGGTTCCAGCGCGGTGAGGTGCAGGAGCTGACCGGCTGGACGTCCGGGCAGGTCACGAGCTTCCTGGCCACGCTGTCCGTCGTCGCGCTGCTCTTCGTGGCCGCCTACGCGTTGCTGACCAGGCTGTTCCTGAAGCGCAGGAACTGGGCTCGGATCGCGTTGTCGTTCATCGCGATCGTCCACATGATCTGGATCCTGTTCGTCGGGATCAGCGCGTCGAGCTTGGTCACGTTGCTGCTCATCTGCGTCGCAATCGTCTTCACGTGGCAGGCGCGTACGGCACAGTGGCTCGCGGAGGTGCGTGAGCAGTGACCTATCCGCAAGACCCGTGGCAGCGGCAGAACCCCGACGACGTCCAGTGGCAGAACCCCGCGGGCGCCTATCCTGTGACCCCGGCGCCCACCGGGCAGTACCAGGTGAACCACGTCGGGCAGGCGAGCTTCTCGATGGCGCCGCTCGCGCCCGTGCTGCCCCACGAGATGGCGCCGCCGCGGCCCGCGACGATCACCGCCGCGATGTGGATCTGGATCGCGGGCGCCGTGCTCTCCGTGGCCGTGCTCCCGGTGATGCTGCTCGTCAACGGCGACTACTTCATCAACGAGGGCAGCGTCGTCACGGACGAGGAGCGGCAGGCCAACGAGCTCGGTGTGCGGGTCATGGCCGTGCTGTTCGGGTTCGCCATGCTCGTCGCCGCCGCGCCGTACGTCGCGTTCGCCGTCGTGCTGCGCAACGGCCAGAACTGGGCGCGCATCCTGCTCACGATCCTCGGCGTCATCGGGTTCCTGTCGATGATCGCGATCATGCTCATCTCGCTGAACGCGCGGGTGTGGCAGCCGAGCGTGGTGATCAGCGTCGTCGTGATCGGGCTGACGATCGCGGCCGTGGTGCTGCAGTTCCTGCCCGCCTCGAACAAGTTCGTGCGCTAGTGCTCTACCGGGAGTCCGGCAGCAGCTGGTGGCCGTTGGTGTGGGGACCGGGGTTCGCGGTCGCCGGGTACCTGATCGAGCTCATCACCGGGCCCGCGTCCGTGGCGCTGTGGGCGATCGTGGGGCTCGTGCTGACGCTCTGTGCGGTGTTGTGGGTGAACCTCAGGGTGAAGACCGGCAGCGTCGCGCTGACGACCGAAGAGGCCCAGTTCGGGCGGGAGAAGCTGCCGGTCGCGATGATCCAGGCCTTCACCGACGTCGGCGCGCCCACGGGCGCCAAGGTGCTCGGTGGCGGCTGGTCGGTGCCCAAGGGGACGACCGCCATGCCGTTGCGGCTGGTCGACGGCACGGTGGTGCTGGGATGGGCGCGCGATCCGGAAGCCTTCCTCGCGGCGCTGCGGCGGGTCGTGAGAGGGTGAGCGACGTGACAGAGGCCGTGACTGAGCCGGAGTCGGACACCGTGGTGGAGGAGCCTGAGCAGGCCCCGCCGGCCGGTCCGAGCCTGCACCAGCCCCAGCGGTGGCTCATCGCCGCGGGCGAGGTCGTCGCGATCGTCGTGCTGGTGATCGTCGCCGTGTGGGCCTGGAACCGCGGCGTCGTGCGCCTCGAGTACCCGATCGAGGGCCGCGAGCCGTTGATCTCCACGCGCTATCACGGCAACTGGCTGGGCACCGCCGCCGGCGCGCTCACGCTGGCCGTGGTCCTCGTTCTGGACGTGGCGCGGCAGGTCCTGCTGGCTGTGCGCACCCGGCCGCAGAAAGCCGCCGACTCCGACATGTGAGACTGGGGTACGTGACTGCGAGTCGATCCCAGGCCCTGTTCGAGCGCGCGTCGACGCTGACCCCCGGCGGGGTCAACTCTCCGGTGCGGGCGTTCCACTCCGTCGGCGGCACCCCGCGATTCATGGTTCGCGGCGAGGGCCCGCACCTGTGGGACGCGGACGGCAACCGGTACGTCGACCTGGTGTCCTCGTGGGGCCCGATGATCCTCGGGCACGCCCACCCGGCCGTGGTCGAGGCCGTGCGGAAGGCGGCGGTGAACGGCCTGTCGTTCGGCACGCCGACCGAGGGCGAGATCGACCTCGCGGCCGAGATCATCGACCGGGTCGAGCCGGTCCGCCAGGTTCGCCTGGTCAACTCGGGCACCGAGGCCACGATGAGCGCGATCCGCCTCGCCCGCGGCTTCACCGAGCGCCGCAAGATCATCAAGTTCGCCGGTTGCTACCACGGTCACGTCGACGCGCTGCTCGCCCAGGCGGGCTCCGGTGTCGCGACCCTGGGCCTGCCCTCGTCGCCGGGTGTCACGGGCGCGCAGGCCGAGGACACGATCGTCCTGCCGTACAACGACATCGAGGCCGTCCGCGCCGCGTTCGCGGAGAACCCCGGCGAGATCGCCTGCGTCATCACCGAGGCGGCGGCGGGCAACATGGGCGCGGTCGCGCCCGGCCAGGACTTCAACGCGGGCCTGCGGGAGATCTGCGACGCCGACGGCGCGTTGCTGATCATGGACGAGGTCATGACCGGCTTCCGCGTCTCGCGCGCCGGCTGGTTCGGCCTGGAGCGCGTGCGCGGCGACCTCTACACGTTCGGCAAGGTCATGTCCGGCGGCCTGCCCGCGGCGGCGTTCGGCGGCCGCGCGGACGTCATGGCGCGGCTGGCGCCCTCCGGTCCCGTCTACCAGGCGGGAACGCTGTCCGGTAACCCCGTCGCCGTCGCCGCCGGCCTGGCCACGTTGAAGGCCGCCGGCGAGGACGTCTACCGGGCCCTCGACCGCAACGCCGCGCGCCTCGGCGCGCTGTTCACGGCAGCGCTGACGGAAGCGGGTGTCGAGCACCGAGTGCAGTTCGCTGGCAACCTGGTGAGCGTGTTCTTCGGTGCCACCGAGGTGAAGGACTACGCGGGCGCGCAGGCGTGCGAGACGTGGCGTTTCCCGCCGTTCTTCCACGCCCTGCTGGAGCGAGGCGTCTACGCCCCGCCGTCGGCGTTCGAGGCGTGGTTCGTGAACGCCGCCATGGGTGAAGAGGAGTTCGCAGTGATCGCCGACGCACTGCCGCACGCGGCCCGTGCCGCCAAGGAGGCCCGCAAGTGACCCGCACCGTCGTCCACCTGCTCCGCCACGGCGAGGTGCACAACCCGACCGGCGTCCTCTACGGCCGCCTTCCCGGCTTCAAGCTGTCCGAGCGGGGGCAGAAGCAGGCGCTGACCGTGGCCGAGCACCTGGCGGACCACGACATCGTGCACGTCGTCGCGTCCCCTTTGGACCGTGCACAGCAGACCGCCTCGCCCATCGCCGACTCGCATCGGCTGGAGCTGGCCACCGACGACCGGTTGATCGAGGCCGACAACCAGTTCGAGGGGCTGAAGGTCGCCGTGGGCGACGGGGCACTGCGGTCGCCCCAGCACTGGCCGAAGCTGGTCAACCCGTTCAAGCCCTCGTGGGGTGAGCCGTACATCGAGATCGCCCACCGGATGATGGGGGCGGTGCAGAAGGCCCGGGCCGCCGCCGAAGGTCATGAGGCCGTGTGCGTTTCGCATCAGCTGCCCATTTGGACCGTGCGACGGTTCCTGGAGGGCAAGCGGATGTGGCACGACCCGCGCAAACGGGAGTGCTCGCTCGCCTCGCTCACCTCGCTGATCTTCGAGGGCGAGCAGCTGGTCCGCATCGCCTACTCCGAACCGGTGGGTGCGACCAATCCTCGGGTGACCGGGGCATGAAGCGGTTTCTCGTTCTGCTTCTGCTGCTCGCCGGATGCACCACCGGGAAGGACGCCGCCCAGATCGGGGCCGGGGACTTCTACCTCGTGGCTCCTGGCGGGCAGGTCAAGCTCCGGTACGCGCCGAGCGAGCGCAAGGAGTTGAAGGGGCTCGAAGGCGAGTCCCTGCTCGAAGAGGGCAAGGTCGTCAAGCTCTCCGACTACGCGGGCAAGCCCGTCGTGATCAACATCTGGGGGGCCTGGTGCGGGCCCTGCCGGACCGAGGCGCCCGAGATGCAGAAGATCTTCGACGCCGGCACCCAGGTGGTCGGCGTCGACGTCAAGGAGACCTCGAAGGACCATCCCCGGGACTTCATGAAGGACCGGTCGCTGACCTATCCGTCCATTTACGACGCTTCGGCCCGGAGCTTCATCAACGTGTTCCGGGGAGTTCCCGCCAACACCGTGCCTTCCACGTTCATCGTGGACAAGAACCACAAGGTGGCGGCGGCGTTCCTGGTGCCGGTGCTGGCTTCCGATCTCCAGACCGTCCTGGACGAGCTGGCCAAGGAATGAGAAAAGGGGGCCGCGAGGCCCCCTTCTTCGTGTCGCTCGCCTACTGGGCGGGCGGTTCCACCGGGGCGTTCAGCGACGGGATCTTGGCCTTGAAGGCCTTGACCATCGCGTCGCGTCCGATCGAGTTGAACTGCTTGCCCAGCGTGCGCATGATCGAGTTGCCGGTCGGCCGGTAGAGGCCCGTCTTGTAGTACCGAGCACCCTCGACCGGGGCGATCACGCCGCCGTCCGGGGAGGGCTGGCCGAGGTACTCGCCCCACTTGGCGCCGGTCGGGTCGCTGGTCACGTTGATCTCACGCGGTTCGGAGCCCGTGTAGTTCGCGTACGGGTAGTCGTACTCGTCGGCCAGGCCGCCGATCGAGTGGCCGAGCTCGTGGATCGCGATCTGACCGGCCTGGGCGTTCGAGCCGGAGGCGGTGGCCACCGAACCGCCCGCACCGCCGTACTTCGCGGTGTTGCCGAGCGCGATCACCTGGTCCGCCTGCGGGGCGAGGGCCGCGAACTCCTTGGCCTTGGTCTCGTTGACGCAGAGCAGGCGCTCGGTGTTCGCGTCGCGGCCCTGGCACCAGAAACCCATGTCCAGCGCGGTGTTCTTGAGCAGGCCCTTGGTCGGGTCGTGGTCCACACCGGACTCGGCGGAGACGACGTTGACCTGCCAGACGTTGAAGTACTCCTTGTAGGAGGCGAAGGGCTCCACGGCGGAGAGCTCTTCCCACTTGCTCTTCACGTTGCCGGTGTAGGTCTCCAGGTCGTCGGTCGTGTAGCCGTCGCCCACGAAGACGAGGTCGAAGCGGTCGGCCGAGTCGCCGGTCACCTGGACGGGGACCACGTCGGCCGCGACCAGGGCGCGGAGGTTCGTCGATTTCTCGGCTGGTGCTTTCGGGGTCAGGGCCTGGGTGATGGAGCCGTCCTCGTTGAAGACCTCGCGCCATTCCATCGCCGGGGCAGCGCCACCGGCCGGTACCTGCGCGAACAGTGCCAGCGCCGCGACGGTGAACGCGGGAAGTAGCAGCCGGGAACGATGCATGAGCTGACGCTAAGCAACCGTGATGTCACCCACAAGCGGCAATTGTCGGTACTTTTGGCCCAAGCCTTGTGTCGGGTCAAAACCGGTGCCGGTCGTCGCGTGATCTGGGCAACTACCTACTCTGAGGTCTGTGAACCCCACCGATCTGGCGATCTCCGGGCCGTTGCTGCTGGCCACCGGGGTTGCTCTGCTCGCTGGGTTCATCTCGTTCGCGTCACCGTGCGTGGTGCCGCTCGTGCCCGGCTACCTCGCGTACCTCGCCGGTCTGGTCGGTGCCGAGGCGCCTCGGGTGGAGGCGAACGAGCCGGCGAAGCAGGGCCGGTGGCGCGTCGCCGGGGCCTCGTTGCTGTTCGTGCTCGGGTTCACGGTCGTCTTCGCGTTGGCCTCGATGGCCATCCTCGGTGCGTCGGACGCGCTGTTCCTCAACGCCGATCTGTTCCAGCGCATCGGTGGCGTCGTCACGATCCTGATGGGACTGGTGTTCCTCGGACTCGTGCCGGCGTTGCAGAAGGACGTGCGGTTCCACACCAAGCCCAACGCCGGGTTGTTCGGAGCTCCGGTGCTCGGGGCCGTGTTCGCGCTCGGGTGGACGCCGTGTCTCGGGCCGACGCTGGCCGGCGTGCTCGCCGTCGCGCGCAGCACCGAGGTCGGGTCGTCGACGGCGCGTGGCGCAGTGCTGGTCCTGGCCTACTGCCTGGGCCTCGGGTTGCCGTTCGTGGTGCTCGCGCTCGGCGCTCGGTGGGCGCTGGGCGTCACGAAGTGGCTGCGCACGCACGCCCGGCAGGTGCAGATCTTCGGTGGTGTGCTGCTGATCCTGGTCGGGATCGCGCTGGTCACCGGGCTCTGGGGTGAGTTCGTCGGGTGGCTGCGCTACTCGTTCGTCGACGTAGTGAGGCTGCCGCTCTAGTGATCGCCTTCCTCCGCAACACGTGGCGCGGGCTCACCTCGATGAGGACCGCGCTGACCCTGCTGTTCCTGCTCGCGCTCGCGGCGATGCCCGGCGCGTTGCTGCCGCAGCTCTCGCTCAACGCCGCCAAGGTCGACGAGTACGTCGCCCAGCGCGGCTGGTGGGGGCAGTTGCTGCTCAAGCTCGGGTTCTTCGAGGTGTACGCCACGCCGTGGTTCGCCGCGATCTACCTGCTGCTGTTCACGTCCCTCGTCGGGTGCCTGCTTCCCCGCACGTGGGAGTACTTCAAGCAGATGCGCGCGAAGCCGGTGCTGACGCCGCGCAATCTCTCGCGGATGCCGCACCACGCCCAGGCCGAGCTCGACGTGACGCCGGACGAGGCCGTCGCACGAGCCAAGAAGGTCCTGCGCGGCTGGCGGATGGAGACCGGCGAGGACACGGTCAGCGCCGAGCGCGGGTTCCTGCGCGAGACCGGCAACCTGGTCTTCCACTTCGCGCTGCTGGGCCTGCTGGTGTCGTTCGCACTGGGCAAGATGTTCAACTACGAGGGCCAGATCATCGTCCAGGCCGACGGCGGCCAGTTCTGCAACGGCGGCATCTTCAACTACGACCAGTTCCGGCCGGGCCTGCGGGTCGACGGCACGGACCTCACGCCGTTCTGCGTCGAGATCGGCAAGTTCTCCGCCGAGTACCTCGACAACGGCCAGCCCGTCGGCTTCAAGGCGGACATCCGCTACCAGTCGGGCGAGAGCCTCGCCTCGAACACCTGGAATCCGTACACGCTGCAGGTCAACCACCCGCTGCGCACCGAGGGCGATCGTCTCTACCTGCTCGGACATGGCTACACGCCGACGTTCACGGTGACGTTCCCCAACGGCGAGAAGCGCACGCAGGGCATCCAGTGGCTGCCGACCGACCAGCTCACGCTGGCCTCGGAGGGCGCGACGAAGTTCGACCCGCCCGGAGTCACGGACTCCGAGACGCGGCGCAAGAACCAGATCGCGGTGACGGGCCTGCTGGCGCCGACGCCGTTGCTGCACGGCAACATCCTGAACTCGAAGTTCCCGGCGCTGAACGACCCGATGGTCGCCGTCGACGTGTACCGCGGCGACCTGGGCGTGGACGACGGCCGCGGTCAGTCGATCTTCTCGATCGATCAGAAGATGGTCGACCAGGGCCGGTTGCAGAAGGTCGCGCGCAAGAACCTCGCGCTGGGCGAGGAGATCGCGCTCGACGACGGCACCAAGGTGCGCTTCGACTCCGTGAACGACTGGGTGTCGCTGCAGGTCTCGCACGACCCGACCCAGGGTTACGTGCTGATGTTCGCCATCCTGATCATCCTCGGCCTGGGGGTCTCGCTGACCGTCAAGCGCCGCAGGGTGTGGGTCCGTGCGACTCGTCTGGACGACGGGCGTACTTTGGTCGAGGTCGGCGGGCTCGCCCGTACTGACCAGGCAGGATACGGCGAGGAGTTCACGCGGCTCGCCCGCGCGGTGCTGAACGAGGAGAAGTCCTGATGCCGGTCAACGAGACCCTCGCGACCTACAGCGACTGGCTGTACCGCAGCGCACTCGGGGTCTACCTCTTCGCGATCCTGCTCTACGCGGTCGAGCAGGCCTTCGCCCGTGCCCCGCGCAAGGCGCTGGTCGGCGCCGGCGGGCCGGACGTCCTCGTCGACGAGCCGAAGGCCGAGCTGACCAGGGCCGAGCGCATCGGCCGCATGGGTGCCGCGATGACGGTCCTCGGTGCGGTGCTGCACCTCGGCTCGTTGGTCATGCGCGGACTGTCCGCCGGGCGCGCTCCCTGGGGCAACATGTACGAGTACATGTCGCTGCTGTGCCTCGCGGCCGTGGTGACGTGGATCGTGCTGATGGCGAAGTTCCCGATCCGCCGTCTCGGCGTGTTCGTGCTGCCGCCGATCCTGGTCCTGCTGTTCCTCGGCGGCACCGTCCTGTACGCCGAGGCCGCGCCCGTCCAGCCGGCGCTGCGGTCGTACTGGCTGGTGATCCACGTCTCGGTGATCTCGATCTCGTCCGGCGTGCTGCTGATCCCCGGCGTGACGTCGATCCTCTACCTGCTCAAGGACACCAGGTCGGACCGCTTCCCGAAGCTGCCGTCCGCCGACGTGCTCGACCGGATGTCGTACCGGACCACCGTGCTGGCGTTCCCGCTGTTCACGGCCGGAATCATCCTCGGCGCGATCTGGGCGGAAGCCGCGTGGGGCCGGTTCTGGGGCTGGGACCCGAAGGAGACGGTCGCGTTCGTCTCGTGGGTGGTCTACGCGGCGTATCTGCACGCGCGCGCTACGGCCGGTTGGCGTGGCCGTGGGGCCGCTTGGATCAACATCGCGGGCTTCGCCCTGAACGTGTTCAACCTGTTCTTCATCAACTTGGTCACCAGCGGGTTGCATTCGTACGCGGGTCTCTAACGAGTTAGCCCCCAGGTCGATGGAACCGTTGTCGGTTGCGTACCGTCGCAACCTGGGGGTCGGGGAAGTCTCGGTCCCTCTTGCTCAGGGAGGGCCACAGCGGTGACATGGCAACCACCGGGTGAGGAACAGGGCTCCGGCCCGCAGTACGTCGACCCGCAGGCGGCGGCCTACCTCGACCCGCAGCAGTCCGGTCCGCAGCACGTCAGCGGCGGCCAGTCCGGCCCGTACAACTTGGGCAACCAGTCGGGGTCCTACCAGGTGCCCGGCAACGCCTCCGGCCCGTACCAGGTGCCGGGCAACGCTTCAGGTCCCTACCAGGTTCCCGGCACCACGTCGGGTTCCTACCCGGTGCCGGGCGCGCAGTCGGGCCCCTACCAGGTGGGTGGCGGCCAGTCGGGTCCCCACAACACCCAGAACACGGCGCAGTACGGCCAGTTCGCCGGCGCTCAGTACCCGAACAACTTCCCGCAGCAGGAGTACCGCTCGCAGGCGCAGGAAGTGTCGTCGCAGCAGCTGATCAAGAAGGAGAAGCGTCCGCCGACGTCGGGATGGCGCAAGTCCCTGCACTCGCTGACCGGTGGCGCCATCAACCTCGGCGAGAGCCCCGCCGACGTGCGGCGACGCGAGCTGATCGCACGGATCAACCAGCCGCTGCGCGGGTGCTACAAGATCGCGATGCTGTCCCTGAAGGGCGGCGTCGGCAAGACCACGACGACCACGACGCTGGGCTCGACGTTCTCGTCGCTGCGCGGCGACCGGGTGGTCGCGGTCGACGCGAACCCCGACCGCGGCACGCTCGCGTTGAAGATCCCGCGCGAGACCACGGCGACCGTGCGTCACCTGCTGCGCGACGCTCCGAAGATCAAGAAGTACAGCGACGTGCGCGCGTACACCTCGCAGTCGCCGGCGCGCCTCGAAGTGCTGGCGTCCGAGCAGGACCCGTCCGTCTCGGAGGCGTTCAGCGAGGACGACTACCGGCGCACGGTGGACCTGCTGGAGCACTTCTACAACATCGTGCTCACCGACTGCGGCACCGGCCTGATGCACTCCGCGATGAAGGGCGTCCTGGACGAGGCGGACTCGCTCGTCCTGGTGTCGTCCGGCTCGGTCGACGGCGCGCAGACGTCAGCGGCGACGCTCGACTGGCTGGAGGCGCACGGCTATCGCGACCTGGTCGCGAAGTCCGTCTGCGTGATCAACTCGGTGCGCCCGAAGTCGGGCAAGGTCGACCTCGACAAGCTCGCCGCGCACTTCCAGCAGCGATGCCGTGCCGTGGTCCGCCTGCCGTTCGACGAGCACCTCGAAGAAGGCGCGGAGATCGCTCTGGACCAGCTCGCGCCGGAGACCCGCCTCGCGTTGCTGGAGCTCGCCGCCGTGGTGGCGGACGACTTCCCGCACTCCTGAGCCGGTCTGGAAACTAGCGGAAAGGGGTCCTGTCGATCAGGGCCCCTTTTCCGTCACTCGTCGCGCTTGCGCTGCTCGTCGAGCTTGCGCAGGAACTCCGGGTCGTCGTCGGGCGCGATCACCTTGCGGCCTGGGGTGTACTCCGAGTGCTGCGGGGCGAAAGCTCGCCACACGAGCACAGCCACGGTGAGCGCACCGATCACCGCCAGCAGGTAGATCATCGTGTCGCCACCTCCCTTTGCCACGAGATTACCCGCGGCACAGGGATAACTACGGTTTCAGTGGCGGACGGGTTCAGTCGCCTCGGTGGTCAGCTCTGAAAGCAGGGCCTTCACCTCGGTCTCACGGAACCTGCGATGTCCTCCAGGGGTGCGGATCGAGCCGATGCGACCTGCGGTGGCCCATCGGGTCACGGTCTTCGGGTCGACCCGGAACAGATTGGCGACTTCCCCAGGCGTCAAGAGCCGCTCGGTGGCTGCAGTCACTCGTCCTCCTCAGATCAGACGTTCCGGTCTGATCGTGGCATCTGACCCATCAGGTACTCGAACGCTTGTTTTTTGGTAAAGAGGTAGTAAGGGACGACCGGCGCGATTCGGACAGAACTGTCTGCGCTCGCTCCGCTCCCGCGGCGAGTTCGCCCTCAGGCGGCCGTCGCGAACTCGCGGCCATGTGACCGGGGCGACCTGCAGGCACTCCGTAGGCATAGGGTGTCGCGGGTGGATGCTCTTGATCGACAGATCATCGCCGCACTTCGTGCCAACGGACGGGCCACGTACGCCGACCTCGGCAGGCAGGTCGGCCTGTCCGCCTCCGCCGTGCACGAGCGGGTCGGCAAGCTCGAGTCCAGCGGCGTGATCGTCGGGTATCACGCGGTCGTCGACCCCAGCGCGGTCGGCCTGGGCGTGACGGCGCTGATCGGCATCCACCCCACCGACATCGCGGACGACAACGAGGTCGCGGTCGCTCTGGCCGAGCTCAACGAGGTCGAGTCCTGCTATCGGGTGGCGGGCGACGAGTCGTTCATCGTGAAGGTCAGGGTCGCGACGGTGGACGATCTGGAGCGTGCGCTCGGGCGGTTGCGGCGCATTCACGGTGTGGCTCGCACGCGAACGACGGTGGTGCTTTCCACTCGCTTCGAGGGACGCCCGAACACCGGTGACGAGGAAGGCGACGTAACCTGAACGGGTGCTCGCTCGTGATGTGACGCTCTACGTCCTCGCCCGCCTCGGCCTCGTGGTCGTGGTGATGGGCGCGCTCATGTTGTTCAAGGTTCCTTTGCTGCCGGCCCTCGCCGTGGGCGTGGTCGTGGCGCTGCCGGCCTCGCTGTTCATCTTCAAGGGGTTGCGGGAGCGGGTCGCGACCGGCCTCGACGCGCACCAGGCCGTGCGCAGGGCCGAGCGCGAGAAGCTGCGTTCCGAACTGCGTGGTGACGAAGGTCCTCTCACCCAGGCGTAGGACGTCTGCCCGGTTATCGTGCGGGCTGTGAGTACCTCCGTTGACCGCGTTTGCAGCAGGACCAGGCACTGGGTGTGCGAGGCCGTCGGGATCATCGAGGCGGACGCGAACCGCAGCGCGGACACGCATCTGCTGCGCTACCCGTTGCCGCTCGAATGGGGCATCGACCTCTATCTGAAGGACGAGTCGACGCACCCCACGGGTTCGTTGAAGCACCGGCTGGCGCGCTCGTTGTTCCTCTACGCGATCTGCAACGGCTGGATCACCGGTGGCACGCCCGTCATCGAGGCCTCCTCCGGTTCCACGGCGGTGTCCGAGGCGTACTTCGCCCGGCTGCTCGGGCTGCCGTTCATCGCGGTGATGCCCCGCTCGACCTCGGCCGAGAAGGTCGCGCTGATCGAGCGCCAGGGCGGCAGGTGCCACTTCATCGACGAGCCGTCGGCGCTCTACGACGAGTCGCGGCGGCTGGCGTCCGAACTCGGCGGCCACTTCATGGACCAGTTCACGCACGCCGAGCGCGCCACGGACTGGCGGGGCAACAACAACATCGCCGAGTCGATCTTCGAGCAGATGAAGCTGGAGCCGTCGCCCACCCCCGACTGGATCGTCGTGGGCGCGGGCACGGGCGGCACGTCGGCCACGATCGGCCGGTACATCCACTACCAGAAGCTGAACACGCGTCTCGCCGTCGTCGACCCCGAGCACTCGGTCTTCTTCGACGCGTGGCGCGACGGCAACCGCGACCTGGTCGCGACGCGCGGGTCCGGCATCGAGGGCATCGGGCGGCCGCGGGTGGAGCCGTCGTTCATCGGTGAGGTCATCGACCGGATGATCAAGGTGCCGGACGCGTCGTCCGTCGCGACGATCCGGTACGTCGAGGACCTGCTCGGACGGCGGGTCGGAGGGTCGACCGGGACGAATCTCTGGGGAGCGTTCCAGATCGTGGCCGAGATGAGGCAGTCTCGCACCCGCGGAAGCGTGGTGACTTTGTTGTGCGACGGTGGCGAGCGTTACGCGAACACCTACTACGACGACACATGGGTATCCGCTCAGGGCATGCATCTCGACCCGTGCCTTGAACGTCTCGACAACTTCCACCGCACGGGGAACTGGTGACGAGAGTTCTGCGTCACAGCGTGACCTGAGCACCTGAGTCCGCAGGGGGGACGCTGTGTCGTCGCTGTTCACCGACGCGGCCGAGATGCGCGCGTACGCCGAGTACCTGCGCACCGAGGCCCAAGAGTTCGACACGATCCGCAAGTACGTCCACGCCACGGCGTGCGACAAGGCGGGCTTCACCGGCCTGCTGACGTTGCTGCAGCCGGGCGTGGACATCGTGCGGGCGTTGTTCGACGAGACGCTCGACTTCGGCAAGTCGAAGCTCGAAGGCACGGCCGCGGCGGTGGACGCGACGGCGAAGGGCTACGAGGACATCGACGCCCTTCAGCGGCGGATCTTCGAGGGGCTGCTGAAGTGACGACCGCGTCCTACAGTTCCCCGCGCCCGGTCGCGGCCTCGCTCAAACAGCCCGACGTCGACACGGCGTCGTTGAACGATGTCCTGCGCGACCAGGGCTGGGGCGTGCAGGCGGTCAACTGGGTGTTCGAGGCCGTGACCGGCGAGAGCCTGGTCTCCACGATCATCACGCCGATCACCGGCGACTGGTCGAAGATCCGTGCGGACGGCGACGCCTGGCGCATGGTCGGCAACGCCATGAACGACGTCTCGTACAACCTCACCGACGCGGTGGGCAAGGTGCGCGGCCACTGGGACGGTGACGCGGCTCGCGCCCACGAGAAGTACATCGCTCTGGGCTGGAAGGCCGGCCTGCTCGCGGAGATGGGCGTCGCCCAGCTGATCGCGAAGGGCTTCGACACGGTCGCGTCCGGCGCCGAGGCCCTGGGCAAGCAGGCAGCCAGGCTTTTGGACTACCTGGTCAACAAGCTCCTCGAAGCCGCCGCCACCGTCTGGATCCCGGTCGCGGGCTGGATCAAGGCAGCCGAGATGGTCTGGAACGCGTACCAGATCTACCGGCGCGTGATGGACATCATCGACACGGTCCAGAAGCTCATCGCCGACGTGAAGGCGCTCTTCGACGCCGTCGGCCGCGTCTTCTCCGCCATCGGCAAGCTGAAGGACGCCGACTCCCTCGCCGAGGCCATGAACGCCACCCAGGAGGTGGCGGAGGCGGGCCGCGACGTCCGCAACGCCGTCAGGGACATCAGCGACGACGCCGCGTCCATCAAGGACTCGGCCACCGAGATCGCCGACCGGGGCCGCGACGTCGGCTCGAAGGTCCGCGAGATCTACACCCCGCCAGGCGGCACGGAGGACACCAAACCGGCCGCCGTCTCCTCCGTGGCGCCCGGCGGCGCTTCGGTAGCGCCCCCGCCCACCCTGCACGCAGGCCCCGACGCCCCCGCCACCCACGCCGCGGCGGCCACTGGCCCAGCCGTGTCCGCACCGCCTTCGACGGGCGGCGGTGGAGGCGGCGGCATGCCGACCGGCGGCGTTCCCACCGGCGGTCACTCCAGCTCGGGCGGCGTGCCCTCGTCCGGCGGGCCTTCGTCCGGCGGTCACGGCCCCGTCGTGCCACCCAGCACCAACACCACCCACGCGGCCGGCGCAGCCCCTGCTGCGGCCCCGCCGGCCTCCCACCAGCCCGTCATGGGCGGCGCGATGCCGATGGGCGCCCCCATGGCCCCGGGAGCGGGCGGCGGCGACCAGACCAGGAGCTCCGGCTCCCGTCCGGGCGCGGGCGGCGTCCCGTCCTTCCCGAGCGCGGGAGCCCCGGCCGGGCCCAAGGCCCCCACGGGCCTGCCGACCCCTCCCGGCCACGCCTCAGGTCTCCCCACCCCGCCCGCGACCCCGGCGTCCGGCACTCGCCCTGGTGGCTCCGGCCTGCCCACGCCCCCGTCGGGCACCGGCACGTCGGGCAGCAGCCACCCCGGCACGCACCAGACGCCAGGTTCCGCCGGTACCCACCCGACGCCCGGCTCGGGCAGCGGCCTGCCGACCCCGCCGAACTCGGGCAGTCACGCGACTCCTGGCAGCGGTCTGCCGACCCAGCCCAACTCCGGCGCGCACGCGACGCCTGGTTCGGGCAGCGGCCTGCCGACCCCGCCCAACTCGGGTGCTCACCCGACGCCAGGCGGCTCCGGCCTGCCCACGCCCCCTGACCACCCGACCGCCGGCTCGGGCACGGCAACCGCGCCGGCCCCGTCCCACACGGGCGGCGGTCTGCCCTCCCCTCCCGGTCACCCGAGCCCCGGCACGGACCACCCGGCGCCGAGTTCCGGTGGCGGCCTCCCGTCGCCTCCCGGGCACGCGTCCCCGAGCGCGGGCGGCGGTCTGACCTCCTCTCCGGGACACCCGAGCCCCGGCACGGACCACCCGGCCCCCAGCGGCTCGGGAGGCTCGGCGCCGCACGACGGCGACACGCGTCCCCACGACACGACTCCGTCCGGCACCGCTCCTCACGACCCGTCGACCACGCGTCCCCACGACACCACGCCCAACGGGTCGACGGACACCAAGCCCCACGACACCCCGGACGGCACCAAGCCCCACGACGCCGACACCCGGCCGCACGACGCTGACCCGAAGCCGCACGACAGCGACACCAAGCCGCACGACGCTGACGCCAAGCCGCACGACAGCGACACCAAGCCCCACGACGCCGACCCCAAGCCCCACGACGGCGACACCCGGCCCGACGACGGGAAGCCGCACGACACCGACGCGAGCGGTGCCGAGGACGTCAGGCCCCACGACACCCAGCCGGACCACGACACCCCGGCCCCCCACGACACCGACCCCAAGCCCGGCCACGACGACGCCACCACCCCCGGCCACAACGACAACGGCGACGGCAGCACCCCGCCGCCGCCCACCGGGCCGGACCTCAAGGGCCACTTCGACGCGGCCGCCATGGCGGCGCAGGGCCAGGGCTACCAGCACCAGCTCGAGCAGATGCTGCCCAACCAGGCCGACCGCGACCGCTACGTCGAGCTGAGCCAGAAGCTGTCCACCGACCTGAGCCCGGCCGAGGCCCAGCACGTGGCCGACGTCCGCAACCAGATCAAGGTCGACTCCGGCGACATCGTCACCAAGGCCCTCAACCCGAGTGCGGTCAGCACCTACCTGCCCGACCAGCCGCACGCCGCCGGCAGCAAGCAGGAGACCTGGCAGAACCAGATGGGCGGCTCGATCGCCCGCGGCCAGGACGTGGTCGACGTCAACACGCCGCAAGGGCTCAGGGACGGCCTCGCGCTCGACGACAAGGGCAAGGGCTGGACGCCCATCCCGGCGGGCGCGCCGAACGCGATGCAGCTCAGGTACGAGATCACCGACCAGAACGCCGGTGCACACAACGTGCCGTTCGGCGGGCCGAAGAAGGACACGCCGGACTTCACCCAGCCAGGGCCGTACCCGGCGGACCAGTACCAGTCACCGCAGGAGAAGGCGCACTACGAGGCGTCGCAGCAGCAGATGGCGGCGGCAGGTGGCGCGGCGAAGCCGTACGACGGCTACGACCCGTTCACCGGTACCGGGTCCACGATGGGCGGGATGCCGGAGTGGCGCGTCGACGGCGGCACACCGTTGCCTGATCGTGCCGAGATCTGGCAGGTGAACGCGGACGGAACTGAGAAACTGCACGCCGTGTACGACCGCAAGTTCGGCTGGACGAAGCTCTGATGACCCAGTACTCCCAGGAGATGGCCGAGTACCGCGGCGAGACCTACTTCGCGGGCGCGGAAGGGAACGACGTCTGGATCCGCAAGATCCCCGGCGTGACCTACGCGAACAGCGAAGGGTTCCAGACCTACGGGAACCGTGAGCTCAAAACGGTGGCTGTGAAAGAACTCCAGGCCTGGTACCTGGACACCTGCACGGCCACCTGGCGCGGGCAGCCGTTCAACGTCGTCAGGACGGAGAACGGCAAGGCCGAGGCCGGGTACGCGGGTGGCGAGTACGTGTGGGCCGCGCAGAACGGGCTCGAAGGCGACCAGTACAACGGCTATCGGGCCACGCTCGACGTCGACGAGCTTCAGGACGTGCAGATCGACCGCACGGACTTCCTGGCGCGGTGGAAGGAGAAGAACCCGGGATGAGCACCCCACAGGCCGTGCGCAAGGCGGCCGGCATCGGGCCGGAGACGATCCTGCAGAAGATCGTGCACCCCGCGATCGCGCAGCTCTACCTGGGCAACGTCGTGGTGCCCGGCAAGTTCGAACCGCACCGGGTTGCCGGGTTCGTGACGCGCGGGCAGGACTTCCCGCAGGGCACGTCCGACCAGTTCGCCGAGGCGTTCGGCGTCGACAAGGTCGCTGACTGGCCGAAGGGCACCCAGTACCTGCTGCGCTTCCTGGCCCACACCACCGAGCTCTTCGACACCAGCTTCGGCGGTCCGACGCTCGACGGCGCGCAGAAGATGGGCACCACCCGCGTCTACCCGGTCCCGTTCACCGGCACCGGCTACACGCCGAGCGCGAACCCCATCCCCGAGTACGTCATGGAGCTCGCGGAACTCCCCGCGGGCACGGAACTCTGGCGCTTCGAGCCCAACGGAGAAGGCCGCAGCGTCGGCAAGTACCTCAACCGTCAGGTCGGCTGGGTCCCCACGGGAGACGTCGGCTTCGGTCCCGGAAGGTACTGGCAGGCACCGGTTCCGCACCGGCCGACCGTCCGTCGTGGACTGATCGGGAAGTTCCAGGGCCGGGACTTCGACGTCGACTTCGGTCCGGCGCCCGGCTCCGTTCTGCTGCACCCGCTGGCCGGTCAGCCCGCGCCGCCGGACTTCACCGAGGAGAACGGCGTCCAGTTCCTCGAGGTGCCGGACGCGGTCGTCGAGGACCTCCAGCTGGTCCGCACGCTCTGCACGTACCGGGGCGCGGAGTTCGAGATCATCGGTGTCCTCGGTGACCAGGCCGTGCTGCACTTCCTCGGCGAGAACTACGAAACGGCCCAGCGGCTCGGTCTGTCCGAAGTAGACTTCCGGCAGTGGCGCACCCTCGCTCAACGCGCCGAGGTGAACGACATCCGCGGTGAGGCCAGGCCGATTCAGCGCGGGCTCTTCGCGAGGGAGAACTGATGACCACCCCGAACGACAGCTGGAAGTCCGCGGAGCTGCGGGCGGCCGAGGCGCAGGTCGACGCGCGCTTCAAGGAGGCGCAGGACCTGGCGAACCGCCTCAAGGACACGCCGCTGCCGCCCGTTCCGCCGGTCGACTTCAAGGCGATCGCCCAGCAGGTCGAGCGGGCAGCGCAGGAACGGGACGCGCCCGAACAGCTCAAAGCGTTGAAGCGCAAGGTGGACGCGGGCGAGTTCACCTGGGAGGACGTCGTCTCCGGCAAGGCGGCGCAGGACCCCGACGTGCAGGCCATGCAGCAGGAGAACGTCAACAAGATGAAGCAGGCGTTCCAAATGTTGCAGGAGGGCCTGACCGCCGAGGAGATCATGGCCGCCCAGGACCCGCGCAGGAACCGGGGTGACGACGGCGACGAGAACGCTCCCGACATCTTCACGGAGGACAAGTGGTGATGACGGCCTGGCGGACACCGGACATCCTCGCGGCGGAGGACTTCCTGAGCAGTGCCGTCGCCGAGGCGGACCGCGCGATGCGCTCCGCCCAGCAGAACCTCAAGGGCAAGGAACCATCCACTGAGGACATCCGCAGGGTGATGCAGTTCGCGAAGTCCAGCGACGCCTCACCGGCGATGCGTCAGCTCGCCGACCGCATCGCGCGCGGTGCCGGCCTGAGCTGGCGTCAGGTCCTCACCGGCGAGGCGGGCCACGATCCGCTGGTGCGCCGGGCACTCGACGCCGACCGCGCCAGGCTGGACGAGCTGATCAAGGGCGAGACGGCACCGCCGCCACCTCCGCGCAGGCCCGTGCGAACGGATGACGACGAGCCGACCCAGTTCACCGAAGACGCCTGGTAGAGCCTCAGTCCAGGACTAGACCGACGCTGACCAGCACGGCCCACGCCAGCATCGCGATCCCGGTGAACTGCAGCACCGGGATCAGGTCACGGCCGCCACGCCCGGCGGCCACCCGGCGCACGGCGGGCAGCAGCACCGGCGCCGCGAGGAAGCCCAGCAACGCGTACGGCACCCGCACGGTCATGCCCAGCGCGATCAGGAACGGCACCGCGACCAGCGCCAGGTACAGCCTGCGGGTGTCCTTGTCGCCCAGCACCACGGCCAGGGTCCGCTTGCCCGTCACCGCGTCCGTCGGGATGTCGCGCAGGTTGTTCGCCACCAGCACCGCGGCCGAGATCGCTCCCATCGCGATGGACGCCCCGATGCCGATGCCGGTGATCTCGCCGGTCTGCACGTACAGCGTGCCCAGCACCGCGGCCGGGCCGAAGAAGAGGAACACCGCGATCTCGCCGAGGCCCGCGTAGCCGTACGGACGCTTGCCGCCCGTGTAGAACCACGCCCCGGCAATGCACACCGCGCCGAACCCGAGCAGCCACCAGTGACCCGACAACGCCACCAGCGCCACGCCGGCCAGCGCGCCGACGCCGAGCGAGATGAACGCCGCCAGCCGCACCTTCGCGGGCTCGGCGGCACCGGACCCGGTCAGCCGGAACGGTCCCACCCGGTTGTCGTCGGTGCCGCGGATGCCGTCGGAGTAGTCGTTCGCGTAGTTCACGCCGACCTGGAACGCCACCGAGACGACGAGAGCGAGCACCGTGTAGAGCACGTTGAACTCGTCGATGTGGTGCGCCGCAGCAGCTCCCACGACCACGGGGGCGATCGAGTTCGGCAGCGTGCGCGGGCGGGTCCCCTGGATCCACTGGACGACTGAGGCCATGCCTCCATCCTCCGGTATGGCTCCTGAGGACCCGCCGAAGGGGTGTATCAGCAGGCAGTAGCGCCGCTCACACCCGCGACGTACGCCTTGGCGATGTGCTTGCCCGACGCGATGCGGTACCAGACGTTCGACGTGCCCTGCGTGCCCGACACCGACTCGCCGGTGAGCTGGCAGGTCACCCTGACCTGCGCGTAGTTGCCGGCCAGACCCACCTGCGACGACGAGGAGTTCGCGCCGCTGCGGACGTTCACCGTGCCGTTGGCCGCGGACGTGCGCACCGTCCCGACAGGACCGGAGCCCGTCCACAGGTAGGTCACGGTCACCCACGAGTTCGTGGTCAGCTTCAGGCCGTCCCAGAACGTGCCGTCCGCCAGGTCGATGCCCGCGGGGTTCGCGACCTCACGCCCGTACTGGTCCTTGCCGCCGTTGTAGTTGTTCTCGTACGCGGCCTGCGCTTCTGGCTTGCCCTGCGGCAGGTCCTTCCACATCTCACGGGTCGCGGACGGGTTCCAGTAGTCGTCCTTGGTGTTCCACGGGCCGACGTCCCACACGGGCGCCCATTCGCAACGGCCGTTCGACGCGCACACCTGCACGCTGTAGTTGCCGGAGTTCTTGTTCGCCAGGCCACGCCGCGACGGCAGCGCGACGAAGTGGTCGCGCGAAACGATCGTGTGGCCGTTCGCCGTGGTGCCGCCGACCAGACCCTCGCGCGTCGCGTAGACCCGGTACGAACGTCCAGCGGCAGCAACGGAAACGTCGTCCGCGGCCACGGTCGCGGGCGCCTGCCTGGCGGTCAGCTTCACGCGCGATGCCTTGCCACTGCTCAAAACCACGCGGGTCTCGATCGTGGACGTGGTCACCGGCAACGTCGCCGGCGCCTCCAGCCACTCGGTCCACTGGCCGTCCGCACGCAGGCCGCGCACGTCGACGACACCATCGCCGGTCACCGCCGCCGTGACCGCGTTGGCGGGCTGAGCGAGTCTGTGCGAGCCGAGCTCGATCAGCCCCGTGCGCGGAGAACCGCCCCACGTGACGGTGCGGCCGCTGACGTCGGCGGTCCACTCGTTCGAGGCGGCCGCCGCCTGGGCGGGCGACGCCAGACCGACCACCAGCGTGGCGCCGGCGACCAGCGGTAACAGGTAGCGCATGAAGAAACCCCCATCGCTAACGCACGCGGCTAGGGTTCCGCGCGCTTCGCGGGGAGAGTTGTCCTCAGCGGTAAAGGTTCACCTAAAAGCGTCGGCGACGGCTGTCCTGTCGACCTTGCCCGGTCCGCGCAACGGCAGCTCGGACACGAACCGCACCAGCTTCGGCGCCGCCGCCCTGCCCACGTCCCGTGTCACGGCAGCCTTCAGCTCGTCGACCGAAGGCTCCTCACCGCGTGCGACGACCACGGCGGCCACGACCTGACCCCACTCGTCGTCCGGAATGCCGACGACACACGCCTCCAGGACGCCCTCGACGGTCGCCAGGGCCCGTTCGACCAGCACCGGAGGCACCTTCTCGCCGCCTGTGACGATGACGTCGTCCGCGCGGCCCAGCACCTCCAGCCGTCCCTCGCGCAGCCGCCCGAGATCGCCGGTGCGGAACCACTCGCCGAACGGTTCCGCGCTGCCGCGATACCCCAGTGCCAGCACCGGACCGCTGATCTCGATGACGTCATCGGTGCGCAACGAGACGCCCCGCAACGGTTCGCCGTCGTACACGCACCCGCCGGCCGTCTCGCTCATGCCGTACGTCGTCACGACCTGCACGCCGAGCGCGCGCGCCTGCTCCAGCAGCTTCGGCGGGGTGGCGGCCCCGCCGATCAGCACGCCGTCGAACTGCCGCAGCGCCTCCAGCCCCGGCCCCTCACCCACGACGAGCCGCGAGAGCTGCGTGGGCACCAACGCGGTGTAGTGGCGTCCCGGCTCGTCTAGCACGGGCCGCGCGGCGTGCGCGAAACCCATGGCGCGGAAGCCCTTCGACATGTCGAGCACGCCGGGGGTCGTGCCGGCGACGATCGACCGCACCAGCACCTGCGCTCCGGCGATGTGGCCGGTGGGCAACGCCAGCAGCCACGTGCCGGGCCCGCCGAGGCGTTCGTGCGTGGCCTGGGCGGACGTCGTCAGCGCGTCCGCGTCGAGCAGCACCGTCTTCGGCTCGCCCGTCGACCCGGAGGTCGGCACGCCGAGCACGGCCCGCTTCTCCCAGCCGTCGAGCGGTCCGTCCACCAGCGGGTCGCCGCCCTGCAGGGCCGCGCGCAGTTCGTCGAGCATGTTCTACCTGCTCAGAAGTAGTACGGATAGTTCGACCAGTCGGGGTCGCGCTTCTCCAGGAACGAGTCCCGCCCCTCGACGGCCTCGTCGGTCATGTACGCGAGACGGGTCGTCTCGCCGGCGAAGATCTGCTGTCCCACCAGACCGTCGTCGATCAGGTTGAACGCGTACTTGAGCATCCGCTGGGCGGTCGGCGACTTGCCGTTGATCTCGCGCGCCCACTGCAGCGCCGTCGTCTCCAGTTCGGCGTGCGGCACGACCTCGTTGACCGCGCCCATCTTGTACATGTCCTCGGCGGAGTACGTGCGGCCGAGGAAGAAGATCTCGCGGGCGAACTTCTGCCCGACCTGCCGTGCGAGGTAGGCCGACCCGTAGCCGCCGTCGAACGAGCCCACGTCCGCGTCGGTCTGCTTGAACTTGGCGTGCTCGGCGCTCGCGATCGTGAGGTCGCACACGACGTGCAGGCTGTGCCCGCCACCGGCCGCCCAGCCGGGAACGACCGCGATGACGACCTTCGGCATGAACCTGATCAGTCGCTGGCACTCCAGGATGTGCAGCCGGCCCGCGCGTGCCGGGTCGACGCTCTCCGCGGTCTCACCGGAGGCGTACTGGTAGCCGCTGCGACCACGAATCCGCTGGTCACCGCCACTGCAGAAGGCCCAGCCACCGTCCTTGGCACTGGGGCCGTTGCCGGTCAGCAGCACGCACCCGACGTCCGACGACATCCGCGCGTGGTCCAGTGCCCGGTACAGCTCGTCCACCGTGTGCGGCCGGAACGCGTTGCGCACCTCTGGCCGGTTGAACGCGATGCGGACCGTGCCCTGGTCGAGCGCGCGGTGGTAGGTGATGTCGGTGAAGTCGAAGCCTTCGATCGGCTTCCACAACGACGGGTCGAAGAGCTCCTGATCTGCCACGGACGAGACTCTAAGCGCCCCGGACCGAGACCAGCGGGCGACCTCTCAGGTGTCCCGGTGACAATTGAGGGATGAACCCGTCCACGACGCAGGCGAGGGTGATCGTCGACGAGCTGGTGCGCAACGGCGTGCGTCACGTCGTGCTGTGCCCCGGTTCGCGCAACGCCCCGCTGTCGTTCGCGCTGCACCAGGCCGAGCAGCAAGGCCTGCTCACGGTGCACGTGCGCATCGACGAGCGCAGCGGCGGCTTCCTCGCGCTGGGCCTCGCGAAGACCGGCGAACCAGCCGTGGTGACGTGCACCAGCGGCACCGCCGTCGCGAACCTGCACCCGGCCGTGATCGAGGCGCAGCTCACGAACGTGCCGCTGATCGCGCTGACGGCCGACCGCCCGGTCGACCTCTACCGCACCGGCTCCAGCCAGACGATCAACCAGTACGACGTGCTCGGCATCCCGACGCTGCACATGCCCGAGGGCGCCGACGAGCCCACCACGCGCTCGTTGATCTGCCGTGCGATCGCCGCGGACGGCCCCTCGCACGTCAACGTGCCTTTCCGGCCGCCTTTGACGCCTTCCGACGACACGTGGCCGTCCTCGGATCGAGGCCCGTGGACGGAGACGGACCGCACGTTCACCGTCGAGACCCGGCCGTCCTCGCTGCCGGCTCGCACGCTCGTGCTGCTCGGCGACGACCGTCCGGAGCGGCTGTTGAAGGCCTCTCGGCTGGGCTGGCCGGTGATCGCCGAGCCGACCGCGCCCGGTGGACTGCGGCACGGGTCGTTGCTGCTCAACGTGGGTCTGCCGGAGCATCTGAAGCCCGATGCCGTGCTCGTCGTCGGTCGCGTCACCCTGTCGAGGGGTCAGCAGACGCTGCTGGGAAGCGCTCCCGTCGTGCACGCGGTCGGTGACCAGGCGCAGTGGCCGGACGTCCAGTTCACCGCCACGCGCGCCTCGACCTGGCTGCCGGAGCCCGCCGCGCTCGACGGCGAGTGGCTGCAGTCGTGGCAGAGCGCCGTGAAGAACGTCAGCGTCGCCGTCGACGACCTGCTGGACGCCGAGCCGTGGCCGACCGGCCTGCACGTCGCACGTGATCTGACGCAGGCGATGCCGCCGGGTTCGCTGCTGTTCGTGGGCTCGTCCAACCCGATCCGCGACGTCGACTTCGCGGGCGAACGGCGCTCGGACATCGCCGTGCACGCCAACCGGGGTGCCGCGGGCATCGATGGAAGCGTGTCCACGGCCATCGGGCTCGCCCTGAACCACGACGGGCCCGCGTTCGCGCTGATGGGCGACCTGACGTTCCTGCACGACAGCAACGGCCTGCTGGCCGACCGGGTGCCGGACCTGACGATCGTCGTGCTCAACGACGACGGGGGCGGGATCTTTTCATTGCTGGAACAGGGCGCGCCGGAGTACGGCGGAAGTTTCGAGAAGATTTTCGGCACCCCGCACGGGACTGATCTGACCGCTTTGTGCGCGGGCTACCGAATTCCCCACTCCACAGTGGACGGCCAGGAGGAGTTCCGTAGCGCGATTGCGTCACCGAAGGGCCTCCAAGTGGTCGAAGTGCAGGCAAAACGTGACGAACTGCGCGCGTTGCACCAACGTCTCAAGTCGACGGTGTCAATCGTTTTCACCAGGTAGGAAACATACGTAAGTCGGTAGTTCGTCCATGATCGTGTGGATAGCGTCCGCCGCATGTCGATCAGATCAAAGACGACGGCCGCGGTGGCGTCCGCGGCCGCGATTGCGTTCTTCGCGGGGACGGCGCTCGCGGCGTCTCCGGGTGCTCCCGGAGCCGGCGACCCGTACTTCCCGACGTACGGCAACGGCGGGTACGACGTCTCCCACTACGACATCAGGCTCAACTACAACCCGACGGGCGACCAGCTGTCGGGCACCACGACGATCCTGGCGAAGGCCACCCAGGACCTCACGCAGTTCAACCTCGACTTCCTGCTCAAGGTGAAGTCGGTCCGCGTGAACAACGTGCCGGCCTCGTTCGTCTCGGACGCGGGCGAGCTCACGCTCACCCCGCGCGGCGGCGTCCGCAAGGGCCAGGACCTCACGATCGTCGTCACCTACGCCGACAGCCCGTCCACGGTGAAAGACCGCAACGGCTTCACGGCGTGGACGAAGACCACCGACGGCGCCCTGGCCATCGGTGAGCCGGAGATCGCCTCCTGGTGGTTCCCGTCCAACGACCACCCCACCGACAAGGCCACCTTCGACGTCAACGTCGCCGTCCCGAACGGCGTCGAGGCGATCTCGAACGGCACCTTCGTCGGCCAGACCCGCCAGATCAACGGCTACACCCGCTGGAACTGGCGCAGCACCAAGCCGCAGGCGACGTACCTGACGTTCCTGACCATCGGTCAGTTCGAGCTCCGCCAGGGCACCACGCCCTCCGGCCAGCCGTACGTCAACGCCTACTCCGAGCGCCTCGGCGAGAACGCCGACGCGGCCAAGGCCAGCATCGAGCGCACGCCCGAGATCACCGAGTTCCTGGCGGAGAACTTCGGCCCGTACCCGTTCGAGGCGCAGGGCGGCGTCGCCACCCCGAACCTCGGCTACGCGCTGGAGAACCAGACCCGCCCGACCTACGACACGGGCTTCTTCCGCCGCGGCGCCAACACCTACGTCGTCGCGCACGAGCTGGGCCACCAGTGGTTCGGCGACTCGGTCTCGGTCCACCACTGGCGGGACATCTGGCTGAACGAGGGCTTCGCCTCCTACGCGGAGTTCCTCTGGTCCGAGCACGTCGGTGAGGGCACGGCGCAGGAGAACGCCGACTTCACCTACGACCTGTACCCGGCCGACAGCGAGTTCTGGAACGTCCTGCCCGGCGACCCCGGTGCCGGCTCGGTGTTCGACGGCGCCGTCTACGACCGCGGCGCGCTGGCCGTGCACGCCCTGCGCGTGGCCGTGGGCGACGAGAAGTTCTTCGAGATCCTGAAGACCTGGACCGCGGAGAAGAAGTACTCGGACGCCACGATCGAGGAGTTCATCGCGCTGTCGGAGCGGGTCTCCGGCCAGCAACTCGACCAGCTGTTCCAGACGTGGCTGTTCACGAAGGGCAAGCCGGCCGAGGCCCCCGGACGCCCGGCGGACGTCGCGTCGAAGTCGCTCTCGGTGGCCAAGGCCGCGGAGCCGAAGTCGCGCGCCAAGATCCAGCTGACCCACGAACTGCTGGACGCGCACAAGTAGTCCGCGCACGAGCGATGCCGGACTGTCAGACCGGCTGAGTACGTTATGACGCAGGGGTTCCCAACTCGGGGGGGACCCCTGCGTCAGCGTGTGGAGGAGCCTTGACCGCAGACCGTGACCGACCTGGACCCGTGGCCTGGCCGCCCGCGCCGATCAAGACCGAGCGGCTCGTGCTCCGCCAGTCGGAGGCGCGCGACCGACCGGCGTTCGTCGACCTGTTCTCCTCACCGGAGGTCGGCACCTACATCGGTGGCGCCCAATCGCGCGAAGAGCTGGAACGCACCGTGCCCGAGCTGCCGGGACGGCGCTTCGGCTTCTTCGTGGTCGAACTCGACGGCACGATGATCGGCATGATCACGTTCGACCGGCGCGACCCCAGCCGCAAAGGCCGAGTCTGGCCGGACGCGGGAGAGGCCGAGCTCGGCTACATGTTCCTGCCGCACTCGTGGGGCCACGGGTACGCGGCCGAGGCGTGCGCGGCGGCTCTCGACTGGTTCACCGCCACGCACCCCGGCGAACCGGTGGTGCTGTCGACCCAACTCGCCAACAGGGCCTCGCTTCGCCTCGTGGCGAAGCTGGGGTTCACCGAAGTGGACCGGTTCGAGGAGTACGGAGCCGAGCAGTGGTTCGGAGCGCGGTCCGGGCCGAATGAATGAGGACGCCCCGGCCTGGGCCTACGAGCGGGCCGAACTCCACCCGCACGACCCGCGATGGGCCGGCCGCGCGGCAACAGAACGCGACACCCTCCACGAGCTGCTGAACCCCTGGCTGGTCGACGGCATCGAACACATCGGCTCCACAGCCGTCCCGGGCCTCTCCGCCAAGCCGATCGTCGACCTGATGGCCTCGGTGACCGACCTGGACACCGTCGTCACCAACGCGTCCGATCTCCTGGCCGCAGCGGGCTGGTCCTACGTGCCCGAGGAACTCGACAACCGCCCGTGGCGCCGCTTCTTCGTCAAACCGGACGCCACCAAGCAGCGACGAGAAGCCCATCTGCACCTGATCCAGGCAGGCCACCAGAGGTGGACCGACCAGCTCCGCTTTCGAGACGCACTGAGAAACGACAAAGAGCGAGCGCAAGCCTACGAAGACCTGAAACGCCAACTAGTTCAACAAAACGGCCACGACCGTGAGGCCTACACGAACGGCAAAGCAGCGTTCGTGGCGAGCGTTATAGGCCTTCCAGGGCCTCACGCATAGGCCGCATCTTGGCGTGCGCCTCCTGCACCTCGATGTCGGGATCGGAGTCGGCCACCAGCCCACATCCGGCGAACAACCGAGCCGTGGATCCCGAGATCTGCGCACAACGCAGCGCGATTCCGAGCTCTCCGTCGCCGTTCCCGTCGATCCACCCGACGGGCCCGGCGTACCGCCCGCGGTCCATCCCCTCCAGCTGTGAGATCAGCTGAGTGGCGTCCAGCCGAGGCGTCCCGCCCACGGCAGCGGTCGGATGCACGGCCTCACCGAGGTGCAGCAACGACACGGACGACTCCAACGTCCCGATCACGTCCGAAGACAGGTGCGACACGTTGGGCAGCCGCAGAACCGAGGGGCCCTCGACGGACATGGTCGTGCAAAAGGGCCGCAACGTCTCCGCGAGAGAGGTGATCGCGTAGTCGTGTTCCTCGAGGTTCTTCTCCGACGACATCAACGCCGAAGCAAGCTCTTCGTCCGACACCCCGTCGTGCGGCCAGGTGGTCCCGGCCAGCACTCGCGAGTCCACGACCGACCCGGTTCGCCGAAGCAGCAGCTCAGGTGTGGCGCCGATTAGGCCGTCCACGGCGTAGGCCCAGCACTCGGGGTAGCGGCGGGCCAGGCCCTGCAGCACGAACCGCTGGTCCAGCCGCCGGTCGGTGCGCGCCACCAGGTCGTGGGCCAGTACCACCTTGTCCAGTTCGCCGCCGCGCATCCGGTGGACGGCCTCGCGCACGGCCTCGCGGTACTGCGTGACCGGCAGCTGTCCGTTCGAGTACCGCACGGTGGAAGGTCGCGACAGCGGCGTGACCAGCGGCGCGGGGTCTGAAGCGCCGATCGTGGTGACCCACTGCTCGCCGTTGCGGCGGCCGACGACCACCTCGGGCACGATCAGCACCGAGTCGCCGGGCGAGTCGGCGAAGGCCATCGAGACGAACGCCACGGGGCCGCTGCCCGGCACGCCCAGTTCGTCGTCCACGTCGAGGTGCGACACGAACTCCTGCCACCACTTGTCGGCCTGCGCGAACCTGTCCGGGCCGCTGACCTCCAGCCGTGCCGCCTCGCCCCAGCCGACCAGACCGGACCCGTCGCGCACCCACGCGAGCGCGCGCTCCGGGTCGGGCAGCATTCCGAGCAGGTCACCGGCGGTGTCCCGCTTCGACCGGACGCGGATTCGCTGCCGTGCTCGCGATGTCGGTGCTGAGGTCACTCTTTGACTGTATGGACCTCAACCTGAAAGCGCGGCATCCGCCCGGCTCTAGACTTCTCAGTTGTGGTGGAGGACGCAGTGACCAAGTCGCCCCGCGGTGTACGCGTCCGCCGTGCGGTTTGCAGGGCTTTGTTCGTCGTCGGTGGCGTGATCACGCTTGTATGCGTGCTTCTGCCGATCGCGTGCTGGCGTGATGACGTGGCCATCGAGCGGTCGATGGGGCAGGCGGTCGCGCAGGTCGACTCCGTGTCCTTCAACCGGACCGTTGTGCGCTACGCCACACCGGACGGGCGCGTGATCATCCCGTCGCAGGGCGTGCTGTACCCGGACGGGCTGAAGGTCGGGGACAACGTGCGGGTCGAGTACGACCAGACGAACCCCGAACTCACCCGCGTCGCCGGCCGGACCGCGACGCTGAGCTTGCTTCCCGTCGGAACCTTCCTCGTGTCCGTCTGGATCGTCATCGCCGCCGTTGTGACAGTTCTACGCAGATTCGGCGTCCGGGTGTAACATCGGGGCATGGCGGATGACCTGGAGCTGCGCTTCGAGCGCACCGTGCGGTCCGAATCGCGCATCGAACCGCGCGACTGGATGCCCGACGGCTACCGCAAGACCCTGATCAGGCAGATCGCCCAGCACGCGCACTCCGAGATCATCGGGATGCAGCCGGAGGGCAACTGGATCAGCCGCGCGCCCTCGCTGCGCCGCAAGGCGATCCTGCTCGCGAAGGTGCAGGACGAGGCAGGTCATGGCTTGTACCTGTACTCGGCGACGGAGACGCTCGGCGCCGACCGCGAGGACCTGACGACCAAGCTCATCGAGGGCCGCCAGAAGTACTCGTCGATCTTCAACTACCCGACGCTCACGTTCGCCGACGTCGGCGTCATCGGCTGGCTGGTCGACGGCGCCGCGATCTGCAACCAGGTCCCGTTGTGCCGCACGTCCTACGGGCCGTACGCGCGCGCCATGATCCGCATCTGCAAGGAAGAGTCGTTCCACCAGCGTCAGGGCTACGAGCTGCTGATGACGATGATGAGCGGCACCCAGCAGCAGCGCGACATGGTGCAGGACTCGGTGAACCGCTGGTGGTGGCCGGCGCTGATGATGTTCGGCCCGCCGGACGCCGAGTCGACGAACACCGAGCAGTCCATGGCGTGGCGGATCAAGCGCGACACCAACGACGAGCTGCGGCAGAAGTTCGTGAACATGAGCATGCCGCAGGCCGAGAAGCTCGGCGTGACCTTCCCGGACCCCGAGCTCAAGTGGAACGAAGAGCGCGGCGAGTACGACTTCGGTCAGCCCGACTGGAACGAGTTCTGGCAGGTCGTCAAGGGCGGAGGCGTCTGCAACGAGCAGCGCATCGCCCACCGCCGCAAGGCGCACGAGGACGGTGCGTGGGTCCGTGAAGCCGCGGCCGCGCACGCTCAGAAGCACGCACGTAAGGAAGGTGCCGCGTGAGCACGTCTTGGCCGCTGTGGGAAGTGTTCGTGCGCGGCAAGCGCGGGCTGAACCACGTGCACGTCGGTTCGCTGCACGCGCCGGACGCCGAGATGGCGCTGCGCAACGCCCGTGACGTCTACACGCGCCGCAACGAGGGCGTGTCGATCTGGGTGGTGCCCGCGACGGAGATCACCGCCTCCTCGCCGGACGAGAAGGACCCGTTCTTCGCGCCCGCGGGGGACAAGGTCTACCGGCACCCGACGTTCTACGCGATTCCCGAGGACGTGCCGCACCTATGAGCTTCGACAATGCCTATGAGTCGCTTCTCGGGCACGAGGACGCGCACTGGGCGTTCGGAACGGGCTTCTCGGAGGCCCTGTCCGGCGTCAACCGCGAGTTCCCCGCCGGGGTCGACAAGGAAGCCCTCGCCGCGTACTGCCTGATGCTCGGTGACGACGCGTTGATCTTCTCGCAGCGCCTCTCGGAGTGGTGCTCGCGCGCTCCAGAGTTGGAAGAGGACATCGCGCTCGCCAACATCGCGCTGGACCTGCTCGGCCAGGCCCGCATGCTGCTCACGCGCGCCGGCGAGGTGCTCGGCCGGGACGAGGACGCCCTGGCCTACCTGCGCGACGAACGCGAGTTCCGCAACGTGCACCTGGCCGAGATCGACTGCGGCCCAGGCCCCGGCGGCGACTTCGCGACGACCATCGCGCGCCTGCTGGTGTTCTCGTCGTGGCGTCTCGCGCTCTTCTCGCGCCTGCGCGGTTCGGCCGACCCGGTCCTCGCCGCGATCGCCGAGAAGGGCCTCAAAGAGCTGGCCTACCACCGCGACCACGCCGCCCAGTGGACCGTCCGCCTCGGCGACGGCACCGACGAGTCGCATCGCCGCATGCAGGCGGGCCTGGAACGCGTGTGGCCGTTCGTGGACGAGCTGTTCGCGACGCACTCGGTCGAAGCCGCGCTTCAGGGCGTCGCCGTCGACCCGGCCTCGCTGCGGTCCGAAGTGGACGGTGTGCTGGAAGCGGTGCTCAGCGCCGCAGGCCTCACACGTCCCAAGGACACCCGCGCCGCCCGTGTCGCGGGCATGGCGGGCCGCGACGGCGTGCACACCGAGGCCATGGGCTACCTGCTCGCCGAGATGCAGCACCTGCACCGTTCGCTGCCGGGAGCGGTCTGGTGACGACGGCACTGGAGGTCGCGTCGGCCGTGCGGGACCCGGAACTCCCGGTCCTCACGCTGGCCGACCTCGGCGTGCTCCGCGAGGTCTCCGAACAGGACGGTCGCGTCGTCGTCACCATCACCCCGACCTACTCGGGCTGTCCCGCGATCGACGAGATGGGCGCTGACCTGCGCCGATCGCTCGTCGGCGCCGGGTACGCCGACGTCGAGGTGCGCCTGTCGCTCTCCCCGGCCTGGACCACGGACTGGATCAGCGACGAGGGCCGTTCGAAGCTGGCCGCCGCCGGCATCGCGCCGCCGTCCCGGATCGGCCCGGCGGTCGCGGGCCCGATCCCGCTGAACCTCGTGCCGCCGTCACGCCAGGTCGCGTGCCCGCAGTGCGGCTCGCTGAACACCTCGGAGATTTCACGGTTCGGCTCGACCGCGTGCAAGGCCCTGCGCCGCTGCCACGCCTGCGCCGAACCGTTCGAGCACGTCAAGGAGATCTGAGTTGTCGCGCCGCGCCGCCTTCCACAAGCTCACGGTCGCCCAGGTCGACCG
The DNA here is from genome assembly GCF_033949975.1 of Lentzea sokolovensis. Taxonomy (NCBI): domain Bacteria; kingdom Bacillati; phylum Actinomycetota; class Actinomycetes; order Pseudonocardiales; family Pseudonocardiaceae; genus Lentzea; species Lentzea sokolovensis. The sequence goes on from NZ_JAXAVU010000009.1 coordinate 754,312, forward strand.
CCTCTGCGACGACGCCGTGGCCGTCACCTTCGACGTGCCAGGGGACCTCGCGGACGAGTTCGCCTTCGCCGCGGGCCAGTACCTGACCCTGCGCCAGGGCGACGAACGCCGCTCGTACTCGATCTGCGCCCCCACGGGTGCCGCCCCGCGCATCGGCGTGCGCCGAGTGGACGGCGGCCAGTTCTCGACGTGGCTCGTGGACCGGCTCGTCCCAGGTGACGTGATCGAGGTCCTGCCTCCACTGGGCAAGTTCACCCCGACCGGCGTCGGCACCCACCACGGCCTGGTCGTCGCCGGCTCCGGCATCACCCCGGCCCTGTCGATCGCCGCGACCGTGCTGGCCACCGGCGCCCGTGTGACCCTGATGTACGGCAACCGCAGCACGAACACGGTGATGTTCGCCGACGAGCTGGCCGACCTGAAGGACCGCTACCCGGCCACGTTCCAGCTGATCCACGTCCTGTCCCGCGAACCGCGCGACGTGGAACTGTTCACCGGCCGCCTGACCGCCACGAAGCTGACGGCTCTATTCGGCAGCGTCGTCCCGTTCGACGCCATCGACGAGTGGTGGCTGTGCGGCCCCTACGAGATGGTGCAGGACGCCACAGCCGTGCTGCGCGATCGCGGCGTTGCTCCCGACCGCGTGCATCACGAACTCTTCTACGTGGACGAGCCACCACCCCCACCGCGCCGCACGGAAGCCGTAGTAGACGCCGCGGCATCGGTCACGGTCGTGCTGGACGGCAAGTCGACCACGCTGCCCCTGCCCGCCGACGAGGCGATCCTGGACGCGGCCCAACGCGTCCGCGCCGACCTGCCGTTCGCCTGCAAGGGCGGGGTCTGCGGCACGTGCCGTGCGCTGGTGACCGAGGGCAGCGTCGAGATGCGCCGCAACTACGCGCTCGACGAGTCCGAGGTGGCCGCCGGGTTCGTGCTGACCTGTCAGGCGTTGCCGACCAGTGAGTGCGTGACGGTCGACTTCGACGCCTGAACGGAGTAGCTCGTTACTTCTTTGAGACCATATGGTCATGTGGCACGGATTCTTGGACGAGTCGCGGCGCGGCCCCACCTACCTCGTCGTCGCGGTTGTCGTTCGACCGCGGGAACTGGACGCCGTCCGCACTTCTTTGCGACGGCTGGTGAGGTCTGGCCAGCGCCGCGTCCATTTCAAGAAGGAGAGCGACTCGCGCAGACGAGAGCTCGTCTCCCGACTGCGCGAGATGGGCCTGCGCGCGGCTGTGTGGACTGTTCGCGACTCGGATGACATCCGTGCTCGCCGGCTTTGCCTGTTTGCGGCCGCCGCTTGGCTCCAGGAGTTCGGAGTCACCCGGCTCGCCATCGAAAGCTGTGCCCACCAGGACGTTCGTGACAGGCAGACTCTTGCTGCCGCACTGGAGAAGGTGGATGTGCCGTTCGCCTACGAGCACCTGCGGCCGGCGGAGGATCCGGTTCTGTGGGTGAGTGACGCGCTCGCGTGGTGCTTCGGCGCGGGAGGCGACTGGCGGCAACGAGTGCAGCCGATGCTCGATGTGGTGGTGCGGCTCGACCAGTGCCCAGAAAGCGCGAAACCCGGCAACCGACCGTCCGGACGGTGAACCGGGTCCACTTTCAGCTCCTACTGGAACTGACACGACAACTTTAGCACCTCGAGAAACCCCCGCACGGCCTTCCCGGCCGTGGCACGATCAACGTCATGGGGATCGTCGTCCGCTCAGCTCTCTGGGGTGCCGCCACCGGCACCCTGCTGATGGGCGCCCTCATCACGTTCATCGACATGACGGTCCCCAGCGACGAACCGCCGTCCTCGGCCTTCATCACGATCCTCGCGATCATGGTGGTCTCCTTCATGATCGGCACCATTCCCGGCGCGGTCGTCGGTACCGGCGTCGGCTTCATCCGCCGTTCCGTCCAGCAGCCGCGGCAGCCGCGGCAGATGCCCAGGCCGATGCATCCGCCGGTCCCGCAGCAGCCCTACGACATGTGGTCCGATCTGGTCGAACGCTGCGCCGCGTCCACGCGCAGGGTCGCCGCGGCGGTCCAGACCGTGCCGAAGTCGGCGGCCAAGGACTGGCTGCAGCGGATCAGCGAGCAGCTGACCAAGGAGCTCGACGACGTGCGCGGCATCGCACAGCTCGGTCGTGCGCTCGGCGCTGTCGACCGGCAGCACCCGATCTACCAGCGGTTGCTCAGGGCGTCGCACGACTTCCACCAGTTCGAGAACGAGGTCGGGCGCGTGGCGTTGCAGATGTTCGATCACCCCGAGTTGGACGAGGCGCGGACGCATCTCGAGATGCTTGAGAAGCAGCTTCCTCAGTTGTCGACCTGAAGCGCGGACTGCCACCAGCCCAGCACCTCGTCGGCCGCCTCGGGAGCGGCGACCAGTAGTCCGTCGACGGGCAGTTGGGCGCCCTCGCCGCGTCTGTCGAGCACGACCGCACCCGACTCGACGGCCAACGACACCGCACCGGCGACGTCCCACTCGTGGTAGCCGTGCAGCACGGCCGCTGCCACGTGTCCCAGCGCCACTTGTGCGACGGCCAGGCACTTCGAGCCGAGAACGCGCACGCCCGTGCCGGCTATCGCGGCCGTGGAGATGAACTCGCCCATGCCGGGCCACGGGCCGGTGCGCGTCATCTCGGTGCACACGACAAGAGAGTCGCCTTGGCGTTCGGTCAGGCGGATCGGTGTGCCGTTCGCACGCATGCCACGGCCGCGGGCGGCGGCGTAGATCTGCGAGCGGTACGGGTCGGCGACGACGCCGACCACCGGGCCCCAGCGGTCCACCAGAGCCAGGCTGTAGGCGCACCAAGGCATGCCCGCCGTGTAGTTCGCGGTGCCGTCGACCGGATCGACGACCCAGCGGAACTCCGACTCGGTGGGCGCGTTCCCGTCGTCGGAGTTCTCGCAGAACACCGGGATCGAGGGGAACTCCTTGGTGAGCACGCGCCGGGTGTGGCGTTCCAGGGTGCGGTCGGTGTCGGTGACCCAGTCGAACGGTGACTCGCCGGAGTCGGGACGCACGCCGCGGCCGGCGGTGGCCATGATGACGTCCGAGGCGTCGTTCGCCAGGCGACCGGCCACTTCCAGCGCGATGGACACCAGGCCGGGGTCGACCGGCTGGGCGGGACGGGACGACAAGACGGTCATGCTGGCCTAGTTTCACCGCGTCGGATGTCCGGGAACCCAAGCGCAGATGACGAATTGACGATCACCTGGCCACGACGTGAGGTGTTCCGTCCACGTCAAATCTGAGGTCACGCGGACTTCATGCGGGCACCTCATGGTGTCCCTGTGCGAGTAGCGATCGTGACCGAGAGCTTCCTGCCTCAGGTGAACGGCGTCACCAACTCCGTGCTCCGCGTGCTGGAGCACCTGCGCCGCAACGGCCACCAGGCGCTCGTCGTGGCGCCCGGAGCCGGTGCGGAAGAACACCACGGCACGCCCGTCGTCAGAGTGTCGGCGGTCGACGTGCCCATGGTGACCAGTCTGCCCATCGGCGTGCCCAGCCCGAGAGTGCTGCACGCGCTCGCCGACTTCCAGCCCGACGTCGTGCACCTCGCGTCGCCGTTCGTGCTGGGCGCGTACGGCCTCAGAGCCGCGCGCAAGCTCGACGTGCCGACCGTCGCGGTCTATCAGACCGACGTCGCGGGGTTCGCCGGCAACTACGGCCTCGGACTCACCAAGCGCGCGGCGTGGCGGTGGACCAAACGCCTGCACACGCTGGCGGACCGCACGCTGGCACCGTCGAGCTCGGCGGTCGAGGCGCTGGAACAGCACGGCGTGCCGCGCGTGCACAGGTGGGCCCGCGGCGTCGACATCGACCTCTTCCACCCGCGCCCGAGGCACAACGACGAGCTCACCATCGGCTACGTCGGCCGCCTGGCACCGGAGAAGCAGGTCCAGAGGCTCAGGGAACTGCACGACCTGCCGGGCGTGAAGCTGCGGATCGTCGGCGACGGCCCGGACCGCGAGCAACTGGAGAAGGACATGCCGGACGCCGAGTTCCTGGGCTTCCGCACCGGCCACGAACTGGCCGAGGCCTACGCGTCGTTGGACGTCTTCATCCACACGGGCCCGCACGAGACGTTCTGCCAGGCCGTGCAGGAAGCCCTGGCGACCGGCCTGCCGGTGCTCGCACCGAACGCGGGCGGCCCGCGCGACCTGGTTCGCCACGGCCGCACCGGATACCTCTTCGAAGAAGACATCGCGCAGTACGTGGACCTGCTCCGCGACCCGATGCTGCGCAGGCGCTTCGGTCTCGCGGCCCGCAAGTCGGTGCTCAGCCGCACCTGGCCGGCGATCTGCGACGAGCTGATGGGTCACTACGCCGCGGTGATCGGACTGACTCACCAGGCGGCCGCTTGAGAATCGTGCAGCTCGCCAACTTCTACGGCCCCAAGTCGGGCGGCCTCCGCACGGCGCTGCACCACCTGGGCACCGGCTACGCGCAGCTGGGCCACGAGGTGGTGCTCGTCGTGCCGGGCCCCCACCACGCCGACGAGGAACTCCCAGGCGGAGTCCGCCGAATCACCCTCCCGGCACTGAAGATCCCGTACACCGGCGGCTACCGCGTAGCGGACCCGTGGCACGTCAAAACCCTCATGGAACACCTGCGCCCGGACCGCCTGGAGGTCTCCGACCGCCTGACCCTGCGCGGCATGGGCGCATGGGCGACCGAGCGCGACATCCCGAACGTGGTCATCTCCCACGAACGTCTCGACCGCCTGCTCCAGTTCGTCCTGCCCGCGACCCCGGCAGAACGGGCCGCGGACTGGGCGAACCGCCGCATGGCCGCCTCCTACGACACCGTCGTCTGCACGACAGGTTTCGCCCGCGAGGAGTTCGACCGAATCGGCGCCTCGAACGTCACCCAGGTCCCACTGGGCGTGGACCTCGCCACCTTCACCCCAAGCCGCCACTCGGCAGACCTCCGCCAAGACCTGCTGCAGGGCAAGGAGAAACTTCTGATCCACTGTGGACGCTTGTCGCCGGAGAAACACGTCGAACGCTCGGTCGACACCCTCGCCGAACTGCACGAACAGGGTCACTCCACCCGCCTGGTGATCGCCGGCGACGGCCCGAGACGTTCTTTCCTGGAAAAGCGGGCGACGGGCCTCCCGGTGACCTTCCTGGGCTTCGTGAAGTCCCGCCTGGACGTGGCCTCCCTGCTGGCTTCGGCAGACCTGTCCCTGGCTCCAGGTCCACACGAGACGTTCGGACTGGCCGCGCTGGAAGCCCTGGCCAGCGGCACCCCGGTAGTGGTCAGCCAGAGCAGCGCTCTGAAGGAGATCGTCCAACCGTCCTGCGGCGCGGCGGTCTCCGACGACGCCCCGGCCTTCGCCTCCGCAGCCCAACGCCTGCTGACATCGGGCTCCCGGGAAGCTGCCAGAGCCAGAGCCGAGGAGTACCCGTGGCACGCGGCGGTGGACGGCATGCTGACGGCCCTGAAGGTGCCCTGAAGATGATCTCAGCGAGTCTGACTTAGTCTCTTGGTATGTCGCGAGCCGGCCTGGACAAGAACCCCCGCGAGGTAGCCGAGATGTTCGACGGCGTGGCCAAGGGCTACGACCGCACGAACTCGGTCATGACGCTGGGCTTCGACCGCCGCTGGCGGGACTGGAGCAGGCGCGTCCTCGACGCCCGCCCAAATGAAAAGGTCTTGGACCTCGCAGCGGGTACCGCGGTCTCGACCGTCGAGTACGCCGCGTCGGGCGCCTGGTGCGTGGCGGCGGACTTCTCCGTGGGCATGCTCGCCTCAGGAGCCCACCGCCCAGTCCCGAAGGTGGCCGCGGACGCCCTCCGCCTGCCCTTCAAGGACAACTCGTTCGACGCGGTCACGGTCTCCTTCGGCATCCGCAACTTCAACGACACGGTCGTGGCCCTCCAGGAGATGGCCAGGGTCACCAAGCCGGGCGGCCGCATGGTGATCTGCGAGGTCTCCACCCCGGTCTGGAAGCCGTTCCGCTTCGTCTACATGCGCTACCTGCTCAAACTCCTCCCGCTCATCGCGAAGTTCGTGTCGAGCAACCCGGTCGCCTACTCCTACCTGGCCGAATCCATGGCCACCTGGCCGGACCAGCGCACGCTCGGCGAACTCATCTCGCAGGCGGGCTGGGAGGACGTGGCCTGGTTCAACCTGACCGGCGGCATGGTCGCCCTGCACCGCGCGACCAAGCCGAAGCCGAAGGCAGAACCCGAAGCCGCAGCCGAGGCAGCCGAGCCGACGGCCTGAGGCGCCGCCCTCGCAAGGCGACCCGCTCTGCCACGAGGCCCTCAGCAATGTCCGGTTAGAGTCGCCAGCAGAAGCTGTGACCGGTACACGCAGGGAGTCTGGATGAGCAGGCGCGGGATCAACGAGGACGCCGACGTCATCGTGGTGGGGGCGGGACCGGCGGGCTCGACCGCGGCGACCTACCTCGCCAGGGCAGGCCTCGACGTCCTCCTCCTGGAGAAGAGCACCTTCCCGAGGGAGAAGGTCTGCGGCGACGGCCTGACCCCGCGAGGCGTCAAGCAACTCATCGACCTGGGCATCGACACCCGCGAGAGCAACGGCTGGCTGCACAACAAGGGCCTGCGCGTGGTCGGCGGCGGCGTGACGATGGAGCTGGACTGGCCGGACCTGGCCACGTTCCCGAACTACGGCGTCGTGCGCCCGCGCATGGACTTCGACGAGATGCTCGCGAACGCGGCGAAGGCGGCCGGCGCGCGCATGCACGAGCACACCACGGTCACCAAGGCCATCATCGAGAACGGCCGGGTCGTCGGCGTCGAAGCCAAGCAGGGACCGGAAAAGAACCCGGTCACCTACCGAGCCCCGATCGTCGTCGGTTGTGACGGTGTGTCAGCACGCCTCGCCCTCTCAGCAGGCCTGCAGAAGGACGACGCCAAGCCCATGGGCGTCGCGGTCCGCCGCTACTACAACAGCCCGCGCACCAAGGACGACTACCTCGAGTCGCACCTCGAACTCTGGGCTCCGGACGGCAAGCTGCTCCCCGGCTACGGCTGGATCTTCGGCATGGGCGACGGCACCGTGAACGTCGGCCTGGGCATTCTCAGCACGTCAAAGGCCTACGGCACCACCGACTACCGCCAGCTCCTGCGGTCGTGGCTCGACGGCACCCCGGAGGAGTGGGGCTTCCGCGAGGAGAACGCGACGAGCCGCATCGGTGGCGCCGCGCTGCCCATGGGCCTCAACCGCAAGCCGCACTACCGGGCGGGCCTGCTGCTCGTCGGCGACGCCGGCGGCATGGTCAACCCCTTCAACGGCGAGGGCATCGGCTACGCCATGGAGTCGGCCAGGATCGCGTCCGAGTCGATCGTCCAGGCACTCGCGCGCACCGGCGTCAACCGTGAACGGGCGCTGCACGGCTACCCGGTCCGGATCGAAGAGGCTCTCGGCAGTTACTACCGGCTCGGGAACGTCTTCTCGAAGCTCATCGGAAACCCGGCGATCATGCGGACCGCAACGAAGTACGGAATGCCGCGGAAACGCCTGATGAAACTGGTGCTCAAGCTCCTCGCGGGCCTCTACGACCCCAAGGACGGCGACTCAATGGACCGCCTCATCGTGGCCGCCACGAAGCTCGCTCCCAGCGCCTAAATTACTCCGAATAGGTGACGGCACCGGCTCAATACGAGCCGGTGCCGTTTCGCATGTGTCCACCATGTTAAAGCCCCAGGTCAGACCCTGTGATCTAGGTCATTTACAGGCGTTCTACACTGGCGGGCGAGCTTGTGAATCACTTCACAACAGTCTGAACAAGCTTGTGAACTGTTTCACAAGCGTTTGTTAGGTTCGCCTAACAAACGAGCTGGAGAACAACACCCTTAGGGTGCGGGCGACCGCGAGGAAAGGACGACGGAGCGTGCTTGACCCTTACCTCCCCCTCGTATTGATGTTCGCGCTCGCCGGGGCGTTCGCACTGTTCTCGGTGACCGCGGCTCCCTACATCGGACCGCGCCGCTACAACAAGGCGAAGCTCGACGCGTACGAGTGCGGCATCGAGCCGAGCCCGCAGCCGGTCGTGGGCGGTGGGCGCATGCCCGTCGCCTACTACCTGACGGCGATGCTGTTCATCTTGTTCGACATCGAAATGGTCTTCCTCTACCCGTTCGCCGTAGCGGCCGACAAGCTCGGCCTGTTCGGGCTGGTGGAGATCGTCCTGTTCGTCGCCACGGTCGGCTTCGCGTACGTCTACGTGTGGCGTCGCGGCGGCCTCGACTGGAACTGAGGAAGTCATGGGTCTCGAGGAGAAGCTCCCGAACGGCATCCTGCTGGTCAGCGTCGAGAAGCTGGTCAACTGGACCCGCAAGTCCTCGCTGTGGCCTGCCACCTTCGGCCTGGCCTGCTGCGCCATCGAGATGATGACGACGGGTGGTCCGCGGTACGACCTGGCCCGCTTCGGCATGGAGGTCTTCCGGGCCTCACCGCGCCAGGCGGACCTGATGATCGTGGCCGGCCGCGTCACCAACAAGATGGCGCCGGTGCTGCGGCAGATCTACGACCAGATGCCCGAGCCGCGCTGGGTGCTGGCCATGGGCGTGTGCGCCAGCACTGGCGGCATGTTCAACAACTACGCGGTGGTGCAGGGCGTCGACCACGTCGTGCCCGTCGACATGTACCTGCCGGGCTGCCCGCCGCGGCCGGAGATGCTGATGGACGCGATCCTCAAGATCCACGCCAAGATCATGGACGAGCCGCTGGGCGCCGTGCGCGCCAAGGCGCTCGCCGACTCGGGCTACCGCACCGATCTCATCCCGTCGTCCGAGCGTTTTGCGAGGAAGAAGTGACCGAGCCAGGGGGAGAGCACTCCAGCGTCAACCGCGCGGGAGAAGACCTCGAGAAGACCAACCCGACAGACGCGCAGGCGAAGGCGCCGATCCTCTCCGGCAAGGAGCGTCAGGGCCTGTTCGGCGTCACCGGTTCCGGTGACACGTCCGGCTTCGGTGGCCTCAGGTTGCCCGCCCACGTCTCCGCGCCCGCCGAGCGCCCGTTCGGTGGCTGGTTCGACGAGGTCGCGGACGAGCTGTTCGCTTCGATCGCGGACAAGGGCCTGCCCGCCGACACGGTGCAGCAGGTGACGGTCGACCGCGGCGAGATCACCTTCTACCTCAAGCCGGAGACGCTGCTGGAGGTCGCGCGGATCTTCCGCGACACCCCGGCGCTGCGCTTCGAGCTCTGCAGCTCGGTCTCCGGTGTGGACTACGGCGCCGACGTGCCGCAGCGCCTGCACTCGGTCGTGCACCTCACGTCGATGACGTACCGCCGCCGCGTCCGGCTGGAGGTCGCGGTCGACGTCGAGCACCCGCACGTGCCGAGCCTCGTCGAGGTCTACCCGACGGCGGACTGGCAGGAGCGCGAGACCTGGGACATGTTCGGGATCATCTACGACGGTCACCCCGGACTGACCCGCATCCTCATGCCGGACGACTGGGACGGACACCCCCAGCGCAAGGACTACCCGCTGGGTGGCATCCCGGTGGAGTACAAGGGCGCGGAGATTCCTCCGCCGGACCAGAGGCGGTCCTACTCATGACCGAGCGGCTTTCCGACGCGACCACGGGCACCGACACGAGCGGTCCCGGGCGCGACAGCGTCGAGACCCACGAGACCCCGGAGATCGCCGACTCCCGCAAGACCACCGAGGGCACCGTCTACACGGTGACCGGCGGCGACTGGGACGAGGTGCTCGCGGACGCGGTCCACGACGAGCGCATCGTCATGAACCTCGGCCCGCAGCACCCCTCGACCCACGGCGTGCTCCGCCTGGTCCTGGAGCTCGAGGGCGAGACGGTCACGCACGCGCGCAGCGTCATCGGCTACCTGCACACCGGCATCGAGAAGAACCTCGAGTACCGGAACTGGGTCCAGGGCGTCACCTTCATCACGCGCACCGACTACCTCGCGCCGCTGCACCACGAGGCCGCGTACTGCATGGCCGTCGAGAAGCTGCTCGGCGTCACGGTGCCGGACAAGGCGCAGGCCATCCGCGTGCTGCTGATGGAGATCAACCGGATCAGCTCGCACCTCGTCGCGCTCGCCACCGGCGGCATGGAGCTCGGTGCCCTCACCGGCATGACCTCCGGCTTCCGCGAGCGCGAAGAGGCCCTGCACCTGCTGGAGCACCTCACCGGCCTGCGGATGAACCACGCGTTCATCCGTCCCGGCGGTCTCGCGCAGGACCTGCCGGACGACGCGGTCGAGAAGATCACCGCGTTCGTCAAGATCATGGAAAAGCGGCTGCCGGACTACGACAAGCTGCTCACCGGCCAGCCGATCTGGCGCAACCGCATGGCGGGCGTGGGTTACCTGCCCGTCGACGCGTGCCTCGCGCTCGGCATCACCGGCCCGATCCTGCGCTCCGCCGGCCTCGCCTGGGACCTGCGCAAGATCGAGCCGTACAGCGGCTACGAGAACTACCAGTTCGACGTGCCGACCTCGAACGCGGCGGACTGCTTCGCGCGGTACCTGCTGCGTCTCGAGGAGATGCACCAGTCGCTGCGGATCATCAAGCAGGTCGTGAAGAGCCTGCCGACCGGTCCGGTCATGGTCGAGGACGCGAAGATCGCGTGGCCGGCGCAGCTCACGATCGGCAGCGACGGCATGGGCAACTCGCTCGAGCACGTCCGCAAGATCATGGGCCAGTCCATGGAGTCCCTGATCCACCACTTCAAGCTGGTGACCGAGGGCTTCAAGGTTCCGGCGGGCCAGGTGTACGTGCCGGTCGAGTCGCCGCGCGGCGAGCTCGGCTACCACGTCGTCTCCGACGGCGGCACCAGGCCGATGCGCGTGCACCTGCGCGAACCAAGCTTCGTGAACCTCCAGTCGATGCCCGCGATGTGCGAGGGCGGCATGGTCGCCGACGTCATCGCGTCCGTCGCCTCGATCGACCCGGTGATGGGTGGTTGCGACCGATGACTCAAGCACAAGAAACCGCTTTCGACCAGTCCACTGTGGACCGCGCGCAGGCGATCGTCGCCCGCTACCCGCAGGCCCGCAGTGCGCTGCTGCCGATGCTGCACCTGGTGCAGTCGGTCGAGGGCTACGTCTCCCAGGACGGCATCCGGTTCTGCGCCGGACAGCTCGACCTGAGCGAGGCCGAGGTCAGCGCGGTCGCGACGTTCTACACGATGTACAAGCGCAAGCCGTGCGGTGAGCACCTGGTCAGCGTGTGCACGAACACGCTGTGCGCGGCGCTGGGCGGCGACGAGATCTACTCGACGCTCAAGAGCCACCTCGGTGTGGGCCACGAGGAGACCGCGGGCGAGCCCGGCACGCAGGGGTCGATCACGCTGGAGCACGCCGAGTGCCTCGCCGCGTGCGACCTCGGCCCGGTGCTGCAGGTCAACTACGAGTTCTACGACAACCAGACGCCGGACAAGGCCCTGGGACTCGTGAAGGCGTTGCAGTCAGGGGACAAGCCCGCCCCGACGCGCGGCGCCCCGCTCACCGACTTCAAGCAGGCCGAGCTCCAGCTCGCCGGGTTCTTCGAGGGTCGCGACGCCGACCTCGACGGCCCGTCGGCGGCGCCGGAGACGCTGGCCGGTGCGCAGATCGCCAAGGACCGCGGCTGGGACGCGCCGAACACGCCGTCCAACGCCGAGTTCCCTGCCCTGCCGGAAAAGAAGTAGGGAAAACAATGGTTGACCCGCTGACTCCTGTTCTCACCAAGCGCTGGACTGAGCCCAAGTCCTGGACCATCGAGACCTACGAGCGCACCGGTGGCTACACCGCCCTGCCCAAGGCGCTGAAGGCCCACCCGGACCAGCTCATCCAGCAGTGCAAGGACTCCGGACTGCGCGGCCGTGGCGGCGCGGGGTTCCCCACCGGCATGAAGTGGGGCTTCATCCCGCAGGGCGACGGCAAGCCGCACTACCTCGTCATCAACGCCGACGAGGGCGAGCCGGGCACCTGCAAGGACATCCCGCTGATGATGGCGGACCCGCACTCGCTGATCGAGGGCGTGATCATCACGTCGTTCGCGATCCGCGCGAACTTCGCGGCGATCTACGTCCGCGGCGAGGTCCTGCACTGCATCCGCCGCCTCAACGCGGCGGTGCGCGAGGCGTACGCCAAGGGCTACCTGGGCAAGAACATCCTCGGCAGCGGGTTCGACCTCGACGTGGTGATCCACGCCGGCGCCGGCGCGTACATCTGCGGCGAGGAGACCGCGCTGCTCGACTCGCTGGAGGGCCGTCGTGGCCAGCCGCGACTCAAGCCGCCGTTCCCCGCGACCTCGGGCCTCTACGCGTCGCCCACCGTGGTGAACAACGTCGAGACCATCGCGTCGGTTCCCTTCATCGTCAACGGTGGCGCCGACTGGTTCCGCGAGATGGGTCGCGACCGCTCACCCGGTCCGAAGATCTACTCGCTGTCCGGTCACGTCACGCGGCCCGGCCAGTACGAGGCGCCGATGGGCACCACGCTCCGGCAACTGCTCGACATGGCCGGTGGCATGAAGGACGGCATCCCGATCAAGTTCTGGACGCCGGGTGGCTCGTCCACCCCGCTGTTCACCGCGGAGCACCTCGACGTGCCGCTGGACTTCGAGGGTGCCGCCGAGGCCGGTTCGATGCTGGGCACCACCGCCCTGCAGATCTTCAACGAGACCGTGTCCGTGCCGTGGGCCGTCATGAAGTGGACGGAGTTCTACAAGCACGAGTCGTGCGGCAAGTGCACGCCGTGCCGCGAGGGCACGTACTGGCTCGTGCAGATCCTGCAGCGGATGGTGGCGGGCAACGGCACGGCGAGCGACATCGACACGTTGCTCGACGTCTGCGACAACATCCTCGGCCGCTCGTTCTGCGCGCTGGGTGACGGTGCCGTCAGCCCGATCACCAGTGGCATCAAGTACTTCAAGGACGAGTTCCTCGCCCTGTGCGACCAGAACTCCAAGGTCCTGGCTGGAGCGAACGCATGACCATCGCGCCTGACAAGCCCACTGAGGCTGAGGTCGTTGTCCCGGAAGGACACGTCAAGCTCGTCATCGACGGCGAGACGGTCGTCGCGCCCAAGGGCGAGCTGCTGATCCGCACGGCCGAGCGCCTCGGCACCGTCATCCCGCGCTTCTGCGACCACCCGCTGCTGGAGCCCGCCGGCGCCTGCCGCCAGTGTCTCGTCGAGGTCGAGATGGGCGGCCGGCCCATGCCGAAGCCGCAGGCCTCCTGCACGATGACGGTCGCGGACGGCATGGTCGTGAAGACCCAGCTGACGTCGCCGGTCGCGGACAAGGCCCAGCAGGGTGTGATGGAGCTGCTGCTCATCAACCACCCGCTGGACTGCCCGATCTGCGACAAGGGCGGTGAGTGCCCGCTGCAGAACCAGGCGATCGCCCACGGCCGCAGCGACTCCCGCTTCCACGAGCACAAGCGGACGTTCCCGAAGCCGATCAACATCTCCACGCAGGTGTTGCTCGACCGCGAGCGTTGCGTGCTCTGCCAGCGCTGCACCCGGTTCTCCGCGCAGATCGCCGGCGACCCGTTCATCGAACTGCTGGAGCGCGGCTCGCAGCAGCAGATCGGTGTGGCGCAGGACAAGCCGTTCCAGAGCTACTTCTCCGGCAACACCATCCAGATCTGCCCGGTCGGCGCGCTCACGTCGGCGGCCTACCGCTTCCGCGCCCGGCCGTTCGACCTTGTGTCGACGCCGAGCGTCTGCGAGCACTGCTCGTCGGGTTGCGCCGAGCGCACCGACTGGCGGCGCGGCAAGGTGCAGCGCAAGCTCGCCGGCGACGACCCGCAGGTCAACGAGGAGTGGATCTGCGACAAGGGCCGGTTCGCCTTCCGCTACGCCACGACCGGTGACCGGATCAAGCGCCCGCTGGTCCGCGACGCCGAGTCCGGTGAGCTGCGCGAGTCGTCCTGGACCGAGGCGCTGCAGGTCGCGGCGGCCGGTCTGGCGGCGGCACGGGACGCGAACGGCGTCGGTGTCCTCACCGGTGGCCGGCTGACCGTCGAGGACGCCTACGCGTACTCGAAGTTCGCCCGGATCGCGTTGCACACCAACGACATCGACTTCCGCGCCCGGCCGCACAGCGCCGAGGAGCTGGAGTTCCTGTCCGGCACCACGGTGTTCACCAACCCGGACAACGGAGTCACCTTCCAGGGCATCGAGTCCGCACCGGCCGCGTTGCTGGTCGCGTTCGAGCCCGAGGAAGAGGCGCCGATCGTCTTCCTGCGCCTGCGTAAGGCCGCTCGCAAGGGCACCACGAAGGTCTTCCACCTCGGCCAGTACACGACCCCGGCCGTGGAGAAGACCTACGGCACGCTGCTCGCCTGCGTGCCCGGTGCCGAGGCGAACGCCATCAACGCGTTGCCGGAGCACGCTTCCGACGTCGTCGACCTGCTCGGCAAGCCCGGTGCGGTGATCCTGGTCGGCGAGCGCGCCGCCGAGATCCCCGGCGCGTTCTCCGCGGTCGCCAGGCTGGCCGAGCGCACGGGCGCCAAGGTCGCGTGGATCCCGCGCCGTGCCGGTGAGCGCGGCGCGCTCGCGGTCGGTGCCACGCCGAACCTGCTGCCCGGCGGCCGCCACGTCGCGAACGCCGCGGCGCGCACCGAGGTCGAGCGCACCTGGGGCGTCGAGGAGGGCTCGCTTCCCGCGACGCCGGGCCGCGACACCACGGGCATCCTGGAAGCCGCCGCGAACGGCGAGCTGTCCGGTCTGCTGATCGGTGGCGTCGACCCGTTCGACCTGCCCGACCCGCGGCTCGCGGAGAAGGCCCTGTCGGGTGCCGGTTTCATCGTGAGCCTGGAGCTTCGGCCCAGCGCGGTCACCGCGTACGCCGACGTCGTGCTCCCGATCGCGCCCTCGGTCGAGAAGGCCGGCAGCTACCTCAACTGGGAGGGCCGCCGCCGCGAGTTCGGCACCACGCTCGAAGGCACCGGCTCGCTGCCCGACTGCCGCGTGCTCGACACCCTCGCGGTGGAGATGGACGCGGACCTGTTCACGCAGACGCCCGCCGCCTCTGCCGCCGACCTGGCCCGTCTGGGCGAGGGGACGCCGAGCGGTTCCTCGCTCAACGTCGCCGCGCCGCTGGTGTCCCCGGCCGGTGCGGGCAAGGCCGTGCTCGCCACGTGGCACCGCCTGATCGGCAACGGCTCGCTGCAGGTGGACGAACCGCACCTCGCCGGCACGGCCCGCCCGGTCGTCGCGAAGGTCGCCGAGACCACCGCGCGGCAGTTCGGCCTTCAGACCGGCGGTCAGGTCACCGTGTCCACCGACCGCGGCGCGATCACGCTCCCGGTCGAGACCGACGACCTGCCAGAGGGCGTCATCTGGCTGCCCACCAACTCGGGTGACGTGACCGTGCGCCGCACGCTCGGCGCGGGCCACGGTTCGATCGTCTCCGTCAGTGGGGTGAACTCATGACCCAGCACGTTTACGCAGCGGAGATCGGCGAGACCGGCCGGCTGCTCGCCGACGACCCGATCTGGCTGGTGCTGATCAAGGTCGTGGCGATCTTCGCGTTCCTCGTGGTCATGACTCTGTTCATGATCAACTGGGAGCGCAAGGTCGTCGCGAGGATGCAGCACCGCCCCGGCCCGAACCGGGTCGGTCCCAACGGCTGGCTGCAGTCGCTCGCGGACGGTCTGAAGCTCGCGTTCAAGGAGGACATCCGCCCGGTCCTCGCGGACAAGTGGGTGTTCTTCCTCGCCCCGGTGATCTCGTGCATCCCCGCGTTCCTCGCGTTCTCGGTGATTCCGCTCGGCGGACCGGTGAGCATCAACGGCGAGTGGACCACGTTGCAGCTCGTCGACCTGCCGGTCGGCGTGCTCGTGGTGCTGGCCTGCTCCTCGATCGGCGTCTACGGCATCGTGCTGTCCGGCTGGGCCTCCGGCTCGCCGTACCCGCTGCTCGGCGCGCTGCGGTCGGCCGCGCAGGTGATCTCCTACGAGATCGCGATGGGCCTGTCGATCGTCGCGGTGATCATGTTCACCGGCTCGATGTCGACCGGTGACATCGTCGGCGCGCAGGCGACCACCGTGCTCGGGTTCGCTCCCGGCTGGTTCGGCCTCCTGCTCTTCCCCAGCTTCGCGATCTACGTCGTGTCGATGGTCGGCGAGACCAACCGCGCCCCGTTCGACCTCCCCGAGGCCGAGTCGGAGCTCGTCGGTGGTTTCCACACGGAGTACAGCTCGCTGAAGTTCGCGCTGTTCTTCCTCGCCGAATACGTCAACATGGTCACCGTCTCGGCGCTCGCGACCACGCTCTTCCTCGGCGGCTACCACGCCCCGTGGAGCGGCGAGTTCCTGAACACCGGCTGGTGGGGCCTGCTCTGGTTCATCGTCAAGACGCTGGGCTTCCTGTTCATCTTCATCTGGCTGCGCGGCACGCTGCCCCGCATGCGCTACGACCAGTTCATGCGCCTGGGCTGGAAGGTGCTGGTCCCGACCAGCCTCGTCTGGATCATGGCCGTCGCGGTCATCCGCACCGGCGCGATCCAGCAGCTCTCCACGGCACAGCGGCTCATCGCGCTCGGCGTGATCGTCGGCCTGGTGCTGCTGGTCTCGTTCCTGCTGCCGGACAAGAAGGTCCAGGACACCAAGGGCGTTCCGCTCGCGGGTTCCGGCTTCCCCGTGCCGCCGCTCGACCTCGTCGTTCCCAAGGCCGCGCCGAAACGCAAGGTCAAGGTCGCCACTCTCCCCAAGGAGACGGCAGCCGTCACCACCGGTAAGGAGGCTGAGTAGGGATGTTCGAGTCCCTGAAAGGCTTCGGAGTCACCTTCGGCACCATGTTCAAGAAGGTGGTGACGGAGGAGTACCCCGAGGTCAAGAAGGTGACCGCGCCGCGGTTCCACGGCCGTCACCAGCTCAACCGGCACCCGGACGGGCTGGAGAAGTGCGTCGGCTGCGAGCTGTGCGCGTGGGCCTGTCCGGCGGACGCGATCTTCGTCGAGGGTGGTGACAACACCGAGGAGGCGCGTTTCTCTCCCGGTGAGCGCTTCGGCGCCGACTACCAGATCAACTACCTGCGCTGCATCGGCTGCGGCCTGTGCATCGAGGCGTGCCCGACCCGTTCGCTCACGATGACGAACGAGTACGAGCTCGCCGACGACAACAGGCAGGACCTGATCTTCACCAAGGAGGACCTGCTCGCCCCGCTGCTGCCCGGCATGGAGCAGCCGCCGCACCCGATGCGGCTCGGCGCGAACGAGCAGGACTACTACGTGAACGGCCCGCAGCTGGCCAAGGAGGCCGAGCTGTGAGTCTTCTCGTCAGTTTCCTGGCCCAGCAGCCGGAACCCGTGCAGCGCGTGGTCGACACCGTCACCACGGGCGAGGCCATCGCGTTCTGGGTCCTCGGCCCGCTCGCGCTGGCCGGTGCGCTCGGCATGCTCTTCGCGCGCAACGCGGTGCACTCCGCGCTGTGGCTCGTCGTGACGATGCTCAGCCTCGGCGTGCTCTACATGATCCAGCAGGCGCCGTTCCTCGGCTTCGTGCAGATCATCGTCTACACCGGCGCGATCATGATGCTGTTCCTGTTCGTGCTGATGATGGTCGGCCGCGACAGTTCGGACTCCGTCGTCGAGGTGATCCGCGGCCAGCGGCTCGCGGCCGCGTTGCTCGGCATCGGGTTCGCCGTGATCCTGGTCGGTTCGGTCGGCCGCGCGCTGAACGGTGTCGACGCCCGCGGTCTCGCCGAGGCGAACACCACGAACGGCGGCAACGTCGGCAACATCGGCCAGAAGCTCTTCACGGACTACCTGTTCGCGTTCGAGCTCACGTCGGCGCTGCTGATCACCGCCGCCCTCGGCGCGATGATCCTGGCCTTCGTCGGCCGCGACGGGAAGCCCTCCAAGAAGACGCAGAAGGAACTCGTCGAGGAGCGCTTCCAGGACGGCAAGCGGGTCGGCTCGCTGCCGGGCCCCGGCGTCTTCGCCACCGCCAACTCGGTGGCCACCCCCGCCCTGCTGCCCGACGGCACCGTGGCGGAGGAGTCGCTGTTCGAGGTCATCGAGGCGACCGACAAGGCCACTCTCTCGGACGACGTCGCCGACGTGGCCGGCACCGGGCATCAGGCCGACGCGCACGCGCTCAAGGGAAGTGAGTCGTGACTCCCACGTACTACCTGCTGCTGTCGGCACTGCTGTTCAGCATCGGCGCCGTCGGCGTTCTGGTGCGCCGCAACGCCATCGTGGTCTTCATGTGCGTCGAGCTCATGCTCAACGCGGTCAACCTGAGCCTCGTGACGTTCGCGCGGATCAACGGCTCGCTCGACGGTCAGGTGATGGCGTTCTTCGTGATGGTCGTCGCCGCGGCGGAGGTCGTCGTCGGCCTCGCGATCATCATGTCCATCTTCCGGACGCGTCGCTCGGCCTCGGTCGACGACTCGAACCTGCTGAAGTACTGAGGGGTCACCGGTGACGGAACCTGTTGTCGCCAGCGGGGTCGCGAGCTTCGCCTGGTTGTTGCTCGCGCTGCCCGCGTTCGGTGCGGCGGTGCTGTTGGTCAGTGGCAGGCGCGCCGACAAGTGGGGCCACCTGCTCGGCAGCGCCACGTTGCTGGCGTCGTTCGGCTACGCGCTCGCGTTGTTCTTCTCGACGATCGGCATCTCGAACGCAGAGGAGCGGGTGCAGAACCTGCACCTGTTCAACTGGATCGACGTCAACGCGCTGACCGTCGCGTTCGGACTGCGGATCGACCCGCTGTCGCTGACGTTCGTCCTGCTGATCACCGGTGTGGGCTCGCTGATCCACATCTACTCGATCGGCTACATGGCGCACGAGGAAGGCAGGCGGAAGTTCTTCGCCTACCTCAACCTCTTCGTCTCGGCGATGCTCCTGCTGGTGCTGGGCAACGGCTTCGTGACCCTGTACTTCGGCTGGGAGGGCGTCGGTCTCGCCTCGTACCTGCTGATCGGCTGGTACCAGTACAAGCCGGAAGCGGCATCGGCGGCCAAGAAGGCCTTCCTGATGAACCGCGTCGGTGACCTGGGCCTCGCCATCGCGATCTTCCTGATGTTCAACAAGCTCGGGACGACGCAGTACACCGAGGTCTTCAGCCGCGTCGGCGAGTTCTCCTCCGCCGAGGTCCTCGCGATCACGCTGCTGCTGCTCCTGGGTGCCTGCGGCAAGTCCGGTCAGTTCCCGCTCCAGGCCTGGTTGCCGGACGCGATGGCCGGCCCGACCCCGGTGTCCGCCCTGATCCACGCGGCGACGATGGTCACCGCGGGCGTGTACCTGATCGCCCGCTCCAACCCGCTCTACAACCTGAGCGAGGACGGCCGCCTGGTCGTCATGATCATCGGTGCCGTCACGCTGCTGATCGGGTGCATCATCGGTTGCGCTTACGACGACTTCAAGAAGGTCCTGGCGTACTCGACGGTCTCGCAGATCGGTTACATGATCCTCGCGGTGGGCCTCGGCCCGATCGGCTACGCGCTGGGCATCATGCACCTGCTGACGCACGGTTTCTTCAAGGCCGGGCTCTTCCTCGGTGCCGGTTCGGTCATGCACGGCATGAACGACGAGGGCAACATCCGCAGGATGGGCGGGCTCTACAAGTTCCTGCCGATCACCTTCGTCACCTGGACGCTCGGCTACCTCGCGCTGATCGGCATCCCGCCGTTCGCGGGTTACTTCTCGAAGGACGCCATCATCGCGGCGGCGTTCACCGGGGAGGGCTGGCGCCCGTACGTCTTCGGTGGTGTCGCACTGCTCGGCGCCGCGCTGACCGCGTTCTACATGACGCGCCTGCTGATCCTCGTCTTCCTGGGCAAGCCCCGCTGGAAGGAACTGAAGTCCGAGGACGGCAAGGAATACCACCCGCACGAGTCCCCGCTGACGATGACCGTTCCGATGATCATCCTCGCGGTCGGCTCGATCGGTGGCGGCTGGTTCCTCTCCTCCGGCGGACGTCTGGCCGGCTGGCTGGAGCCCTCGCTGGGCGAGCTGAAGGAAGAGCACGGTGTCATCTCGCACGGCATGGTCGGGATCCTGACCGTCGTGCTCGCGCTCGTCGGCGCCGGTCTCGCGTTCCTGCTCTTCGGCCGCCGCAAGCAGCCGGTCGAGCGGCCGGCTCGCGTGTCCTGGCCGGTGCGCGCGGCCCGTGCGGACCTCTACGGCAACGCACTGAACGAGGCCCTGTTCGCGCGGCCGGGCACCTGGCTCACCCGCGCGCTGGTGTTCTTCGACCTCAAGGGCGTCGACGGGCTGGTCAACGGCACCGCGGCGCTGCTCGGCGGTAGCTCCGGCCGGTTGCGCAGGCTGCAGACCGGGTTCGTCCGCT
The DNA here is from genome assembly GCF_033949975.1 of Lentzea sokolovensis. Lineage (NCBI taxonomy): Bacteria > Bacillati > Actinomycetota > Actinomycetes > Pseudonocardiales > Pseudonocardiaceae > Lentzea > Lentzea sokolovensis. The sequence continues at coordinate 774,537 of NZ_JAXAVU010000009.1, forward strand.
CCTACGCACTGTCCATGCTGCTGGGCTCGATCTTCGTGCTCGGGGCGCTCCTGGTGGTGAGGTTCTCGTGACCTGGGTTCTGATCGCACTGCTGGTGGTGCCGCTGGTCGGCGCACTGGTGGTGGCGTTCCTGCGCAAGGACGACAAGAAGGCCAAGCTCGTCGCGTTGGCGTTCTCGCTCGTCGAGCTCGTGCTCGCCGCTCTGCTGTGGTTCGCCTACGACCCGGACGGCGATCGCATCCAGCTCGCCTCGGGCGTGGACTGGATCCCGGCGTTCGGCGTGCGGCTGCAGTTCGGCATCGACGGCATCGCGCTGGTGATGATCGCGGTCATCGCGCTGCTGATCCCGCTGGTGATCGGTGCCGGCTGGACGGAGAAGCTGCCCGCCGGTCGTTCGCAGGGCGGTTACCTCTCGCTGATCCTGATCCAGGAGGCCGTGACGGTCGCGGTGTTCGCCGCCACCGACGTCTTCCTGTTCTACGTGCTCTTCGAAGTCATGCTGATCCCGATGTACTTCCTGATCGGCGGCTACGGCGGCGCGCGCAGGCAGTACGCGGCGGTCAAGTTCTTCCTGTACTCGTTCCTCGGCGGCCTGATCATGCTGGCCTCCGCGATCGGCGCCTACGCGATGGCGTCGGACGAGCTGGGCAAGGGCACGTTCGACTGGGCGACGCTGGTGAAGGTGGTCAGCGACGCCGACTCGACGACGCAGACCTGGCTGTTCCTCGGCTTCTTCCTGGCGTTCGCGATCAAGGCGCCGCTCGTGCCGTTCCACACCTGGCTGCCCGACGCGGCCGCCGAGGCGCCCATCGGCGTCACGGTGATCGTCGTCGGCATCCTGGACAAGGTCGGCACGTTCGGCATGCTGCGCTACCTGCTGCCGATGTTCCCGGAGGCGTCGAAGAACCTGGCGCCGTACGTGCTCGTGCTCGCGGTGGCCGGTGTCCTTTATGGATCGCTGCTCGCCACGGGCCAGCGAGACATGAAGCGGTTCCTCGCCTACGTCTCGATCGCCCACTTCGGCTTCATCGCGCTCGGCATCTTCTCGTTCACGTCGCAAGCGGGCGTGGGCTCGGTGTCGTACATGCTCAACCACTCGATCTCGACCGGCATGCTGATCCTCGTGGTCGGCATGGTGATCGCGCGCGGTGGTTCGTCGCTGATCGCCGACTACGGCGGCATGTCGAAGGTGGCGCCGCTGCTCGCGGGCATGCTGCTGCTGTCGGGCCTGACCACGCTGTCGCTGCCGGGCACGAACTCGTTCGTCTCGGAGTTCCTCGTGCTGATCGGCTCGTTCCCGACGCAGCCGGTGTTCACGATCATCGCGACGGTCGGCATGGTGCTCGCGGCGCTCTACGTGCTGTGGCTCTACCAGCGGATCATGACCGGCCCGCTGCGCGGCGACGCGCTCGTGGCCGCGGCCGCCGGTCCGGGAGCCGTCGGCGACCCGGAGAAGAAGACCACCATCGGCGACCTCTCCAAGCGTGAGATCGCAGTGCTGGCACCGCTCGTTGTCATCGTGCTGGCGCTCGGGTTCTACCCGCAGCCGGTGCTCGACGTCATCACCCCGACCGTTGGGGCGACGCTGACCGAGGTCGGCGTGACCGACCCGGTCACCGTGCAGGAAGGCAAGTGACGTGAACCTTCTCGTCGCTCAGGCGCAGACGATCGAGGCGCCGGAGATCGATTACGGCGCCATCGCGCCGCTGCTGATCGTGCTCGGCGCGGCATGCGTCAGCGTGCTGCTGGAAGCGTTGCTGCCCAAGCATCAGCGGTGGGCCGTGCAGCTCGTGCTCACGCTCGTGACGCTGGTCGGTGCCGTTGGCGCACTGATCGTCTACGCCACGTCGGAGCGCCCCGAGCAGGGCGTGGCGACGCTGGCGGGCGCGATCGCGGTCGACTCGCCGTCGCTCTTCCTGTGGGCCACCTTGCTGGTGCTGGGATTCGGCTCGGTGTTGCTGATCGCCGACCGCTCGGTCGAGCCCGGCGGCGCGTTCGTGGCTCAGGCCGCGATCCGTCCCGGCACCGTGCAGGACCGCGCGCAGGCGACGAAGACCGGCATGCAGACCGAGGTCTTCCCGCTCACGCTGTTCGCGCTCGGCGGCATGATGACGTTCGTCGCCTCGAACGACCTGCTGACGATGTTCATCGCGCTGGAAGTCCTGTCGCTGCCGCTGTACCTGCTGTGCGGCCTGGCTCGCCGCCGTCGCCTGCTCTCGCAGGAAGCGGCCGTGAAGTACTTCCTGCTCGGCGCTTTCGCCTCCGCGTTCTTCCTGTACGGCGTCGCTCTGCTGTACGGCTACGCGGGTTCGGTGAAGCTCTCGGCCATCGCGACCGCAGCCGGTGGCACGGACCGTTCCGACACGCTGCTGTTCGCGGGCTTCGGCCTGCTGGTGGTGGGCCTGCTGTTCAAGGCCGCCGTCGGCCCGTTCCACGCCTGGACCCCGGACGTGTACCAGGGCGCGCCGACGCCGGTGACGGCGTTCATGGCCGCGTGCACCAAGGTCGCCGCGTTCGGCGGCATCCTGCGCGTGCTCACGGTCGCGTTCGAGAACACGCAGTGGGAGTGGCGCGGCGTGCTTTACGGCGTCGCGGTCGTGTCGATGGTGATCGGCGCGATCCTGGGCCTCACCCAGACCGACGTGAAGCGCATGATCGCGTACTCCTCGGTGGCCCACGCGGGCTTCCTGCTGATCGGCTCCATCGCGCTGACGCCGGAAGGCGACGCACCCGGTGTGAGCGCGACCATGTTCTACCTGCTGGCGTACGGCTTCACCACGATCGCCGCGTTCGGCATCGTGTCGCTGGTCCGCAACTCGGACGGCGAGGCGACGCACCTGTCGCAGTGGGCGGGTCTCGCGAAGCGGTCGCCGATCGTGGCGGCCACCTTCACGTTCCTGCTGCTGGCCCTGGCCGGAATTCCGCTGACGTCCGGTTTCATCGGCAAGTTCGTCGTGTTCAGCGCGGCGATCGAAGCCGGCCTGACGCCGCTCGTGGTGATCGCACTGGTGGCCTCGGCCGTCGCGGCGTTCTTCTACCTGCGGGTGATCGTGCTGATGTACTTCAGCGACCCGGCTCCGGACGGTCCGACCGTGACGGTGCCCGGCGCGTTCACCACGATCGCGATCACGCTGGGCGCCGTGGTGACCTTGGTGCTGGGTTTGTGGCCCACGTTCGTGCTCGATTGGGCGGGTACCGGCTCCTTCCTCAGCTAGGTGTACGTAGGCTGCTGGTGTGACCAGTAGCGAGCATGAGGGACCGGGGTTCGCGTTGGTGGACCCCGTGCTCACTCAGGTAGTCCAGGACGGCCTGGCCGAGGTGGAGCAGATCCTGCACGACGTCGTGCAGAGCGAGTTCCACCCGGTCACGGAGACGTCCCTGCACCTCGTGGAGGCGGGCGGCAAGCGGATCCGCCCGCTCTTCACACTCCTCGCATCGCAGTTCGGCGCCGACTGGGACCGGGAAAAGGTCATCAAGGCGGCCGCTGTGGTCGAGCTCACCCACCTCGCGACGCTCTACCACGACGACGTCATGGACGAGGCGACCATGCGGCGCGGAGCGGTCTCCGCGAACGTCAAGTGGGACAACAGCATCGCGATCCTGACGGGCGACTTCCTGTTCGCCCACGCGTCCCGGCTCACCGCCGATCTCGGCACGGACGCGGCGCGGATCATCGCGGAGACCTTCTCGGTCCTGGTGACCGGTCAGATGCGCGAGACCGTCGGGCCGAAGCCGGACGAGGACCCGATCTCCCACTACCTCACGGTGATCGAGGAGAAGACGGGCGTCCTGATCGCCACCGCGGCCAGGTTCGGCGGCATGTTCTCCGACGCGACCGACGAGCAGACGGACGCGCTGCGCCGGTACGCCGAGGTGATCGGGGCGGCGTTCCAGATCTCCGACGACGTGATCGACATCGCTTCGCCGTCCGTGACGTCCGGCAAGACACCGGGCACGGACCTGCGCGAGGGCGTGAAGACGCTGCCGATGCTCTACGCGCTGGCGGACCCGTCCGAGACGCGGCTCGCCGAGCTGCTGGCGGAGCCGATCACCGAGGACGAGCTGGTGGACGAGGCCCTGGCCCTGCTGCGGAAGTCCGCGGGCATGGACAAGTCGCGCGAGATGCTCGACGACTACGTGGACCGGGCCCGCACGGAGCTGAGCAAGCTGCCGGAGTGCGCCGCCCGTGACGCTCTTGAGGAGCTCGCGGTCTACGTCGTGGAGCGTTCTCGCTAGTGATCAGCTGACCGGCGCGAGCGCCTGCTTGCGCCGGTTCCTCATCGCGTCGACCGTGAAGATCGCGAGCGCCAGCCAGACGAGGGCGAACCCGATCCACCTGCTGGCCGGCATCGGTTCGTGCACCACGAACACGCCCCAGGCGAACTGCAGCACCGGAGCGAGGTACTGCAGCATGCCCATCGTGATCAGCGGAATCCGTTGCGCGCCCGCGCCGAACAACACCAGCGGGACCGCCGTGACGATGCCGGTGCTCAGGAGCAGCAGGGTGTGACCGGTGCCTTCGGTGGTGAAGGTGTTCGCGCTGCCTAGGACGAGCAGGTAGACGAGCGCGATCGGGGCGATCACGGCGCTCTCCGCGGTGAGGCTGGTGATGGAGTCCAGCGGCACCTTCTTCTTGAGCAGGCCGTAGACGCCGAACGAGAAGCCGAGGATCAGCGAGATGATCGGCAGCCTGCCGTAGTCGACGGTGAGCACGATCACAGCGACGATGACCACAGCGATCGCTACGGTCTGCGGCAGCCGCACGCGTTCCTTCAGGAAGATCATGCCCAGCGCGACGCTCACCAGCGGCGTGATGAAGTAGCCGAGCGCGGCCTCCACGACGTGGTGGGCGTTGACCGCGTAGATGTAGGTGCCCCAGTTCACCGTGATCAACACGGCCGCTGCGGTAACGATCAGCCAGCCTTTTCCGGATAGTTCGAGGAAAGGTCGCCACCGTCGGAGGATCATGACGACGATGGCGAGCGTGACGAACGACCAGACGATCCGGTGCGCGAGCACCTCGACCGGCTGGGCGGGTACGAGGAGTGGCCAGTACGCCGGGAACAGGCCCCAGAGGACGTACGCGAGTGCGCCGTAGGTGAGCCCTCGCCCCTGGGTGTGAACTTCTGGCGAAGTAGTGGCCGAGGTTGTCAGAGGGGGCACAAAATCCCACTCTACGCTGGGCTTTCCACCCGTTATTTGCGCTGAACGGCGTAGTGACGGAGCATCATCAAAGGCACTGTAGTTTGGCCCTGCTCACCCTTCCGAGTGAGTGAGGTCGGAGTGTGGTCTTAGAAGGGGCTTACCCGTGAACATCTTCGGGCAGGTCTGGCTGTGGAGCCTGCTGTCCTTCGTTGCGGGAGTACTGCTCACCTGGTTGGTGATGGTGCGCCCCGCACGCAAGCAGATCGCCGACCTTGATGATCAACTTCTCGACGCGCGCAGGTCGGCGTCGCCGGTCGTGGCGACCGTTGCCGCGGAGGACTTCGAGGTCGAGTGGGACGCGCCGCCGCGCTCGTTGAGCGACGACGTGCTGACGCCGCCCACGGCCGTTCCGGCGCTTCCCCCCGCGCCCGCGCCGTACGCGGAGCCGCCCGCCTACTTCGGTGAGCCCGTGCCGGCTCCCGCCCCGGCGCCGCTCCCGGTTCCGGCGCCGCTCCCGGTCGTGGAGGAGCCAGAGCCCGCGCCGTACGAGAGCGCGCCGTACGAGACCACGACGTTCGAGGCCCAGCCCGAGGTCGAGCCTGAGGTCGAGGAGGAGCCTGCCGCGCCGGTCCGCCAGTACCTGGAGCCGGAGGAGGCCCAGCGCCGTTTCGAGGAGCAGCTGGCCGAGCAGAAGGCACTCGCCGACGCCGACGACGACCGTCCGAGGTCGCTGTTCGAGCGCCTCGGGCCGGAGGACGTCCCCGCCGAGACGCCGGCCGAGCAGACGACGGTCCTGCAGCTCTCCGGCCTGGAGGCCGCGGACTTCGACGACGAGCCGGAGCTCCCGTCCGAGCAGACGTCGTACGTGCCCACGGTCAAGCCGGTCGCCGAGCCCGGTGCCCCTGCCTCGCAGCCGACCGCGGGGCCGGAGGTCGACGAGCAGGCCGACGACTTCATCTACCAGCCGCGCGAGGTGTGGGCCCAGGAGGAGCAGGAGGCGTTCCTCGACGAGGCCGCCGAGCAGGAGGACGAGCCCACCGGCACCCGCTCCGAGCAGACGACGTTCATCGCCGTCGAGGAGAGCAGCTGGCCGGACAACGACCTCACCGGTGAGTACCCCGGCCTGCGCGACGAGATCTCCGGTCAGCTGGACGGTTTCACCGAGCCCGCGCACGAGGTCGAGCCCGAGTCACCGGCCGAGCAGACCGGCCTGATCGAGCCGATCGTCGAACCGGTCGACCTGGACGCGCCGAGCGTTCGCAACGGCGTCTTCGAGTCGACGCTGGCCGAGGAACAGGCGTTCACGGAGCCGGAGCGCGAACCAGAGCCGGAACCCGAACCGGAGCCGGAGCCCGCGCAGGAATCCGCGCACTCGCTGCGCGAGGAGCCTGAGCCGGTCTTCGAGGAGTTCGTCGAGCCCGAGCCCGCTTACGAGCCTGAGCCCACTTACTCCCAGTCCCTGTTCTCCCAGCCGTTCAGCACTCCCGGTGCCCCGGCGCCCGCGCCGTTCTCGGCGTTCGAGCCGCGCGTCGAGCTCGACGAGGTCCCGGAGCGCACCCCGCGTGCTGTCGGTGCCGCGTTCTCCCACGGGACCGAGGCCCCCGCCGCACCGGTGGCGCCGCCGGCCCCGGCCGCCGAAGCCCCGCGTTCGCTGTTCGAACCGTTGCTGGACGCCGACGAGCCGTTGCCCGCTCTCGGGCAGACCCGCGCGCTCCCGGACACGAGCAACGACCAGCCGTTCGTGCCGAAGTTCGTGCCGAGCGGAGAGCCGCTGCTCGCCGCCCCGCCGGAGCCGGACCCCGAACCGGTCATCGAGGACCTGCCGCAGCGGCACACCGAGGCGGGCCTGCCGATCCGCGAGGCCCGTCGCACCACGCCGCAGCGTCAGCAGAGCTTCCCGGCGTTCTCGGCGTTCGAGTCGCCGAAGCAGGAACCTCAGCCCACCCCCGCGGCGGCGCTCCCGGCCCGCCCCCGTCCGGTCGGCTTCTCGCCGTCCACCGGCGGCCGTCCGAACGGCACTCCCGCCGGCGGCCCGTCGTCGGGGGCGCGGTTCCAGCAGCCGGAGGGCTTCAACCCGCGCTCGCCGTTCGGTCCCGGCTCGGTGCTGCCGAAGTCGGACGGCCACGCGCCGGCCGCGGACTTCTCGGTGAAGGCCACGCTGACCGGTCGCCGTTACTACGCCGAGGGCTCCGCGAACTTCGTGGAGACGCGGGCCGACGTGTGGTTCCGCACCGAGGCCGATGCGGAGAAGGCCGGCTTCCGTCCCGCTCCCTGATCAATCACCGCCAAATGGAACGCTGTTCTGGCTGCGGATGACGTGCGTCGATAGCTTCGGCGCATGTCATCCGAGCTGGCGAAATCCCAGATCTCCTCGACCATCGTGGACTCGATCGAGGATCTGAAGGGCACCCACCACGGCTTCCGCCGCGCCCACGCCCGAGGCTTCGTCTACGAAGCCGTGTTCACGCCCAACGGTGCCGCGGCGCCGTTCACGACCGCCCCGCACCTGCAGGGCGCGCCGGTCCGCGCGACCGTTCGCTTCTCGCACACCGACGCCAACCCGCACGCGTTCGACAGCGACCGGTCGGTGCGGGGGTTCGCGACGAAGTTCCACCTCGCCGACGGCACCAACACCGACCTGGTGATGGTGAACGTGCAGCGGTTCGTCGCCGCGACGCCCGAGGAGTTCGTGGAGTTCATCAAGGCCGCCAAGGCGGACACCGATGCCCACGACCCGTCCGTGCCGCACATCAAGTCGTTCGTCGGCGCGCATCCGACCGTCGGCCCCGCGCTGGTGGCGGCCAAGACCATCGCGATCCCGGACAGCTACGGCACCACGCAGTACTGGGCCATCCACGCGTTCCTGTGGCGTGACGCTTCCGGTGTGGTGCGCCCGATCCGCTACTCGTGGGTGCCGGAGGCGGGCATCGTCGACGCCGCCGACTCCTCGTCGTGGACCCCGCACCACCTCACCGAGGAACTGCGCGACCGGCTGCCGATCTCGTTCGTGCTGCGCGTGACGTTCGGCGAACCGGGCGACCCGACGCACGACTCGACGGTGGCGTGGCCGGACGACCGCCGGTCCGTCGACGTCGGCCGGATCGAGATCATCGGGGAGGCGCCGGACCAGGAGTACTGGCAGTCGCAGGTGTTCGACCCGACCTCGCTGGTGTCCGGCATCGAACTGTCGGACGACCCGGTGCTGGCCGCCCGCAGCACGATCTACGCGGTCTCCTACGACCGCCGCTCGCACCAGAGGTGACAAAAAGGCCCCCACCGCGTTCGGTGGGGGCCTTCGAGTGGTTCCGGGGTCAGCCGACCACGGTCCAGGTGTCCTTGCCGTGCAACAGCTTGCTCAGGTCCGCGGCCTTGGCGTTCTTGGCCTCGTTGACCTGCGCACGCACGCCGTCGTCGTACGTCGCGCGGTCCGCACGCCGGAAAATGCCCGTGACGGTGTGCGTGAGGTCCTGCGTCGACAGCCGCGAGAGCGCGAACGACAGGTTCAGGTCCGACGCGTCGTGCACGACGATGTCGCTCGCGTCCACGTCCGCGGACTTCGCGACCGCGAGCCCGAAGCCCTCGCGCACCACGCAGTACTCGCCCTCACGACCGAACCTGATCGGCTCGCCGTCGACGACGTGGATGATCCGCCGCTGTGCCTCGTCCGCGTCCTTCAGCACGTCGAACGCGCCGTCGTTGAAGATGGGGCAGTTCTGGTAGATCTCCACGAGCGCCGAGCCGCGGTGTTCCGCCGCCTGGCGCAGCACCGAGGTGAGACCGGCCTTGTCCGAGTCGAGCGCCCGGCCCACGAAGGAGGCCTCCGCGCCCAGTGCCAGCGACACCGGGTTGAACGGGTGGTCGACCGAGCCGATCGGCGTCGACTTGGTGACCTTGCCCGGCTCCGAGGTCGGCGAGTACTGGCCCTTGGTGAGGCCGTAGATCCTGTTGTTGAACAGCAGGATCTTGAGGTTCACGTTGCGCCGCAACGTGTGGATCAGGTGGTTGCCGCCGATGGACAGCGCGTCACCGTCACCGGTCACCACCCACACGCTCAGGTCCGGCCGCGCCACGGCGAGACCCGTCGCGATGGCCGGCGCACGGCCGTGGATGGAGTGCATGCCATAGGTGTTCATGTAGTACGGGAAGCGGGACGAGCACCCGATGCCCGAGACGAACACGATGTTCTCGCGCTTGAGACCCAGCGACGGCAGGAACGACTGCATGGTGTTGAGCACGATGTAGTCGCCACAGCCGGGGCACCAGCGAACTTCCTGGTCCGACTTGTAGTCCCTGGCCGACTGCTTCTCGTCGGTGGTGGGAACCCCGGTCAAGCCGGGGAGACCGATGTCGATTGCGGTCACGCCGACACCCCCTTGATCACGTCAGCGAGCACGTCCTGCAGCTCTTCCGCCTTGAAGGGCAGGCCCTGCACCTTGGTGTACGACACGGCGTCCACCAGATACTTCGCCCTCAGCAGCAACGCCAGCTGGCCGAGGTTCATTTCCGGCACGATGACCTTCTCGTACGACTTCAGCACGTCACCCAGGTTCTTGGGGAACGGGTTGAGGTGCCGCAGGTGCGCGTGCGCGACCGGAAGGCCGAGCTTGCGGACCCGCCGTGCCGCCGCGCCGATCGGACCGTAGGACGAACCCCAGCCGACGACCAGGACCTTCGCGTTGCCGTCCGGGTCCTCGACCACGACGTCCGGCACCTCGATGCCGTCGATCTTCGCCTGGCGCAGGCGGACCATCTTGTCGTGGTTGTCGGGGTCGTACGAGATGTTGCCGGTGATGTCCTGCTTCTCCAGACCGCCGATGCGGTGCTGCAGACCAGGGGTGCCGGGCACCGCCAACGGCCGTGCCAGCGTCTCCGGATCACGGGAGTACGGCTGGAAGTTCTCCGGATCCGTCGCGAACTCGACCGTCAGGTCCGGCAGCGTCTCGACGTCGGGGATCATCCACGGCTCGGAGCCGTTCGCGATCGCGCCGTCCGACAGGAACAGCACCGGCGTGCGGTACTTCAGCGCGATCCTGGTCGCGTCGACCACGGCGTCGAAGCAGTCCGAAGGGGACTGCGGCGCCACGATCGGCACGGGCGACTCGCCGTTGCGGCCGAACATCGCCTGCAGCAGGTCGGCCTGCTCGGTCTTCGTCGGCAGACCGGTCGACGGGCCACCGCGCTGCACGTCGATCACGAGCAGCGGCAGTTCGGTCATCACGCCGAGGCCGATGGTCTCGGACTTCAGCGCGATGCCGGGGCCGGACGTCGACGTCACGCCGATCGCACCGCCGTAGGACGCGCCGAGGGCGATGCCGATGCCCGCGATCTCGTCCTCGGCCTGCACCGTGGTGATGTCGAAGTTCTTGTGCTTGCTCAGTTCGTGCAGGATGTCCGACGCCGGCGTGATCGGGTACGTGCCGAGCACGACCGGCAGGCCCGACAGCTGCGCCGCCGCGACGATGCCGTACGCCGTCGCCGTGTTGCCGGTGATCTGGCGGTACGTGCCGACGTTGAGCTTCGCGGGCGCCACCTCGTAGGTGACGGCGAAGGCCTCGGTCGTCTCGCCGTAGTAGAAGCCGGCGCGGAACGCCAGGACGTTGGCCTCGGCGATGTCGGGCTTCTTCGCGAACTTCTCGCGCAGGAACCGTTCCGTGCCCTCGGTCGGCCGGTGGTACATCCACGACAGCAGGCCGAGCGCGAACATGTTCTTCGCGCGTTCGGCGTCCTTCTTGCCGAGGCCGGTCTCTTCGAGAGCGCCGATGGTCAGCGTCGCCATGGCGACCTTGTGGACCTGGAACCGTTCGAGCGAGTCGTCCTCGAGCGGATTCGAGTCGTACCCGACCTTCGTCAGGTTCCGCTTCGAGAACTCGTCGGTGTTGACGATGAGGATGCCGCCGTCCGGCAGGTCGACGACGTTCGCCTTGAGCGCGGCGGGGTTCATCGCGACGAGAACGTCGGGACGGTCGCCGGGCGTCAGGATGTCGTAGTCGGCGAAGTGCAGCTGGAACGACGACACACCGGGCAGCGTGCCCTGTGGTGCGCGGATCTCGGCGGGGAAGTTGGGCTGCGTGGCGAGGTCGTTGCCGAACGCCGCCGCTTCCGACGTGAACCGGTCTCCGGTGAGCTGCATACCGTCACCGGAGTCGCCGGCGAAGCGGATCACAACGCGATCCAGCTTGCGAGTCTCAGTGCTCATTCCTACGCCGATACCTCTCTCCAAGGGTGGCCGTGCCCCACCACGAGGGTAGTCGCCAGGACCGCCTGCGAGACGGGCCGTGTACCACCAGGCGAGACGAACTGTCCCATCTGCCGCACCGGGTCCTTAACTAGACGGTAAGCACAGCGCTACCAGCGGATACCCGAATGCGGCAGACGTCACCCTCGATATCTGTTACCCAAGGTAACACCTACCGCCCGCTGATCCGAGCCTTCATCGCGGCAAGCCTCGCAGCGAACTCTGGAGTGTCGATCGAAGTCACCTGTGGTGTCAGCTCGATCTCCACCGCTTCCGCGTGGTCGTCGAGAACATCGGTCACGCGCATCGTGGCCTTGATGGTCCGGACGAGTTCCGCTGGGGCCTCGGCAGATACCCTGGCCAGCTCTTTTGCTACTGCCAGTGGGTCTTCGGCCCTGGCATAGGCCAGCCCGTGAGCGACGGCCTGGTCGGCGTCCAGGATCTGCCCGAAGAGCGTCATGGCCGTAGCGGTCTGCCGGTTGGTGATCCGCTGCAACATCCACGTCATACCGCCGCCGGGGTGGATGCCGAGCTGCAGGAACCGGGCGTCGAACCTCGCTTTCGGCCCGGCGATCCGCACGTCCGCCGCCAGCGCGAGGTTGAGCCCGGCGCCGACCGCCGCACCGTTGACCGCGGCGATCGTCGGGATGGCGGCGTTGGCCACCGCGAGGAAGCCCTTGTAGATCTTCTTGAGGCCCTCGTCCTTGGAGTTGCCGAGCTGGGTGAGGTCCGCGCCGGCGCAGAACGCGGGCGGCGCACCCGTGACGATCAGCGCGTTGGCGTTCTGCTCCGCTTCCTCGACCTTGTCCGCCAGCTCCTGCGAGAGGTCGATGGTCAGTGCGTTGCGCCGCTCCGGATCGTTGATCGTGATCACGGCGACGGACTCGTCGTACTCCAGCAGAACCTCAGCCATGCCCCGAACCCTAGGGTGCCAGCGGCCGGTCCAGGAGCCGGGACAGCACGACCGTCGACACGGTCCTGTCGATGATCTCGACGGCCCGCAGCCGCTCCAGCGCCGTCTCCAGGTGATGGATGTCCGCGGCCCGCAGGTGCACGATCGCGTCCGCCGCCCCGGACACCGTGTAGGCGGCGCTGACCTCGGCCATCGGCTCCAGCCGGTGCTGGATGTCGTGCGGCGCGACGTTCCCCTTGCAGTGCACCTCGACGAACGCCTCGGTGCCCCACCCGAGCGCCTCGGGGTCCACCACGGCCGTGAACCCCCGCAGCACCCCCGTGTCCAGCAGTTTGTCCACCCGCCGCTTCACCGCGGGAGCGCTCAGCCCCACCTCCTTGCCGATCTCCGCGTAGCTGGAACGGGCGTTGGCCATGAGGCACGAAATGATTCGCTGGTCGATGCTGTCCACACGCAACATTCTGCCCTAGTTAACGCAATGTCGCGGCGTTGATCGATGGTCTAACCGCCCTTTACATTTCGATCCATGACCGTATCCATCTCCGGGCCGGGCGAGCCGATCACGCTCGACATCGCCACGCCCCTCGCGGCTGCACAGGATTTCCTTCCTGGGCGCGTGCCCACGACCCGTCGGTACCTCATGTGCCCGCCGACGTACTTCACGGTGGAGTACGCCATCAACCCGTGGATGGATCCCACCCAGCCGACCAGCACGCAGCTGGCCGTGGAGCAGTGGACCGCGCTGAAGGAGACCTACGAGCGCCTGGGCCACGACGTACAGGTCATCGAGCCGATCCCAGGCCTGCCGGACATGGTGTTCTCCGCGAACAGCGGCACCGTGATCGACGGCCGAGTCCTGGGCTCCCGCTTCCGCGCCTCCCAGCGCTCAGCCGAGGCCGACCACTTCCGCCGCTGGTTCCTGTCGTCGGGCTACAACTCCGTCGTCATGCCCACCGCCGTGAACGAGGCCGAAGGCGACTTCACCTGGACCGGCTCGTTGCTGCTGGCCGGCACCGGCTTCCGCACAGACCCCGGCGCACACTCAGAGGCCCAGGAGGTCCTCGGCGTCCCGGTCGTGTCCCTGCAACTGGTGGACCCGCGCTTCTACCACCTCGACGTGGCCCTGTTCATGCTCGACGACCAGTCCTCAACCCCTCTGGTCGCCTACTACCCGGAAGCCTTCTCGCCGGGCTCCCAGCAGGTGCTGAGGCGCCTCTTCCCGGACGCCGTGATCGCCAACGACGACGACGCCGTCTGCCTGGGCCTGAACGCGGTCTCCGACGGCAAGCACGTCGTGATGCCGATCGAGGCCACCCACCTCGCCGAGCAGGTGGCGCGGCGCGGGTTCGAGCCCGTGTTCGTGGACATCTCGGAGCTGCGCAAGTCGGGTGGCGGCCCGAAGTGCTGCACGATGGAACTGCGCGGCTAGACCTCGCCCACGCAGTGCCGTTCCGCTGTTCCAGCGTGGAGGGCTGATATGCCGGTTGACCTGCCCCGATGCTGCCAACGACGTCAGCGTCGGCAGGTCACCGTCTGTCGCTGACTGCGGCCTTCTGCGGCTGTCTCTGGAACATGTGTGGAACAAGAAGAGCCCCCGGCGAGATCATCGCCGGGGGCTCTTCAGGCTCTGCACGTGGTTGGCTTGACTCGCGCGGCGGTATCGGCTGTTCGCACGTCCGTTCGGGTCCGTGGACGACTGTCGGTGCAGATGGAGACGTCTTAAGCATCCCCGATCGAGTGAACTTCTATTTGCTGCTGCGGTCGTTTACCTATAACGCTACGGCCATTAAGACCATTCTGTCATGGTCTCAATGGGGCATCGATCATTGATCCGTATGGCGTAAGGACGGCTAATCAAGCCCTATTTCCGCAGCTCAAATCATGACGGCATCCACGACGGTTCGGAAGTATTTCCCGCTTCGGTGGACTTGTTCATGTCGGGAAGGTTGCGCAAGTTCGCCCACTGCAGGCGCTAGAGTCTCGATTACTCCAATGCTCCATGTGGGTTTCCAAGGGTCACCCCTTGGACAGGTCGGCGGTTGATGACTGCCGACCTATTTGGATGGGTTCAGGCCCATCTTCCTTCGAGCAAAGGAGAGCAAGCGATGCCGATCGTTCCTCTGAGGAAGCCCTCAAGGCCTCCGCGAGAGCCATCGTGGTCGCGCAAGGCCCAGGAGATCATGGCAAAGATCGCCATGCTCCTGGCGGCCTTGCACGTGGTGCTAGTTGAGGTTCGGACCCTCGCAAGCACCCTCGGGCTCGTGTAGCAGCAGCCCACCCTCGGCGGGGTCTCTCTTTGGAGAGGCCCCGTCTTCCATGTCAACCACTGTGTGACGGTGGCTGACGTGAGCAGCATAGCTTTCACTCGATCGGGTGGCGACCCTGCATCTGCAGCTCGTCTGACCAGGCAAATCTGCAGTAACTTCGCCGAGAATCTAAGTGTAGGCTTTCACCCTTAAGGACGAGTGCGATCACTGATTTGCAGCAACGTTCGACGTGCTTGATCCGCCTTGTGGGTGATTTTGTCCCGCATCGCGACCGGCGCAGTGGTTCCGGTGGTGCGTACTTTGGCTACTCTAAGTTGCTGACGTAAACCCGAATGGCCTACTCTTGAGGCCTGCTCGCGAGATCAGGTGAATAGGAAATTGTCGATCTTCTGGTTCGACTTCTCCCGCTGTCCGTCCAGCACCTTCGCGTAAACCTTCAGCAGCACGTCGACTGTGTGCCCTGCCCGCTCCGCGACCTCAGCCGGAGGAAGGCCGGCCGCAAGCCACGTCGAGACCGCAGCGTGCCGGAGCGAGTACGGCGTGTCCGCCAACGGCGATTCGAGCTGCTCAGGCGTGAGTGCGAGCTCACGAACGCGACCCCACGCGTGGGTGTAGACCGTCGCGTTGATCGGTCCGCCGCTGATCGTCCCGCGGAACAGCCGCCCATCTGGCGTGGTCCCGAAGGTCTCCAGGTGCCACCGGAGAATCGCGACCAGCACCGGCGGAATCGGCACGCGTCGGACGGCGCCCTCAGCCTGCCTCTTCAAGGAGCGTGTCTCCCACAACTCGCCAGAGTCGGTGTACCGCCCGTTCGCCCGCGAAGCCGACTTCTCCAGGATGAGTTCACCCCAGTCGGTCTCGGGCAGCTTGCAGTCAGGTTCCCTAAGTCGGTTGACCTCACACGGTCGGAGGGCCGCGTAGTACATCGTCGCGAAGAACCCGTAGAGGTAGTCGTACTGCCCCGTCGTGGTGCCCGCGTAGGTCACGGCCGCGAGGCACTGACGCCCTTGAGCCGGGTTCACCACAGACCGCGGGTCAACCTCACTCGTGCCCCGTTGCGTCGAGGACTTCAGTCCGGTGACCGGATTCGCGTCAAGTTCGCCGACGTCGACCGCGAACCCGAGCAGGTGATGAAGCACGCCCCGCCGGGTTCGCGTCGTCCACGCCGCCGCAGCCTTGCCATCGAGGTTCCGACCAAGTGACCGAAGCAGCCGACCGGTCTCGATCTTGTCGGCGAGCTCGCGAACCAGACGCGAGTTCGCCTCAATCCAGTCCACCGCGTCCTGCTCTGTGCTCGAAAGCGACCTGTTGCGAGTGTTGTCCGGCAGGAGGTGCGTCGTCAGTACCCGCCGCAGCACGCGAGCCGGAGGCGCGCCCTTCTGTGACCCCACGAACGCGGCCACCGGGATGGCCAAGGTGTCGACGTAGCGCTTCCGCGTGTTGGGCGCCGCCTCCTCCCACGACTCACTGATGAACTCCTGTGCGAGCTTCAACAGCGAACGCGCGGACTGCTTCTTGACCTCCGACTCCGGCAACCCCGAAGTGATGTCGAAGGCTTCGCCCTTCTTGACGAACTGCTTCAGGTCGGAGCGGCGGTTGTCCGCGAGCGCCTTGGACTTGTACCACTCCGAGTGCTGCTTTCCGGCCGTCGCCCAGCGGACCCCGTACGGCTTCGGGCGGACCTTCCCGTTGGCGTCCGGCTTGAGGACTTTCAGCGCGTAGATGCTGATCTTGTAGGTGAGGTTCACGCGGCATCACTCCGCAGGCCGAGCAGCCACGCGGCGAAATCAGCGCCAGAGATACGCAATGCCCCGTTCTGCATCTTGTGCACGACAGGAGCGGCACCGGGGATCTGCCGCCACTTGTAGAAGGTGTCCTTCGAGATGCGCATCCGGGCGCAGAACTCGTCGGCCGTCATGAAGTCGTCTGGCTTAGGCAGCTCGGACATGGTGTTCCCCCTCCTGTTCGTTACTTGCGCAGGCGTTGAGCTCGGACCCGTTCGGCGATGCCGGCCGCGAGTTCGCGTTCCGCGTCGTTGTCGTAGCCGGACCCGGCGTACTGCCAGTCGTTGACGACGACCACGGCCGCGGGATCGAGTTCGAGGCGCTCGAACATTTCGAGCTTCCGGAACGTGCGGCGTTCTTCGCGGATGGCGCGGAACGTCGTGGAGTAGTGCTTGGACTTGGTGAGGAAGTGGCCGCGGAACCCGAGCATGTGCGCCCACTTGCGCAGGTTCAGTTCCTCGAAGTCGGCCAGGCCGCCGAGGTCCCACGCGGTCTGCACCATCCGCCGGTGGTGCTCGGAGATCTGGAGGATGTCGATGTCCAGTTGGGAGCGGATCGGCCGGTCCGCCGTGTCCTTCGCGCCCGTGCCCTTGGTGGCGTACTTGGCGACGTAGCCCGCCAATCGAGCCTCGCTGATCTCGCCGGACTCGTCCTCCACCTGGGAGCCGCGGATTCCCTTGGTGTCGACCTGTTCGCCCCACAGCAGCTGCAGCGCCGAGCCGTCCGGCCGCGTGGTGTCGATTCGCACCGCCCGTGCAGCCGCCTTGATGCAGTCGCCGAGCAGTTCGGCCGTGGCCCATGCCGGGGTGGGGTCGTGAGGCCCGTCGGGACCGTCGACACGAACGACGGCGTGGAAGTGGACCAAGCCGCGCCGCTGGTATTCGGCGACCTTCGCGTAGGAGAGCCGGGCGTGATCTTTGAACTCGGAGACCTTCAGGCCGACCGCGCCAGCGAGCTTGCGGCGCAGGGCGATGGTGAACCGGTGCCACAGCTTCCCCGCGTGTGCCTGCCAGAGAACCGAGCCCGTGTAGTCGTAGGTGCCGGGGTCGACGGCACCGCCGATACGAGGGTCGTCGCCGTGGTGCCACTCGCCGCAGCCCGTGCAGGGCCGGACCTTGCCGGTCGTGGCGATCGGTCGGTTGTGGACCGGGCCGAACGACGGCGCGGTGAGCGTCGCGAAGACCCGCGGCTTCTCGGAGACGTCCGCGGGAACGCCCTTGCTGCCACCAGCCAGGCCCGCATGCATCAGGTGGTAGGCGTCGGCCGCGTACCGGTCGGAGCAAGCCGGGCAGACCGACTCTCGGCGGTTACCGCACGGGACCATGACGTCCCCGCCGATGTGCTCGATCACGCCACCGTTGAGGTCCTGGAGTTGCAAGGCGCCGGACAACCGGATGGGCGCGGCGCAACCACCGATCGCGGTCACCCGGTCTCGCCACGCCCGGAAGTCGACCGCCTTGACGCGTGCGGAGATGCGGTCTTCCAGAGTGAGCACGGATGACGCTCCTTCTGTTGTGGAGAAACGAAAGGGCGGGGCACGACCGGTGTTCTGGTCATGCCCCGCGTTGATCGAGAAGGGTCAGGCCGCAAGCTGGGCCGCGATGCGCTCCGCGTAGTCCTCGGGCACGTTCAGCGCGTCCTGGACGTCCTGCGCCGTCAGTGCACGGCCTTGAGCGCGGACCTCGTTCGCCTTGGCGTCCAACGCGCCCTGTAGATGCCCAGGAAGCCGCACGGCGGACCGAACAGGTGCCGGGGCAGCAACAGGCTTGGTGGGAACGGGAGCGACGACCTGAGCGGCCAGATCACGCGCGGCGTTGCACCGCTGCTGAATGACCGGCATGACTTCGGCCAGCAGGAACACCACGAGCGGGATCACGAGGTGCAGGAACACCATCCCGGCGTTGATCTGCCCGTCCGGAGGCCGCAGCGACGACCACACGTTGGTGACGAGCGTGGCCCCGAGCAGCACCCGCTTGAGCCACTTGACCGGTCGATCATCAACCGCCAGGCCGTGAGAGAGCATCTGTGCTTCCCACCGCAGGAGCGTGATCAGGATTCCGGCGAAGGCCGGTTCCACGAGCCACGCGCCCCACCACATCGGGTCAGACGGCCCGAGGTGTCCGGCGAGGAACGCTTGCACGCCAGTTGCGGTGAAGCCGAGGCCGCAGGTCAGGAAGCACCACATGGAGCGCGTGACCGAGACCCGGAACCGGTCCGCCTGCACGGCCGCCAGCAATGGGTTCGCGGTGAGCTGGTGGATGTCCTGCGCTTCATCGAGCTGAGCCCGCAGGCGCCGAACGGTTCGGGTCTCGCGAGGTTCGGAGGACTCGGTTTCGTTGGTGTGCTTGGACTTCCCGGACACCTGGCCACCTACTTCCCGTACGCGGCCTTGCGGAGGAGAACCCCGAGCCACAGCAATTCGGCAACGAGCACCAGGAGCCCGACGAACCCGAACAGCAGGTACATGCAGATCAGCGAGGCCGCAGCGGCGAACACGATGTGCGCGACGCGGGCGAAGCTGCGGAGATTGACCGGGACAGCGAGTACGAGCTTCATCAGGCCACGTCCTTTGCGTTCCTGGCGGGGTAGTGGATGCGGCGACGTTCAGCGCCGGACAGGCCGCCCACGACACCGAAGGCGTTGTCTCGGTACCGAGCGGGTCCGTTCGCTTCCCAGCTGAGTTGGTTCTCTCGGCACTCGGCGAGGACCGGGCAGGTGGCACACACAGCCTTGGCGGCGGCGGTTCGGCCGGCGGTGTGGAACAAGCTCGGATCGGCGTCGGCGCAGGCGGCCCGGTCACGCCAGGCGGGCGGTTCGCCGTCGAACAGGAGCTTCATCAGCACGCGGTAGCCGTGAGGTTCGGTGTTCACGCGGCCACCGCCAACGGCGAAGACGGGCTACGGCGTGCGGCCTGGACGACCTGGGCGACCTCATCGAAGGTGACCTGTTCCGGCAAGCACGCGGAGAGCCGGAAGGCGTTGGCAAGCACCGCCGCCGAGTTGGACTTGACCTTGCCGCCCAGTTCGACCACCGAGGCCGACGCCGCCAGCCCCAGCGTGATTCCGGAGCCGGTCCGTCCGGTTGCGGCAACCGACAGGGTTCCCGCGGCTTGCAGGGACCACGTCAGCTCGACCCCGTGCAGCGAGGCCGCCCAGACCAGCAGGCACGCGAGCCGATCAGTCGCGGTGCCGGAGGTGAACTCGGCATGCACCGAGCCGGACGGTGTTGAGATGACCAAGCGGTCCGGCCGGGGCAGGCCGAGTGTGCGGATGTGGCCGCGAATCGAGCGGAGCAGGCCGTCCAGACGTCGAGGTGCGCTGTTTTCAGGCATGACAAGACCTCCACGATTAGTGGCGAAAAGTGTTGGGGTGAAAGAAAGTCAGGCGATCGAACGGATGGAGCCGGTCTGTCCGTTGCGGACGAACTCCACGAGTTCGCGGATGTTGTCGTCCGTCGTGTACGCCGCGCGGACCCGGCGGGGAACGCGTGAGCGTTCGTCGGTGCGGTAGCCGATGCCGGCCGTTTCCGGGATGGCGGGGATCTGGTCGGCGATCGCACCTCGTTCGCGTGCGCCCTCACCCAGCACCATGTCCGGATGCGTCGGTGACGTGGTGCGCAGGCAGATGCGATTGGGGAACAGATCCCGGATCGACAGCGTGTCCTTGTCCGGTTCCTGGATGTAGGCGTCCGCGATGTGAAGGGTTGCGCGGCCCATCGAGGTGCCCCGAGCCAGCAGGGCCGTGATCTGTCGGGCGTATTCGGGCCGGTAGGCGACCAAGGAGCCGATCTCGTCCACGATCAGCAGGTTGAGCGGGTACTCACGCGACGGCTGGACCGACCGGAGCCCTGCCCGCTGCATCCGCTTCTGGGTGCGTTCCATGTCGTCGACCCACATCTCGATCAGCTCCAGGCACTCGCCCGCGTCATCGGCGTAGCGGTTCTCCGTGATCGGTTTGATGGCCGCGAACTCCAGGTATTTCGGGTCGCAGACCCACAGGCGGACGATGCCGTCCCTGATCAGCGGGGCCATCGAGCGCAGCTTGGCGAACGCCAGCGAGTTCTTGCCCGACCCGGTTCCGCCCGCCGTGAGGGTGTGCGTGCCCTGGACGGGTTCGGTCCAGTCGCCGCCGTACTCGTCCTCACCGAGAAGCACCGCCCGCAGGTTCACATCCTCGGAGTGCTCGGGCATGTCCGGCGCCGGGATGATCTCCGTGAACGGTTCGTCACGCTGGACCACGAGCGCCACGTAACCGGGCTTCATCAGCTCGATCGCAACGCGTTCAGCCTCGATCGAGTGCGCCAGCTCTTCAGCCTGCCGGGCGAAGTGCATCGGTGACTGGCCCTTGGCGAGCTTCACCAACACGGTGTCGATCGACGGCGAGTACGACCGGACCCGCACCACACGCGGGTAGTTCGTGACCCTCTTCCGGCGGTGCTCGGTCGTGAGCTTGTGGACGTCCATCAGGTCTCGCCAGCGTCCACCGGAGTAGGCCCCGAACCACCGACGCTGCCAGGCCCTCAGGACTGGCGCAGCCAGCGTGTCGAACGAGTCCGGGTGACCCCGGTACCAAAGCCCGGTCGCACCAGCCGCGCCGCCGAGGACGTAGCCGGTGGTCGTAGGGCCGAGCGTGCAGGCACCGGTAGCGACAACCGACGGCGCGAGCATCCATTCCGGGTTCCTAGCCAGCCACCGCGCCGCGCGGAACTCGGCGGCCACAACGCGCTTGCTTGCGTTCCACTTCCAACCCACTGTTGAACTCCCTGGTAGATGCGCGGCGGCCGACCCTCGAACGTGTCGAAGATCGGCCGCCGTGTTGATCAGTGCGGATCTAGTCCTTGGGCAGCTGCCCGCGGGCATAAGAGGTCTCCGTGGTCAGCACGCTGACCGAGCGGACGAACCGGCGCCGCAGGTCCGTGAAGCCCTCACGGCGAACCGGGATACCGTCCATTGCCGTGCGAAGCTGCTTCATCGCCTGGTCCAGGTTGGACACGGCGTTGTCGAGCTGGTGAGACATCGATCAGGCTCCCCACTCTTTGGCCTTCAAATTGATCTCGTGCCGCTTGGCCTGCTCCCGAAGCGCACTGAGGTCGTTCCGCGCGGTCCGCAAGTAGCCCTTGAGGTCGTCTGGCGTCGCAACCCGCCAACTGCCTGCCTTTCCAGGCTTCTCACTCATCTTGTTGATGAGCTTTTCCAGCGGCATGAGCAGTTCCTCAACGAAGTCCATCGCGCCCACGAACGCGCCGTACCGCTGCTGCGCCCGCTCGTTCAACATCTCTTGGATCAACTGGCCAACCTTTCAGTCCTCGGGTCTCCCACGTAGATGAAGCGGTACAGCGCCTGCTGCAACTCCAGGTGGTCACGCCAGCTTTCGCCGACGCCCGGGAAGCCGTGCTTCGCAAGGACTTCGCCGACCTCATGAACGAGGCCGAATGTGAAGCGCGGGTCATCACCGTCCGGATCAGCAAGCTCGATCGGGTACGAGCGCTCATCCATGCTGAAACTCCTTTCGGGAGGCATGGCAAACCCAGGAACAAAGGCGTACCTGGGCTCACCGAATCTCCCGGAGCACACGAAATGCTCCGGATTTAGGCATGGTTCGACTCACTGTGGAATTCTCAAAGAACAAAAATGAGCGTCCTGGCCCGACTCGAAGCGGGCTACCGGCCTACCGGGCAGGGCTCACGGGACTAAGCCGCGGGAGCCACCACGACCTGCGCCGCCGGGGTGAGGCCGTCTGCCTTGAACCACAGGCCGGACGCGGTGATCTTCCCGTCCTCCCCACGCATCTCGTAGGTGTTGATCACGGGGTTGACCAGCTCGATGTAGTCGCCCTCCTCGAACCCCGCACCGGGGTCGCGGGGGAGGTTCACGCGGATCTCTTCGCCCTTCGTCTTACGGCGACCCTCGGTCGGTCGGGGCTTGGCGAACAGCACCACCACGAACTGCTCTTCGTTCGTGTGGCGGTCGATCACGGGCACCAGCTGCCCGCCGTCCAGCTCGCGCATCTTCACGCAGGGCGCTTCGGTGATCAGGAGCTTGTAGTGGGACAGGATCACCGGGATGTCGTTCAGGGCCACGTTGGTACCTCTCGTAGTAGGTCTTGCTCTATCAATACAACCAACATAGCTAGTAGAGATAGAAGAGTCACTGGTCCGATCGGGTGATATTCAGCTTTGCTAGCTTTGTCGCTACAGTGTGTGCATGGCACTTGATCCCGCGGACCCGCGGCCGGCGTATCAGCAGATCGCTGATGACCTGCGGCGATACATCGCGTCCGACGCCGTGCAGGTGGGGGACAAGCTGCCGTCTCTGGCCGAGTTGCAGACGAAGTACGGCCGCGCCGTCATGACCTTGCAGAAGGCACTGGACGTGTTGCGCACCGCCGGACTCGTCATGTCCCGCCAGGGCGAGGGCACCATCGTGGTGAAGAAGCCAGAAGCCCACACGGAGGAGCCGGAACTTGGCTCCCCGCATGAGCTTCGGGCGATTTTGGAGAAGATCAGCGGCACACTCGACAACCTCAGCGAGCGCGTTTCCGCCGTTGAGACGGAGGTGTTCGGCTCTCCTTCAGGTGGTCCTCGATCCGGGTCAGACGATCGCTGAGTTCGTCCACCTTGGAATCCAACTTGGAGGCCAAGGCATACAGGTCACGCCACGTCTCCGCGGTCCATCCGGTCTCTGACACCTTGCCCTCCTTCGCTGCTACCGGTTGTTCTTCTGGTGTGTTGGCGGTTCTGCCCTCCGTGCGGTGAACCGTCGCCAGGCGACGATGCCCGCGTAGACCACGGCGAAGGACGTCAGAGCTTCTGCTGCTCGACCGATCACGCCGGCCTTTCCGGCCCTCCAGGACCGGTCTCTCCGAACCACTCCGCGTCGACTGTCAGCGCGTGTCGCCCGGCGAGCTGATCCGGCAGCTCCTCGGGCGTCGTGCCGACCTTTGCGGCGAGATCCGCGAAGTCGAGCTTCGGCCAGTCCGCCGTGAGTGCGTCGACTCGATCGGCGAAGGCCGTCGCGGCGCGCGAAAGGTTCCGCGCGAAACCGATCGCGAGCTCAGCCGCGTCCTGCCGCCCTGCCAGCTGCACGGTGATCTGGGAGTCGCCGCACATCACGACGAGCGACGGGTGGCCTTGTGCGTGTTCGACCAGCGATGCTTCTGCGTCCTCTTCTGGCTGCACCAGTACGTAGAAGCCCATGTGATCCACCTCCGTTAGCGCCTGGGTCTTGTAGAACCACAGTCGCCCGCACGGAGCATCGATCCAATATCAACTACCGATGGCCGTATCGCTGGCATCGATAAGTCCAGGTTAAGGGCGTAATCGACCCGCTACACTCGGCTCAGGTTCGGGGGTTGACCAGCGGGGGAGGGGTCGCGCGTGAGTTCGTCCAAGCAGCGCTGCCGCACCTGCGACACGATCTTGGCGAGCGACCGCAAGGGCGACCTGTGCGGCCGTTGCGAAGCCGCCCACGCCACCCACGCGCCGGTCCAGCGACCAGACTTCTGGCTTCAGCCGTCGATCCAGGACGCCCTGCGCACCTTCAACATCGGCCAGGTCTTCCGCGCGTACCGCCAGGCCCACAGCCCGACGTTGCCGCAATCGACCCTCGCGGCGTGGCTCGACATCACCCAGGGCCAGGTCAGCGTCATCGAGCGCGGACGCCGGCCGGTCACCGATCTCGAACGCCTTGAGCGCTGGTGCAACGCCCTGCGCGTGCCGCACGAACACCGGTGGTTTCGTGCGGGTTATCGCGATGCGGAAACCCAAGCGCCGCAAGAGAAATCACTTTCCGACCTTGGTCTTGCCTACGCGGCCTCTCTCCCGACTACGGTGGAAGTCGTAGCCGAGCTTGGGAGGCACGACATGGAGCGCCGCACCTTCCTGTCCAGCGCGTTGTTCTCCGTCGCCGCATCGGTCGCACCGAGCCGAGACTGGTTGCTCGCCACTCTGGACGAGGCAACCACGGCCACCGGCAAGATCAGCACCGAGCAGGTCCAGGCAATCCGCCGCACCTTCGGTGTCTTCCAGGAGCTCGACGTGATGCGCGGAGGCGGTCACGCCCGCGAACAGCTCGCGTCCTACCTGACCTCGCACGTCGTGCCGCTGCTGAAGTCGAACGACCCCGAGACCCCGAACGGCGCCGCGCTTTACGAGGCAGCCGCGGAACAGCTCTACCTTCTCGGGTGGATGGCGTTCGACAACGGCGAGCACGCCTTGGCTCAGCGCTACCTGATCCAGTCGCTCCGCCTGGCGGAAGCCGCGGGAAGCCCGGACCTTGGCGCGCACGTTCTGGCCGGCCTTTCCGACCAGGCGACGCTGACTGGCGAGCCGGAGCAGGCGGTGCAGCTCGCGAAGGCTGGACGCGCCGGGCTGCTCGCCAAGGGCAACTCGACCGCGTGTCTCGCCGACCTTTACGCGCTCCAGGCTCGCGCCGAGGCAGCGATGGGGGACGGGAAGGCCGCTGCGAAGAGCGTGCATCTGTCCGAGACGACGTTCGAGAACGTGTCTGTGGAGAACGAGCCCGAGTGGGCGCGGTTCATAGACCCCGCATATCTCAATGGCGAGCACGCCCACACTTTCCGCGATCTTGAACGCCCGGACGAGGCTGCGCACTTCGCTGGCTTGTCTATCGTCGAGTCCGAGCGACAGAATCGGGCGCGTCGTGGCTCAATGGCCCAGGCAGCTCTTGCGCGTTCAGCGATTGACGCCCACGACCTCGACGTCGCCGCTTCCGCAGGTATGGCAGCCGCCAAACTCGCTGCCACGGTGAAGTCGTCTCGCTCGGTCGAAGCGGTCGCAGATCTCCGTGCACGCTTGCGGTCTCACAGCGAATCTCCTGCTGTACGGGACTTCCTCGACGTATCGGGAGCGTTGCTTCCGTCTATGGGACCACGCCCCTAGTTTTCCATGTGATCACGGAATATTTTCCCGGGGAATGATCTGCTAGCCAATGGCAGTTCATCTCTGGAGACTCTGGGCCGGTCTGCGTAAACTCTTTGTGCTGAAGTCAGCCACGAGGAGAGGGTCGAGAGAACGCACATGCCCACAGGACTAGAGCTAGCTGTTGTGAAGGCTGTAGAGGGCTCCCTTAGGGCGGCTGTGACCCAGGTAGGAAAGCGTTTATGGAGGACGAAACTCTCACCAGCTGCTAAGCGCGATAAACTAGCCGCCAACATAGTTGACCAGCTAGTGAGCCATGACTTTACCGGTCAACTTCGTCTCACTGTCGTGCTTCCTGATCTTTCTTCCGGCGTGTCGCTTGCTCAGGTCAAGCGAAGTCTCACCGGACCGGTCTTTCAAGGTTTGCTGCACGAGCTTGTCGCTACTCGAATCATGGGTATGCCTGACCATGCTGCTCACCGAGTGCGTGAGAATCTACAGATAGCTACACGTCTGGAGTTTGCGCACGCTGATGGTGAAAAAATGATGGAGTTCGGCGGGATTCTGTTCGACGAGCTTGATCGTGTTGTGCAAGAATTAGTCGGCAAGCTCGAAAAAAGAGACAGCGGGCTGGCGGATCTCCGGCAAGCTGCTTCCGTAACGCTGAGCAATTCTAGCGTAGATGGCATAAAGCGCCACAATGCGTATCTGAAGCGCACGGTCAGTCTTGCCGAGGCTGCTGAAGCCATTGAATGGGAAGCTGCGTATCGAACCCAAGTTAGAGCTGCGCACGGATATATTGAACCTCCAGATTTTGAACGGAAACGAAAAGTCGCTATCAGTGACCTGTTTGTCTCGCCGAGTATCGTTTCTGTGGGCGTGGAAAGTCCAGTCACTGATGTATGGAGCCTGCAACCAGAGATCGACCGTAGTGTTCTCCTCGGAGATCCAGGCGGAGGTAAGTCGACAACAAGTAACGTAGTGGCTTGGTTTTCAGCAGGCGATGCTGACGGTCGTGTGCCGTTTCTTGTGATTCTTCGAAATTTTGTTGACGACAGCCAGTCAATCGTAGAGCACATAGAATCCAGGCTGTCTGCTCACTATCAGTGCCCGCCTCCAGCTGGTGTGGTTGAAGGTCTGCTTTTGTCGGGGCGCGGAATAGTAATCTTTGACGGCCTTGACGAACTCATCGACACCTCTCGTCGACGTGAAGTGACGAACCGAGTCGAGTTGTTCTGTGCACGGTACCCGTTGGCCAGAATTTTAGTTACCTCGCGACGAGTTGGCTACGACGAGGCCGCGATGGATCCTGCCGTGTTTGATGTGTATCAACTTTCTGAGTTCTCCGAGGGCAATGTCGAGGAGTACACCAAGAACTGGTTCAGCTGTGTGGATCTCGGCAATTCCCAGGACTCCAATTCGCTAGCCGACTCTTTCCTGGAGGAAAGCTCTGCGGTCAGAGAGCTTCGAACCAACCCGCTAATGCTCTCGTTGATGTGCATTATCTATCGGGGTCAAAAATGGATACCTAGAAATCGTCCTGAGATGTACGAGCACTGCGCGCGTTTGCTGTTTGATAAGTGGGATAGTAGCCGTAAAATTTATGTAGAACTAAAAGCAAGTGCATACGTTGACGGAGCCATAAAGCAGCTCGCGTATTGGATGTTCACGGATCCTGAGGCGGGCAACGGAGTAACAGAGAGCTCCTTGATTAAGGAGGCTGTGGAGTTCTTGCGACCCGCATTCAACTCCGAACCTGAGGCCGAGCAGGCAGCTCGACAGTTCATCGGATTCTGTCGAGGACGTGGGTGGGTGCTGACCGATGTCGGGACAACGGCCGACGGCGAGACTCTGTTCTCATTCATGCATCGAACTTTTATGGAGTACTTCGCCGCATATGAACTCACCAGGCTTTCTGATGGCCCAGAGAAAGTGGCAAAAGTAATTCTGCCGCATGTAGCGGTGGCAGAGTGGGAGATCGTTGCTGAGCTCGCCGTTCAGATCTCAAATAAGCACTCCAAGGATGGCGCGGCGAGACTTCTGGAGGCCCTCTTAAATGATAAGCGCTATCGAAGCGCGGCCTCGAAGCAGAATATTGCTCGATTCGCTATGCGATGCTTGGGATTCGTCCACGTCCCAGTGCCCCTCGCCGTGCGAATAGGCCGAAGCTTCGCGGAGTCTCTACACGATTTCTGTTGTCGGGAAGTCTATGTAAAGCCTGAGTATTTCGCAGTGCTTCCAGAGTTGCGTGCCGTGGTTTCGAACGAGATCGAATCGGTCCTGCGTGAAAAAGTAGGTTCGAACGACGAGGCCTGTAGGCAGGCCGCCATTGAACTCATTATGGAGCTTCCGACGGTCATGGCGGACCCTGATCTGACGAATGCGAAAAGCGTGGACTACGTAGAATGGTGTACTCGTAGAAAGTCAATCTTTGAGGAATTCTCGGAGCAGATTCTCTCGTGTGGGCGACCTGTCATCTGGTTTTCCGCTTGGCGACACAATTTCATTTCTCTTGAGAGGTACATGTGTGACGTGCCCGATCGTGAACCCGATCCGCTAAGTACGCTATTTCGCGGCCACAGATTTCCCGTCCAAAAGCGAGGATGGGGAGATTGGGGTTCATTCATTCCATTTCGTCTGCTTCAATCCGGCATGGATGATAAACCGGGCTTTCCGGTAACGGTTGACGAGCTGGAGTGGCTAGGCTCATTTATTGATCGGCTCGGATCGCCTCCTTGGGTGTCGTCCGTCGACATCACCAAATTCAGGTCCCGCAAAGGCTTCGATGAAGGTGATCTGTTGGTTGAGAAGTTTTCGACCGATCAAGGATGGACTCTTGTTAGGTTGATGTTGATCGGAATCGAGGGAGGTCAAGACGCGACTAAAAGGTCAGACTTGGAATCGAGGGGGTATGTATCTGTATTGGATCTACTGGCAAGAAAGAGAGGCGAAGACCAGCCGATTCCGGGATGGCTGGCTGATGCGATCAACGGCATGCAACCAGACCGTCGCGACTTTGTGTGGTCGTGGCTCAATCGGGAAACTGATCTTGTCAGGGCCTGAATTCCTCAAAGCAGGTCACGCTCTCCGGCGTGTTCAGAGTTTCTTTTCTTCATCAAGGCGGCCCCTGCGGGGCCGCTCGGTCGCACTGGCTCATCCCGTCCGGCAGGTGCTTCACGGCCCCGTCCCTTTGTCGCTCGGGTAAGCGGGCGGGGCCCGGCCTTCGGCCACCCACCCGCACCCGGCGACGGGAGGCAGGGCCTACACCGACCGGACGGGACAGCGACCGACCGACCCCACAGGCACCGCGAACGCCGGCAGAAACTGCACTCGCCGAGGGCGCCTCTAGGATTCGCCGATGCTGTTCACCGCGCTCCGTCACATGTTTCAGATGCTCTGGCTGACGCTCCGTGAGGTCGGTCAGAGCGTGTTTCTGGGCATCGCGACTCTTCTGAACCCCGCGCTTGCGGAGGCCATCTGGCGACCAGAACGGACGCAGGGTACCGAAGCCGCCCTTGAGGTCCGACTGGAAGAACTCTCGAACACTATGGCTAGATCGGCCGAACTGGTAGCGGAGGTAGAAGCCGCCCTTGAGGTTCGCCAAGCGGCAGTGGCGAAGCTCAAGTCCGAGGCCGAGACTGCGCAACGCGTGGCTGAGCTCTCTGAGGAGCATCGGAACGCTGTAGCCACCCTCCTGCGCGGAACCGTTGCGAAGGAGGGCAAAAAGACCTTCTGGCTTGGAGCGCTGGTCAACCTGTTCTTCTTTGTGGCAGGTGTCGTTGTGACCCTTCTTGTAGGTAAATAGGTCGTACTGTTCACCGGCTGTAGGTCCGCCAATGCAGTTCCAGGAGGGACGGGTGCGCAGTAGCTCCCCCGCCGCCCTGCTCCCGGCCATCGTTTAACTCCCAGAGAGCTGCGCCAAGAGCGCTACGCGTCCCTACGGGATGGCCTGCGGCCACTCTTGACACAGCTCTCTGGGAGCTAAGCGCAGCAGGGACGAGGGGACGGGGGAGGAGTGGTCGTTGTCGCTGTGGCCCCGGTAGAGTGCGGCGGAGGCGGATCGACCATAACGCCTGGTCAGAGTGGCAGCAGTACAGCAACGCGAGTGGCCAGAGCCGACCATGACCGACCAACATCGGCCGTCTGACCTCGACAAAAGCCCTGGTAAACCCTTGTGTGGCCAGTTCGCATCGAGAAGGTCAGGTTGGGAAGAGCGCCAAGTGGTCGGCTTGATCGAGCTGGTCACCACTGCTCCCAGTCGCGAGGTTGATGCTCCAGAGGCCGGTGGTACCAGCGAACGCGCTTCGGGCGCCTGCCACGGCTCGGGGTTACCTCCCAGCGCCGACCAGCGTTATCGATCACCAGCGCCCACTTCACTCGGCAGTCAAGGCCGTGAAACATGGCAGGTTGGCTCGCCGACTCCGGGGCCATGTGAGCGAAGTTGACCTCTGATGACCAGTTCAGAGTGTCCTGTGGAGGAATCTGCATCCGCTCGCTAAAGATCATTTGGGTTGTTACGCCCGGTGTAACAGTCCAGGCACGGGGCTCGGGGTGTTCCTTGTCCGCACCTGGTTGAACATCGGGGACATCCCAACGCGTGCGAATCTCGTATGCGACTCGGATCAGCTCGACAGGCAGGTCGGTGGAGTTCCGGGCAAAGAACGTGATCTTGCCGGTCTCGACCCTGTCCTCAGACCACGGAAGCTTGCGTTCGTACTCGGCGGTCGTCCAGATGCCGACTCGCTCAACCTGTGCGCGGTCGCGTTCGTTGCGATCGCGCATGAAGACCAAGAACGCGATAACGATGGAAAAGGCTCCCAGCCACGCTGGGACAGTGCCCATGTCCAACGCCATGATCGCGACCGTAGCAGTGCGCGCGTAGCGAGCACCGGATGCGCGCGATGCGACGAGCGCGCTCGCTTGGCTTGGCTTGGCTTGGCTTGGCTTGACCGAGCTGGGCGCGGTGCTCGGCCACCTGTGGACAGCTCAAGGCCTTGAAGACGTCGACCAGCCCACAGGCTTGCCCGCAGGCAACGAATCGCCGGTCTGTGGAACATGCGTGGAACGCTGGGGAGTGAGACCGGCGCAACGGCCGCGCAGGTGCTGTTCTGGGGAGGTTTCGCCTGAATCAGGCAGTTCCGCACGATGGAACTCCGAGGCTGATCAGGTGTGGAAGGCGGAACGCTCCCGGCGATGATCGCCGGGGGCGTTCTGTTTCCTGCGGCTCTGGTCACGAGTCGCTCGAAGTAGTTCCGCAGGCTCGCGCCCGTCTCGACGCGACAACGGCACGGGGACAGGCACGGGACAACGCTTCCGTCAGGCGCCGCACGAGGAACCGCGGGGCTGACCGGTTCGCGGGTTTGATCTGCGCTCGGTGAAAGCCGAACCAGGCTTTCGCCAGCGCAGATCAGTCGCGTGGAAGCGTTCCGCTGAACTCTTGCGTCGACGCCCCGAGGCGCGGACGAGTCACACGCTTTGCAGCGGCGGATACGGCTCGTCGGGCGGTGACGGGGGAGTGAGCTTGGCGTTGAGCGCCTGAGCTTCCTGAAGCTGATCTTCCAGGGTGACGATGCGGCACGCCGCGTCCAAACCCGTGCCCTGGTCGACCATCGCACGCACACGGGCTGCCAGACGCAGCTGGTGGCGGCTGTACCGGCGGTGGCCGCCGGCCGAACGCTGCGGCTCGATGAGCTTCGCCTCGTCCAGGCTGCGCAGGAAGTTCGCCGACGTGTCGAGCAGTTCCGCGGCCCGGCCCATCGAGTAGGCGGGGTAGTGCTCGTCGTCGAACTTCTCCGCTGTGGTCTGCGGTTCGTTGTCCGCAGGTTGGTTGTTGTCTGGGGTCATCGCGCCTCCGCATCACGAGGGGCCCCGATGCCGTAGCACCGGGGCCCCAGGGTTGTTGGGTTTCACTTCCACCTAGCCGACCGTGAGATCGGCATCCTCTGTCCGCATGCCCAGTACTGAAAGCGAGCGCTGCGGGGATCGCGTGTGCGTAACCGAAGACCACCTTCCAATCTGATGGAACCGCGGTACCCGTTCGGCGGAGTTCAGCCGAAAGCGGGCGATCCGATGGTGTGCAACCCTTCCCTTCTCCTCTGAGTACTGCCTTTTCTCTCACGCGGCTGTCGGCACCGGACCTCGTGCACATGCCGGATTCACCTCACCGACCGCCCTTGGTCACCTGCCGGAACCCCTTCCACTGATCGGCTCCGGCACATCTGACCGTCTTGCACCTGCAACTTGCATTTCGACTTCAACTCGGAACTGCGTCTTGCACTTGCTGGTCACGCGGTTGTCGGCTCCGGGGTCTTGCGCACTGCGTCCGGTCTTGCTCGCCGACTTCCCCTGGTCGCTGCCTCGAGCCCTCGAAACGACGAGCCCTGGCACGCCTGACCGTCTTGCTTCACGGGCAGTTCATCATCTCCCGTGTCATCTTCTCTCTCGTCCAACGAGGAGAAGACTACACACACCGGATCGACAATGTCTACCTTCGCCACCACAGATTTACTCTGACGGGTGACATAGCCGTTCTCGCCTGGTTCGATCCGGATGGCTGCACGGCGTCGGTGTTCGCAGTTGAAAGCTGGTCAATCAAACCGGGTTGATGTAGTTTCGGCCCCGTGGTCGCAGACCGTAGAACGCCGGACGCACCGCTGTTCCTCCGCCTCGCCGGGGAGCAGCTGCGCTGGGATCTGCTGCGTGAGCTGGCCAGGAGCGACCTGCGCGTCGGTGACCTGATCACCGCGGTGGGCCAGCCGCAGAGCCTGGTGTCCTACCACCTGCGCAAGCTGCGCTCGGGAGGCCTGGTCTCCAGTCGCCGCAGCTCCGCTGACGGCCGCGACACGTACTACCGCCTCGACCTCGGCCGGTGCGCGGAGCTGCTCGCCGGCACGGGACAGGGCCTGCATCCGGCCCTGGACCTCGTGCCACCGGCACCGCCCGCGGAGGAGTCGGTGCGAGGCAGGGTGCTGTTCCTGTGCACCGGCAACAGCTCCCGTTCCCAGATGGCCGAGGCGCTCCTGCGTCATCGCGCGCCGCGCGTCGAGGTCATGAGCGCGGGCAGTCACCCGAAACCGTTGCATCCCAACGCGTTCGCGGTCATGCGTGAACGCGGCATCGACCTGTCAGGGCACCGCAGCAAGCATCTCGACGAGTTCGCCGGGCAGCACTTCGACCACGTCATCAGCCTCTGCGACAAGGTCCGGGAGGTGTGCCCGGAGTTCCCCGGCCATCCCGGCCTCGTGCACTGGAGCATGCCCGACCCGTCCGCCGCGGGTGACACCGCTGAGGTCGGCTACCCCGCCTTCAGCCGTGCGGCCGATGAGCTGTCGACCCGAATCGGATTCCTGGTGCAGAACCTGGCCCACCCTCGCCCACAGGAGACGCGATCATGACCGAGGACTTCGCGCACGTGCGCTACCTGGTCGACGACGTCCAGGCCGCAGTCGACTTCTACACCGCCCACCTCGGGTTCACGCTGCGCTCGTCGGCGGCTCCGGCCTTCGCCGACGTCGTGCGCGGACCCTTGCGGCTGCTGTTGTCCGGCCCTGCGAGCTCCGGCGGACGTCCCATGCCGGACGGTGAGGTTCCCCAGGCAGGGGGCTGGAACCGGATTCATCTCGTCGTCGGCGACCTGGACGCCGAGATCACCCGGCTGCGTCAGGCCGGGGTCCGCTTCCGCAACGACGTCGTCGCCGGGCCCGGTGGCCGTCAGATCCTGCTGATCGACCCCGCCGGAAACTTCGTCGAGCTGTTCGAGCCACGCCGGTGACATCACCCGCGCCACAGCTGGCAAGGCGTCTGGGCACGAGGGATGCGGTGATCATCGGTCTCGGCTCGATGATCGGCGCCGGCGTGTTCGCCGCCTTCGGCCCCGCCGCGCGAGCCGCCGGAACCGGGTTGCTGATCGGCCTGCTGATCGCGGCGGTCATCGCCTACTGCAACGCCACCGCGTCCGCGCAGCTCGCCGCGACCTACCCGACGTCCGGCGGCACCTACGTCTACGGCCGCGAACAACTCGGCCACTGGTGGGGGTTCACGGCGGGCTGGGGCTTCGTCGTCGGCAAGACCGCGTCCTGCGCCGCGATGGCACTCACGTTCGCCACTTACGCCGTCCCCGGCCCCTGGTGGGCGCAACGGCTCGTCGCAGTGGCGGGCGTGATCGGACTCGCCGCCCTCAACTACCGCGGCGTCACCAGAACCGCCGCCCTCACCCGAGTCCTCGTCACCGCCACGCTGATCGCCCTCGCGACCATCGTCGTCGGCATCGCGACCGGCGGTGCGGCGAGTGCCGACAACCTCGGGGGCTGGCACGCGCTGGGGACCGGCGGGATCTACGGCACGCTGCAGGCCGCCGGGTTGCTGTTCTTCGCGTTCGCGGGCTTCGCCCGGATCGCCACCATGGGCGAGGAGGTCCGCGATCCGCAGCGCACCATCCCCCGTGCCATCCCGATCGCCCTGGGCATCACCGTGGTCGTCTACGTCCTCGTGGGGTCCGCCGCACTGCTCGCCGCAGGCCCCGACCGGCTCGCCGCCGCAGCAGCGCCTCTGACCGAGGCCGTCACCGCCGCCGGTTCACCCGGCCTGGCCCCGGTCGTGCGCATCGGTGGTGCGCTGGCCAGCCTCGGTGCGCTTCTGGCGCTCATCGCAGGCGTCGGCCGGACCACCCTCGCCATGGCCCGCAACCACGACCTGCCCCACTGGCTGGCCGCCGTCCATCCCCGCCACCAGGTGCCACACCACGCCGAGGTCACGCTCGCCGTCGTCGTCAGCGTTCTCGTGCTCACGACCGACCTTCGATCCGTGATCGGGTTCTCGTCGTTCGGCGTGCTGATCTACTACCTGATCGCCAACCTCTCCGCCGCGCGCCAAGGGACCGAGCAGCGCCGCTGGCCCCGCGCGCTCAACGTCGTCGGCGCCGCCGGGTGCGTCACGCTCGTCGCGACCCTGCCCCTGCCCTCGGTGCTCGCCGGTCTGGTGATGTTCGCCGCCGGCCTTCTGGGACGCCTGCTCGTGCTGCGGGTGCGCTGACACCTTCAGGCCTCCAGCGCCCACCGCACGTACCGCATCGTCGCCGAGAAGCCGGCCTTCTCGAAGATGCCGAACGCTCCGGACGAGTTCGCCGAGTCCACGCTCAGCAGCGCACGGTCGTAGCCCTGATCGACGGCGGCCCGCAGCGCGTGCCCGGTCAACGCACTCGCGACCCCCTGCTTCCGGTGCTCCGGCAACGTCCCCAGCACCATGAAGTGTGCGTCGCGAATCCCGGTGGCCTCCGTGTCGGCCTCCCAGCTCAGCGTCACCAACACACCGACCGCGGTCCCGCCGGCATCGCGCCGCAGGAAGCTGACCGAGGGCCGGAACGTCTGGTTGGTGACCTTGTTCTTCCACAGCTCCACGGGCATCGGCACAGAGCCCCAGTTCTCCCGGTAGGCCTCGTTCCGCACGAGCCGGAACTCCTCGTCGGTCGCCTCCGACCACGGCTCGATCCGCGACCCGTCGGGCGCCTCCACGTCGCGGAGCGTGTGCTCCATGCGCTGGTAGTAGCGGACCGGGGTGAAGCCGTGGGAGCGCAGAAGTTCGGGCAGGCCCGCGATGTGCTCGGCCTTGTGGACGTTGATCGCGAGCTTCAGCGCCGGGTGATGCAGCGCGTGCAGGACGTGCGCCGCCTCGATCCCGGCCCGCACGAGCCGCGTGCCGATGCCCTGACGGCGGTAACGAGGGTGCACGCCCCCGTCCAGCGAGACGCGGTGGACCTCCGAGGCGGCCGGCCGGTACTGGATCTTCATGTAGCCGACCATGAGATCGCCGTCGAAGGCCGCGAGGCTCGCCCGTTCCAGGTCCGCGTACGGATCGACCAACTCGGTGAGCGTGTCCTCAGCGGTGTAGTTCTCGCCGATCCTGTCGGCGGTCTCCATGGCGTTGAGAAGGTCGGCCGACGTCTGGGCGTCGTCGCGGGTGAGAGGTCGCCACGTGAGGCCTTCGCGCATGCGGCGACCGTAATCAGGCCCGCACGGGCTGTCGCCCCGGTTTCGGCCAGGTGAAAGCCTCACAGCATGGACGCACGCGCCATCGCCACATCGGCCCTCGGCCGCGACCCTGGCCCGCTCACACCGGTGAGCAGCCGTTCGCACCACGTGTACGTGGGTGCCGACGTCGTGGTGAAACTCATCGCCGCGGACGACCACTCACGGCTGGACCGGGAGATCGCACTCGCGCCGCACCTGCCGCCGGGCCTCACGGCTCCGCTGCTGGCGAGCGGACAGCGGCACGACGTCCGCTATGCCGTCTACACCCGCGTCCCCGGCACCGCGCCAGGCATGGACCTCCCCGGCACAGGCGAACGGGCCGCACTCGACCTGGCCCGGCAGGCGATCGAACGACTCGACGCCCTGCACGCCTGGACGCCCCCGGAACCGGCCGGGCTGATCCTGGCCGAGGTCCTGGACCACGGCGGCTTCACCGGCAGGGACGCACTCGTCGCCCAGACGGAGAAACTCGCGGGCGTTGTCCCGCCGAACGTGCTCGACGGCCTCAAAGCGATCGCGTCACGCGCCCCGGAGCACGCCCTGAACACCGTCCCGGTCCACGCGGACTGCCACTGGGACAACTGGCTCGCGAACGGCACCGAGCTGACCGCACTGCTGGACTTCGAGTGGGCCCGCTTCGGCGACCCGCTCGACGACTGGTTCTTCCTGGCCAGGTTCAGCGGCCCGCACATGCACGCCGTGCTCGAAGCCATCGCCGACGCGACCGAGATCCCGCTGGACGACCTGCGCGTGGAATGCGAGGTGCGCGAGGCGTCGCACCTGATAGCCGACCTGCCCTTCGACCATGCGAGGGTCCTGACGCTCCTGGAACAACTCGTGGCCGGCATCTGGTGGCCGCAGTAACTTCGGACGCGTGCCCACCATCCTCGCGATCGGCTTCGATCCCCACACCATTCCCGGCTTCGACCCCGCGCCCGTCGCCGCCGGCATCGAGCAGGGCAGCAAGGCGTTCGCCGAGCTCGGACTCACCGAGGACCTCTTCCTCATCGACTTCGAGGAACTGGACGGCCGCGCTCAGGCCAAGCTCGTCGAGAAACTCGGAAGCAGGCAGTACGACGCCGTTCTGATCGGCGGTGGCATCCGCAAGGGACCGGGTTTGCTGGAGCTCTTCCAGACCGTGGTCAATCTCGTGCACTGGCATCAGCCGGACGCCGCGATCGCCTTCAACGAGAGCCCCAGCGACAGCCCGGACTGGGTGCTGAAGGCACTGGAGCAGAAGCGGAAGAGTTAACCCACAACATCGGGTGAACCGAGGACGCGGCCTCTCCGTACCCCTCTCCAGAACGAGAAAAACGCTGTCCAGCGATCAAGTCCCCGCAGGTCAGCACCGCGCACCCCAATAAGACCACGAAGCGTGACCGCATCACTCGATCGCGTGGTCGTGGACTTAACCCATAACGAGAGCCGGGCTAGCAGCGAACTAACAGACAGCTCCGCCAGTTCGTCAGGAGGCAACGATGAACTTACGCAGGACTCACAAGGCTCGTTGACTGTCTGTCAGCAACGGATAGCCCAACCCATCGGAAACGTGACGAGAGTCACCCATCGGGCGCTCAAGCTTGCCTGCGCTCGTGACGCGAGGTTACGTTCTCGCCCGCCGATAACGGTTTGGTCACCGGCAGGACACAGGAACCACAGCACCAAGGGTCCAAAGTCCCCCGGAAACCCCCGCCCGGGTTTGCCGGAGACCAAGCTCCCCGACGCAGGAGGCTCCCCCTTGGCCCGGCACAGCAAAGCCGATGGCCGAACCGTGTACACGGTCGTGCCCAAACAAGAAGTGAAACCCGGCGCTCACCGCGTCGAGGACGACAAGGTTCCGCTTGCTCACCGTGTGAGCGCGATCGTCGTCGCAGCAGGTGTCGCCGCCGGCACCGCAGCCATTGCCAACGCCGCCACCAGCGGCACCTCGACGGAACTCGCCGCGGGCGCGGCCGAGCTGGGAGCTCTCCCCGACCAGCAGGTCAAGACGATCCAGACGGTGCACGACGTCAACCCCGGCAACCAGGTCGGCCGCCTTCTGCAGTTCCAGCAGATGTACGCGCAGCAGACCTTCGAGCAGGCCACCAAGGCCGCCGCGGACGCGCACGCCCAGCGTGAGGCCGCCGCCAAGGCCGAGGCTGAGCGCCAGATCGAGATGCGCAAGCCCGCCAAGCAGCGCGAGGTCGAGGGCTGGATCAGGGACGCCATCAAGGTCCTGCAGGCCAACGGCACCAACATCGACAACAACAGCGTCGACGAGATCTACACGATCATCATCAAGGAGTCGAACGGCAACCCCAACGCCGTGAACAACTGGGACTCCAACGCGATGCGCGGTACGCCGTCGAAGGGTCTGATGCAGTGCATCGACCCGACGTTCAACGCCT
Organism: Lentzea sokolovensis; assembly: GCF_033949975.1. Lineage (NCBI taxonomy): Bacteria > Bacillati > Actinomycetota > Actinomycetes > Pseudonocardiales > Pseudonocardiaceae > Lentzea > Lentzea sokolovensis. Next base: position 812,170 of record NZ_JAXAVU010000009.1, read on the forward strand.
ACAAGCTGGCCGGCTACGACAACATCCTCGCGCCGGTCGACAACATCATCGCGGGCGTTCGCTACACCTACGCGCGCTACGGCGGCTTCCACAACCACCCCGGTCTGGTCAGCATGGGCCTCGGTGGCGGGTACCGGGGGTACTAAAGAGGCCAAAATCGCCGTGTCGGGGGTGCGCAAAACCTATCGGCGGACGATGCTGTCAAACAGGTTCACCCACAAGCATGGCGGCCCTAGCGGGCACACGCCCGGTAGTGCTCCCATCGAACGCGATCCCCGAACGCAGGGAGTGGCCGATGAACGAGCAACAGGCACGCGACGACGAGCTGGAGAAGATCCGCTCGGAGGCGACGAGTTGGCTGGCCAAGATGGCCAAAGCCCAGCATCGTCCCAACGTCGAGCAACGCAGGCCTGAGCACGACGCCATGACACCCGCGAAGAAGTAGGCAAAGAAGACAGCAGAGCGCCTCGGCTACGGCCGGGGCGCTTCTGCTTTGAAGGCCGACCACAGCAGGTTCAGCGGATGGTCCGCCGGATGCTTCGCCAGTTCGTCCGTTCGGGCGAAAACGCCCACAAGCCGCTCCATTGAGTCATCTGCGAGCTCAACGACCCGGAGGCCGCCTCCCTCCCGGAGCTCGTTGTTCGACGCCACCACGCCCAAACCAGACGTCACGATCATGGCTCCCTGGACGAGGTTGGAGCGCAGCAGCGAGATGCCGTACTGGATCTCATCGATCTCAGCGGCGATGTCGAGCCCCTGGCGGTAGTCCGGCCCGAACCAGCCCCGCAGGAACTCCGCGATCAGCCCCGCCCCCGGCACGACCAACGGGACCGACCTCAGCTGAGGTACCCGCACGCGGTCGCCGACAACCGTCTCCGGCAGGTTCGTCAGCAACGCGAGGCCGCCGCGCCGCCACTCGATCACGTCGAACTCCGGCCGCTCCCAGCCCGCGCCGGCCCGCGTCACGACGCTGCCGCACACGACGTCGACCTCGCGCGTCTCCAGCTTCGTCCAGATGTCCTTGGTGCGGATGTGCACGACCTTGAGGTCCACGTCGCGTTCGCGGAACTCGTCCGACACGTGGTGCCACGCCTTCGCGAGCGTGTCCAGCATGTATCGCGTCGTGCCCACGGTGACGGTCGTGCCGAGCTTGCGACGGCACTCGTGAATTCCGTCGAGCCACTCCGCGAGCGTCTCTCGCGCCAATTCGACGAGTGACTCACCAGTCGGCGTGAACAGCACGTCCTTTCCGCGTCCCTGCTTCACCACGAGCGCTTCGCCGCACAGTTCCAGGAAGTTCCTGTTCAACGTGTCGAGCTGCTTCTGCACACTCGACTGCTCTCGTCCCAACGCCCTCGCGGCGCGTAGGGCCGAACGGGTCTCGTGCACGGTCAGCAGGGTCCTGAGCTGGTCCATCGTGGTATCCAGTAGAGCACCGGGCATGTTCAGCAAACGGTGCAGCGAGGTGCTGGTGGGAAGCACCAACTGGGACGAGCCGGACATGGGACCCTCTCTGATGTTCTGCCGATCAGTTGAACTGAACTTGACCGCATTTCGCCGACAAATTATCTGCAGATCCTGTCGGCAAATCCCTGGACACTTATAGCGCGGGTGTACAAAACTATCCGCGGCGACCACGCGTGGGAGCCGATTCCGGGGGGAATCATTGGGGGGTGGGGGTCCGCCAGCGCAAGCCGGTGGGCCCCCAAGTATTACCCTCAGCCGTTGTGACGGCTTCCGCTCGCCTGGACTGGGGCACCACCTACCAGGTCACCGTGCTCGAACTCGGACTCGCCTGCTGCGGAGTCGAAGTGATGGCAGCTCTCGACCGCCTTTCCGACCTCGGCGTCACGCCGGTCGACGGCGCGGGCGAGGCGCACGTTCTCGTTGTCTCCGGCACCGTCACGGACGTCATGTTGCCTGCTGTCCTCCGCAGTTTCGAGGCCATGCCCGAACCCCGTTACGTGATCTCCGTGGGCGCCTGCAGCAACACCGGCGGCCCGTACTGGGATTCCTACAGCGTCACCAAGGGGATCGACCAGGCCCTGCCCGTCCACGTGGCCGTTCCCGGCTGCCCGCCGCGGCCGGAAGCGCTGCTCGAAGGCCTCAAGGCGCTGCATGGACTGGTGAACGCGTGAGCACCCCGAAGACGGCGTTCAGCCAGACCGTCCACCACGTGGAGCTCGCCGACTGGCTCACCACGGCTGCGGCTCACCACGACCAGGGCTTCGTGATGTTCGACTGGCTCGGCGTCGAGGACGCGGGCCGGCCGGGCGCAGCAGGCCAGCGCCACGCGGTGTTCCTGCACGTCATCGACCCGCGGACGCGCGAGGGCGTCATGCTGCGCACCGAGATCGCGGAGACCGACGCGTTGCCGAGCGTCGCCCACCTCTGGAAGGGCGCGCGCTGGCACGAACGCGAGGCCGCGGAGATGTTCGGCATCACCGTCGACGGCGAACCCGAGCACCTGCTGCTGCCCGACAGCTTCGAGGGCCACCCGCTGCGCAAGGACTTCGTGCTGGCCTCCCGCGTCGTGCGTCCGTGGCCGGGCGCCCTCGAACCGGGCGAGGACAACACGAGCGCCCCGAGCCGCCGCCGCACCGCACCACCTGGCGTTCCGGACCCGTCCTGGGGCCCGCGCCGCGAAGAGGAGAGCACGTCGTGACGAACCTTCCGCCACGCACGAGGGGCGTCATCGCGCTGTTGGAGGCCAACTGCACGGTCTGCATGATCTGCGCGCGCGAGTGTCCTGACTGGTGCATCCACATCACGTCGCACACCGAGGTCGAAGAGCAGCCCGGCAGCGCCCGCCCGCGCAGCCGCAACGTGCTCGACCGGTTCGCGATCGACTACGGCCAGTGTCTGTACTGCGGCATCTGCGTCGAGGTCTGCCCGTTCGACGCCCTGCACTGGGCGCCGGAGTTCGGCTATCCGGGCACGGGCTCGATCGACGGCGAGGGCGCCGTCGCGGAGCTCGTCCACGAACGGGACGTGCTGTCCACATGGGTCGAGAAGGTGCCGCCGCCGCCCCAGCTCGACCCGGCCGCGGAGGCGGCACCCGAAACGGCGACAGGAACCGGACGACGGCCTGGTTCGTTGAGGGGTAGGACGTAAAACCCGGAGGCGAAAACCGTGCACAAGCACTTCAACGGGTTGAAGACGGCCGTGCTGCTCGGCGGGATGAGCGCGCTGATCGTGCTGATCAGCAGCCTGTTCGGCCGGACCGCACTGGTCATCGGCCTGCTGTTGGCCTTGGGCGTGAACGCCTACGCGTACTTCAACTCGGACAAGCTCGCGCTGCGCGCGATGCGGGCGGTACCTGTGTCGCAGGTGGAGCAGCCAGTGCTCTACGCGATCGTGCGGGAGCTGTCGCAGAAGGCACGCCAGCCCATGCCCAGGCTCTTCCTGAGCCCGACCGCCGCACCGAACGCGTTCGCGACGGGCCGCAACCCGCGCAACGCCGCCGTGTGCTGCACCACGGGCATCCTGGACCTGCTCGACGAACGCGAGCTGCGCGCCGTGCTCGGCCACGAGCTGGCGCACGTCTACAACCGCGACATCCTGATCAGCTGCGTGGCCGGAGCGCTGGCCGGCGTGATCACGATGCTCGCGAACCTGGCCCTGTTCGCCGGGATCTTCGGCGGCGGTGACGGCGACGACGACGGACCGGGCCCGCTCGGCCTGCTGCTGATCGCGCTGCTCGGCCCGATCGCGGCCACCGTCGTGCGCCTGGCCGTGAGCCGCTCACGCGAGTTCCAGGCCGACCAGGCGGGCTCGGAACTCACCGGCGACCCGCTGTCGCTCGCGAACGCGTTGCGCAAGATCGAGCTGGGGACGCGGGCGGCGCCGCTCGCACCGGAGCCGGAGGTGGTGTCGCAGAGCCACCTGATGATCGCGAACCCGTTCCGCTCGGGGGACCAGTTCTCGAAGTGGTTCTCGACCCACCCGCCGATCGCCGACCGCATCCGCAGGCTCGAAGAGATGGCCCGGCGCTAACGCCCTGCCGTCGCCACGGCCATGAGGTACTCGCCGTACCCGGACTTGCCGAGCTTCTCGCCGAGCGCGTAGCACTCGTCGGCGGAGATGAAGCCCATGCGCAGCGCGATCTCCTCGGGACACGCGATGCGCACGCCGGTCCGGTGTTCCAGCACCTGCACGAACTGCCCGGCCTCGAGCAGCGAGTCGTGCGTGCCGGTGTCGAGCCACGCGAACCCGCGGCTCAGGTCCACGAGCTGCGCCCGGCCCTCGTTCAGGTACGCGAGGTTGACGTCGGTGATCTCCAGCTCGCCACGAGGCGACGGCTTGAGGCTCCGCGCGATGTCCACCACACCGTTGTCGTAGAAGTAGAGCCCGGTGATCGCCCGGTTCGACTTCGGCTTGGCGGGCTTCTCCTCGATGGACAACAGCTTGCCGGTCGCGTCGACCTCGCCCACGCCGTACCGCTCGGGGTCCTTCACCTGGTACCCGAACAGCACGCAGCCGTCCAAAGAGGACGCGTGCTGCTGCAGCGTGGTGGAGAAACCCTGGCCGTAGAAGATGTTGTCGCCCAGCACCAGCGCCACGTCGTCGCCACCGACGAAGTCAGCGCCGATGATGAACGCCTCCGCGAGCCCGTTCGGCGCGGCCTGCTCCGCGTAGGAGAAGCTCATGCCCCACTGGGAACCGTCGCCGAGCAGCCGCCGGAACTGCGGCAGGTCGGTGGGAGTGCTGATGATCAGCACTTCCCGGATGCCGGCCAGCATGAGCACCGACAGCGGGTAGTAGATCATCGGCTTGTCGTACACCGGCAGCAACTGCTTGGAGACGGCCTGCGTGATCGGGTGCAGGCGCGTCCCACTGCCACCGGCGAGGACGATCCCCTTCACCGGTAGTTGGTGAACTGGATGGCGATGCCGAAGTCAGAGCCCTTCAGCAGTGCGATGACGTCCTGCAGGTGGTCCTTCTTCTTGCCGGACACCCGCAACTGGTCGCCCTGGATCTGCGCCTGAACGCCCTTGGGCGCCTCGTCGCGGATCTTCTTGGCGATCTCCTTGGCCTTCTCGGACGTGATGCCCTGCACGAGGTTTCCCGTGACCTTGAACACCTTGCCGGACACCGCGGGCTCACCGATCTCGAACGCCTTCATCGAGATGTTGCGCTTCACCAGCTTCTCCTGGAAGACGTCGATCGCCGCCTTGCAGCGCTCCTCGGTCTCGGAGGTGAAGGTGATCGCCTCCTCGCCGGCCCAGGCCACTGTGGTGTTGGTCCCGCGGAAGTCGAAGCGCGTGCTCAGCTCCTTGGAGGCCTGGTTGAGCGCGTTGTCGACCTCCTGCCGGTCCACCTTGCTCACCACGTCGAACGACGGGTCCGCCACGACTTCACTCCTCAACGATCTCGGGGTTCACAGCCAGCGTCGATGCTACTGGGGTACCCCGATTTGGGGCCTCCCGAAGGGGTTATGTATTGTTCTGCCCGCACCGTTACGGCGGTGTGGGGCGGGTTGCCCGAGCGGCCAATGGGAGCGGACTGTAAATCCGTCGCGAAAGCTACAGAGGTTCGAATCCTCTACCCGCCACGCAGGACTGATGGGCCTCTGACCGGACTGGTCAGGGGCCCATCGTCGTATCTTCGTATCGTCGTGTCGGACCGAGGGGGATCTCAGTGCGTACGCAGATGGCTACCGAAGCCGGCCGGACAACGGCACCGAGCGAGGACCGCGCGCTCGTCGGCCCGAACCTGGTCGCCGTGCTCGACGGTGTGACAGCGAAGCCCGAGACCGGTTGCGAGCACGGGGTCGGCTGGTTCGCCGACCAGCTCTCCGGCGAGATCCTGCGGTTCGCCCACCTCGACCCGGCCGCGGCGCTGAAGGAAGCGATCGCGCAGGCCGCTGAGCTGCACTCCGGTACGTGCGACCTCGATCATCCCGACACGCCCAGCGTGGCGATCGCGATGGTGCAGACCAAGGGTGACGTGCTGCGGTACCTGGTTCTCGGGGACGCCACGGTCGTGGTCGACATCAAGGGCGAGTTGCTCGTGGTGAGCGATACGCAGACGCGGCGCACGGCTGGTGCGAAGGCCGTGGACGTCGAGCACGCGTTCACCGGTGAGGTGCCGTTGGCGGACGTGCGGCGCGTTGCGATCCTCTCCGACGGTGCCGCGCGTGCGGTCGACCTGTTCAATCTCTTCGATTGGCGTCAGGCGCTCGAACTGATGGCCGCGAACGGGCCGGACGACCTCATCCGCAGAATGCGCGCGGTCGAAAAGGAAGACGCCAAGGCCGTCGATTGGCCTCGCAAGAAGATTTCCGACGACGCCACTGTCGTCTATCTCGATCGGTGACGACCGGCTGCACGCGCTCGACGCCGTTCTGAGGAAAGCATCGAGCGTTCGTTTCGCTGAGGTCAGCTGGCCCGACGAGATGGTCGAGGCGGTGCTGGACGACGGTCTGCGCGCTGCCATGGCGGTGAAGTCGTTGCCGGGAACGGTGTGCGCGTGCCTGGGTGATGTCCGCTTCGAGTTTCTCGGCGCACGGCGGGAAGTGCTTGCCGTGGTTGTTTTCCACCGCGGCGGCGCGCTCGCCTGGCACGGATGGGGTGGTCACGCGATCCTCGTCGACGAGGAGGCGTTGCTGCGCTGGCTGGACAGGAAGGACGATCTACCGAGCTGCCCGGAGTGGGTCGCCGCGGTCCCGCCCGCGCTGACGTGGACGACGCGGCGCATGCTCCGGCCGGTGCGGCGGACCGCTGACTCCAGCCTCATCGCTCACGCGCACAAGCTGCTCGACAGCGCTGATCCGGTCACCAAGGTGCTGCAACTGTTGGTGTGGCGAGGTTCCGGCAGAGGTGAGCACCTGCACGAGGAGATTCCCGGACTGCTCCTGCGTGGCGTGCCGATCTCGAAGATCGGCGCTGCGTTGAAGGATTCGCGCGCCGCAGAACCGCACTACGCGGGTGCCGTCCGGCACGTTCTCGGTGGCGACGGCCGGGAGAGGCAGCGGCTCGACGTGGCCCGGCTGCCCCGGTCCGTCCGGATCCGCCTGGGCGACGCCGCGAGGCAAGCAGGGACCGAGGTCCCGCAGTGGGCGATCCCCCTGCTCAATGCCTAGGCGCCGGCTCCACCCCGCGGCGGTGCGCGATCGCCGTCATGTTGTTCTCGCCCCAGTCTCCCAACGGAAGCAGCGCCTCGTTCAGCCGCGCGCCCAGCGGGGTCAGTGAGTACTCGACGCGCGGCGGTACTTCGTGGAACACCTCGCGGTGCACGATCTCGTCCGCTTCCATCTCGCGCAGCACCTGGATGAGCATCTTCTCGCTGATGCCCGACACGGAGCGGCGCAGTTCGCCGGTGCGCACCGGGCCGTGGTGCAGGGCCCAAAGGATCAGTGCTTTCCAGCGGCCGCCGATCACGTCGATCGCCGCGTCGAGGCCGCACGCGTACTGCCGTGGCTTCATCCAGGATCCTTACCAAAAGGTGGGTACCTGACAAAATAGTAGGTACTTGTCGTCCAGTCAGCATAAGAACGAGCATTCACGGCATGGGGATCAAGAAGACCGTGAGCGTGCTCGGCCTGGGCCGGATGGGCAGCGCGCTCGCCAAGGCCCTCGTCGAAGAGGGCTACGAAGTGACCGTGTGGAACCGCACGCCGAAGGTGCTCGAGAACACCAGAAGTGTTGCCACACCGGAAGAAGCGTTCAAGAGCGACGTCGTCGTCACCTGCCTGCCCACGTACGACGTCCAGCAACCGTTGCTCACCAACGAGATCAAGACCCTCGTCAACCTCACGTCCGGGACGCCGGAGCAAGCCAGGCGAACCGCTCAGTGGGCGAAGGACAACGGCGTCGAGTACGTCGACGGCGTGATCATGGCTGTGCCGCAGCAGATTCGCACGCCTCAGGCGAGGATCTTCTTCAGCGGAAACGAGAACCACCACGTGCTGCAGGCGTTCGGTGAGCCGGTGTACGTCGGCGAGGACGCGGGACTCGCCGCTCTCCACGACCTGGCGTTGCTCGGCATCATGTGGGCCACGTTCGGCGGCTACCTGCAGGCGGTCGCGCTGATGGGCTCCGAGGGCATCAAGCCGGAGCAGTTCACGCCGATGGCCATGAGCTGGCTGAACGAGATGAGCACTCTCCTGCCCGAGATGGGCGCGGTGACCCAGACCCGCGACTACGAGACCGACGTGTCCGCGCTGGACATCAACGTGTCGGGACTGCGGCTGCTCACCGAGGCCAACGAGGAACAGGGTCTCGACGCCACCATCCCGAAGGCCCTGCACGACCTGTTCGAACGCGCCCAGCGCAACGGACACGGCAACCACAGCATCGCGAGCGTCATCGAGGAGATCCGCAAGTGAAGTACCTGGGGAAGAAGGCCGTCGTCACGGGCGGCACGCACGGCATGGGGCGCGCGACGGTCGACAAGCTGATCGAGGGTGGCGCCGAGGTGCTGCTCACCGGGCGCAGCACGGAGAAGGCCGAGGGCATCAAGGCGCACGCCATCGCGTCGGACGCGGCGAGCCTCGACGACATCACCGAGCTGAAGCAGCAGGTGAGCGAACGACTCGGCGAGATCGACCTGCTCTTCATCAACGTCGGGTACGCGACGCTGGTCGAGATTCCGGACGTCACCGAGGACGACTACGACCGCACGTTCGACGTGAACACGAAGGGTGCGTTCTTCACCGCGCAGAAGCTCGCGCCGCTGATCAAGGACGGCGGCTCGATCGTCTTCACCACGTCGATCGCGCAGACCGGTGGCGCCGTGGGGATGAGCGCCTACTCCGGGGCGAAGGCCGCGGTGCGGTCGTTCGGCAGGTCGTTCGCGGCGGAGCTCGCGCCTCGTGGCATCAGGGTCAACGTGGTCAGCCCCGGCTTCATCGACACCCCGTCGATGGGCGTCACGGGCGTGCCGGAGGACACCCTCCAGCGGTTCAAGGAAGAGGGCGACCGGATCACGCCGCTCAAGCGGCACGGCACCGCGGACGAGGTCGCCGACGCCGTGCTCTTCCTGGCGTTCGACGCCACCTTCACGACCGGCGCCGACCTGTCCGTCGACGGCGGACTGGGCCAGGGGATCAGCGCCTAGGAAGAATCTTCGGGCAACCTGTCACACCTTCGCCGGCTGCCGGGTCGACCAGGCAGAAGACGACGAAGGAGAACGAAGATGAGGATCGCCAACCCGATCTTGTCCGTGCCCGGCGCGATGAAGGCGCTGCTGGACCTGTCGGAAGCCGCGGCCAGGACGGGTCTGGACGGGGACTACGTCGAGTTGATCTGCCTGCGGGTCAGCATCATGAACGGCTGCGGCATGTGCATCGACTACCACACCAAGCTGCTGCGCCAGGCGAACGTGGCGGACGAGAAGGTCTACGCCGTCGCGGGGTGGCGGGACGTGCCGTACTACAGCGACGCCGAGAAGGCCGGGTTCGCGCTCGCCGAGCAGATCACCCACGTGCACGTGAGCGATGACGTGTGGAACGAGGCGGCGAAGCACTACAGCGAGGAGGAGCTCGCGGGTCTCGTGATCGCCATCGGCGCGATCAACCTGTGGAACCGCATGAACGTTGCCACGCAGCAGAAGGTGGCCTGAAAAAGGTGAAGCCGGCGCGCAAGAGCTTCCTCTCTCTTGCGTGCCGGCTTCAGCGCGGAGCATACCCCATATCGAACAGATGTTCGATCACTGGGCGATCAACACGCCGATCAGATCGCGGCGAGTGCCGCCCGGCCGTCGTCGGTCAGTTCCGCGCAGACGCGAAGGCCGAAGCTCGTTGGCTGCGAAGGGCGCAGCAGTCCCGCGTGCACGAGGTCATGCGTCGCCATCTGGTCGCAGCAGGGCAGTCCGTCGACGTACAGATCGGGTTCGACCCCGCCTGTGACCTCGGCGCGTCCCGCGGCGACAGCCCGCAGCATCGCTCTCGCTCTTCCGCTGAGTTCCATCTCGACCCCCCAGGAGTGTTCGAATCCGTTGTCCCCTTTGTCGATATGGAGGCCGGATCCGTTCCACAAGTACGGGTTCGTTTGGCTTCTTCGCTTGTGTGAACGGGTAGATCATGTCCCACTAGGCCGATCGGGTTGCGAAGACACGCCGGAAGAAGAGCGCAACGCGGGACGGCGCGCCCAGGTCGTCCAGCTCGGCCGATAGCCGTTCGAGTACCAGAACGGAGTCGACCGCGGGTTCGGCAGAGCGTGGTGGAGCAGCGTCGACGCCACGCCGGCGTCGTCCAGAACGGCGTGCGCGTGCGCCGCGAGAGCGCTGCCCGCTCCGCTGCCGCGCACGTCCGGCCGGACGCCGAGATGCCCGAGGTACGCGAACGGGCGCGCCGTGGCGAACCGCTCGATCCATCCCGCGTCCTGCGGCATGTCGACGTAGATCATGCCGACGGGCGTGTCGTCCAGGACGGCGAGCCACATCGCCTCGTGGTCGCGGCCGAGCACCTCGGCCAGCGCGATCCGCAGGTGCTCCGCGGTGTTCGGGCGTTCGGTGACCAGACCGAACGCCGCGTCGTACCGGACCGTGTGCATGTTCAGTTCGACGGCGACGTCCAGGTCGGCGGAGGTCGCGGGACGGATGCGCACCCCGGACGGCCGCGCCGCGGAGGAACGTCCGGCAAGGCGTTCGGCGACCACCGTGAGCGGCGCGAAGCCGTGGTGCACCAACGGCAGCGCGGCCGCGGTCTCGTGGCTCGGCACGGTCACGATCGCCACGGTCTCCGGGTCGTCCAGGCCGGTGAGGCGGGTCTCCCACTCGTCGAGCAACGCCGGCAGGTCGCAGCCGGGCTGCCACGTCAGGCTGTGCGTGCGGTGGGCGCCCCAGGTGAGGAGTAGGGAGTCCGGATCTGTCTCGCGGTAAGAGAAAATCTCGGTCACGCCCCATCTGAGCATGGCAGGGTCGGGCTGTGGAGATCTTCGTCGTGGATTCGTTCACCGACCGGCCCTTCGCGGGCAACCCCGCCGCGGTCGTGCTCCTCACCGAGCCGCGCGACGACGCCTGGATGCAGCACGTCGCCGCGGAGATGAAGCACGCCGAAACGGCCTTCGTCACCCCGGACAACCACCTCCGCTGGTTCACGCCCGAGGTCGAGGTGGACCTCTGCGGGCACGCCACCCTCGCCACCGCGCACGTCCTGGGTGGAGAGCAGGCGTTCACCACGCGTAGTGGGGTGCTCACATGCGCAAATGACGATGGATGGGTCCGCATGGACTTCCCCGCGGACCCTCCAGAGTTGACTGACCCGCCAATCGGTCTAGCGGAAGCGCTGCCACATGCGACGATCAAGTCCGTGTCGCGCGGGCGCTTCGACTACCTGATCGAGTTGGGGAGTGCCGCGGAAGTCCGATCCTTGCGACCTGATGTCCAAGGACTGGCACAAATCTCGTCACGCGGAGTAATCGTGACGGCCGCCGGCGACGGCGACGCGGACATCGTCAGCCGGTGCTTCTATCCGGCCGTCGGCATCCCGGAGGACCCCGTCACCGGATCGGCCCACTGCACCCTTGCGTCCTATTGGGTGCCTCGGCTCAAGCGGGCTGACCTGCTGGCGGAGCAGGCGTCGCCACGCGGAGGGGTCGTCAGGACCACCCTCGCGCAAGATCGCGTACTGCTCTCGGGGCAGGCCGTGACGGTGCTCCGGGGACACCTCGCCGTGTAGCCACGTCTGGGTGAATCGATGTCACTAGACGTGCTCGACCTGCCATTTCGTCCCCCGAGCGGGGTACATTGGTGCCCCTGGAGGGGTCCTGATCGCGAAGTGCGGGACCCCTCAGTCACGCCTAGAGGTACCCCCACCCAGGCCGACGAGGAGGCTGGATGTCCGACCGAGCGTCGGCCCCCGTGTCGGACTCGGCCGCCTGGTCGGCCAAGTCGACCAACCGCGCGTTCAGCGCGTTCGCCGTCACCCTTCTGGTGGCCGGCATCGCCTGCGCGGCCATGGTCGCGATCTGGCTCCCCGAGAGGGAGACGCCCTCTCTCTTCTGGATCGGCCCTCTGCTCGTCGTCGGCTTTCTGCTGGCGGAACAGCTCGCGATCAACGTCGACGTCCGCAGCGGCGTCGCGTGGACGATCTCCTTCACCGAGATCCCGCTGGTACTGGGCCTGCTGGTGGCGCCGTTCGAGATCGTGCTCGCCGCGCACGTCGTCGCGGGCGTGGGCACGTTGCTCGGCAGGCGGATCCTGGACAGGGCCGTCTACAACGCGGGCCTCATGTTCATGGAGATCTCCGTGGCGTTCGCCGCCGCCGAGGCCGTGAACCGGATGATCGGCGCCGGCGGTCCGTTCTGGGCGGGCGCGTTCGTCGGAACCATCACCGTGCCGCTCCTCGCGAGCGTGCTGGGCCTCTGCGCGTTGCGCCTCATGGGCAAGTCGATGCGCGTCGGCAACAGCCTTCGTCTCGTGTTGCAGACGCTGGTCGTGGCGCTGCTGAACACCTCGATCGGCCTCGTCGGCTACCAGATCGTCGCCACCACCGACTGGGGCGGCGTCCTCATCATCCTGGTGCTCGCGGGCATCGTGGCCACCTATCTCGCCTACTCCGGGCTGCTGCGCGAACAGCGCGACCTGGAGGCCCTGAGCGAGGTCAGCCTCCGTGTCGCGAGGTCGGGACAGCACGGCACCGGCCCGCGTCAGCCCGACGACGACCTCACCACCGGCGTCGAAGAGGACGAGTGGCAGCTCATCGCGGAACGCATCCGCGAGCAGCTCAACGCCAACAGGGTCGTGCTGCGCCTGCGCACCGATCCGCAGGAAGCCATGATCACCCTCGTCGCCGGCGAACCGCTGCCCGACGAGATGACCGCGACGGACCCGCGTGCCGTCCGCGAAGACCCCGTTCTGCAACTGCCGGGCACGCACGTCCGCTACTACCGCGTGGCCGACGCGACCGAGGACGTCACGGAGGCCCTGCTGCGCCGTGATGCGCAGGAAGCACTGGTCGTCCCGTTGCGCGGCGCGACCCAGCTTCTCGGTGCCGTCGAGGCGCACGACCGGTTGTCCCGCTGGCGTGGTTTCGGCAAGGCCGACATCCAGCTGCTCAGGACCCTGGCCTCGCACCTCGCGACGGCCGTCGACAACCGGCGGCTGCTGGCCCGCCTGCGCCACGACGCCTACCACGACCCGCTGACGGGTCTGCTGAACCGGCCCGGCTTCCGCGAGGCTTGCGCCGAGCCGCTGCGCGAGTCCCAGAGCGGTGTGGTGCTGCGCATCGACCTCGACATCCTGTCGACCGTCTCCGACGCGCTGGGCCAGGCCTGGGGAAACCGGATGGTCGTCGCCGCCGGGCGCCGGCTGCGGGACGCCCTCGGCGCCGACGTGCCGCTGGCTCGCCTGGAGGGTGGCGCGTTCGCCGCGTACCTCGACGACGAGCGTGCGGCCACCGCCCACGAGACCGCGGAACGGTTGCGTGCGGGGCTTTCCGTGCCGTACCCCGTCGACCGGCTGACCGTCGAGGCCTCCGCGGTCGTCGGCTACGCGTCCAAGGCGGACTCCGAGACCGAGGACCCGGATCCCGACGCGTTGCTGCAGCGGGCGGATGTCGCCGTGCGCGCGACGTCCGAAGGCACGCCGGTGAAGGCCTACGCGCCGTCGATGGGCCACCTGTTCCTGCGCCGCTTCCAGCTCGTGACGCAGTTCCGCCAGGCCGTCGAGACCGGCCAGATCTCGGTGCACTACCAGCCGAAGGTCGCCCTGCCGTCACGTCAGGTCGTGGGCGCCGAAGCCTTGGTGCGCTGGACACATCCGGAGTTCGGCCGCGTCGACCCTGACGAGTTCGTGCCCGCCGTCGAGGCCACCGGTCTCGTGGACGTGCTGACCGACTTCGTGATGGATCGAGCGTTGGAACGCGTGCGCCGCTGGCTCGACCGCGGGCTGCGGATGTCCATCGCGGTCAACCTGTCGGTTCGCACTTTGGGCGACGAAGACTTCCCGAATCGCGTCGAGGCCGCCCTGGAGCGCCACGACGTGCCGTCGGGTCTGTTGACCTTCGAACTCACCGAGTCCGGCGTCATGGCCGATCCTGAGCGCGCTCTGCCGGTGCTGCGGCGCCTGCACGCGATAGGCGTCGTGCTGGCGGTCGACGACTTCGGCACCGGCTACTCGTCCTTGGCCTACCTGAGGCAGTTGCCGGTCGACGAGGTGAAGATCGACAAGTCGTTCGTGCTCGGGATGGGCACGGATCTCGGCGACATGGCCGTGGTCCGGTCGATCGTGGAGCTCGGGCACTCGCTCGGTCTCGTGGTCGTCGCCGAGGGCGTCGAGGACGACGCCGCGCGGGATCAGTTGGTGGGCATGGGCTGCGACGTGGCTCAGGGCTACCTGATCTCGCGACCGCTGTCCGAAGATCGCTTCGAGGCCTGGCTGCGCGCCCGAACGGTGCAGGTCAGGGGTGCTCGCGATGAGACGGTGCTCACCTTGGTCCACTAAGAGGACCCCCGGATTTCGTTCTTGGTTGCCGCGTGTTGTAGAGTTCTCCTCGCTCGGCAAGAACGAAAGAGCAAGCCCCTTTAGCTCAGTCGGCAGAGCGTCTCCATGGTAAGGAGAAGGTCTACGGTTCGATTCCGTAAAGGGGCTCCACTACTGGCCGCAGTGCTGAGCGCTGCGGCTTGTAGTTGTGTAAAGCGGTGTAGCTCAGTTGGTAGAGCAAGCGGCTCATAATCGCTGTGTCGCCGGTTCAAGTCCGGCCACCGCTACTCAGCAGGATCCCCGCCGGGCGGTAAGCCCGCACCGGGTGCCTCAATCTGAGGCCGGGGCAAGTGCGCTCTCAGGAAGGCAAGGACCGTGGCTGCAACCGACGTACGCCCGAAGATCACCCTCGCGTGCGAGGAGTGCAAGCACCGGAACTACATCACCAGGAAGAACCGTCGCAACGACCCGGACCGCCTGGAGATCAAGAAGTTCTGCCCGAACTGCAAGACGCACCGCTCGCACAAGGAAACCCGCTGAGCGCGTAGCCACTCTTCGACGAGGCCCGTCCCACATCCGTGGGGCGGGCCTCGTCGCATATAGGCTCACTCGGTGCCTCTCGACCCCGTTTTCATCGGACGCAGTTATCCGCCGTCGCAGCCGTACGACGTGAGCCGCGAGAAGATCCGCGAGTTCGCCGAGGCGATCGGCGCGACCAGCCCGGCCTACCTCGACGCGGAAGCCGCGAAGGCGTTGGGGCACAAGGACGTCATCGCGCCGCCGACGTTCGCCATCGTCGTGTCGATGAAGACGAACGAGACCGTCATGTTCGACCCGGAGCTGAAGCTCGACTACAGCCGCGTCGTGCACGGCGACCAGAACTTCACGCACCACCGCGCCATCACCGCGGGCGACCAGCTCGTGTGCGTGGCGCACATCGACGCCATCACGTCCCGCATGGGCAACGACATGGTGACCGTGCGGACCGAGATCACCACGGTGGACGGCGAGCCCGTCACCACCGCCAGGTCGATGCTCGTCGTGAGGGGAGAAGACGCGTGACCGTCGAAGTCGGAACGGAACTGCCGGCGCTGTCCGTGCGCCTCAAGCGCGACGACCTGGTCCGCTACGCGGGCGCCTCGCTGGACTTCAACCCCATCCACTGGAACGAGAAGACCGCGAAGGACGTCGGCCTGCCGGACGTGATCGCGCACGGCATGCTGACCATGGCCGTGGCCTCGCGGATCGTCGCGGAGTGGATCGGCGACCCCGGTGCGATCGTCGAGTACGGCTGCCGGTTCGGCAGGCCCGTCGTGGTGCCCAACGACGACGAGGGCGCGCTGGTCGAGGTCACGGCGAAGGTCACCAAGGACTTCGAGGACGGAACTGTGAAGGTCAACATCACCGCGGCTTTTGAGGGCAAGTCGGTGTTGACAGGCGCTTTCGCCCGCGTGCGCGTCGCTTGATCTTGTGATCAAGAACACCACCGGGCGATCCGGTCCGGTGGTGTTTGTGGTGCTCAAGGGAGATTCGGGTCCGGTCGGCACCTCGGTTGCACGACCCTGATTCGTCTTCTCCGCCGGCGTGTGGGTAGGCTGTGCGACAGGCCGCTCGGCAAGTGCTTGAGCGGTCTGGTTGGAATGGACGGGACAGGCTCCCGTACACTTCCTGCTTGGCCAGGGGATCCCAGCTGGGGTCTCAAAGGGGTGTAGCTCAACTGGCAGAGCAGCGGTCTCCAAAACCGCAGGTTGCAGGTTCAAGTCCTGTCGCCCCTGCTGTCGAAGCGCGTCATGGGTGGAGTGGAGGCACGGCATGAGCGAGGGCCGCGAGCAGGACCAGCCGGAGGAGCGCGAAGGCGCTGTCCGGCCGTCCACTGCTGCGGCGCGACGTGAACGTCGTGCCTCCTCCCGCCCGGCCGCCCGCAAGGACGGCAGCAGCGCTGAGTCGAAGAAGAGCGTCGCCAAGTCCGAGGAGTCGGACGAGGACGCGAAGAAGGGTCGCCCGACCAAGACCCGTGAAGGGCAGGAGAAGCGTCCCTCGCTGATCGGGCGAGGCTTCCGCTACCTCCGCGAGGTCGTCAGCGAACTCCGCAAGGTGATCTGGCCGACGCGCAAGCAGCTCGTCACCTACACCGGCGTCGTGCTGGTGTTCGTGGTCTTCATGGTTGCGCTGGTGTGGGCTCTCGACCTCGGCTTCGGCGCGGCTGTTTTCGAGTTGTTCGGCTAAGCCGCACAGCTGCCGCTGCAATCAGGAAGCGAGATCCACAGTGACCTCCGATAACGGCGTCGACGCCCAGGAGAAGACCGACCTCATCGACGACGAGGTGTCCGAGGACACCGCTGCCGACGAGACGGTCGAGTCGGAGGCTGTGGACTCCGAGGCCACTGACACCGCGGACGAGTCCGACGAGGCCGTCGCCTCCGAGGACGGCGACGTTCTCGCGATCGACGAGACGCCGATCGACGAAGAGCCCGAGGACCCCGCCGAAGAGCTGCGCCAGGCCCTGCGCCGCGCGCCCGGCGACTGGTACGTCGTGCACTCGTACGCGGGTTACGAGAACAAGGTCAAGGCGAACCTCGAGACTCGTATCCACACGCTCGACATGGAGGACTACATCTTCCAGGTCGAGGTGCCGACCGAAGAGGTCACCGAGATCAAGAACGGCCAGCGCAAGCTGGTGCAGCGCAAGGTGCTGCCCGGCTACATCCTGGTCCGCATGGAGCTCACCGACGCGTCCTGGAGCGCCGTCCGCAACACGCCGGGCGTCACCGGGTTCGTCGGAGCCACCTCGAAGCCCTCGCCCCTCACGATCGACGAGGTGCTGAAGTTCCTGCTCCCGCAGCAGGAGCAGAAGCCGGCCGAGGGCAAGAAGGCCGCCTCCACCACCGTGTCGAAGCCGACCATCGAGGTCGACTTCGAGGTCGGCGAGTCGGTCACCGTCATGGACGGCCCGTTCGCCACGCTGCCCGCCACCATCAGCGAGGTCAACGCGGACGGCCAGAAGCTGAAGGTCCTGGTGTCGATCTTCGGCCGGGAGACGCCGGTCGAGCTGTCGTTCAGCCAGGTCTCCAAGATCTGAGCGGTCTCCTTCACCGGATGACCGATCGGCCACGCTGCGGCTGGCAGAGCCGCGCGCGGACACTGCAATAACAGGAAGTACGGACAATGCCTCCCAAGAAGAAGAAGCTGTCAGCGATCATCAAGCTGCAGATCAAGGCTGGTGCCGCCAACCCGGCGCCTCCCGTTGGTCCCGCGCTGGGTCAGCACGGCGTCAACATCATGGAGTTCTGCAAGGCCTACAACGCCGCGACCGAGTCGCAGCGCGGTCAGGTCGTGCCGGTTGAGATCTCCGTGTACGAAGACCGCTCGTTCGACTTCAAGCTGAAGACCCCTCCGGCCGCGCGACTCATCCTCGCCGCCGCTGGTGTCGACAAGGGATCGGGCGAGCCCCACCGCGTCAAGGTCGCCAAGGTGACCATGGAGCAGGTGCGCAGCATCGCCCAGGTCAAGATGGTCGACCTGAACGCGAACGACATCGACCAGGCCGCGAAGATCATCGCCGGCACCGCCCGTTCCATGGGCATCACGGTCGAAGGCTGACCACACCCTCTTTTAGCAAGCGTGGGAGAGCCGAGCGCGGCTCATTCACCACGAACTGATCCACGAAGGACAGAGTTATGAAGCGCAGCAAGGCCTACAAGGCCGCATCAGAGCTGGTGGACCGGGAGCGGCTGTACTCGCCGCTCGAGGCCGCCAAGCTCGCCAAGGAAACGTCCAAGGTGAAGCTGGACGCGACCGTCGAGGTCGCGATGTGCCTCGGCGTCGACCCTCGCAAGGCCGACCAGATGGTCCGCGGCACCGTGAATCTGCCGCACGGTACGGGCAAGACCGCCCGCGTGATCGTCTTCGCAACCGGTGACAAGGCCGCTGAGGCCGAGGCCGCCGGTGCGGACGCCGTTGGCTCCGAGGACCTGATCGAGCGCATCCAGGGTGGCTGGCTCGACTTCGACGCCGCGATCGCGACCCCCGACCAGATGGCGAAGGTCGGTCGCATCGCCCGCATCCTGGGCCCGCGTGGCCTGATGCCGAACCCGAAGACGGGCACCGTGACCCCCGAGGTCGCGAAGGCCGTCAACGAGATCAAGGGCGGAAAGATCAACTTCCGCGTTGACAAGCAGGCCAACCTGCACTTCGTCATCGGCAAGGTGTCGTTCGACTCCGAGAAGCTGGTCGAGAACTACGCGGCCGCGCTGGACGAGATCCTCCGCGCGAAGCCGTCCGCGGCCAAGGGCCGGTACGTCAAGAAGGTCGTCGTCTCCACGACGATGGGTCCTGGCATCCCGGTCGACCCGAACCGCACCCGCAACCTGCTGGTGGACGAGGCCTGAGCCTCCCCGGTTCGTTAGCTAGCTGAGAAAGGCCCCCGGTTCGCCGGGGGCCTTTCTGCTGTCTCAGTGCTGGAACGTCTGCCGGTAGTCGCTCGGGGACTTCCCCACCAGCTTCAGGAAGTGGTGGCGGAGGTTGTTGGCCGTGCCGATGCCGCTCAGGCCCGCGATCTTCTCCACGGACAGGCTGGTGGATTCCAGCAACGCCTGCGCCCGCGCGACGCGTTCGTTGAGCAGCCACTGCAACGGTGTCGTGCCGGTCGCGGCCTGGAGCTTGCGGTAGAAGGTCCGCGGGCTCATCGCGGCCCTGCGGGCCAGGTCGTCGATGGTCAGCGGCTCGTCGAGACGGGTGCGTGCCCAGTCGAGTGCCGATTCCAGACTTTCGCTGTTGTCCGGCGGGACCGACAGGTCGATGACCTGGCTCCGGCTTCCCGGGCGGTGTCCCGGCACGATCATCCGGCGGGCCAGTTGGTCGGCGACGTGGGCGCCCAGGTCGCGGCGCACCAGGTGCAGGCAGAGGTCGAGCCCGGCGGTCATTCCCGCGCTGGTCAGCACGTCCCCCTCGTCGACGTAGAGCACCGAGTCGTCGACCTCGATCTTCGGATGGCGCTCGGCCAGCAGAGCGGTGTGCATCCAGTGCGCGGTCGCTCTGCGACCGTCGAGCAGGCCGGCAGCGGCCAGTGCGTAGGCCCCGACGCACTGGGAGACGATCCGCGCACCGTTGTCGTGGGCCTTGCGCAGTGCGGAGACCAGCTCTGGTGGCACGGGTGCGTTGTCCTCGATCACCTCTTCCGGCACCCACGACACGAAGACGGTGTCCGCGTGCACGACGTCATCGAGGGTGTGGGTGGTGTGCAGGGTGAATCCGGGACCGGTGCCTCGCGTGCTGGATCCGGTTCCGCACAACCACAACTCGTACCAGGGGTCGGCGAGGTCGGGTTGTGGCGTACCGAAGACCGCGGCGGGGATGCCCAGCTCGTAGAGGTCGGCGACGCCGAAGTCGCTGGGCACGATCAGGGCGACGGAGCCGGCACTCATGGGATCCAGCCTATGGCAGGAATTTGGTGACAGGGGTCATTCCGGTCACTGGTTGAGTTGATCACGCGCGGCGAAGCTGGACCCATGACTTCTGAAGCGATCACCGTGCTGGGGCTGGGCAATCTTGGACGCGCGCTCGCGGAGACGTTTCTGCGCGCGGACCGTGCTGTGACGGTCTGGAACCGTTCTGCCGCAAAGGCCGAGGGACTCGCGGCGACCGTCGCCGGCACCGCGGCGGACGCGGTGGCGGCGAGTGGGCTCGTGGTCGTCGCGATGCTCGATCATCAAGCGGCACAACAGGTTCTGACTGGCGTGGACGTACGCGGGAAGGCGTTGGTGAACCTCACCTCCGGCACTCCTGGCGACGCTCGCGAGCTGGCTGGGTGGGCTGCGGCGAACGGGGCCGAGTACCTGCACGGCGCGGTGTACGCGGTGCCCCAGACGATCGGCACCGATGCGTCGTCGATCATCTACAGCGGATCCGCGGTTGTGCACGAGCAGTGGCAGAAGTCGTTGGCGGAGCTGGGAAAGGTCACGTTCCTCGGGGATGACGCCGGTCGTGCCTCCGGGTACGACGTGGCGATCCTGTCCGGGATGTACGGGCTGCTCGGCGGGTTCCTGCACGCGACAGCGCTGGCGCGGGCCAACGGGATCGAGGCCGGTGAGCTCACGCCGATGTTGTTGTCGTGGTTGACCGATCTTCAGCCTGCGCTGACCATGTTCGCGGGGGAGATCGACGGCGGGAGTTACGCCGGTGGCGAGTCGAGCCTGGCGATGAACCAGTCCGGGCTGGCCACGTTGATCCGTGCGGCTGAGGCGCAGGGTGTGCCGTTCGCCGGGCTCGACGCGTTCAAGGCGCTGGTCGATCGGCAGGTTGCCGAAGGGCGCGGGGAGGAGAGCCTCGCCCGCGCCGTCGAGTCGTTCTAGCTGCAGGTGCTTTCGGACCAGTCGGTGATGACCCAGCCCGCGTTGATCTTCTCCACGACGAACGTGCCGAGGCGCGGGCCGCCCTCGACGGTCAGGGCGCAGGAGTCGATGGTGACCTTGGTGGTGGTCGGGGTCTTGAGCATGTCCGGCGGGAACATGACCTGCTGGTACTTGTCGACGCTGGTGACCTTGGACTTCAGGGTCTTGACCGCGGCCGCGCAATCGCTTGCACCTTGGGCGTTCGCGAACTTCTGCCGGGTGTCGTCGCGCAGGAAGAGCGTGCAGGCGCGGGTCGTGTCGGCGAACGACACGTGCTTGTAGAACATGCCGACGGTGCCCTGCAGGCCGGCCGGTGCTGCCAGACCCTGTGCCGCGCCCGTCACGCCGCCGCTGTTGCTGGCGATGTCGCCGGGATCGTCGACGCCGAAGAAGTGGTTGTAGGCCCAGACCGCGGAGAAGACGACGAGCAGGAAGAACAGCGCCCGCCAGAAGATGCTGCTGCCGAGCACGACGAGCCACCAGCGCTTGCCGCCGGGTTGCTTCGGGGCCTGGGGTGCCTGGCCCGTCGCCTCCTGGTAGCGCTGGTACTCCTGGAAGCGCTGGAACTCCTGGAACTGCCGCAGCTGCTCCGGATCCACCTGCGGGGCGGGCGGCTGCGGCTGCTGCGGCTGGCGGGGCGCGAGGTCCTTGCCGGGCTCGTCGGTCACAGGTCACATCATGCCGATTTGGAACGGCGGTACACAGTCGAGTACTGTTTTGCCTGGTTCTACCGAAGACCGCAGGTGTTCTCCCCAGGGAGAGCGAAGGCCCCGTTGCAACACGGGCGGCCCGCGCAGGGAGGACGAGGTCAGTCTTACGACGCCCCGTGCTGCTTGTGCGCGAGGGCGTTTTTGTTGTTTCGGAGCCTTCTCACCGGGTCTAACCCAGCCCAGAGAGGAGGCGATCATGGCGAAGCCCACGAAGGTTACGGCGGTCGCTGAGCTCGCGGATTCGTTCCGCACCAGCTCGGCAGCGGTTGTCACTGAGTACCGTGGCCTCTCCATGGCGCAGCTCACCACGCTGCGTCGCGCTCTCGGCGCGGGCACCAAGTACACCGTCGCGAAGAACACGCTCGTCAAGCTCGCTGCCGCGGACGCCGGTGTGGAGGGCCTCGAGGCTCTTCTGTCCGGTCCGACCGCCATCGCGTTCGTCGAGGGCGAGCCCGTGGACGCCGCCAAGGCGATCCGCGACTTCGCGAAGGACAACAAGGCCCTGATCATCAAGGGCGGCTACATGGATGGCCGCCCGCTCTCGGTCGACGAGGTCGCCGCTATCGCGGACCTCGAAACCCGTGAGGTGCTGCTCGCGAAGCTCGCGGGCGCGATGAAGGGCAACCTGGCCAAGGCCGCGGGTCTGTTCAACGCCCCGGCTTCCCAGGTCGCTCGCCTGGCTGCTGCCCTGCAGGAGAAGAAGGCCGCCGCGGCTCCCGCCGCCGAAGCCGACGCTCCCGCCGAAAGCTGATCACCCAAAGACACGCCCGACGCTTTCGCGCGGGAGATTAGAAAGGACCGCCGATCATGGCGAAGCTCAGCACCGAAGAGCTGCTCGACGCGTTCAAGGAGATGACCCTCCTCGAGCTGTCCGAGTTCGTGAAGCAGTTCGAGACGACCTTCGAGGTCACCGCCGCGGCGCCCGTCGCCGTTGCTGCCGCCGGCCCCGCCGCGGCTGCCGAAGAGGCCGAGGAGCAGACGGACTTCAACGTCGTCCTCGAGTCCGCCGGCGAGAAGAAGATCCAGGTCATCAAGGTCGTCCGCGAGGTCGTCTCTGGTCTGGGCCTGAAGGAGGCCAAGGAGCTCGTCGAGTCGGCTCCGAAGGCGATCCTCGAGGGCGTGGCGAAGGACGTTGCCGACGCCGCCAAGGAGAAGCTCGAGGCTGCGGGCGCCAAGATCACCGTCAAGTGATCTCAGCCCCTGTTGGGGCTGGCGTTTTGCCTTGTAGTGCTTGAACGGGCGTGTATCCCCTTTGTTGGGGGTGCACGCCCGTTTTGCGTTCCGCGGCTTTGTGTTGTGGGTCGCCTTGCGGGCGGCCTGCTTGCGTTGCGTGCTTCCCCTGGGGGCTCTGCCCCCAGACCCCCGGCAATCTGATCGGGGGGGGTCCGCGCCACGCGTGGGTTGATGGCACGCCTGTTGCGTTGGGCGGCTGCCTGTTTCGTAGTTTGGGTGCGTTGGCGGTGGGTCCCGTCACGAGCCGCACCAAGAGCGGGCCACATGCGTGAAGGGGTGTCAAACGGACGAAAAGCGTGTCCGTTTGACACCCCTTCACGCATGCAGCAAGTGCTGTGGTGCGACTCGTGACGGGACCCACCGCCGGGCCCGTTCGGTAAGGACGGCTCGCCTTCGGCTTCGCGGTGGTCTGTGTTTGGGGTCACATTGGTCTCGTAATTATCGGTTGGCGGGCAGTGGTCTAGGGGCTCGTGACCGTTTTGCGAGGTCACCCTGTGTGGTGTTATCTGAACGCAACCGCCATTAGGCCAACTGGTGAGTAACCTGCCGCGAACGAACTCGTTGCCCAGGTGTGACGCCGATCGCTGCGGCGTCCTCGGGCGTGTGCGGAGGTGCGGATGGGCGTCGAGGTGGTCGTCGAGGGTCTGACCAAGTCCTTCGGCAAGCAGACCATCTGGCAGGACGTCACGCTCACGTTGCCGCCGGGTGAGGTCAGCGTGATGCTCGGGCCTTCCGGTACCGGCAAGAGCGTGTTCCTGAAGTCGTTGGTGGGGCTGCTCAAGCCGGAGCAAGGCAAGATCATTATCAATGGGACGGATCTCGTGCGGTGCTCTGAGCACCGGTTGTACGAGATTCGGAAGATGTTCGGCGTGCTGTTCCAGGACGGTGCGTTGTTCGGGTCGATGAACCTGTACGACAACATCGCGTTTCCGCTGCGGGAGCACACTCGCAAGACGGAGGCCGAGGTTCGGCGGATCGTCCTCGAGAAGATGGAGATGGTCGGTCTCGTCGGGGCGGAGAAGAAGCTGCCCGGTGAGATCTCCGGCGGTATGCGCAAGCGGGCTGGTCTTGCCCGTGCGCTGGTGCTCGACCCCGAGATCATTTTGTGCGACGAACCCGACTCCGGGTTGGACCCGGTTCGCACGGCGTACCTCAGTCAGTTGCTGATCGACCTGAACGCCCAGATCGACGCGACCATTCTGATCGTCACGCACAACATCAACATTGCTCGTACCGTGCCGGACAACCTGGGGATGTTGTTCCGGCGCGAGCTCGTCATGTTCGGGCCGCGCGAGGTGTTGCTGACCAGCGACGAGCCCGTTGTCGAGCAGTTTCTGAACGGGCGGCGGCTCGGGCCCATCGGCATGTCCGAGGAGAAGGACACGGCCACGATGGCGGCCGAGCAGGCGCACGCGGACGCCGGGCACTCGGACGGGTCCACGTCCGAGGACGTCCGGGGGATCATCCCGCAGATCGAGCCGACTCCTGGGCTGCCGTTCCGGGATGCTGTGCGGCGGCGCAAGGACCGGGTCATGTCGATCATCCATCAGCTGCCCTACCAGGCTCAGCAGGGGATCATCGAGAGCCTCACCACTGAGGAGCAGGTGCGGTACGGCGTGCACGCCGGTGCGCCGGCGGCTGCGCCCACGCCCAGCCCCTGGCCTCGGCAGGGTGGTGTGCTGTGACCACGCAGACCTCGTTCCCCGGCGCCGGTGCGCTGCGGGAGACCGGGAAGTTGTGCCAGCTCGGGATCGACGTCGTGCGGACCACGTTCCGGCGGCCGTTCCAACTTCGCGAGTTCATTCAGCAGAGTTGGTTCATCGTCAGCGTGACGGTGCTGCCCACGGCGCTCGTGTCGATTCCCTTTGGCGCGGTCATCGCGTTGCAGCTGGGGTCGCTCACGCGGCAGATCGGTGCGCAGTCGTTCACGGGTGCGGCCAGCGTGCTCGCGATCATTCAGCAGGCCAGTCCGATCGTGACGGCGCTGCTGATCGCGGGGGCCGGTGGCTCGGCCATCTGTGCGGATCTCGGCTCGCGGACGATTCGCGAAGAGATCGACGCGATGGAAGTGCTCGGAGTCTCGCCGATCCATCGGCTCGTGGTGCCGCGGGTGCTTGCTGCGATGTTGGTGTCCGTGCTGCTCAACGGCATGGTCAGCGTCGTCGGCGTGCTCGGTGGCTACTTCTTCAACGTGATCATGCAGGACGGCACGCCGGGCGCTTACCTCGCGAGCTTCTCCGCGTTGGCGCAGCTGCCGGACCTGTGGATCAGTGAGTTGAAGGCACTGATCTTCGGGTTCATCGCGGGCATCGTGGCCGCCTACCGGGGGCTCAACCCCGCCGGTGGGCCCAAGGGCGTGGGTGACGCGGTGAACCAGGCCGTGGTCATCACGTTCCTGCTGCTGTTCTTCGTCAACTTCGTCCTCACCACGATCTACCTGCAGGTCGTGCCCGCGAAGGGGAGCTGATGGCGAACAAGGTGCTGTCCACTCTGGACGGGTTCGGCGACCAGCTGTCGTTCTACATCAAGGCGCTGGCCTGGACGCCCCGCGCGTTGAAGCGGTACTCCAAGGAGACGATGCGGCTGCTGGCCGAGGTCAGCTTCGGGTCGGGAGCGCTCGCGGTCATCGGCGGCACGATCGGCGTGATGGTCGGGCTGTCCGTGTTCACCGGCACCGTGGTTGGCCTCCAAGGATTCACGGCGCTCAACCAGATCGGCACGAGTGCGTTCGCGGGGTTCGTTTCCGCTTACTTCAACACTCGTGAGATTGCGCCGTTGGTCGCTGGGCTGGCTCTTAGTGCCACGGTCGGGTCTGGGTTCACGGCTCAGCTCGGCGCGATGCGGATCTCCGAGGAGATCGACGCGCTGGAGGTCATGGGCATCCCCAGCCTGCCGTTCCTGGTGACGACGCGGATCATCGCCGGGTTCGTCGCGATCATTCCGCTGTACGTGATCGGGTTGCTGACGAGTTATCTGGCGGCGAGAACGATCACCGTGGAGTTCTACGGGCAGTCAGCCGGTACGTACGACCACTACTTCAACCTGTTCCTACCGCCGATCGACGTGCTCTGGTCGTTCGGCAAGGTGCTGGTCTTCGCGGTCGTGATCATCATGACCCACTGCTACTACGGCTACCGCGCTTCCGGCGGTCCGGCCGGTGTCGGTGTGGCGGTCGGGCGCGCGGTGCGGACCGCGATCGTCACGACGGCGCTGCTCGACTTCTTCCTGAGCCTCGCGATCTGGGGCGCTACGACGACGGTGAGGATCGCCGGATGAGGAAACGCGTGCTGGGCATCGCCTTTCTTCTCGCGATCGCCATGTTCCTGTCGCTCACGGTGGCGCTCTACAAGGACGCCTTCGGCGACTACGTGAAGGTCACGCTCAAGACCGACCACATCGGCAACCAGCTGCAGACCGCGAGCGACGTCAAGGTGCGCGGGCTGATCGTCGGGTCGGTGAAGGCCGTCCGCACCAGCGGCGAAGGCGCCGAGCTGGAGCTGGCGCTGCTGCCGGACAAGGTCGAGCAGATCCCGTCCAACGTCAGTGCGCGACTGCTGCCCAAGACGTTGTTCGGTGAGCGGTACGTGAACCTCGTGCTGCCGCAGCAGAAGAGCGCGGCCATCACGCAGGGCGCCGTCATCGAGCAGGACCGGACGAGCAGTGCGATCGAGCTCGAACGCGTGCTGGACAACCTGATGCCGGTGCTGCAGGCGATCCAGCCGGAGAAGCTCGCCACCACGCTGACCGCGTTGTCGCAGGCTCTCGACGGCCGCGGCAAGCCGCTCGGCGAGACGCTGGTGTCGCTGGACTCCTACCTCGGTGAGCTCAACCCGCAGCTGCCCGCGTTGAAGGAGAACATCTCCAAGCTCGCCGACGTCTCGAACGTCTACGCGGACGCCGCGCCGGACCTGTTGCAGGCGCTCAACGACATGACCACGACGACCAAGACCGTCGTCGACCAGCGGGAGAACCTGCTGGCGCTCTACGGGTCGCTGACCACGACGTCGCAGGACGTCACCAGCTTCGTCACGGTCAACAAGAACAACATCATCGCGCTCGCCGACACCAGCCGCCCGACGCTGGAGCTGCTCGCGAAGTACGCGCCCGAGTACCCGTGCCTGCTCAAGGGACTCGCGGAGTTCGAACCGGTGATCAGCAAGGCGTTCGGCGAGGGCACCAACGAGCCCGGCCTGCACATCACGCTGGAGATCACGCAGAACCGCGGCAAGTACAAGCCGAACCTCGACGAGCCCGAGTACAAGGACAAGCGCGGTCCCCGTTGCTACGACCTGATCCCGCGGCCGAACCCGTTCCCGCAGTACCCGCCGGAGGGTCCGGTGCAGGACGGGTCGAGCTCGCCGCCACCCGCCCGCGTCGCGAACGACGGTGTCCTGCCGCCGGCCAACGCGGGCAACGTGACGGTGCCGCAGTCCGCTGACGTGCTGCGTCTCGCCAACTCGCCGGAGGAGGCCAGGTTGATCGCGGCTCTCTTCGGACCGCGCGTCGGCGTCGACCCGCAGGACATGCCCGGCTGGTCGAGCCTGCTGCTCGGGCCACTGGTTCGCGGGACGGAGGTGACGGTCAAGTGAAGGGCGTGCTCGCTCCGCTGCTCAAGCTGATCGCCTTCGCGGTGGTCACGATCCTCGCCACGTCGCTGCTCGCGATCACCATCGCCAACGTGAACCTGGCCAGTGCCACCGAGTACAAGGCCCAGTTCACCGACGTCACCGCGCTGAACGAGGGCGACGACATCCGCATCGCCGGCGTCCGCGTCGGGCAGGTCGACGGCATCAAGGTCGTCGATCGCAAGACCGCCGAGGTGGAGTTCTCGATCGACGGCGACCGGAAGCTTCCCGAGGCCGTGACCGCGACGATCAAGTACCGCAACCTGGTGGGACAGCGGTACATCGCGCTGGAGTCCGGCACCGGTGACACCAAGGCGGTGCTGGCCGAGGGCGGCACGATCCCGTTGGAGCGCACCAAGGCCGCTCTGGATCTGACGGTGCTGTTCAACGGCTTCAAGCCGCTCTTCCAGGCGCTGTCGCCGGACGACGTGAACAAGCTGTCGTTCGAGATCATCCAGGTGCTGCAGGGAGAAGGCAGCACCATCGACAGCCTGCTGCAGCACACGGCGTCGCTGACCAGCACTCTGGCCAGCAAGGACAAGGTGATCGGCGACGTCGTCGACAACCTCAACACCGCGCTGGAGACCGTGAACTCGCGCGACGAGGACTTCAACAACCTCGTGATCACGTTGCAGACGCTGGTCTCCGGGCTCGCCCAGGACCGCCAGCCGATCGGTGACGCGATCACCGCGCTCGGCGACCTGACGCAGGCCACCTCCGGGCTGCTGGAGCAGGGCCGCGAGCCGTTGAAGAACGACATCGCGCAGCTCGGCATCGTCTCGAAGACGCTGGGGGACAACGAGGTGCTGGTCGACCAGATGCTTCAGCGCCTGCCCAACAAGCTGGAGACGATCACGCGGACCGCGACCTACGGCTCGTGGTTCAACTTCTACCTGTGCGAGGCCAGCGGCCAGGTCGCCGTGCCGCCGGTCATCAACAACCCGATCCCGATCACGGCGTTGCCGGTGACACAGCAGAGGTGCCGCCGATGAAGACTTCCAACCCGATCCGGACCGGCGCGATCAGCCTGACCCTGATCGCCCTGCTGCTGCTGGCCGCATTCTACTCCGACGACCTGCCGATCGTCGGCGGTGGCACGAGCTACGCCGCGGACTTCAGCGAGGCCGCGGGACTGGTGCCGGGCAACGAGGTCCGCGTCGCCGGCGTGAAGGTCGGCAAGGTCACCAAGGTCAAGCTCAACGGCGACAAGGTGCGGGTCACGTTCAAGGTCAAGGACGCCTGGGTGGGCGACCGGACGACCGCGATGATCCGCATCAAGACGCTGCTGGGCCAGAAGTTCGTGGCGCTGGACCCGCAGGGCACCCAGCCGCTCTCGCCCGGCAACCCGATCCCGAAGGAACGCACGCTCGCGCCGTACGACGTGAACGAGGCGTTCAACGGGCTCGCGACCACGGTCGGGCAGATCGACACCAAGCAGCTCGCGGACAGCTTCACGGTCCTGTCCGACACCTTCAAGAACTCGCCGGAGCACGTCCGGGGCGCGCTGGACGGCCTGTCCGCGTTGTCGAAGACGATCTCCTCGCGCGACGAGCAGCTGGCGAAGCTCCTGGACAACACCAGGCAGCTGACCAAGACGCTCGCGGACCGCAACGCGGAGTTCGAGAAGCTCCTGTCGGACGGCAACCTGCTGCTCGGCGAGCTGCGCAAGCGCCGCGAGTCGATCAGCGCCCTGCTGACCGGCACGCGCGACCTCTCCCGTGAGCTCAGCGGTCTGGTGAACGACAACCAGAACCAGCTCAAGCCGGCGCTGGAGCAGCTCGGCCGCGTCACCACGATCCTGGAGCGCAACCAGGAGAACCTCGACCGCAGCCTCGCGCTGATGGCGCCGTTCTACCGGGTGTTCGCGAACACCCTGGGCAACGGCCGGTGGTTCGACACCTACATCTGCGGTCTGCTGCCGCCCTCGGTGAATCTCGGCGTCGTCGGGTTCAACGAGGAAGGCTGCCTGCCTCCGGGGGTGCAGCGATGACTGAAGTCGCGAACAGCAAGGTCGGGCGGTTCATCGCGATCGCGTGTGTGCTCGCGCTGGTCGTCACGGCGGGGCTCTGGTGGGTCTTCAACGGGATGAACGGGCGCAAGGTCACCGCGCACTTCGCGGCGGCCGTCGGCGTCTACCCCGGTGGTGACGTGCGGATCCTGGGCGTGAAGGTCGGCACGATCGACGAGGTCACGCCCGAGGGCAAGACGGTCAAGGTGGTGTTCACCGTCGACCGCGACGTGCGAGTGCCGGAGAACGCGCAGGCCGTCGTGGTCTCACCGAGCGTGGTCAGCGACCGGTACGTGCAGCTCGCGCCCGCCTACACCGGCGGGCCGACGCTGGCCGACAACGCCGTGATCCCGCGCGAGCGCACCGCGACGCCGGTCGAGCTGGACGAGCTGTACTCGTCGCTCGACAAGCTCACGACCGCGCTGGGCCCCAACGGAGCGAACGCCGACGGAGCGTTGGCGGACCTGCTGAACTCGGCGGCCGCGAACCTCGAAGGCAACGGTCAGGCGCTCAACGACACGTTGAAGAACCTCGGCCAGGCCACCCGCACGCTGTCGGGGTCCAAAGAGGACCTGTTCGCCACCGTCGACAACCTGCAGAAGTTCACCGCGATGCTGGCGGCCAACGACAGCCAGGTGCGCGACTTCAACAAGCAGCTCGCGGACGTGTCGAAGATGCTCGCGGACGAACGCGGCGATCTGGGAGCGGCTTTGAGCGAGCTCGCGACCGCGCTGGGACTCGTGCAGGGGTTCATCAAGGACAACCGCGAGGTGCTCAAGTCCAATGTGGACAAGCTCGCCTCGATCACGCAGGTGCTGGTGAACCAGCGGGCGGCTCTGGCCGAGACGCTCGACGTCGCCCCGCTTGCCCTGGGCAACCTGCAGAACTCCTACAACGCGGCGTCCGGCACGCTCGACACCCGCGCGAACATCAACGAGCTGAACCAGCCGCCGATCGTGCTGATCTGCAAGCTGATCCAGCAGGCGACGCCGAACAACGTGCCGCCGGTGCTGACGAACACCTGCAAGCAGCTGGAGCCGATCCTGACCGGCGCGATTCCGCTGAAGCCGCCGGCCGAGATCATCAGCGACCTGAACGCGGGCAAGCTGCCGTTGCCCCTGCCGCTCGCGGGGGTGCCCCAGTGAGGAAGCTGGTCGTAGGGCTGACGGCGTTGTTGCTCGTGTCGGGCTGTGGTTCCGGCGGGTTCGACGGCGTCTACAACCTGCCGCTGCCGGGTGGCGCCGACGTCGGTGATCACCCGTACCGGGTCAAGGCGCAGTTCAAGGACGTGCTGGACCTGGTGCCGCAGGCGGGCGTGAAGGTCAACGACGTGCCGGTCGGGCGGGTCGAGCAGATCGACCTGGCCGGCGACGGCTGGACCGCCGAGGTGACCATGCTGGTCAACGGCGACGTGCAGCTTCCGGCGAACGCGTTCGCGAAGCTGCGCCAGTCCGCGTTGCTGGGCGAGAAGTTCGTGGAGCTGGGTAAACCCAAGGACGCTTCCGGGAAGCTCGCCGACAACGCCACGATCCCGTTGGACAGGACCAACCGGAACCCCGAGGTCGAAGAGGTCTTCGGGGCGTTGTCGATGCTGCTCAACGGCGGTGGTGTCGCGCAGTTGCAGAACATCACCAAGGAGCTCAACGCGGCGATGCAGGGCAACGAGAAGGAGATCCGCTCGTTGCTCGGCAACCTCAACACGTTCGTCGGGGAACTCGACAAGCACAAGGCGGAGATCGTCCGCGCGCTCGACTCGATGAACCGGCTGGCCGGGACCCTGGCGCAGCAGCGCGAGAAGATCGCGGTGGCGTTGACGGACCTGGAGCCCGGTCTGAAGGTGCTGGCCGAGCAGCGCACGCAGCTCGTGACGCTGCTGCAGTCGTTGGACAAGCTCTCCGACGTCGCGACGGACACGGTGAACAAGAGCCGTGACGACATCGTGGCGGACCTGAAGGCGCTGCAGCCGACGCTGACCAAGCTCGCCGAGTCGGGGCAGAACCTGCCGAAGTCGCTGGAGCTGCTGCTGACCTACCCGTTCCCGGACGAGGCGGTCGACGGCATCAAGGGCGACTACACCAACGCGTTCATCGACCTCGACCTGAACCTCGGCACGGTGCTCGACAACCTCGGGCGGTCGCGGCAGTCGCCGATCGACTCGCTGATCCCGTCGCAGGGCACGCCGTTGCCGATGCCGAACATCCCGCTGCCGAACCTCGGGCAGGGCACCGGGTCCGGGCTGGGCGACCTGCTCGGCGGGCTGCTGGGAGGTGGTCGCAAGTGATCCTGCGGTCGACGAAGCTCAAGATCGGCGCGTTCGTGCTGGTCGCGTTGCTGGGCATCTCGTACGTCAGCGCGACCTACGTCGGTCTGTTCAAGTCGGCGTCCACGGTCGTGACGATGCAACTCGCGGACTCGGGCGGCATCTTCACCAACGCCGAGGTGACCTATCGCGGCGTGACGATCGGCAGGGTCGGGCAGCTGCGGCTGACGTCCGACGGCATCGAGGTCGACCTGGAACTCGACTCGGACGCGCCGCGCGTGCCCGCCGAGACCGAGGCCGTCGTCGCGAACCGGTCGGCCGTCGGTGAGCAGTACGTCGACCTGCGGCCGAAGAGCGACGGCGCGCCGTACCTGGAGGCTGGGTCGGTCATTCCGCGCTCGGCCACCAAGACGCCGCCGCCCGTCGACGGGCTGCTGTCCAATTTGGACGCTTTCGCGTCGTCGGTGCCCACGGACTCGCTGCGGACTGTCGTCGACGAGCTGCACACGGCGTTCAGCGGGACCGGTGGCGACCTGCAGGTGCTGATCGACAACACCGCGGCCTTCACCGCGGCCGCCAAGGAACACCTGCCGCAGACCACGCAGCTGCTGCAGGACGGGCGGATCGTGCTGGCCACGCAGGCCGCTTCCGGTGGCGCCATCCGGTCGTTCAGCGGTGACCTGCGGTTGCTCGCCGAGCAGCTGAAGGCCTCCGACGGTGACCTGCGGCGGTTGATCGTGGCCGTGCCGCCGGCGTCCGAGCAGGTGTCGGCGTTGCTCAAGGAGAGCGGGCCGAACCTCGGGGTGGTCTTCGCGAACCTGCTGACCACGTCGAACATCCTCGTGACCAGGCGCGATGGTTTGGAACAGATCGCGGTGACGTACCCCATCGCCGTCGGCGGCGGGTTCTCCGTGGCGCCGGGCGACGGGTCGGCGCACTTCGGGCTCGCGTTGAACGTGTTCGACCCGATGCCGTGCACGGTCGGATACGAGGGCACGACCATCCGTCCCGGTGGAGACACCTCGGCCGCGCCGCTGAACACGCAGGCGTACTGCGCTCTCGCGCGCGGGTCGGCGACCTCGGTGCGAGGCTCGCAGAATGCGCCGTACGGTGGAACGCCGACCACGCCGGTCGGCAACGCGACGACGCAGCCGGGCCAGGAACCGACAACAGGCCAGGCCGCGCCGGAGGTGCCGTTGCTGACGTCGCTCGGTCAGCTGCTGGGTCTGCCAGAGGAGAAGAAGTAGTGCGGGTCTTCACGGTGGTCGCCGCGGTCTTCGCGGTGGTGGCGTTCGTGTTCGCGGTGTTCAGCGGCTTCATCTGGTACTCCGCGGCCAGTTCGTCGGAGTCCTCGTACGCCGCCACGCGCGACGACGCCCTGCGGTCCGGCCAGGTCGGCATCACGAACTTCCTGACCCTGGACTACAAGAAGGTCGACGAGGACCTCCAGCGCTGGCTCAACTCGTCCACCGGCGACCTGCGCGCGGAGATCGACAAGGACAAGGACTCGCGCAAGAAGCAGCTGGTCGACGCCAAGTCGGTGACGACGTCGAAGGTCCTGGACGCCGCGATCACCGAACTGGACGACCGCGCGGGCAACGCGTCGATGATCGCCGTCGTCGAGAGCACCGTGACCCCCGCCGAGGGGCAGAAGGTCACCAAGATCAACCGGTACCTGACCAAGCTCACCCGCACCGAGGACGGCTGGAAGCTGAGCCAGCTGGGTCCGCTGCGGGCAGGCGTCTGAGTCCGCCAGAGCTGATTGGAACGAGTGCACGTGCCTCCATCCCGCCGCCGCCCGATCCCCACTCCGCCCGCAGGAGGCCGCCCGAAGGTGGCCGGCCTGAACCGGCGCGCGGCCGCCGACCCCGC
Source organism: Lentzea sokolovensis (assembly GCF_033949975.1). Classification (NCBI taxonomy): domain Bacteria; kingdom Bacillati; phylum Actinomycetota; class Actinomycetes; order Pseudonocardiales; family Pseudonocardiaceae; genus Lentzea; species Lentzea sokolovensis. Next base: position 845,634 of record NZ_JAXAVU010000009.1, read on the forward strand.
GGTCGAGCCGGCCGCGGAGCCCGCGGTCGAGGATGTGACGCGGGAGGCCGCGCCGTCGGAGGTCGTGCCGGAGCCGGTGGCCGAAGAGGCAGAGCTCAAGGCCCCGGAAGCCCTCGACTGGACTCCGCCGGCCACTCCTGAGAAGAAGGCCGCCGCGGAGAAGTCCGAGCCGGTCGCCGTCGAGGAGACCGAGCCGGCCGGCGACAAGCCCGCCCAGAAGACCGGCAAGGTGGCCTGGGTGCTGCCGGTGGCGCTGGTGCTCGTGGGGCTCCTGCTGGCGGGCCTGGGCACGTTCTTCCTGGTGAAGTCGCGGTCGGTGTCCTACGACGCCGCCCTGGTCGACTCAGCCACCACCTCGGCGGTGAACGGTCAGATCCGCGAGGCCGTCGAGAAGTCGTTCTCGTACAACTTCGCCGACGTGGAGTCCACCGAGAAGGCGGCCAAGGAGCTGCTCACCGGCAAGGCCCTGTGCCAGTACAACGCCGTGTTCGGCCCGGTGAAGGAAGTGGCACCGCAGCAGAAGCTCGTCGTGACGGTCCGTGTGGTGTCCTCGGCCGTGTCGTCCCTCAAGGACGGACGAGCCACCGTCCTGGTCTTCGCCGACCAGGTCACCACCCGCACCACCGACAACCAGTCGGGCGGCGGCACCGCCATGCTCCGCGTGAGCGCGATCGACGACGGCGGTCGCTGGAAGATCGACAACATGGAGATGTTCGGGGCGACGGCGGAGCAGAATCGCCAGTTGCAGGGATGCTGACCCTGGACGCGTCCGCCGCGAAACTGCTCGACAACGCGCGGTCTGCGGCTCAGACGCGGATGTCACCTGAGACCTGGTCCCCCCCGCCTCACCCATCTCGTTTGGGGCGGGCCGGTGGCGGGTATCTGATCTTCGTCCTCTAAGATCAACTCCGCTGTGAGGTCGTCGAACCAGCCCCAGAAGCACCGCTGAGACCCCCTCCGCCAGCCCCGACACGCGTGATCTCGGTCACAGCAAATCCTGTGGCGCTCTGTAAGTTCACTTGAAGCCGTCAACTTCCCACCAAAACGGCCGTACACGTGTTTGTGCAGGTCAAATGGGTGACTTCAAGGAAAGAGCGCTCCATCCAGAGGGTGGATCAGCCCGCAACATCTTGACTGCGCGCTCATGCAGGGTCACTCTGTCGGTGAGCAAGAGGAGGGTCCTTCCAGGTGCCTCTCGACAGTCGCCGTGCGTGTGGCTAGACTGCCCCTTTGCGCTGCCCATTTTCCGCTTGCCCTTCGCCGAGAGCGTGGATTAGTCGAGCAGCGCCGCACCCTTGACAGCCGTGCTAGTTCGCTCTAGCCAGCTATTTGTCCCTGGAAGGACGCATCTTGGCGATCTCTCGCGCGACCAAGGCCACTGCTGCGACCAACTCCACGTCGGGGATCCCTGGAGCGCCGAAGCGGGTCTCGTTCGCGAAGATTAACGAGCCGCTTTCGACGCCCAACCTGCTTGACCTGCAGATCCAGTCCTTTGAGTGGCTGACCGGCGACGAGGCGTGGTTCCAGCGCCGCGTCGACGCCGGCGACGAGACCCCGACGGGCGGCCTCGAAGAGGTCCTCAACGAGATCTCGCCGATCGAGGACTTCTCCGGCTCCATGTCACTGTCCTTCTCCGACCCGCGCTTCGACGAGGTCAAGGCCTCGACCGAAGAGTGCAAGGACAAGGACATGACGTACGCGGCACCGTTGTTCGTCACGGCGGAGTTCACCAACCACACCACTGGCGAGATCAAGAGCCAGACGGTGTTCATGGGTGACTTCCCGATGATGACGAACAAGGGCACGTTCATCATCAACGGCACCGAGCGCGTGGTGGTCTCCCAGCTCGTGCGCTCGCCCGGTGTGTACTACGACACCGCGGTCGACAAGACGACCGACAAGGACGTCTTCAGCGTCAAGATCATCCCGTCCCGGGGTGCTTGGCTGGAGTTCGACGTCGACAAGCGCGACACCGTCGGTGTCCGCATCGACCGGAAGCGTCGCCAGCCGGTGACGGTGCTGTTGAAGGCTCTGGGCTGGAGCACGGAGCAGATTCGCGAGCGGTTCGCGTTCAGCGAGACGTTGCTGACCACGCTCGAGAAGGACCACACCGCGGGTACCGACGAGGCGTTGCTCGACATCTACCGCAAGCTGCGTCCGGGCGAGCCCCCGACGAAGGAGTCGGCGCAGGCCCTGCTGGAGAACCTGTTCTTCAAGGACAAGCGCTACGACCTGGCGAAGGTTGGCCGGTACAAGGTCAACAAGAAGCTGGGCCTGGACACCGAGATCAACACGGGTGTCCTCACCGAGGACGACATCGTCACGACGATCGAGTACCTCGTTCGCCTGCACGCCGGCGAGACGATGATGGACGCCGCCGCCGGCGGTGACGTTCCCGTCGAGGTCGACGACATCGACCACTTCGGCAACCGTCGCCTCCGCACGGTCGGCGAGCTGATCCAGAACCAGATCCGCGTCGGTCTGTCCCGCATGGAGCGCGTCGTCCGCGAGCGCATGACCACGCAGGACGTCGAGGCCATCACGCCGCAGACCCTGATCAACATCCGTCCCGTCGTGGCGGCGATCAAGGAGTTCTTCGGCACCTCGCAGCTGTCGCAGTTCATGGACCAGACCAACCCGCTCGCGGGTCTGACCCACAAGCGCCGCCTGTCGGCGCTGGGTCCCGGTGGTCTGTCCCGTGAGCGCGCCGGCATGGAGGTCCGCGACGTCCACCCGTCGCACTACGGCCGCATGTGCCCGATCGAGACGCCGGAAGGCCCGAACATCGGCCTGATCGGTTCGCTCTCGAGCTACGCGCGGGTCAACCCGTTCGGTTTCATCGAGACGCCGTACCGCAAGGTCACCGACGGCCGGGTCACCGACCAGGTCGACTACCTGACCGCGGACGAGGAAGACCGCTTCGTCAAGGCGCAGGCGAACTCGCCGACCGACGAGGACGGCAACTTCACCGACGACCGCGTCCTGGTCCGCAAGAAGGGCGGCGAGGTCGAGTTCATCGACCCGACCGACGTCGACTACATGGACGTCTCGCCGCGCCAGATGGTGTCGGCCGCGACCGCCATGATCCCGTTCCTCGAGCACGACGACGCGAACCGCGCCCTGATGGGTGCGAACATGCAGCGTCAGGCCGTGCCGCTGCTCCGCTCCGAGTCGCCGCTCGTCGGCACCGGCATGGAGCTGCGCGCAGCCGTCGACGCCGGTGACGTCGTCGTCGCGAAGAAGACGGGTGTGGTCGAGGAGGTCTCCGCCGACTACATCACCGTCATGGCCGACGACGGTGCGCGCAACACCTACGCGCTGCACAAGTTCCGTCGCTCGAACCAGGGCACCTGCATCAACCAGAAGCCCATCGTCAACGAGGGCGACCGGATCGAGGCGGGTCAGGTCCTGGCCGACGGTCCTTGCACCGAGAACGCCGAGATGGCGCTCGGCAAGAACCTGCTCGTGGCGATCATGCCGTGGGAAGGCCACAACTACGAGGACGCGATCATCCTGTCGCAGCGCCTCGTGCAGGACGACGTTCTCACCTCGATCCACATCGAGGAGCACGAGATCGACGCCCGCGACACGAAGCTCGGCGCCGAGGAGATCACCCGGGACATCCCGAACGTCTCCGAAGAGGTCCTGGCCGACCTGGACGAGCGCGGCATCATCCGCATCGGTGCCGAGGTCCAGCCCGGCGACATCCTCGTCGGCAAGGTCACGCCCAAGGGCGAGACCGAGCTGACGCCGGAGGAGCGCCTGCTCCGCGCGATCTTCGGTGAGAAGGCGCGCGAGGTTCGCGACACGTCGCTCAAGGTGCCGCACGGTGAGTACGGCAAGGTCATCGGCATCCGCGTCTTCTCGCGTGAGGACGACGACGAGCTGCCTCCGGGCGTGAACGAGCTCGTCCGCGTCTACGTGGCCCAGAAGCGCAAGATCCAGGACGGCGACAAGCTCGCCGGCCGCCACGGCAACAAGGGCGTCATCGGCAAGATCCTCCCCGCGGAGGACATGCCGTTCCTCGAGGACGGCACGCCGGTCGACATCATCCTGAACACGCACGGTGTGCCGCGGCGTATGAACATCGGCCAGGTGCTGGAGACCCACCTCGGGTGGATCGCCAAGCAGGGCTGGAGCATCAACGGGGACCCGGACTGGGCGAAGAACCTGTCCGAGGACCTGATGGATGTCGAGCCCGGCACCAAGACCGCGACCCCCGTGTTCGACGGCGCGAAGGAAGAGGAGATCACGGGCCTGCTCGGCTCGACGATCCCGAACCGCGACGGCGAGCGCATGGTCAAGGAGAACGGGAAGGCACAGCTCTTCGACGGCCGCTCCGGCGAGCCGTACCCGTTCCCCGTGTCGGTCGGCTACATGTACATCCTGAAGCTGCTGCACCTGGTGGACGACAAGATCCACGCGCGTTCGACCGGCCCGTACTCGATGATCACGCAGCAGCCGCTGGGTGGTAAGGCGCAGTTCGGTGGTCAGCGTTTCGGTGAGATGGAGTGCTGGGCGATGCAGGCGTACGGCGCCGCATACACCCTGCAGGAACTTCTCACCATCAAGTCCGACGACGTGCTCGGCCGCGTGAAGGTCTACGAGGCCATCGTCAAGGGCGAGAACATCCCGGAACCCGGTATCCCGGAGTCCTTCAAGGTGCTGCTCAAGGAGCTGCAGTCGCTCTGCCTCAACGTCGAGGTCCTGTCTTCGGACGGTGCCGCGATCGAGATGCGCGACGGCGACGACGAGGACCTGGAGCGCGCGGCCGCGAACCTCGGCATCAACCTGTCGAGGTCCGAGTCGCCCTCCGTGGACGACGTCGTCAACTAGTCACCTCGCCGGCAGGTGAAGGGGATGCCTCCCGCGTCCCCTTCACCGGCCCTCCGACCAGCTCCTTTGCCACCGATCTAAAAAGGGGAAGAGAGTAGACGTGCTCGACGTCAACTTCTTCGATGAGCTCCGCATCGGACTCGCGACGGCGGACGACATCCGCCAGTGGTCCTTCGGCGAGGTCAAGAAGCCCGAGACCATCAACTACCGCACGCTCAAGCCTGAGAAGGACGGCTTGTTCTGCGAGAAGATCTTCGGTCCCACCCGGGACTGGGAGTGCTACTGCGGCAAGTACAAGCGCGTGCGCTTCAAGGGCATCATCTGTGAGCGCTGCGGCGTCGAGGTGACCCGTGCGAAGGTGCGTCGTGAGCGCATGGGCCACATCGAGCTCGCCGCTCCGGTCACGCACATCTGGTACTTCAAGGGCGTCCCCAGCCGGTTGGGCTACTTGCTCGACCTGGCCCCCAAGGACCTCGAGAAGATCATCTACTTCGCCGCCTACGTCATCGTGGGCGTGAACGCCGAGCTGCGCCACAACGACCTGCCGACGCTCGAGAGCGAGATGCAGGTCGAGCGCAAGCGCGTCGAGAACCGTCGTGACGCCGACGTGGAGGCCCGCGCCCAGAAGCTCGAGGCCGACCTGGCCGAGCTCGAGGCCGAGGGTGCCAAGTCCGACGTGCGCCGCAAGGTCAAGGAGGGCGGCGAACGTGAGATGCGCCAGCTCCGCGACCGCGCCCAGCGCGAGCTGGACCGCCTCGACGAGATCTGGTCCACGTTCACCAAGCTCGAGCGCGCTCAGCTGATCGCGGACGAGCTGCTCTACCGCGAGCTGTACGACCGCTACGGCGACTACTTCACCGGTGCCATGGGCGCGGAGGCCATCCAGAAGCTTCTGGGTGACTACGACGTCGACGCCGAGTCCGAGATCCTGCGGGAGACCATCCGCAGCGGCAAGGGCCAGAAGAAGCTGCGTGCGCTCAAGCGCCTCAAGGTCGTTGCCGCCTTCCAGGCGACCCGCAACAACCCGCAGGGCATGGTCCTGGACTGCGTCCCGGTCATCCCGCCGGACCTGCGCCCGATGGTGCAGCTCGACGGTGGCCGTTTCGCGACGTCCGACCTGAACGACCTGTACCGCCGCGTCATCAACCGCAACAACCGGTTGAAGCGACTGATCGACCTCGGCGCGCCCGAGATCATCGTCAACAACGAGAAGCGGATGCTGCAGGAGGCCGTCGACGCGCTGTTCGACAACGGCCGCCGCGGCCGCCCGGTCACCGGTCCCGGTAACCGCCCGCTGAAGTCGCTGTCCGACCTGCTCAAGGGCAAGCAGGGCCGGTTCCGCCAGAACCTGCTCGGCAAGCGCGTCGACTACTCCGGCCGTTCGGTCATCGTGGTCGGCCCGCAGCTCAAGCTGCACCAGTGCGGTCTGCCCAAGCAGATGGCCCTGGAGCTCTTCAAGCCGTTCGTGATGAAGCGGCTCGTGGACCTCAACCACGCGCAGAACATCAAGTCCGCCAAGCGGATGGTCGAGCGTGCGCGCCCGGCCGTGTGGGACGTGCTGGAAGAGGTCATCACCGAGCACCCGGTGCTGCTCAACCGCGCACCCACGCTGCACCGCCTCGGCATCCAGGCCTTCGAGCCCCAGCTGGTCGAGGGCAAGGCCATCCAGCTGCACCCGCTGGTCTGTGAAGCGTTCAACGCCGACTTCGACGGTGACCAGATGGCAGTCCACCTGCCGCTGTCCGCCGAGGCGCAGGCTGAAGCCCGCGTCCTGATGCTGTCGTCGAACAACATCCTGTCCCCGGCGTCCGGCAAGCCGCTGGCCATGCCGCGTCTGGACATGGTGACGGGCCTGTACCACCTGACCCGTCACAAGGTCGGCGACATCGGCGAGGGTCACTCGTACTCGTCGCCCGCCGAGGCCCTGATGGCGTTCGACCGCAAGGTCCTGGGCCTGCAGTCGATGGTGAAGATCCGCGTCTCCGACAAGAACCCGCCCAAGGGCCAGGAGCCCGAAGGCTGGGAGCCCGGTCAGCCGTGGCTCGCGGAGACCACGCTGGGTCGCGTGCTGTTCAACGAGATCCTGCCGCAGGACTACGCCTTCATCAACGAGGTCATGCCCAAGAAGCGGCAGGCCATCATCATCAACGACCTCGCCGAGCGGTACCCGATGGTCACCGTCGCCCGGACGCTGGACAAGCTGAAGGACGCCGGTTTCCACTGGGCCACCCGTTCCGGTGTGACCGTTGCGATCTCGGACGTTCTCGTGCCCGCGGCGAAGCAGGACATCCTCGAGGAGCACGAGCGCCTCGCGGACGCCGTCGAGAAGCGCTACCAGCGCGGTCAGCTCTCGCACGACGAGCGCAACTCCGAGCTGGTCAAGGTGTGGACCAAGGCCACCGAGCAGGTCCACGAGATCATGGAAGACAACTTCCCCGAGGACAACTCGATCCGCGTCATCGTGCAGTCCGGCGCCGCCGGCAACATGACGCAGGTCCGTTCGCTCGCGGGTATGCGTGGTCTCGTCACCAACCCGAAGGGTGAGTACATCCCGCGCCCGATCAAGAACTCGTTCCGCGAGGGCTTGTCGGTGCTCGAGTACTTCATCGCGACGCACGGTGCTCGTAAGGGTCTGGCCGACACCGCGCTGCGTACCGCCGACTCGGGTTACCTGACCCGTCGTCTGGTGGACGTCTCGCAGGACGTCATCATCCGCGAGGTCGACTGCGGTACCACCCGTGGCGTGCAGATGACCGTCGGCGAGCAGCTGGGCGACAAGGTCGGCATGCACGAGTTCGCGCAGACCTCGGTCTACGCCCGCACGGTGGCGGACGACATCACCGACGCGCAGGGCAACCTGGTCCTGAACCGCGGCGACGACCTCGGCGACCCGGCACTCGTGTCGCTGGTCGAGGCCGGCATCGTCCGCGTGAAGGTGCGTTCGGTGCTGACCTGCGAGTCCCCGGTCGGTGTGTGCGCGTCCTGCTACGGCCGCTCGATGGCGACCGGCCAGCTGGTCGACGTCGGCGAGGCCGTCGGCATCGTCGCCGCCCAGTCGATCGGTGAGCCCGGCACGCAGCTGACGATGCGTACGTTCCACCAGGGCGGTGTGGCCGGTGACGACATCACGACCGGTCTGCCCCGTGTCCAGGAGCTCTTCGAGGCCCGCGTCCCGAAGGGCAAGGCGCCGATCGCCGACGTGGACGGTCGCGTCCGCATCGAGGACGGCGACCGCTTCTGGAAGATCACGCTGATCCCGGACGACGGCTCCGAGGAGATCGTGTTCGAGAAGCTGTCCAAGCGTCAGCGTCTCGCCAACACGGCCACCGGCCCGCTGCAGGACGGCGACCACGTGTCCGTCGGCCAGCAGCTGCTGGAAGGTACTCCCGACCCGCACGAGGTCCTGCGTGTCATGGGCCCGCGCGAGGCGCAGCTGCACCTCGTGGGCGAAGTGCAGAAGGTGTACCGCGCCCAGGGTGTGGCGATCCACGACAAGCACATCGAGGTCATCGTCCGGCAGATGCTCCGCCGGGTCACGATCATCGACTCCGGTGCGACCGAGTTCCTCCCCGGATCTCTGGTCGAGCGCGCGGACTTCGAGTCCGGCAACCGCGCTGTCGTCGCCGAGGGTGGCGAGCCGGCCGCCGGTCGTCCGGTGCTGATGGGTATCACGAAGGCCTCGCTGGCTACGGACTCGTGGCTGTCGGCGGCTTCCTTCCAGGAGACCACTCGGGTTCTGACCGACGCTGCCATCAACGGGCGTTCGGACAAGCTCATCGGTCTCAAGGAGAACGTGATCATCGGTAAGTTGATCCCGGCTGGTACGGGTATCAACCGGTACCGGAACATCCAGGTTCAGCCGACTGAGGAGGCGCGGGCTGCTGCTTACGCGATTCCTTCTTACGACGACGGGTACTACACGCCTGACGTCTTCGGTACTGGAACTGGTGCCGCGGTGCCGCTGGATGACTACGACTTCGGTCGGGATTACCGGTAGTTGGTCTGGCTGATTTAGCTGAACGGCCCCTGGAGCTTTGGCTCTGGGGGCCGTTTTGTTTGGTCGCTGGGTTTTCGGGTGGCTGGCTTGCGGGCGGCGGGTTCTGTTGCGTGGTTCCCCTGGGGGCTCTGCCCCCAGACCCCCGGCAATCTGATCGGGGGGAGGGCGCCACGGGCGGGTTGATGGCACGCCTGTTGCGTTGGGCGGCTGCCTGTTGCGTAGTTGGGTTGCGTTGGCGGTGGGGTCCCGTCACGAGCCGAACCAAGAGCGGGCCACACCTGGAGATGGGTGTCAAACCGCCGAAAAGCGTGGCGGTTTGACACCCATCTCCAGGTGCAGCAAGAGCTGTGGTGCGACTCGTGACGGGACCCCACCGCCGGGCCCGCTCGGTAAGGACGGCTCGCCTTCGCCTTCGGCTTCGCGGGCGGTTGGGCGCGTGCCACGACGCACGCTCGTGCTGTCGCCCCTACCCTTCGCTCGTCTCGTCTCGTCTCGTCTCGCCCGCCTTCCCTTCGGCTTCGCGGCGGTCAGGCGCTGCCTTCGCCCCCGCCCCGCTGTCGCTCTCGCTGTCGCTGTCGCTCTCGCTGTCGCTCTCGCTGTCGCTCTCGCTGTCGCTCTCGCTGTCGCTCTCGCTCTCGCTGTCGCTCTCGCTCTCGCTCTCGCTCTCGCTCTCGCTCTCGCGGGAGTGTCAGACCTGCTCTGTACGTTGGGTCGCGGGGGACGCTGAATCCAAGGGGACCCCTGCTTTGGCCTGCCGTGTCAGCGGTTGGCGATGCCGTCCAGGCGGAGCGTTGTCGACTCGTCTCGGTGGCTGCCGGTGGTGCCCACGTGCTTCTCGCTGATCTGCGCGCCGTTCTTCAGCACGTGGTAGAGCGCCATGCCGTGGCCTCGGCCCAGGTCGTAGTCGGTCTTCAGCCACTCCAGGAACACGCCTGCCTTGGTGGTTCCGTCGTATCCGCGGCCCGCCGCCTCCGTCAGCAGGTCTGCCGGGGTCTTGCCGGTCTTCTTCTCCGCGCCGTCGAGGTAGGCCTGGAAGGACATCGTGGTCTCCGTTCGTCTGTGAACAGAGCGTAGGACAACTCGGGCTGTCTTGACAAGAAAATTTGTCGGTGAGGTCTGGTCGCAGGACGCTTGAGAGCGTTCGGTCAGCGGCGGCGGGCGCGGGCCATGGCTCGGGCGCGGATCACCAGGTCGTCCACCAGGTGCTCGTCCACCAGGGGCGGGATACCGGACTCGTCGGTGCAGCAGCGGGGTTTGGTTCGCTTTTCCGAGAGGCGTGGTCTGACGCCGGCCATCTCGTAGAGGGCCTCGTAGAGGTCCAGGCCCGGGTCGTCGTCGTGTGGGCCCACCAGGAGCACCCACACGACTTCGGGGGAGGGGAAGGCGACCACCACTCGGTCGGCGCCTCGCAGGTGTTTCACGCACAGGCGTGGGAGTGGTTCTGGGCCTGTTACGCGGTAGCCCAGGGCGGCGCAGCCTGAGTGCGCCAGTTCGTCCAGGAAGCGTTCGTAGGCCACGCGGGCTCTGCCGCGCAGGCCGTTGGCCTGAGCTTGTGCGGTGGGGGTTTCTACTACCTCGATCAAACCGGGCGGACCACCCGTCCTCTGCCGCTGCGCATCTCGTCCAGGGAGTTGGCGAGGTCTTGGCGGTCCAGCAGTGACTGGTCGCTCAGGCGGCGGTGGACTTCGTCGATCAGGCCGCGGGTCTTGCCTGCGCGGCGGAGGTCGGAGACGAGGTGGAGGACCTCGTGCAGGCGCACGGTGTCGAGGAGCATGCGCGGTTCTTGGCTGTGGATGGCCAGTACGCCTTCTCGGGCCCAGGCCTTCACCGTCTTCTCGGTGAGGTCGAGGAGTTCGCCTGCCACCACGGGACGTACTGGCGGGGCCTGGCGGAGGGTTTTGGCCACGACACCGTCCAGGCGGTGGCGGCGTTCGTCGTCTTCTGACAGGGATGACGCGACGGCTTCGAGTTCCTCGATCGTGTCGAAGAGGTCGCGGATGTGGGCGGCCTCGGTCGCGACAGACATGGCTACTCCTCCCGTTGACTACCGATTATCCACCTATTTCTCGGTAGTCGTCAACGGCCCCGGACCAGAGATCCGGGGCCGTCGCGCACTCAGGAGGAGAAGAAGAGACCGCCGAGGCCGCGGTGCTTGCGGTGGCCGTAGCCGTAGCCGGCGTGACCGCCGTGGTGGTGGTGGACCTGCTGCGGCGCGGCACCCCAGGCGGGCTGAGCCGGCTGCGGGTAGGCGGCGGGCGGCGGCGCGACGGGAGGCGGCGGGGCCTGCATCTGGGCCTCGAGGCGCGTGATCGACTCGAGCTCGCCGTAGTCCAGGAAGACTCCGCGGCAGCCGTCGCACTGCTCGATGTGAACGCCCATGCGGTCGAACGTGCGCATGTTCGCATGACACTTGGGACACTGCATCGTGGTGAGCCTCCTGCGGTGGGACCGGACAAAAACGATATTAGCCGCGGTCACTGCTCTCGTGCGTCGCGACGATCCGACGACAGGCTTCAACCAGCGGTTCCACTGCCTGCAACCCGGACACGAGTGCCCGCGCTGCCATCTGCACAACGTACGCCTGAGCCGGGATGTTGAGTGCTTCCCATTCCATTGTCGGCAGAGGCACACCACCCGTTTCACGGTAGGTGTTCAGGAACCGCGCCCACAGGTCGGCGGGCAGCACCCCCGCGGCGAACAAAGCCGCAGGTCGCGCCAGGTCCCACACCGGATCGCCGACCCCGAGATCGTCCACGTCGATGAGTCGCCAGGCCCCCCGGTGCACAAGCTGCCCGAGGTGCCAATCACCGTGGATCAACGCACGGCCGTTCGTGTCCAACGGCGGCAAGACTTCGAACGCACGCAACACCACATCGGCATGCGGCAACTCCGGCGGCAACGCCTGAATAGCCCGAACAATCCGTTCCGGCGTACCGGCCGCGGGTCCTTGCACAGGCAACTCGTGCAACTTCGCGAGCAGCGCCGCGCTCTCCTCCCACGGTGCGGCGTCGGGATCTTCCTGACTCACCGGCGTCCCGTACGGCCACACCGTGACAGGCCGGTCGTCCACGAACTGCAACGGCTTCACCGGCGGCAGCAACAACTCCGGATACGTCGCCGCGATCTCCACCCGCTGCCGCAACGCCTCCACGTCGGTGTCCGCGGGATGCGCCTTGGCCACCACGTCACCAACGCGCACCACGACGACGTCACCGCGGTCGCCGCCGAGCACCTCGGGGGTGGCGGAAGAGCCGGTCAGCGAGGCCATTGCCGCGATCAGGTCGTCCACGCGCACAGTGAATCAGGTCCGTTCGTCATCACCTGGCGGTGGCTGCCGCATCGTCTTGCGATACCGGGAGTTCGTTGCGCCGCAACCAGATCGCGGTCTCAGGCTCAGTTCGTGATGCAGATCGTCTTCACCGGCTGCGAGTACGTCTTCGCGTCGTCCCCGTTGCACAGCGCACGGTCGGACTGGCCGTCGACGACCTTCGTGACCTTGCGCGTCCCGGCGTCGCACGTCACGCGTTGGAAGTACTGGTTGACCGGCTTGAGGCAGTCGCCCTCCTGCACGTTGAGGACGTAGCAGAGCCGTGTCTTGCCGTTCGTCCTCGACCGTCCCGACGACTCCGTGAGGTAGTCACCCGGCGGGCACATCGTGCGTCGCTCACGCGAAGACACGCGGTAGACGGCTTCCTCTGACGAACAGTCCACTTCGGCCATCTCGACGTTCGTGTCGTTGAGGTCGACCTGTTTCGCACACTCGCCGACGCCGGCCTGCTCCTGCCAGCCGGAGCACCCGGACAGGGCGAGAACCAGGGTCACGGTGAGCAGGACGACCTTCACGGCTTCTCCAGGCAGACGGTCATGGCGGGGTCGGGATAGGTGCGCGCCTCGCGGTCACCGCACACCGATCGGTCGGTAGAAGCGGTGACCTTCGACACCCTCTGGGATCCGCCTGTGCCGCACGCGACGCGCTCGTGGAACGCGCTGCCCCGCTTGAGGCAGTCGCCTTCACTCGCGTTGAGCACGAAGCAGTAGTGCTTGAGGCCGGCGGGCTTGCCGGCCCGGCTGGCCGTCTGGACGAGGTAGTCGCCCTGTGGACACGACTTCTTCATCTCGAGCTTGACGAGCCGATATGCCGCCTCGGGCGATGTGCAGTTGGTCTCGTCCATGTCGAACTTGCCGTCCGACGTGCTGATCGGCTCGGCGCAGTCACCCACCTCGGGCTCCGAGAACATGTCGCCGATGATGAAGTAACCGGGTACGACCAGCACCAGGGCGATGAGGCCGTAGGCCAGCAGGTTGAGCTTCAAAGCGGGTTCTCCGTCACACGAGTAGCCTGATTGCCGCGGGCAATGTCTACTGCAGGTGCGGGTGCGGTACCCCCGTTTTGACCCAGGTAGACGTGGGCGGGTATCTTTGCTACTCGTGCCCGACCCATGTCGGGCCGCTCCGCGTGCCCGTGAGGCAGCGGTGTCCTCCACTCGCAGTGGCAGTTGAACTGTTGCTTGCGGACCTTGGGAGCGGGCGACACGCCCGACCTCGGGTGCAGAGAGGGATCAAGAAACAAGTGGGCGAACCGCAAGGCGAGCCCGTAAGACGGAAGAAGTAGCCGGCGAATGCCAACGATCCAGCAGCTGGTCCGCAAGGGCCGCCAGGACAAGGTGGCCAAGCAGAAGACGGCGGCCCTCAAGGGCTCGCCGCAGCGGCGCGGTGTGTGCACCCGCGTTTACACCACCACCCCCAAGAAGCCGAACTCCGCACTGCGCAAGGTCGCTCGCGTGAAGCTGACCAGCGGCATCGAGGTCACGGCCTACATCCCCGGTGAGGGTCACAACCTCCAGGAGCACTCGATGGTGCTCGTCCGCGGTGGTCGTGTGAAGGACCTGCCGGGTGTTCGTTACAAGATCATCCGTGGCTCTCTCGACACGCAGGGTGTCAAGAACCGCAAGCAGGCTCGCAGCCGCTACGGCGCGAAGAAGGAGAAGAGCTAATGCCCCGCAAGGGACCGGCCCCGAAGCGGCCGCTTATCTCTGACCCGGTCTACAGCTCGCCCCTCGTGACCCAGCTCATCAACAAGGTGCTGGTCGACGGTAAGCGCTCCGTGGCCGAGAAGATCGTTTACGAAGCCCTCGAGGGCGCTCGCGAGAAGACCGGCACCGACCCGGTCGTCACGCTGAAGCGCGCGCTGGACAACGTGAAGCCGTCGCTGGAGGTCAAGAGCCGCCGCGTCGGTGGTGCGACCTACCAGGTGCCGATCGAGGTCAAGCCCGGCCGCTCCACCACGCTGGCGCTGCGCTGGCTGATCACCTTCTCCCGGCAGCGCCGTGAGAAGACCATGGTCGAGCGTCTGATGAACGAGCTGCTCGATGCGAGCAACGGCCTCGGTGCGAGCGTCAAGCGCCGTGAGGACACGCACAAGATGGCCGAGTCCAACAAGGCCTTCGCCCACTACCGCTGGTGATGTGCCGCCCGGCTTCACCAGGAGCCGGGCGCTCCCAGCCCTAGTGAGCCCACAAGCTCAAGACAGGGGAAAGACCCGTGGCACAGGACGTGCTCACTGATCTCTCCATGGTCCGCAACATCGGGATCATGGCGCACATCGACGCGGGCAAGACCACGACGACTGAGCGGATCCTCTTCTACACGGGGATCAGCTACAAGATCGGCGAGGTTCACGACGGCGCGGCCGTGATGGACTGGATGGAGCAGGAGCAGGAGCGCGGCATCACGATCACGTCGGCCGCGACGACCTGCTACTGGAAGAACCACCAGATCAACCTGATCGACACGCCGGGCCACGTCGACTTCACCGTCGAGGTCGAGCGCAACCTGCGCGTCCTCGACGGCGCCGTCGCCGTCTTCGACGGCAAGGAGGGCGTCGAGCCGCAGTCCGAGCAGGTCTGGCGGCAGGCGACCAAGTACGACGTCCCGCGCATCTGCTTCGTCAACAAGATGGACAAGCTCGGCGCGGACTTCTACTTCACGATCAAGACGATCCAGGACCGGCTGGCCGCCAAGCCGCTGCCGCTCCAGATCCCGATCGGTGCCGAGAGCGACTTCATCGGCGTCGTCGACCTGATCGAGATGCGCGCCCTCACGTGGCGCGGCGAAGTCCAGAAGGGCGAGGACTACGCGATCGAGGAGATCCCCGCGGATCTGCTCGAGAAGGCGCAGGAGTTCCGCGAGCAGCTGCTCGAGGCCGTCGCCGAGACCGACGACGACCTGACCGAGAAGTTCTTCGAGCAGGGCGACCTGTCCGTCGAGGAGATCAAGGCCGGCCTCCGCAAGATCGTCGCCGCGGGCACCGCGTACCCGATCCTGTGCGGCTCCGCGTTCAAGAACAAGGGCGTTCAGCCCATGCTCGACGCGGTGATCGACTACCTGCCGTCGCCGCTCGACCTCCCGCCGGTCGAGGGCACGCTGCAGGACGGCGAGACCATCGTGAAGCGCAGCCCGTCCACGGACGAGCCGTTCTCCGCGCTGGCGTTCAAGATCGCCGTGCACCCGTTCTTCGGCAAGCTGACCTACATCCGGGTCTACTCGGGCAAGGTCGCCGCGGGCACCCAGGTCGTCAACGCGACCAAGGACCGCAAGGAGCGCATCGGGAAGATCTTCCAGATGCACGCCAACAAGGAGAACCCGGTCACCGAGGCCATCGCGGGCCACATCTACGCCGTGATCGGTCTCAAGGACACCACGACCGGTGAGACCTTGTGCGACCCGCAGCACCCCATCGTGCTCGAGTCGATGACCTTCCCCGAGCCCGTCATCCAGGTGGCCATCGAGCCCAAGACGAAGGCGGACCAGGAGAAGCTCGGCACCGCGATCCAGAAGCTGGCCGAGGAGGACCCGACGTTCCGGGTCAACCTCGACCAGGAGACGGGCCAGACCATCATCGCCGGCATGGGCGAGCTCCACCTGGACATCCTGGTGGACCGCATGCGCCGCGAGTTCAAGGTCGAGGCCAACATCGGCAAGCCTCAGGTGGCGTACCGGGAGACCATCCGCCGTGCGGTGGAGAAGTACTCCTACACCCACAAGAAGCAGACCGGTGGCTCCGGCCAGTTCGCGAAGGTGCTCGTCACCGTCGAGCCGCTGGAGAAGAAGGAAGACGGCGCGCTCTACGAGTTCGTCAACGCCGTCACCGGTGGTCGCATCCCTCGCGAGTACATCCCGTCGGTCGACGCGGGTGCGCAGGACGCGCTGCAGTACGGCGTGCTGGCGGGCTACCCGCTGGTCGGCGTGAAGGTGACGCTGCTCGATGGCGCCTACCACGAGGTCGACTCCTCGGAAATGGCGTTCAAGATCGCTGGTTCGATGGCCCTCAAGGAAGCCGCCCGTCAGGCGTCTCCCGCGATCCTCGAGCCTCTGATGGCCGTCGAGGTCACGACGCCCGAGGAGTACATGGGCGACGTGATCGGCGACCTGAACTCCCGCCGTGGCCAGATCCAGGCCATGGAGGAGCGCAGCGGCGTCCGTGTCGTCAAGGCACTGGTTCCGCTGTCGGAAATGTTCGGGTACGTGGGTGACCTGCGGTCCAAGACCCAGGGTCGTGCCAACTACTCGATGGTGTTCGACTCCTACGCAGAGGTTCCCGCGAACGTCTCGAAGGAGATCATCGCGAAGGCGACCGGGGAGTAAATCCCCACCGGAGCACCGCAGTTCCACCGCGGGCTCTCCGGGGGTCTCTCCCTGGGGTCCGCTACTTTCAGACCCTGACGTGTAAGTCCGGCGGGTGGCCACAGATGCCCGCCGGACCAGCAAAAAAGAAGTCCAGGAGGACAATCCAGTGGCCAAGGCGAAGTTCGAGCGGACGAAGCCGCACGTCAACATCGGCACCATCGGTCACATCGACCATGGCAAGACCACGCTGACCGCGGCGATCTCCAAGGTTCTGCACGACGCGTACCCCGACGTCAACGCCTCGTTCGCGTTCGACCAGATCGACAAGGCGCCGGAAGAGAAGCAGCGCGGCATCACGATCTCGATCGCGCACATCGAGTACCAGACGGAGAACCGTCACTACGCGCACGTTGACTGCCCCGGTCACGCCGACTACATCAAGAACATGATCACGGGTGCGGCGCAGATGGACGGCGCCATCCTCGTGGTCGCGGCGACCGACGGTCCGATGCCGCAGACGAAGGAGCACGTCCTCCTGGCCCGCCAGGTCGGCGTTCCCTACATCGTTGTCGCCCTGAACAAGGCCGACATGGTGGACGACGAGGAGATCCTGGAGCTCGTCGAGCTCGAGGTCCGCGAGCTGCTCTCCGAGTACGAGTTCCCGGGCGACGACCTTCCGGTCGTGCGCGTTTCGGCGCTGAAGGCGCTGGAGGGCGACGAGACCTGGGGCAAGTCCGTTCTGGAGCTCATGGCCGCCGTTGACACGGCGATCCCGGAGCCGGAGCGCGACACCGAGAAGCCGTTCCTCATGCCCGTCGAGGACGTCTTCACGATCACCGGCCGCGGCACCGTGGTGACCGGTCGTATCGAGCGCGGCATCATCAACGTCAACTCCGAGATCGAGATCGTCGGAATCAAGGAGACGTCGAAGAAGACGACCGTCACCTCGATCGAGATGTTCAAGAAGTTCCTCGACGAGGGCCGCGCGGGCGACAACGCCGCGCTGCTGCTCCGCGGCATCAAGCGCGAGGAGGTGGAGCGCGGCATGGTCATCGTCAAGCCGGGCACCACGACCCCGCACACCGAGTTCACCGCGCAGGTCTACATCCTGTCGAAGGACGAGGGTGGCCGCCACACGCCGTTCTTCAACAACTACCGTCCCCAGTTCTACTTCCGGACGACGGACGTGACCGGCGTTGTGACGCTGCCCGAGGGCACCGAGATGGTCATGCCGGGTGACACCACCGGTATGGACGTCAAGCTCATCCAGCCGATCGCCATGGACGAGGGCCTCCGCTTCGCGATTCGCGAGGGTGGCCGCACCGTCGGCGCCGGCTCGGTCACCAAGATCATCAAGTGACCTAGCTCCACCAGTTCGGCGTGAAGCCGGGTCAACGATCTTCGTTGGCCCGGCTTTCGTCGTTCAGCAGGAAATTGTGCGACAGCTCACGTGGAACTGTCGCCGACGCGCGGGTGAAGAGCCGTCGCTGAGATTCTGTTGCCGGACAATGGAACCGGCGCGCCCGTCGCTCCACATGCGACGGACGCCGGCGGCTCACCGGGCAAGATCCGCACGTGATCTGGGTCCAAGTCACCCACCCCGATTTGGATCGCCTCGCTTCCGTGTGGCATCCTTTACGGGTTGCTCGATGAAGGCTGGACGCGCGTCTTGCGTGTGTCCGCGTTTTCGATTGAGCGTCCGCGCCCTGTTAGTGAACGCCTCCTTGCGGAGATGGGCATCAGGGTGCATGGGCTGTGGTAGGCCCAATCCCACCGGGGAGACCTTGAGTGGGACCGGTATGCGCACCGGGCGCGACACGCCCGACCGCGTGGACCGGGCACCATGACACTTCAACAGGGGCGGAGCGCGCCAAGAGGCTGTAAAAGGCCTCATCCGAGGCACCGCACCGCAGCGGTTACGAGAAGCAGAGGAACGGCAAGCCATTATGGCGGGACAAAAGATCCGCATCCGGCTCAAGGCCTACGACCACGAGGCGATCGACGCGTCTGCGCGCAAGATCGTTGAGACCGTGACGCGCACCGGCGCTCGGGTTGTCGGGCCCGTGCCGCTGCCCACTGAGAAGAACGTGTACTGCGTCATCCGCTCGCCGCACAAGTACAAGGACTCGCGCGAGCACTTCGAGATGCGCACGCACAAGCGGCTGATCGACATCCTCGACCCGACGCCGAAGACGGTTGACGCGCTCATGCGCATCGACCTGCCGGCCAGCGTCGACGTCAACATCCAGTAAGCGTTGGGCGCGGAGAGTAACGGACCAATGTCTGACAGGCAGATGAAGGGCATCCTGGGCACCAAGCTCGGCATGACTCAGGTCTTCGACGAGAACAACCGGGTTGTCCCGGTGACGGTCGTCAAGGCTGAGCCCAATGTCGTGACCCAGGTACGCACCGAAGAGAAGGACGGCTACACCGCCGTCCAGCTGGCGGCCGGCGCGATTGACCCGCGCAAGGTCAACAAGCCCGTTGCTGGGCACTTCGCCAAGGCCGGGGTCACGCCCCGTCGCCACCTGGTGGAGCTGCGCACGGCGGACGCCAGCGAGTACACGGTCGGCCAGGAGATCACCGCTGAGGTGTTCGAGGCCGGCGCTGTTGTCGACATCACCGGCACCAGCAAGGGCAAGGGCACCGCGGGTGTCATGAAGCGCCACAACTTCAAGGGCCTCGGCTCCAGCCACGGCACCCAGCGCAAGCACCGCTCGCCGGGTTCCATCGGTGGCTGTGCCACGCCTGGTCGCGTCTTCAAGGGTCTGCGCATGGCTGGCCGCATGGGCCACGAGCGTGTGACGACCCAGAACCTGAAGGTGCACAAGATCGACGTTGAGAACGGCCTGCTGCTCATCAAGGGCGCGGTTCCCGGTCCCAAGGGCGGTCTGGTGTTCGTCAAGACTGCTGCGAAGGGCGGTGCCTGATGTCGACGGTTGAGATCCGCACCCCGGATGGCAAGACGGCCGGCTCGGTCGAGCTGCCTGCCTCCGTTTTCGACGCGCAGGCGAACGTCGCTCTGCTGCACCAGGTCGTCGTGGCCCAGCAGGCCGCGGCTCGCCAGGGCACGCACTCGACGAAGACCCGCGGCGAAGTTCGTGGTGGCGGCAAGAAGCCGTACCGCCAGAAGGGCACCGGTCGTGCCCGCCAGGGTTCGACGCGTGCGCCGCAGTTCGCCGGCGGTGGCGTCGTCCACGGCCCGCAGCCGCGCGACTACTCGCAGCGGACGCCCAAGAAGATGAAGGCCGCCGCTCTGCGTGGCGCCCTCTCCGACCGGGCCCGCGCGAACCAGGTGCACGTCGTGTCCGGCCTGGTGGACGGGGACACCCCGTCGACCAAGACCGCGCGCAAGGTCCTGGAGTCGGTCACCCAGGCTCGTCGCGTTCTCGTGGTGCTCAACCGCACCGACGAGGTCGCGTGGGTCAGCGTGCGCAACCTGCAGCACGTGCACGTGATCGCGCCCGACCAGCTCAACACCTACGACGTGCTCGTCAATGACGACGTGGTGTTCACCAAGGACTCGCTCGACGTGTTCCTCGCCAGCAAGGCCCAGCAGGGTTCTGGCTCGGCTGAGGCCACGGCGACCGTGGTGGACGAGGAGGCCTCGAAGTGATCCCCGACCACAGGGACATCTTGCTTGCTCCCGTGATCTCCGAGAAGTCCTACGGGCTGCTCGAGGAGAACAAGTACACCTTCTTGGTGGCGCCGGGTTCGAACAAGACCCAGATCAAGATTGCCGTGGAGAAGGTCTTCGGCGTCAAGGTCGTCAGCGTCAACACCATCAACCGCCAGGGCAAGCGCAAGCGGACCAAGAGCGGTTTCGGCAAGCGCAAGGACACGAAGCGCGCGATCGTCACGTTGTCGGCTGACAGCAAGGCGATCGAGATCTTCGGCGGCCCTGCCGCCTGATGACGAGGACTGCGTAGAGATGGGCATTCGCAAGTACAAGCCGACGACGCCTGGTCGTCGCGGTGCGAGCGTCTCCGACTTCGCCGAGATCACTCGGTCGACGCCGGAGAAGTCGCTGATCCGCCCGCTGCACAAGCTGGGTGGGCGCAACGCGTCGGGCAAGATCACCACGCGTCACAAGGGCGGCGGTCACAAGCGGGCATACCGCCTGATCGACTTCCGTCGCAACGACAAGGACGGCGTGCCGGCCAAGGTCGCTCACATCGAGTACGACCCCAACCGCACCGCCCGCATCGCGCTGCTGCACTACGCGGACGGCGAGAAGCGCTACATCATCGCCCCGGAGAAGCTCAAGCAGGGTGACACGGTTGAGAACGGCCCCAAGGCCGACATCAAGCCGGGTAACAACCTGCCGCTGCGCAACATCCCGGTCGGTTCCGTGATCCACGCGATCGAGCTCCGCCCCGGTGGCGGCGCGAAGATCGCCCGCTCCGCCGGCGCCTCGGTTCAGCTCGTGGCCAAGGACGGACCGTACGCCCAGCTGCGGATGCCCTCGGGCGAAATCCGCAACGTGGACGTGCGCTGCCGCGCCACGCTCGGCGAGGTCGGCAACAAGGAGCACCAGAACATCAACTGGGGCAAGGCAGGCCGCATGCGGTGGAAGGGCAAGAAGCCCACCGTCCGTGGTGTCGCCATGAACCCCGTTGACCACCCGCATGGTGGTGGTGAGGGTAAGACCTCCGGTGGTCGCCACCCGGTGAACCCGGCTGGTAAGCCCGAGGGTCGCACCCGCCGCCGTAAGCCAAGCGACAAGCTCATCGTCCGGCGTCGTCGCACCGGTAAGAAGCGCTGAGCAGGGAGGGAGTGAAGGATGCCTCGCAGCCTTAAGAAGGGTCCCTTCGTCGACGACCACCTGCTCAAGAAGGTGGACGTTCAGAACGAAGCGGGCAAGAAGACCGTCATCAAGACGTGGTCCCGCCGGTCCACGATCATCCCGGACATGCTCGGCCACACCATCGCGGTGCACGACGGTCGCAAGCACGTCCCGGTGTTCGTGACCGAGGCGATGGTCGGGCACAAGCTGGGCGAGTTCGCCCCGACCCGCACCTTCAAGGGCCACATCAAGGACGACCGGAAGTCTCGTCGCCGCTAGGCGTCGAACTGAGAAGAGCAAGGGAAAAGCAGCGATGAACGCCCGTAAGGACGCTGAGGCGCAGGAGTTTCCGCGCGCCGTGGCTCGGGCTCGCTACGTCCGCGACACCCCCATGAAGGTCCGTCGCGTCGTCGAGCTCATCAAGGGTCGTAACGCAAGCGAGGCCCTGGCCGTGCTCCAGTTCGCGCCCCAGGCCGCTTCTGAGCCGGTCGCGAAGGTGCTCGCCAGCGCCATGGCCAATGCCGAGAACAACATGTCCCTGGACCCCTCGACCCTCTGGGTTGCGGTGGCCTACGTGGACGAGGGTCCGACCCTCAAGCGTTTCCGCCCGCGTGCCCAGGGCCGCGCGTACCGGATCCGCAAGCGGACGAGCCACATCACCATCGAGGTGGAGTCTCGTCCCAAGAAGACCAGCGCGAAGGGAACGCGGTAGTGGGCCAGAAGATCAACCCGCACGGCTTCCGGCTGGGGATCACCACCGACTGGAAGTCCCGCTGGTACGCAGACAAGCAGTACGCCGAGTACGTGGCGGAGGACGTCAAGATCCGCCGCCTGCTCAGCAAGGGCATGGAGCGTGCCGGCATCTCCAAGGTGGAGATCGAACGGACCCGTGACCGGGTGCGCGTCGACATCCACACCGCCCGGCCGGGCATCGTCATCGGCCGTCGTGGTGCCGAGGCGGACCGCATCCGCGGTGAGCTGGAGAAGCTCACCAAGAAGCAGGTCCAGCTGAACATCCTCGAGGTGAAGAGCCCCGAGTCGGACGCGCAGCTCGTGGCACAGGGTGTCGCCGAGCAGCTGTCCAACCGCGTCGCCTTCCGGCGCGCGATGCGCAAGGCCATTCAGTCGGCCATGCGTTCGCCGCAGGTCAAGGGCATCCGCGTGCAGTGCGGCGGTCGCCTCGGCGGCGCCGAGATGTCCCGCTCGGAGCACTACCGCGACGGCCGCGTGCCGCTGCACACGCTCCGCGCCAACATCGACTACGGCTTCTTCGAGGCCCGCACCACGTTCGGCCGTATCGGCGTGAAGGTGTGGATCTACAAGGGCGACATCGTCGGTGGCATCTCGGCCAAGCGCGCGCTCGACGCGGCCCCGGCTCAGGCCGACCGCGCCCCGCGCCGCGACCGTGGCGAGCGTCCGAACCGGGCCCGTCGCTCGGGTGCCAGTGGCACCACCGCGACGAGCACCGAGGCCGGCCGTGCCGCAGCTGACGCTTCGGCGTCGGCCGAGGCCCCGGCTGCTGCAGAGAAGACGGAGAGCTGAGTAATGCTCATCCCTCGTAGGGTCAAGCACCGCAAGCAGCACCACCCCAAGCGGTCGGGCGCTGCCAAGGGCGGCACGAAGGTCACCTTCGGTGAGTACGGCATCCAGGCTCTCGAGCCGGCCTACGTCACCAACAGGCAGATCGAGTCCGCTCGTATCGCCATCACGCGACACATCCGTCGTGGCGGCAAGGTCTGGATCAACATCTTCCCGGACCGTCCGCTGACGAAGAAGCCGGCCGAGACCCGCATGGGTTCCGGTAAGGGTTCGCCGGAGTGGTGGGTGGCCAACGTCAAGCCGGGTCGCGTCCTCTTCGAGATGGCCTTCCCGAACGAGCAGGTCGCTCGCGAGGCTCTCCGCCGCGCGATCCACAAGCTCCCGATGAAGTGCCGCATCGTTACGCGTGAGGGTGGTGAGTTCTGATGGCAGCGGGTACCACCGCTTCCGAGCTGCGTGAGCTCACCGAGGAAGAGCTCGTGCTGCGTCTGAAGGAATCGAAGGAAGAGCTGTTCAACCTTCGTTTCCAGATGGCCACGGGCCAGCTCGACAACAACCGGCGGCTGCGCACGGTCCGGCATGACATCGCCCGGATCTACACCGTGATGCGGGAGCGGGAGCTCGGGCTCTCCGTTTCGCCGGATTCCACTGGTGAGGGTGCGGCATGACCGAAAGCAACGAAGTCCAGACCGAGAAGCGCAACGACCGCAAGGTCCGCGAGGGCCTCGTCGTGTCCGACAAGATGGACAAGACGATCGTCGTGGCGCTCGAGGACCGCAAGAAGCACCCGCGTTACTCCAAGATCATGCGCTCCACCACCAAGGTGAAGGTGCACGACGAGGAGAACGCGGCGGGCATCGGCGACCGCGTGCTGCTCATGGAGACCCGGCCTCTGTCGGCGACCAAGCGCTGGCGGCTCGTCGAGATCCTCGAGAAGGCCAAGTAAGTCTTCATCTAGACAGACCGAGCCCGTCGGGTCGGAAATCCGGCGGGCCAGGAATGGTCAAGGAGCAAGTAAGTGATTCAGCAGGAGTCGCGGCTTCGTGTCGCCGACAACACTGGTGCGAAGGAAATCCTTTGCATCCGTGTTCTCGGTGGATCCGGCCGCCGCTACGCGGGCATCGGCGACATCATCGTCGCGACCGTCAAGGACGCGATCCCCGGTGCCGGTGTGAAGAAGGGTGACGTCGTCAAGGCCGTCATCGTCCGCACCGTCAAGGAGCGTCGCCGTCCGGATGGTTCGTACATCCGCTTCGACGAGAACGCCGCCGTGCTCATCAAGAACGACAACGAGCCCCGCGGTACCCGCATCTTCGGCCCGGTCGGCCGTGAGCTGCGCGACAAGAAGTTCATGAAGATCATCTCGCTGGCTCCGGAGGTGCTCTGACCATGAAGGTGAAGAAGGGCGACACGGTCGTCGTCATCGCCGGCAAGGACAAGGGCGCGAAGGGCAAGGTCATCCAGGCCTACCCGGAGACCGGCAAGGTCCTGGTCGAGGGCGTCAACCGGATCAAGAAGCACACCAAGATCACGCAGACCCAGCGGGGCGCGCAGTCTGGTGGCATCGTGACCCAGGAAGCTCCGATCAACGTCTCCAACGTGATGGTGGTCGACGCGGACGGCAAGCCGACCCGTGTTGGTTACCGGACGAACGACGAGGGCAAGCGGGTCCGCATTTCCCGTCGTAACGGGAAGGACATCTGATCATGACCACCGCAGAGAAGATCATCCCGCGGCTCAAGACGCGTTACCGCGCCGAGATCGCCGGCGAGCTGCACAAGCAGTTCAACTTCGACAACGTGATGCAGATTCCGCGCGTTGTGAAGGTTGTCGTCAACATGGGCGTCGGCGACGCTGCCCGTGACGGCAAGCTGATCGAGGGTGCCGTCAAGGACCTCTCGATCATCACCGGCCAGCGTCCCGAGGTCCGTCGGGCCCGCAAGTCCATCGCGCAGTTCAAGCTGCGTGAGGGCATGCCGATCGGTGCGCGCGTCACGCTGCGCGGCGACCGCATGTGGGAGTTCCTCGACCGTCTGCTGACGATCGCGCTGCCCCGTATCCGCGACTTCCGCGGCCTCTCGGGCAAGCAGTTCGACGGCAACGGCAACTACACGTTCGGACTGAACGAGCAGTCGATGTTCCACGAGATCGACCCGGACGCTATCGACCGGCCTCGCGGCATGGACATCACCGTCGTCACCACCGCCACGAACGACGAGGAGGGCCGGGCGCTGCTGAAGCTCCTGGGCTTCCCGTTCAAGGAGAACTGAGTCGATGGCCAAGAAGGCGTTGATCAACAAGGCCGCGAAGAAGCCGAAGTTCAAGGTCCGGGGTTACACCCGGTGCCAGCGTTGCGGCCGTCCCCACGCGGTGTTCCGCAAGTTCGGCCTTTGCCGGATCTGCCTGCGCGAGATGGCTCACCGCGGTGAGCTGCCTGGCGTGAGCAAGTCCAGCTGGTAATTCAAAGCTCCATTACTTCGCTGTAGGCCCGCACACGACCGTCCTGTCCCTCCCTTCACCGGGAGGGCAGGTCTGGACCCTGAGCCGGTGAACCGCAGCGAGAAAGGTTGACCAGGTCACCATGACGATGACCGATCCCATCGCAGACATGCTCACTCGTCTGCGGAACGCGAACTCGGCTTACCACGACAAGGTCGTGATGCCGCACTCCAAGATCAAGGCGAACATCGCCGAGATCCTCAAGCGCGAGGGCTACATCGCCTCGTACCGCGACGAGGACGGCGAGGTGGCCAAGAACTTGGTCGTCGAGCTGAAGTACGGCCCGAACCGTGAGCGCAGCATCGCCGGCCTCCGCCGCGTGTCCAAGCCCGGTCTGCGCGTGTACGCGAAGTCCACTGGCCTGCCCCGAGTTCTCGGTGGCCTCGGCGTGGCGATCATTTCGACCTCTGGCGGTCTCATGACCGACCGTCAGGCCAACAAGGCAGGCGTGGGCGGAGAAGTCCTCGCCTACGTTTGGTAAGGGGGAGTAGACATGTCGCGCATCGGTAAGCAGCCGATCATTGTCCCCTCCGGGGTCGACGTGAACATCGCCGGCCAGGACGTCAGCATCAAGGGCCCCAAGGGTCTCCTGACGCTCACGCTCGCTGAGCCGATCATCGTCGAGAAGGCCGAAGACGGCACTCTCGAGGTCAAGCGCCCGAACGACGAGCGCCGCAACCGCGCGCTCCACGGCCTGTCGCGCACGCTCGTGCACAACATGGTCGTCGGCGTGACCCAGGGCTACGAAAAGAAGATGGAAATCCACGGCGTCGGTTACCGCGTCGCGCTCAAGGGCTCTGAGCTCGAGTTCGCGCTCGGTTACTCGCACCCCGTCAAGGTGGAGGCCCCCGCGGGCATCACCTTCGCGGTCGAGACCCCGACCCGGTTCTCCGTCTCGGGTATCGACAAGCAGCTGGTCGGTGAGGTCGCCGCCAACATCCGCAAGCTGCGCAAGCCCGACCCGTACAAGGGTAAGGGCGTCCGTTACTCGGGCGAGAAGATCCGTCGCAAGGTCGGAAAGACGGGTAAGTGACATGAGCGAGTCGACTGTTACGAAGCGCAAGCCGGTGGGCAAGGACATCTCCACCAGGCGTCGTGTTGCGAAGGCCCGTCGCCACTTCCGCCTCCGCAAGAAGGTCAACGGAACTGCCGAGCGTCCGCGCCTGGCCGTGCACCGTTCGTCGAAGCACATCACCGTGCAGATCATCGACGACCTCAAGGGCCACACGATCGCGTCCGCTTCCTCCATGGAGGCCGACGTCCGTGCCCTGGACGGCGACAAGAAGGCCCGTGCGGCCAAGGTCGGCCAGCTGGCCGCGGCCCGCGCCAAGGACGCCGGCGTCACGGCGGTCGTTTTCGACCGCGGTGGCAACGCGTACCACGGCCGCATCGCGGCTCTGGCTGACGCCGCTCGCGAGGCGGGGCTGGAGTTCTGACAATGATCATCACCGGAATTGAGAGGGACGCCTGATGCCAGGACGTACGCGTCGCGAAGGCGGCGGGGGCGAGCGCGGAGAGCGCCGCGACCGTCGTGACGGCGGCCGCGGCGGCGCGGCCCAGGAGAAGACCCCCCACCTCGAGCGCGTGGTTGCGATCAACCGCGTCTCCAAGGTGGTCAAGGGTGGTCGACGCTTCAGCTTCACCGCGCTCGTCGTGGTGGGTGACGGCGACGGCATGGTCGGCGTCGGTTACGGCAAGGCCAAGGAAGTTCCCGCGGCCATCGCCAAGGGTGTCGAGGAAGCGAAGAAGAACTTCTTCCGCGTGCCTCGCATCGCCGGCACCATCCCCCACCCGATCCAGGGTGAGAAGGCCGCTGGTGTGGTCCTGCTGCGTCCGGCCTCGGCCGGTACCGGTGTCATCGCGGGTGGCGCTGTCCGCGCCGTCCTCGAGTGCGCCGGCGTGCACGACGTGCTGTCGAAGTCCCTGGGCTCCGACAACGCGATCAACATCGTGCACGCGACCGTGGCGGCCCTCAAGGGTCTGCAGCGTCCCGAAGAGGTCGCGGCCCGTCGTGGCCTGCCCCTCGAGGACGTGGCTCCCGCCGGCATGATCCGCGCTCGCGCGGGTCAGGGGGTGTGATCATGGCTCAGCTCAAGATCACCCAGGTGAAGAGCACCATCGGTACCAAGCACAACCACCGCGAGTCGATGCGCACCCTCGGGCTGCGCAAGATCCGCCAGTCGGTCGTGCGTGAGGACACCCCCCAGGTTCTCGGCCTGATCAACGCCGTGCGCCACCTGGTGGTTGTCGAGGAGGTCCAGTCGTGACCATCAAGATCCACGATCTGCGTCCCGCCCCCGGTGCCAAGACCGCCAAGACCCGCGTTGGTCGTGGTGAAGGCTCCAAGGGCAAGACCGCCGGCCGCGGTACGAAGGGCACGGGCGCTCGCAAGAACGTCTCGCCGCGCTTCGAAGGTGGCCAGATGCCGCTGCACATGCGGCTTCCGAAGCTCAAGGGCTTCAAGAACCCGTTCCGCACCGAGTACCAGGTCGTGAACGTTTCCGCCATCGCTGCCTCCTTCCCGGAGGGCGGCTCGGTGGACGTTCCCGCGCTGGTGCTGGCCGGGCTGGTCCGCAAGGGCTCGCTCGTCAAGGTGCTGGGTGACGGTGACGTCAGCGTCAAGCTCGACGTCACGGCTGACAAGTTCTCCAAGACCGCTGTGGAGAAGTTGGCTGCCGCTGGTGGGTCTTCCACCGTGTCTGCCTGACGTTCTGTTGTAGGACGTGTCTGAAGGGCCCTGAGGCTTCGCCTCGGGGCCCTTTGGTGTTTCTGGGCGCAGGGTGTCGCCTTGCGGGCCGCTTGTGCTGTGGTCGCCTTGCGGGCGGCCGGCTTGCGTTGGGTGCTTCCCCCTGGGGGCTCTGCCCCCAGACCCCCGGCAATCTGATCGGGGGAGGGCGCCACGCGTAGGTAGATGGCACGCCTGTTGCGTTGGGCGGCTGCGCGTTGCTTTGAGGGTTGCGTTGGCGGTGGGTAAAGACGGCTCGCCTTCGGCTTCGTTGGCGATCATGTGGGGTTCGCTTTGCGGGTATTTCTGCGGGAACTTCGGGCCTGGTGTGAACGTTCGCGGTCGGCGTAATTGCTGCTCGTAGCACGGATTTGCAGGGGCTGCTACCCCGGATGGTCTAGCGGTGTGGTCAGAGATCAACGAGTTGGAACCTGTGATTGGCCACTGGGTACGGCCTGGTCCTGGAGGGCTGTTAGAGTCGCGGGCTGAACCCGGATGTCCTCCGGGTTGCTTGGTCGTGGCTACCTGACTCGGCCTGCCAACTACCGCATGTGCCGGTCCCTGGGGGTCGGCAACGCTCAGGAGGTTCGCGTGCTCGGCGCATTCCGCTCGGCTCTCGCGACGCCGGATCTACGCAAGAAGATCCTGTTCACGCTCGGGATCATCATTGTGTATCGGCTTGGTGCGACCATGCCCGCGCCGGGCGTGTCCTTTAGGAACGTGCGGCAGTGTGCTGAGCAGCTCGAAGGCCAGAACATCTACTCGCTGATCAACCTGTTCAGCGGCGGCGCGCTGTTGAACTTGTCCGTGTTCGCGCTGGGCATCATGCCCTACATCACCGCGAGCATCATCATCCAGCTGCTCACCGTGGTCATCCCGCGGTTCGAGCAGTTGAAGAAGGAAGGACAGGCTGGTCAGGGCAAGCTGACCCAGTACACGCGGTACCTGACGATCGGGCTTGCGATCCTGCAGTCGACCGGTCTCGTGGCGCTGGCGGTGCGCGGGCAGCTGTTCGGTGAGTGCGACCAGGACGTCATTCCCAACAAGGACAGCATCTTCACCCTCATCGTGCTGGTCATCACCATGACCGCCGGTACCTCGGTCATCATGTGGCTGGGTGAGCTGATCACCGAGAAGGGCATCGGCAACGGCATGTCGTTGCTGATCTTCACCGGTATCGCCGCCCGCATCCCCGCCGAGGGCAAGAACATCCTCGACAAGAGCGGCATCACCTTCGCCCTCGTGGTCGTGGCCGCTCTCGTCATCATCGCGAGCGTCATCTACGTCGAGCAGGCCCAGCGTCGCATCCCGGTGCAGTACGCCAAGCGCATGATCGGTCGCCGCATGTACGGCGGCACGTCGACGTACCTTCCCCTCAAGGTGAACCAGGCCGGCGTCATCCCGGTCATCTTCGCCTCGTCGCTGCTCTACCTGCCGGACCTGGTCGTGCGCCTCACGCAGGGCTCGTCGACCGAGACGAACTGGTTCTCCACCTTCGTCCAGACGTACCTGGTCAAGCAGTCGAGCTGGGTGCACATCGCCTCGTACTTCCTGCTGATCGTCTTCTTCACGTACTTCTACGTCGGCATCACGTTCAACCCGGACGAGCGTGCTGACGAGATGAAGAAGTTCGGTGGCTTCATCCCCGGCATCCGTCCCGGACGTCCGACCGCCGAGTACCTCAAGTTCGTGCTGGGCCGCATCACGCTTCCCGGTTCGCTCTACCTCGGCATCGTGGCGATCCTGCCGAACCTGTTCCTGGACCTGACCGGTGACGGCCAGAACCAGAACTTCCCGTTCGGCGGCACCGCGGTTCTGATCATGGTCGGTGTCGGTCTCGACACCGTGAAGCAGATCGAGAGCCAGCTCATGCAGCGCAATTACGAAGGGTTCCTCCGCTAGATGCGACTCGTTCTCGTTGGCCCGCCCGGTGCGGGCAAGGGCACCCAGGCCGAAGTTCTGAGCCGCAAGCTCGGCGTGCCGCACATCTCGACGGGCGACCTCTTCCGGTCACACATCAGCAACCAGACCGAGCTCGGGCTGGAGGTGCAGAGCATCCTCGACGAGGGCGCTCTCGTGCCGGACTCCATCACGAACGAGATGGTGCGCAAGCGCTTGGCCGAGTCCGACGCCGCGGACGGGTTCCTGCTCGACGGGTTCCCCCGCAACGTCGCCCAGGCCGACACGCTGGGCGAGTTCCTCGCTGTCGACGGCCACTCGCTCGACGCGGTGCTGGAGTTCCGGGTCGACGAGGACGTCGTGGTGGAGCGGCTGCTCGCACGCGGGCGCACGGACGACAAGGAAGAAGTCATCCGGCACCGCCAGCAGGTGTACCGCAACGAGACCGCGCCGCTGCTGAACTACTACGCGGACAAGGTCATCTCCATCGACGCGGTCGGCGAGATCGACGAGATCAGCGAGCGGGCGCTCGCCGCGCTCGGCTCGTTGCGCGACGAGAAGTGACAGGTGGACTGCTTGACCGGCTCCGCTCCGTCATCTCAGGTAGTGAAGGCATGAGCAAGATCGAGATCAAGACCCCCGGCCAGCTGGAGGCCATGCGCGCCTCCGGCCTGGTCGTGGCGCGGGCGTTGCGCAACGTCGTCGACGCGGTGAAGCCCGGGGTCTCCACGTGGGAGCTCGACGAGATCGCCGAGCAGACCATCCGCGACGCCGGCGCCATCCCGTCGTTCAAGGGCTACCACGGCTTCCCGGCGAGCATCTGCGCGTCGGTGAACGAGCAGATCGTCCACGGGATTCCGAGCAAGACGCAGGTGCTGGCCGAAGGGGATCTGATCTCCATCGACTGCGGTGCGATCCTCGACGACTGGCACGGCGACTCGGCCGTGACGGTCGGCGTCGGCACGCTGTCTCCCGCGGACCACAAGCTGTCCGAGGCGACCAGGCTGTCGATGCTCGCGGGCATCGAGGCAGCGGTGCCCGGTGGCAGGCTCACGGACATCTCGTTCGCCATCGAGTCCTCGGCAATCGAGTCGGGGGAGCGCGACGGCATCGAGTACGGCGTCGTGGCGGACTACGGCGGCCACGGCATCGGCTCCAAGATGCACATGGAGCCGTTCCTGCCGAACTTCGGCAAGCCGGGCAAGGGTCCGCGGCTCAAGGTCGGCATGGCCATCGCGATCGAGCCGATGCTGACGCTCGGCACCGACGACTCCCAGGAGCTGGAGGACGGCTGGACCGTCATCACGCTCGACGGCACCCGTGCCGCGCACTGGGAGCACAGCGTCGCGATCACCGAGGACGGCCCCTGGGTGCTCACCGCGCCCGAGGAAGACTAAGCGCCCCAACGGTTTTGGACGTAGCCCCGCTCACCTGCCCGGTGAGCGGGGCTATTTCGTTTGTCAGCCTCGATACGGTCGTGGTGACGAGCGAGTCCAATGCTTGGGGGCATTGTGGGGGTAACCCGTTTCGTCCTGTCCGCCCTTCTGATTCCACTTGCAGGCTGTGCTGCCACCAAGCCGGCCACCGATTTCACCTACCAGGACGTGCCGGCGGAGCGGATCGCCGACCGGATCTTCCTGGCCGACACCATCGCGGCGGCCGAGGGCTGCTCGCCGCCGTTCTCCGACGTCGTCGTGCGGCGTCCGAACTTCGTCAGCCCGCCGCCTCCGGTCGACGGCGGGTGCGGGGGCAGCGTCCGTGCCGCCGCGTCGTGGGAGTACGTCAACGCCGTGAATCGCATCACGCTGCTGCACGACGTCGTCGTGCAGGAGTGGGAGACCCTGCTCCAGTCAGGCCCGGAGGCCGCGGAGACGCGGGCGACCGGGGCGACGTTGCTGCACTGCCTCGACCGGGCAGGCTTCATCCAGCGGGAACCCGGCGAGCCGAGTCCGGTCGGGTACGGCATCGGATCCGGCGACGCCGCGCTCAACAACGCAGCTCAGAGGTGTTCCGACGACACCGGGTACGGGTCGAGGGCCGCGGCTCAGCGTCTGCGGACGTTGAGGTCGGTGCTCGGCAGGCACGAGTCCGAGATCAACGACATCGCGCGGCTGCGGCCCGTGCTCGAACGGGGTGCGCACCCCGGCGGCGGCCCTGAGCGGACCCGATTTGGGTTGCCGCTGTGAACTGCGTACACTGGTCAGGTGGCGCACCAGTCGCGCCGGTTCAGTCATGCCCTTGCAGGTGAGATCGAACCGGGCTGACGCGCGTCCAAAGGTTATTACAACTGTCACGAAACGCGGAGGACATGGGCAAGAAGGACGGGGCCATTGAGGTCGAGGGCCGCGTAGTCGAGCCGCTCCCCAACGCGATGTTCAGGGTCGAGTTGGAGAACGGTCACAAGGTACTCGCGCACATCAGCGGCAAGATGCGACAGCACTACATCCGCATCCTCCCTGAGGACCGGGTTGTCGTGGAGCTCTCGCCCTACGACCTGTCCCGCGGGCGCATCGTCTACCGCTACAAGTGACCTCCAGTAGCAGGAGATCTCAGGCGTGAAGGTCCAGCCGAGCGTCAAGAAGATCTGCGACAAGTGCAAGGTGATCCGCCGTCACGGGCGGGTCATGGTGATCTGCGAGAACCTGCGCCACAAGCAGCGCCAGGGCTGAGCAGCTCCACCGCGCGCTCGTCGAGATCCTCGATGACGCAGTAACGAGAATCTCCTCGCACCTACCGCACACAGGGCTTCAAGTGTGCGGACACCCCCGGATTCCAGGCCGGGGCCGGGACACCGGCTGTGAGAGCAGCCGGAACGACATAGCGAGTCAGTCACCGGAATTGGGCGAGGAGCAGACCTGGAAGTAATCGACAGGAGTTAATCGCCACATGGCACGACTCGCTGGCGTCGACCTCCCCCGCGAAAAGCGGATGGAGATCGCGCTCACCTACATCTTCGGCATCGGTCGTACGCGCTCCAAGGAGCTGCTCGCCGCCACGGAGATCTCCCCGGACCTCCGGGTGAAGGATCTGACGGACGACGACCTCGCCAAGCTGCGGGACCACATCGAGACGAACTACAAGGTCGAGGGTGACCTTCGCCGTGAGGTTCAGGCCGACATCCGTCGCAAGATGGAGATCGGCTGCTACGAGGGTCTTCGGCACCGTCGCGGCCTGCCCGTTCGCGGACAGCGCACCAAGACGAACGCCCGTACCCGCAAGGGTCCGAAGAAGACCGTCGCCGGCAAGAAGAAGGCCGGCAAGAAGTAAGACCTCGCGTCTACTGCCCTCAACTTAGGAGCTCGTTTTGCCACCGAAGTCCCGTACGGGCGCCGGGGTCAAGAAGATCCGGCGCAAGGAAAAGAAGAACGTCTCGCACGGCCAGGCGCACATCAAGAGCACGTTCAACAACACCATCGTGTCCATCACGGACCCGCTGGGCAACGTGATCAGCTGGGCGTCCGCCGGCCACGTGGGCTTCAAGGGCTCGCGCAAGTCCACGCCGTTCGCGGCGCAGATGGCTGCCGAGAACGCCGCCCGCAAGGCCGCCGAGCACGGCATGCGCAAGGTGGACGTGTTCGTGAAGGGTCCCGGCTCCGGCCGTGAAACCGCGATCCGTTCGCTGCAGGCCGCCGGTCTCGAGGTCGGCACCATTCAGGACGTGACCCCGCAGCCCCACAACGGCTGCCGCCCGCCCAAGCGGCGCCGGGTCTGAGGCACGGGGAGGAGTAAGAACTAATGGCTCGTTACACGGGACCTGCGACGCGTATCTCGCGTCGCCTCAAGGTTGACCTCGTCGGTGGGGACCAGGCGTTCGAGCGCCGTCCGTACCCGCCCGGCCAGCACGGCCGCGGTCGGGTCAAGGAGTCCGAGTACCTGCTGCAGCTCCAGGAGAAGCAGAAGGCTCGTTACACCTACGGCGTCCTTGAGAAGCAGTTCGTCCGCTACTACAAGGAAGCGGTTCGTCGCCCCGGCAAGACCGGCGAGAACCTGCTCCAGATCCTCGAGGCTCGCCTCGACAACGTGGTGTACCGCGCGGGCCTCGCCCGCACGCGTCGCCAGGCTCGCCAGCTGGTCAGCCACGGGCACTTTCTGGTCAACGGCCACAAGGTGAACATCCCGAGCTACCAGGTGTCGAAGTTCGACATCATCGACGTGAAGCCGAAGTCCATGCCGACGCTGCCCTTCGAGGCTGCTCGCGCGTCCTTCGGTGACCGCCCGATTCCCGCTTGGCTGCAGGTCGTCGCCTCGAACCTGCGCATCCTCGTGCACCAGCTGCCCGAGCGCGCGCAGATCGACACGCCTGTCACCGAGCAGCTCATCGTCGAGCTCTACTCGAAGTGATCCTCTCCGAGCCACCGTCTCCCCAGTGATCGAACACTGTGGACGGTGGCTCGGGTCGGGTCCCGCATCGGCGCGAAGGGTGTGCCGAGTGCGTTTGCCGGTCCTCGTGGCTGGCTGTTGTTGACGGCGTCAAATAGCGGGCGTCGTTGTCTGAGAGGTAGAACCCAGTGCTGATTTCCCAGCGCCCCTCGCTCGCCGAGGAAGCGGTCTCCGAGACCCGTTCCCGGTTCGTCATCGAACCGCTGGAGCCGGGCTTCGGTTACACGCTCGGCAACTCGATCCGCCGCACGCTGCTCTCGTCGATTCCCGGTGCTGCTGTCACGAGCATCCGCATCGACGGCGTGCTGCACGAGTTCACCACGGTTCCCGGGGTGAAGGAGGACGTCACCGACGTCATCCTGAACCTCAAGGAGCTCGTCGTCTCGTCCGAAGAGGACGAGCCGGTGACCATGTACCTGCGCAAGCAGGGCCCTGGTGTGGTGACCGCGGGCGACATCGTGCCTCCGGCCGGTGTCACCGTGCACAACCCCGACCTGCACATCGCGACCCTGAACGGCAAGGGGAAGCTGGAGATCGAGCTCGTCGTCGAGCGCGGTCGCGGCTACGTCCCGGCTGTCCAGAACAAGCAGGCGGGCGCCGAGATCGGCCGCATCCCCGTCGACTCGATCTACTCGCCGGTTCTCAAGGTGACGTACAAGGTCGAGGCCACGCGTGTCGAGCAGCGGACGGACTTCGACAAGCTGATTCTCGACGTGGAGAGCAAGCCCTCGATCACTCCGAGGGACGCAGTTGCCTCCGCGGGTAAGACCCTGGTTGAGCTGTTCGGCCTCGCTCGCGAGCTGAACATCGACGCCGAGGGCATCGAGATCGGCCCGTCGCCGGCCGAGGCTGACACCATCGCCGCGTTCGCGATGCCTATTGAGGATCTGGACCTCACGGTCCGTTCCTACAACTGCTTGAAGCGGGAAGGCATCCACACCGTCGGCGAGCTGGTGTCGCGCAGCGAAGCGGACCTGCTGGACATCCGCAACTTCGGTGCGAAGTCGATCGACGAGGTCAAGATGAAGCTCGTCGGCCTCGGCCTCGCCCTGAAGGACTCGCCTCCTGGGTTCGACCCGTCCGCCGCCGCTGCCGACTACCACGCCGGTGACACCGGCTGGGGTGCCGGCGCCGGCCTGGACACTCACGACGACGGTCAGGACTACGCGGAGACCGAGCAGCTCTGACGCTCTGATTCAGAGCTAGAGGATCTCTTTTAGTTACTACAGGAGCAAGCGATGCCCACCCCTACCAAGGGCCCACGGCTCGGTGGGTCTCCGGCGCACGAGCGGCTGCTGCTCGCCAACCTGGCGACGGCGCTGTTCCAGCACGGCCGGATCAAGACCACTGAGGCCAAGGCGAAGCGGCTGCGTCCGTACGCCGAGAAGATCATCTCCAAGGCCAAGGCCGGCGACCTGCACAACCGTCGCGAGATCATGAAGGTGATCCGCGACAAGGACGTCGTGCACAAGCTGATCGCCGAGATCGGTCCGTTCTTCAGCGACCGCTCCGGTGGCTACACCCGCATCACCAAGACGCTGGCGCGCAAGGGCGACAACGCCCCCATGGCCATCATCGAGCTGGTGCAGCAGAAGCTCGTCTCCACCGAGGCCGAGGCTGCGCGCAAGACCAAGTTCGCCAAGGACGAGAAGCCGGCCGAGGCCGCTGTCGTCGAGGCTGACGCCGACGAGACCAAGGCAGAGGACGCCGTCGAGGTTGACGGCGAGCCGACCGCTGAGGCCGTTGAGGCTGAAGAGGCGAAGGACGACGAGGCCAAGGACGAGTCGAAGGACAAGTCCTGACCGGTTCGACCGCTGACGAGCCCGCCGCTCCCCTTGCTGGGGGCGGCGGGCTTGTTCGTGTGCGGTTCGACCTGGGGTACGACGGGACCGAGTTCTCCGGCTGGGCTCGGCAGCCCTCGCGGCGGACTGTTTGTGGCGTTCTCGAGGACACGCTGTCGATGGTGTTGCGGGAGGACGTCTCGCTGACCGTGGCTGGGCGTACGGACGCCGGGGTGCATGCGTCTGGGCAGGTCGCGCACGCTGATCTGCCTGAGTCTGTTGATGTTGCCGGGCTGCCCAAGCGGTTGGCCCGGGCGTTGCCCTCCGACGTTCGGGTGTTTGGTGCTCGGGTGGTGCCTGTTGCCTTTGACGCTCGGTTTTCTGCGTTGCGGCGGCACTACGAGTACCGGGTTTCGGATGCTGACTTCGGAGCGCATCCGTTGCGGCGGTTGGACACCTTGGCCTGGCCTCGTCCGTTGGACGTTGGCGCGATGAACGCTGCCGCTGGGCTTTTGCTGGGGGAGCACGACTTTTGCGCTTTTTGCAAGCGGCGTGAAGGGGCTACGACCATCCGGGAACTGCAGCGGCTTGAGCTGGTGCGATCCGAGACTGATGGAGTGGTCACGGCGTTTGTGTCTGCTGATGCGTTCTGCCACTCGATGGTTCGGTCGCTCATTGGGGCGTTGCTGGCTGTTGGGGAGGGGCGGAAGGCTGTTGAGTGGCCTTCGTCGTTGTTGTCGTTGACTGGGCGGGCCAGTGGGGTGACTGTGGCCCCTGCGCATGGGTTGTCGTTGGTTCGGGTGGATTTTCCTGGGGATTCGGAGTTGGCGGCTCGGGCTGAGGCGACTCGGCGGGTTCGCACGTTGGAGCGTTGACGGGGCTGCGCGTTCGTTGGGGTGGGTTGTCTCCCTGTTGCGTTGGCGGGTGCCTGTTTCGTGTTCGTAGGTGGGTCGCCTTGCGGGCGTGTGTGGCGGTTGATTCCTGGGGCTCCGCCCCAGACCCCGCCAATCTGATCAAAAGCCGGGGTCTACGCCACGCGTGGGTAGATGGCACGCCTGTTGCG